>NZ_JBKEVR010000001.1:0-566063 GCF_056357235.1 Bifidobacterium sp. LH_389
ATCCGGACGCCCGCGCCGCACCCACATTACGGAGAGACCTGCGCCATGCGCCCCGAAGCGTCCGTGCTGCCGGCCTGGTTCCTATCAGCGGTCTGCGAACGTCCCCGTTCCCGGCGACAACACCCCCCGGATCATCAACGACAGGGCGAGAGAGTCATACCGGAACCGGCGACCCGGCCCCGACCATCAGGGCCTACCAAACATGGTAATGGGGCGGGGAACCGCATGGCCCGGAGGCTCAGGACGTGAGACCGGGCCAACCGGGCCATGCGGGGGGGGGGCGGCGAGGGGCTGGCTAGGCCGTCACTCGCTCTGTGCTGCGCGCTTGCAGGCGGAGGAGAAGTCCTGATGCTCTTGCAGCAGATCGACGGTCAGGGGCTGGGGGAAGGACTTGGAGTTCTTCGAGGCATTCGCCGCGGCCTTCTCGCCTTGGTAGAGCGGGGTCGGGTACGTCTGGAGCAGCTCCTTGCGGCCCTTGTCGATGATCACGGCGGCCATCTGCTGCGCCTTCGGGTTGGTGGCGCGGCCCTTGTCCAGCACCGCCACCGACTCGGTCAGCGAGTAGTTGCCCTCGGAGGGATCCACGAAGTCGATCGGCAGACCCTTGGCCTTGTCCGCCACGGCCTGATGACGCAGGCCGAAGCCGATGGCCACCTCGCCCGAACGCACGGCCTTGAGCGGGCCGGAGCCGGACTGTTCGAGGTGCGGTCCGGCGTTGCGGTAGATGTCCGTGAGGATCTTCTGTCCCTCAGCGCCCGTGCCGTACGCATCCGCGATGGCCTGGATCATGAGCCAGCCGGTGGAGGAGCCCTCCATGTCCGGCACGGAGATCAGGCCCTTGTACTGCGGATCGGCCAGATCCTTGAGGCTCTTGGGCTCCGGGACGCCGGAGGAGGCGAGCGTCTTCGTGTTGACGATGATCGCACCCTCCTGCGCGGTGGTCGGGGAGCGGTAGGCCGGGGCCTTCGAGTTCTCCGAGGTGCCGAGCAGCTTGGTCTTCACGTCCGTGAGGTCCGCGAACATGTGGTTGCGGTCCTGCGCGGAATCCACGTAGTAGGAGCTCATGGTCAGCATGTCCGCCTCGAGCGCCTTGCCCTCGGCCAGCATTTTGCCGCCCAGTTCGGAGGTGCCGAAGCTCTGGATGATGTACTGGCCCTTGAACCCGTTGTTGTCCAGCGCGTTCTGGAAGGCCACCACGGCCTCGTCGTCGGCGTTGGTGTAGATGACCACCTGGCCGTTCGCGCTCGAGGCGGTCGCGCCGAAGCCGAAGGCCACGAGCAGCACCGCGAGCACGGCGGACAGCGCGCCGGTGAAGATGTTGCGGGCCCTGCGGTTGCCGGAGGTGGGCAGCGGGAAGTCCGGGCTGCCGTTCGCGGCGGTCTGGGCGGCGGCGGTCTGCGCGGCGTCCGGGCGCACCGCGGCGGCGGCCACGGCCACCTGCGGCACCTTGGCCTTGGCGGTCGCCTTCGCCTTCTCGCGGCTGTGGTCGCGGGTGAGCAGCGCCACCACGCCCTTGACGATCAGGTTCGTCGCCAGGATCAGCAGGGACAGGGCGAAGATCTCGTCGAACTTGGCCACGTGCTGCAGCGCGGAGATCTTGGTGGTGATCACCTGCGTGCGGGCGCCGGTCAGGAACACCACCGCGGAGATGGTGACCATCGCGTTGACGAAGTAGTAGCTGAACACCTGCAGGATGGTCGGCAGCGCGTTCGGGGTGACCACGCGCACGATCGTCTTGAACCAGCTGTCGCCCATGAGCTTCGCCGTGGTCTCCCACGAGGCGTTCATCTTGGTGAGCGAATCCTTGATCATCTGGTACGGCGTGGCGAAGTAGTGCACGATGTTCGCCACGATGAGGATCCAGAACGTGTTCTGCAGGCTCGTGCCGGAGAACACGAACAGGAATGCGATGCCGAGCACCATGCCGGGGACCGTGTTGATGATCGAGCTCATGGCGTCCACCGTGCGGCGCGCCCAGTTCGGCAGCTTCGAGCGGGAGGTGACCAGACCGGCCGCGTAGGCGAACAGGCAGCCGATGACGGCGGTCATCACGGCCACGTACAGCGAGTTGGTGTACACCTGCGTGAGCTCCGAATCGGTGAACAGCGCGGTGATGTGGCTGAACGTGAAGCTCGTGTTGAACGGCCATTCCGTGACGAATGGGATGAGGATGATCACCGCGAACAGGCTCAGCACGCACACCAGGGTGACGATCGAGCCGATGCCGCACAGCCAGTCGCGCTTCTTGCCCTTGGGCAGCTCGACCTGCGAGATCTTGTTGTAGCGGATCGCGAAGCGCTCGAGCACGGTCACCAGAATGATCGAGATGATCGAGGGGATGAGCATCACGACGGCGATCACGGCGCCGCGGTTGAAGTTCGGGATCGAGCCGAGCATCTGGTTGAACAGCGTCATGGCCAGCACGTCGTACTCGCCGCCCACCGAGGTCGGGATGCCGTAGTCGGTGAACGCCAGGAAGAACGACTGGATGAATGCGATCGCCATCGTGCCGATCAGCGGGCGGACCACCGTGTTGAGGAATGTGGTCCACGGCTTGTCTCCCATGATGTGCGAGACGATGATGAACTTCTTGTCCACGAACTGGAAGCTGTTGTTGATGAGTAGGAAGCACGTGGGCAGCGTGTAGATCACGTAGCCGATGAGCAGGCCGTTGAAGCCGTAGATATCGAACAGCTGGAAGCCGAACAGGCGCGTGATGAGGCCTTGCTTGCCGAACGAGTAGATGATGGCGAAGCCGTACGTGATGGTCGGCAGCAGCATCGGCACCTGGGTGAGCAGGGTGATGGCCTTCTTCAGGCCGTTCGGCACGTTCGTGCAGTTGACCGTATAGGCCAGCAGGAACGCGAGCAGCACGGCGACCAGCGCGCTCGTGGCCGCGACGATGAGCGAGTGGGCCACCGAGGTGCCGAACTCGGGGCGGGAGAGCACCGCCCAGTAGTTGGACAGCGTGGCCGCGCCGTCGCCGGTCTGGAACGACTTGACGATGACGGTGACCATCGGCACCACGAGGAACGCGAGGAACGCGATCGAGACGATGACCAGCAGCGTCCACAGCTCGGTCTGCTTGGGGGCGCGGGGACGCCGCTCGTGGTTGGAGATCTCCGGGGCGACGTTGGGCAGTTGCTTGCCCGCCTGGATGGATTCGACCGACATGACTATCAGGCCTCCGCGTTCCGGACGGCCTGCGCGTTGGCCTCGGCGGCCTGCGCGGCGTCGCCCTCGTTGAAGAGCGTGTAGATGTTGTTGCGCTTTACCTCGAGCTGGTGGAGGATGAACTTCTTGACGAAGTCGTTCGCCGGGTGCTCGATGATGTTCTCCGGGGTGTCGTACTGGGCGATCTTGCCGTGGTTGATGATGAGGACCTTGTCGCTCATCGTGCAGGCCTCCTCCGGATCGTGGGTGACCATGATGGTGGTGAGCTTGTACTGCTCGACGATCTGCTTGATCTTGGCCTTGATGGACTCCTTGATCACGCCGTCCAGGGCGGACAGCGGCTCGTCCAGCAGCAGCAGCTTCGGCTTCATGACCAGCGTGCGGGCCAGCGCCACGCGCTGCTTCTGGCCGCCGGACAGCTCGTCGATGCGCTTGCCCAGGTGCTCCTCGAGGCCCAGCAGGGAAATCATGTCCTTGATCTCCTTCTCGGAGGAGATGCCCGGGTTGTTCCTCAGGCCGTAGGTGATGTTCTCGTACGCGGTGAGGTTCGGGAACAGCGCGTAGTCCTGGAATACGATGTTGAAACCGCGCTTCTCCATCGGCACGTCCGTGAGGTCCTCGCCGTTGTAGATGAGCTGGCCGCTCGTGGCCTCGGTGATGCCGAGGATGATGTTCAGCAGCGTGGTCTTGCCGCCGCCGGAGGGGCCGAGGATCGACATGATCTTGCCGTTGTCCAGAGTGAGGCTGATGCCGTTGAGGACGTGCGCGTCCCCGAATGACTTGGTGATGTTCTTGAGTTCGAGCATATTCCTTGACCTTCGTGCTTCTATGTGTGCGCGGCCTTCCCCTTCCGAAACAGCGTGGATGCTTCGGGCCGTGCGGGATCGGTGTTCAGTTATGCGGTTTTGGCTGTTGTTTGGTTGGTATTGCCGGTCCCTTGCGGAACCAATTCAATGGTCGCGCGCGTTGTGGGGGCTGAACGGGACATCAGGGAAAAGGTTGTTCAAACTGCGGTGAACAATAAGTTAAGCTACACGGAAGCTACGTAGTCAACGTAGTCGATGGGGCATGGCTGGTGCGCGCAGGTTGCTGAGCTGCGCGCGTGCTCAGGCCTCGAACGCGCGGTCGGCGATGGCGCGGCCCGAAGAGTCGAGCACGGCGGCGTAGCGCGTGTAGTCGGTGAGGATCACGCCCATGTACAGCATGTCCACCAGGGCGGCGTGGGAGATGCGCGAGAAGATCGCGTTGCCGTAGATGGTGTGCGAATCGCGCCCGGCGAGCAGGGTCACGTCGGACCAGTTGGCCACGGGCGTACCCGCATTGTTGGTGATGCCCAGCGTGGACGCGCCCTGACTCTTCGCCAGACGCAGCGCCTTGACCGTGTCGCTGGAGGAACCGGAGTAGGAGATGGCGACCGCCAGATCCGCGGCCGTCAGATGCGCGGCGGAGATCTGCTGCAGGTACGGGTCGAAGTGCAGGCGCGACTGCAGGCCCAGGTAGCTGAGCTTGGTGTTGAGGTCCGTGGCGGGGGCGAGCGAATCCTCCACCGCGTAGATGTCGATCACGCGCGCGCGGGACAGCTGCGTGACCGCGCGGCGGAACGACTTGTTGTCAAGCGTGGAGAGCATCTCGTTGAGGATCGTCGTCGCGGCTGCCACAGTCTTGTGCGGTACGTCATCGGGATTGTCCCACGGATGCAGGTTGAACCCTTCCAGAGGGTTGAAGGCCGCCTCGTCCAGCGCTTCCGATTCGGGCTGCGGGTGCGCGATCGCGTAACGGAACTCGCGGTACCCGTTGAACCCGAGCTTGCGGGTGAGACGGATCACCGTGGGCTGGCTGACCTCGCAGCGCTCGGCCAGTTGCCCCACGGTGAGCGAACCGATGAGGTCGATGCGGTCGCGCACGAATGCGGCGACCTGCTTCTCGGCCGGATGAAGCGAAGGGTAGATACGGTTGATGCGCTCGATGATGTGCGATGTCGAACCCATTGCTCTTGCTCCATGTTTCATCATGTGAACGGCTCTACGTACTCCAGCTTAAAAGGGGCCGGCGGCGGAACCTGCCAACGTAGTTGAAGCGCAGGTGAACTTTTCCGGAAGGCATGGCGTGGCTTGCGGGGCGCATCATCCCCAAGGATGAGGGCGGGTGACGGACGCACGTCATGATCATTCCGACGCATGAGGGCGCGGCGGCGCGCGATCTGGGACACTGAAGACACAATCGGGGCGCGATGGATGCGAACCCCGACGAACGGCTGGAAGGAGGCCAAAATGATGGACATGAACCTGCTTTCGCAGATGGGTCTGCTGGTGGTGGGCGGCCCGCTGTTCGTATTCGGCATGCTGTCATTCGTGCTCTCGGGCGTCACCTACGGCGTGCGCACGGTGCGGCGGCTGCCCGCATGGGAAGGCATGACCCGACCGTTCCTGTTCCTCGGCACGCTCATGGTGATCTTCGGGGCCGCCGTGCTCATGCCCGCGCTGCCCATGCTCATGCGGCTCGTCGGCTGAGCGCGCGCCGCGTCCGTGCCGAGGCGCCCTGCTGCGCGGAACGTGGCGGGTGGTCCGGGCGAGCCCGCGACTATGATGGTGCGGGTCTGAATCGGACGAAATGGAAAGGGCAGGCGGCGGTGCGAGCGCATATGGCGAGCGGGACGGATCTCGGGCGGGACGGATGGTCCGGGGCCGCCGGCCAGGCCGGAATCCGTGCCGACGAATCCGCTCGGGTAGGAGCCGGTCGAGCCGACCGAACCGGCCAGAACGAGCAAAACGACGCTCGGAACGACAAGTCCGTTCGGATGGCGGCCATTCGCACTGCGTTCGGTGCCGCGTTCCCGCTCACCGTGCCCATCGCCACGGGATTCCTGTTTCTGGGAGGATCCTACGGGCTGCTCATGCATGCGCAGGGCTTCGGCTTCTGGTATCCGGTGGGCATGGCGTTCTTCATCTTCGCCGGATCCATGGAATTCGTGACCGTGAACCTGCTGCTCTCCGCGTTCGATCCCCTCGCCGCGTTCCTGCTCGCACTCATGGTCAACGCGCGGCACCTGTTCTACGGACTGTCCATGCTGGGCCGGTTCCGCGGGCTCGGCTGGAAGAAACCGTATCTCATTTTCGCCATGTGCGACGAAACCTTCGCCATCAACTCCAGCGCGCAGATTCCGCCGACCGTGGACCACGGCTGGTTCATGACGTTCGTCTCTGTGCTCAACCGCTGGTACTGGATCGCCGGCGCGGCGCTGGGATGGCTGGCGGGCGGGATGCTGCCGTTCAGCACGCGTGGCATCGAATTCGTGCTCACCGCACTGTTTCTGACGATCTTCCTCGACCAGTGGATGGGCAGGAAACGGCAGATCGAGCGCGGCGGACGGTCGGCGGGCCGCGGCGCATTGCGTATGCCGTCCGCCTTCCGCGAGCGGGCCCGTGCCGCGGTCGGCGCGATGGCCACGGCGGTTGCGGCCGCCGCGCGCAAACACCTGCCCGCCATCATCGGCGTGGCATCGTCCGTGGCATGCCTGCTGATCTTCGGTTCGGGCCGGTTCATGATTCCCGCCATGGTCGTGATGCTCGTCCTGTTCCTCGCCCTGCGACCCCTGCTGGACGACCGCGGCGGGGACGGGAACGGCGGGGACAAGGAGACCGCGCGATGACCATGACCGTCTGGCAGGCCGTGACGACCATCGCCGTGGTGGCGCTCGGCACCATGCTCACCCGGTTCCTGCCGTTCCTTGTGTTCCCGGACTCCAAACGCCCGCCGCAGCTCGTGGATTACCTCGGCAAGGTGCTGCCGTACGCCATGACCGGGCTGCTCGTGGTCTACTCGCTCAAGGACGTCTCGTTCGCATCCGGCTCGCACGGCATTCCCGAAGCCATAGCGATCGCGGCGATCATTCTGCTGCATTGGTGGAAGCGCAGCATGCTGGTGTCCATCGCCGGAGGAACCGTGCTCTACATGGTGCTCGTGCAGCTCGTCTTCTGAGCGGTCAGATTCTCCGAGCGGTCAGATCCGCCGGTCGATCAGGCCTTTCGACCGTTCAGGTTCTCCACGAAGGCTCGAATGTCTGCGATCTCCCCGTCGCACACCGCATGGCCCATGCCCGGGTATTCGCGGTAGGTGTAGCGGCCGGTCGCGCCGAGCACGCGGCGGGCTGCGGACTGATCGGCCGCAGGAATGACCCGATCCTCGGCGCCGTACAGCAGCAGGAACGCGGTCCTGCTGCCGAGCGCGGCCGGATCTGCATGTTCCTCGCCGCGGAACGACGGGCTGAGCAGAATCGCCGCGTCAAACAGGTCGGGGTGCTCGAGCGTCAGCCGGTAGGACAGATAGCCTCCTTGCGAGAAACCGACCAGCACTTTCCGTCGATGCGCGAACGCCGACGCATCCAGCAGGCCCGTCACGCCTGTGCCGACTGCGTGGCATGCGCGCCGGCGCTCCTCCACGTCGCATCCGTCCGGATACCAGTAGGCTCCTCCCATGTACGGCCGGTCGTGGGTGCCGCGGAACGAGAAATAGTCTGCTCCGGGAACGGCCGCGTCGAGAATGCGGATCATCTCCCGCTCGTCGTTGCCGTAGCCGTGGAACATGAGGAACAGCGGGCCGTCGCCGGCGCTGCCGAGCGATGCGGCGAAGCGCAGCTTCACCGGCAGCGCCGACGGACTTTCCGCCTGCGAGAATGGGGAATGCGGCATGGCTGGCCTCCTTGGCTTTCTGCGGCGATGCGCTCGCCGGCGCGCGTGGCTTCATTATATGGCGGCGTGGCATCATGGTGCGCGACGGGATATCGCCGCCCTCGGCCGGCCCGTGCGGCAATGCGTACCCGGGCGTCGTCCCGGAAAGCTGCGTCTCTCGATCGACAAGCGGCGTGCGGCAATGCGTACCGGCATAGTGCCCCTGCCGTTCAGCCTTCACTCCCGCATCGGCGGCCCGGCTCCGGCCGCCGGGTCCGCCGGATGCGGCGATGGACCGATGCGACGGGCGCTGTTGGAGGGTAATGTCGTTCGGCATTGCGGCTATTCCGCATTCGTGGGGAAGATTCCGGCATCTGCGCGATGGTATCTGCGTTCGTGGGGGACTTCTGTACGCCCAAAGGCATGGACACTGGCGTCATGGCGTTGCGATGCGGTGTTTTTATGCCGGTATGGCCGCGGCAATGTCCCCCACGAGCGCAGATGGCTTGCCGCATCGTCCGGAATCTTCCCCACGAGCGCGGAAAGCCCTTGGCATTGCGGTTGCGGACCGCTTGGTTCCTTGGTCTCGGGAGCATCCGCCGGGTTCCCCGCACCGGTGAGCCCGGCGCGGCATCATGTTGCCCTGCTAGAGTGCACGGCATGACAGCGTGGAAGTCGGATGCCCCAGATGCCCTGAATGCTCCGAATATGACCGGTACCCATAACGAAGGACCCGATGCCGGAGCATACAGTGCGGACCCGGGCATGCTCCGACTCGGAACGGCGAATGCACTCGACGTATGGATACGTCCGGTCGCCAGTGGGCGCCGGGCCGTGGCGGTAATTGCGGTGATCGCCGTGCTGGCGGCGCTGTACCGGTGGGGCTGGGGTGACGGCATCGTTGCGGCGATTCGTGCCCTGACTGCGGATTCCGGCGCGAACACGTCCGGCACGGTTACCGTGGCGGGACAGATGCGCCGACTGGGGAACCATGTGCTGCTGACCGCCGCTGCAGCGGCGGCGTTCTGCGCGGTCCGGCGGTTGACCTGCGGATTCGCGTTCGTGCGGCCGCGGCCGCACGAACGCCGTGCCGGCGGTGGGGCGGCCGCCGGATCCGGTACACGACCCCGCGCGGGTTTCCGTTTCCGCCCCATCCCGGTACGGAAACCGGGCGAGACCCTCCGCCGCTGGTGGGACGCCGGATTCGCCTACGTATTCTGCATGCTCGCCGGGTTCGCCGCGATCGACGTGGCTTCGGCCTTGCTGCGCACCACGTTCCACAGTTATCCGTTCGGCACGCGGTATGAAAGCGGGGCGGCGGCCGCACTGTACTTGGTCAACATGTTCTTCGCCGGCCCCACCGAGGAGCTGGTATTGCTGGGATTCACGGTGACGGCCCTGAGATGGGTGGGCGCTCCCTGGTGGCTGGTGACGTGCGTGGCGGTGGGCCTGCGCGTGCCGTTCCACCTGTACTACGGCTGGGCTGCATTCGCGATTGCGGTGTGGCCCGTGCTGGCGGTGATGCTGTACCGGCGGGTCGGCATGATCACGCCGATGATCGTGGCGCACGGCATGTACGACGTGGCGACCGCGATGACGAGCCTCACCGCGGTCGCCGGGTCGTCCTGGCCGCTCGTGGCATCCGGCGCGATCGTCGCCACGCCGGTTATCTGGGCGGCGACGATCGCATGGCGGTGGCTGGCGGTCCGGCGGCGGTGTCGAGCGGAGCGGCGGCAGGATGCGAAGCCTTAGAGCTCCTCGTGCCAGTGCGGGTTCTGCCCGAACGTGTAGCCCTCCGGATTGTCCATGGCGGCGAACTGCGCCATGTCGTCCTCGTCGAGCGTGAAGCCGGTGAGGTCGAGGTTGGCGCGCTGGCGGTCCGGGTGCGTGGACTTCGGGATCGCCACGTCGCCGAGCTGGAGATGCCAGCGCAGGATGGCGGCGACGGGGGAGACATGGTGCTTTTCCGCGATGCGCACGACGGTCGGGTCCTTGAGCATCTGGTTGGCGCGGCCGAGCGGGCTCCACGCCTCGGTGATAATGCCGTGCGCGTCGTCGTATGCGCGCTGGTCGGCCTGCTGGAAGAACGGGTGGAGTTCCACCTGATTGACCGCCGGGGTGACGCCGGTGGCGCGGATGAGCAGGTCGATGTGCCCGGGCAGGAAGTTGCTCACGCCGATGTGCCTCACGATGCCCTGCCGCTGCGCATCCACGAGCGCCTGCCACGCCTCGACGAACTGGCCCTGAGACGGGTTGGGCCAGTGGATGAGGTACAGGTCGATGTAGTCGAGTCCCATGCGAGCCACGCTTTCCTCGATGGTGGCGCGGGCCTGGTCGTACTGGTGGTGGCGGCCGGGCAGCTTGGAGGTGACGATGATCTGCTCGCGCGGCACTTCGGATTCGCGGATCGCACGGCCGACCACGCCCTCGTTCTCGTAGTTGAACGCCGAGTCGATGAGCCGGTAGCCCACCTCGATCGCGGAACGGATGGCGCTCACGCCGGCGAATCCATTGACTTTGTAGGTGCCGAAGCCGATGGCGGGCAGTTCGAGGCCGTCGTGTGCGCGGCGGACGGGAATGGCGGGCGGTTCGAGCAGCGTCATGGTGTGCCTCCTTGGGACTGGGACGGCATCGGGCTCGCAGGTAGGTATGGTTGCGGGGCGGCCGGATGCCATGATCGTGATGCACTTTCATGGTAATACTGGCAGGTATGACGACTTCTTCCCATTCCGGTCCCGGGCATGCCGCCCGTCAGTCCGGCGAATCCGGTGGCCAAGCCGGCCGCACGCCGTGGCAGCAGGCGCTCGACGCCAAGCGCACATGCTCCGGCAAGGTATGGCCCGGCGGCTGTCCGGTGGGCGCGGTCACCGGTGGCAACGGCAAGGGCAAAGGCCGGGGCAAGGGATTCATGCCGTTCAAGGCGACCGGCCACAAGGGCGGCATCAGCAGACAGGGCTGACGGCCGGCCCATCCGTCAATGACGTAATGTCCCGCTGCAGGAGCCATCTGCCGCCGTTCAGCCAACATGATGGCGCAATATGCAGACGCTCCACTGGCTCTAGCGCACGTCCGCGCCGAAGGGGAACAGCGCGAGCTTGGCCATCTTGAACGACTGGATGCCGAACGGGATGCCGATGATCGTGACGCAGTTGACCAGTCCGGCGAGCACGTAGCTCAGCGCAAGCCACCAGCCGGCCAGCACCACCCACACCAGATTGGCCGCCGCCGAGCCGAACCCGCCGCCGTAGCGCACGGTCATACCGAACGGCGTGAGCGTCAGCCCGGCCATCTTGAAGGCCTGCAACCCCAGGGGAATGCCCACGATCGTGACGCACAGCACCAGCCCGACCGCCGCCCACTCGATCGCGATGGCCAGACCGCCCAGAACGATCCACAGCACGTTGCCAAGAAATCTCATGGAACCAGCATAGCGAGGCGCAACGGCCGGCGGGTCAGTCCCCGCGGGCGCGGATGAGCCGCAGTGTGGGGCGGAGCATGAGCGTGAAGCCGGTCAGCCCCACCGTCCACAGCGGGTATTGGATGAGTGCGGCCATGCGCATCGTCTGCGCGGTGTACAGGCTCGGATCGGTGGCGCCCTGCATGTCCAGCAGCAGGCCGAAGCCCAGGAAGACGATGGTGGAGGACAGGAACCCGCCCGTGTTCGCGAACCCGGTGGCAGAGCCGAGATTCGCCGGTCGGTTCGTGTCCCGCACGTAGTCCATGGCGATGTTCGAGGCGGGGCCGCCGCTCGTCATGGCGATGAGCAGCAGGACCATGAACCACGTCGGGTGCGGTCCCGGAGTGAGGAACAGCACGGTCCACAGCAGGATCTGCGCGCCCACGGACACGTACACCACGGCGGCGCGACCGTGGATCGGATGGATGCCGGCGAGACGGCCCATGACCGGACCGAACACCATGTTGATCACCACGCCGGCGCCCAGATAGGCGCTGGCCTGCCCGCGAGACCACCCCTCCACGGCCAGCAGGAACGGCAGACCCCACAGCTGGTTCATCATGTTGATCGGGAACCAGGTGCTGAAATGCACGAAGAAACCGCAGATCGTGCCCGGGGAGCGCAGGGCCGCGCCGAATCCGCGCACCGCCGCAGCCAGTCCGCCTGCGGGGCGGTCGTGATGGCGGGAGGTCTGATGCGGATCGTCGCGCACCGACAGGAACACCGCGGCCGCCACGAACACGCCTACGCCGGCGACGGACAGGAACGCGGCTTGCCAGCCGGTCAGATGCAGCAGCCATGCGAACGGGTAGAGGGAGATGATCTGCCCGAGACCGCCGATCACCGAGGTCAGCTGGGTGAGCAGCGGCGCCTGACGGACCGGGAACCATGCGGAGACGAGCCGGACCACCGAGATGAACACCAGTGCGTCTCCCAGTCCGACCACGCCGCGGCCCACCACCGCAAGCCACGTGACCGGCGCGAGCGCCACCGTGGACTGGCCGGCCGCCATGAGCAGGCCTCCCGAGGCGATGAGCGCCCGAGCGCCGAACCGGTCGAGCAGTACGCCGGCCGGCACCTGCATGAGCGCGTAGACGAACAGTTGCAGGTACAGGAATCCGGACAGTGCGGTGCTCGTGGTGTGGAAGTGGTTGGCGGCCTCGATGCCGGTGGCGGACAGCGAGGAGCGGCATACCACGGCGAACAGGTAGCCCAGCAGTCCCATGCCCCACATGAGGTATGCGCGGGAGCCGCCGAGACGGGTGCCGTCTTGACGGGCGGTGCCGGCGTCCGGGGCCGGGATCGGGATACGGTCGGATTGGCGTGCGTTCGCTCTCTCGTTCACGAGCACATGGTAGCGCGCGCGGGTGTCCGGCGGATTGCCCCGGGGCCGGTTGCCGGTTGTCGGTCGGCCGGTCTCCGTCCACCGTCCGCCGCCGGCAGTGCCGACGTTTACCGTTGCTCCTACAGTGGAGGCCATGTCATGCACCACTATTCTCATCGGCAAGGATGCGAGCTACGACGGTTCCACGATCGTGGCCCGCAACGACGATTCCGGTTCCGGCAGGTACGATCCCAAGCGCTTCGTGGCGGTGAGGCCCGAGGACCAGCCGCGGCACTACGTGAGCGAGCTGAGCCACATGACCAAGGACCTGCCCGACGACCCGTGCCTGTATGCGATCGTGCCCAACGCGCTGCCCGGCCGCGGCATCCTCGCGGAGGCCGGCGCCAGCGTGCACAATGTGGCCATGAGCGCCACGGAAACCATCGCGGTCAACGAGCGGGTGCTCGCCGCAGACCCGATGGTGGCGCTGCGCCCGGCCGTGGGGGAGCCCGGCACGCCGGAATACCGCGCCGAACAGCCCGGTGGCATCGGCGAGGAGGACTTCATCACGCTCGTGCTGCCGTACGTGCATACCGCGCGCGAGGGCGTGGAGCGGCTCGGTGCGCTGCTGGAACGTTACGGCACGTATGAGGCCAACGGCATCGCCATTTCCGACGTGGACGAGATCTGGTACGTGGAGACCATCGGCGGCCACCACTGGATTGCCCGCCGCGTGCCGGACGACTGCTATGCGGCCATCCCCAACCAGCTCGGGCTGGACGACTTCGACCTCGAGGACGCGCTCGGCGAACAGCGCGAATACATGTGCAGCGCGGACATGCGCGAGTTCATCGGCTCCAACCATCTCGACGTGTCCATGGATGCGGACCCGCATCACCTCAATCCGCGCCGCCTGTTCGGCACGCGCTCCGACCGGGATCACATCTACAACACGCCGCGCGCCTGGTACATGCAGCGTTACCTCAACCCGAGCGACGACTGGGATTCGCCCGCCGCCCGCTACACGCCCGACTCGGACGACATTCCGTGGTGCCGTCGGCCGGAAAGCAAGGTGAGCATCGAGGACGTGGACTTCCTCATGAGCTCGCACTTCGAGGGCACCCCGTACGACCCGTACGGCACGCGCGGCACCGAGGAGACGCGCCGACGCTACCGTCCGATCGGCATCAACCGCAACGGGCAGCTCGTGGCGCTGCAGATCCGCCCGTACGTCTCCGAGTCGAACCGTTCGGTGATGTGGATCTCCTACGGTTCCAATCCGTTCACGTCGCTTGCCCCGTTCTATGCGAACGTGACGCAGACGCCCGCATACCTGAACAACACCACCGCGGAGGTGAGCACCGACTCGCTGTACTGGACCAACCGCATCATCGCCGCGCTGGCGGACCCGCATTACGTGGCGAACCGCAATGCCATCGAGCACTACCGCGAGAACGTGCTCACCTACGGGCACCGGCTCATCGCGCACACCGACGCCGCCGTGGATTCCGCCGAGGCGGACGCGACGGTGAGTGACGAGACGCGCAGCGAGGAGCCGCACGAGGTGTTCGGTGATCTGGAGCTCGCCAACCAGGCCATGGCCGACTACCTCAAGACGCAGACTGCGGACCTGCTCGCTCAGGTACTGTATACGTCCAGCAACCTGATGCGCAACGCGTTCGCCATGTCGGACCGGTAGCGCGGGCCCGAAGCGCGGACCGGTAGCGCGGACCGGTAGCGCGGACCGGTAGCACGCGCTACCGGTTTCTTCCATTCGGTCCAACCTGTGCCCCTGTTTTGGCAGCTTGGACCGATCATGCGAAAAAACGGCCCCTCGGAGGCTGATTTTTCTTCCATTCGGTCCAAGCTGCGAATTTGGGGGTACAGGTTGGACCGATCGTGCAGTGGACGGGTAGCGGGCACGCGGGATAGGCAGTGCGAACGGCGGTGCGAACGGCGGGTAACACGGACAGCGTGCACGCGGAGCGGGCAGTATGGACCGCGGGTCGGGTTGCCCGGTATCGCGCGGCGCAAGTCCGGCAGTGCGGATCGGCAGCGCGCGGCGGCCCGGAAGCCTCAGAAGCGGGTCAGGATGTCGTCCGTCATGTCCGCCAGACGCGGCGCGCAGAACGTGGGGTTCCGGCCGGCTATCGGCTCGTGGATGTACGCGGTGGCGTAGCCGAGGCGGGCGACGGGGGCGATGTCGTTGATCCAGTGGTCGCCGATGCTCAGCAGGCGGTGGACGCGGCCTTCCGCGGCGGTATCGGTTCCGGCTGCGGCCTGCGCGGGCTGATCGGCTCCGGTGCCGCCGTTGCCGTCCTCGCGGGCGCCGTCGCCTCCGATGAGCCGGCGGATCACGTCCGTCCAGCCGTCGGGCTTGCCGGATCCGGGCAGGATGGCCTCGAACAGGTTCAGCACGCCGAAGCGCGTCAGTGTCTCCTTGAGACCGATGATCGGCGAGTTGGTCACCAGCACGCACGCGCAGCCGGCGTCGGCCAGACGGTCCAGGAACGCGCCGAGCCCCTCAGGCGGACGCACGTCCAGCGTGCCCTGGGTCAGCGCGCGGCGGGAGGCGAGATACGCCTCGCCGGTGAACTCGGCGGGCACGCGGGCCTGCACGGCGGCGCGCTGGACCACGTCGTAGGCGTCCTCGCAGTCGGGGAACGCGGTCGGGTCGGCAAGGAATCGGCCCAGATCGTTGCGCGCAGCCTCGGCCTCGCGGTCGGTCATGTGCGCGAACACCGCGTCGGCGTACGCCCACACCGGCGCCGAGCCGAGGCATACCGTGCCGTCGAAGTCGAAGACCGCCACCTTGCGGTCGGGATACATGGGAGAGCAGTTGAAAACGGTCATGATGGTCCTTTCGATGAAGCGAATGCAATGCAATGAGCGCGGCAAGCGAACGGCTCCCCGGGTTCGGGGCGAATCCGGGGAGCCGTTCATGGGATTGGTTGCCGGCGATCATAGCCGCCGGCGGGCAGGTCAGCGGGACGGGCTCACTGCTTCACGTCGGAATCGAACGTGCCCTTGTAGCGGGACAGCACGTCGGTGAGGTTCTGCGACGGGTTGGCGAGGTAGCCCTCGAGCGCGGAATCGGTGTCGTCCACGGCCTGCTGCGAGGCGGCGGACAGCGGCGCGGTGAACAGGTTCTTCGTCGCGTCGGCGAGGATCGGGGCGATGCTGCTGCCGGACTTGGTGTACTTGTCGTCCTTGATGGCGCTGGAGCGCACGGGCATGTAGCCGGTGCCCACGGCCCACGTGATCTGGCTGTCCTTGCTGGTCAGGAACTTCTCGTACATGAACGCGGCGGTGCGCTGCTCGGGCGTGGCGGAGTCGAACATGTAGATGTCGGTGCCCTGCTGCAGCGAGTACTTGGCCGGGTAGGGGGCCACGCCGTACTCGAACTTGCCTTCCGCGCCCTTCTTCACGAAGGATTCGCCGGCGTTGGAGCCGATGTACATGCCCACCTTCTGACTGCCGAACGGGCCGGACATGTACTTGTCGGTGCCGGCGATGCGCATGGTGCCGTCCTTGACGCCCTGTCCGTACCAGTTGAACGCATCCTGGGAGGCCTTGCCGGAGACGTCGAGCGACTCGTTGAACTCGGTGCCGTTGTTCTTCAGGTACGTGATGTAGAAGTTGGACAGCGAATCGAAGCCGATGCCGGGGATGTTCTCCGACTGCTTGATCTTCTGCGAGGCGGCGACCAGCTCGTCGTAGGTGGTGGGCACCTTGATGCCGAGCTTGTCGAACAGGGTCTTGTTGTACCACAGCACCTCGGTGGACTTGTTGAACGGCATGCCGAGGATCTTGCCGTCGAAGGTCACGCCCTCGCGCAGGCCGGGGAGCACGTCGTCCCAGTTGTCGAACGCGAGGTTCTTGTCGGAGGACTTGATGTAGTTGTCCAGCGGGACGACGGTGCCGTCCTCGAACGCCTGG
The DNA here is from genome assembly GCF_056357235.1 of Bifidobacterium sp. LH_389. NCBI lineage: Bacteria > Bacillati > Actinomycetota > Actinomycetes > Bifidobacteriales > Bifidobacteriaceae > Bifidobacterium > Bifidobacterium sp. LH_389. The sequence continues at coordinate 16,562 of NZ_JBKEVR010000001.1, forward strand.
GACAGCCAGCCCGGGTAGGCCTGCGTGATGGTGGGCAGATTCTTGGGGCTCTGCATGGTGGCGGTGAGCTTCTGCTGCAGGTCGCCGTAGCTGGACTGGTTCTGCAGGGTCACCTTGATCTTCGGGTTGGCCTTCATGAATTCGTCGGTCAGCTGCTGCAGGGTGGTCTGCTGCGCGCCGGTCATGGCGTGCCAGAACGTGATCTCCACGTCCTTGTCGATGGTGGTGACAGGCGCATCCTCGGCGTCCGCACCGTTGGAATTGCCGGAACCGCATCCGGCCAGCGCCATGGTGAGGGCTGCGACGGCGGCCACGGCCTTGACGTACTTGAACTGCTTCATGGTTGTTCTACTTTCTTGTTCCTTGTTTCCTTCAGTGTTCTGATTTCGGGATAAGCGTTGTGCTTACAGTTCCACCACGAGCCCGCGCTCGGGCAGGATCATCATGCCGTAGTCGTTGCGGTAGCGTTCCGGATGCTCGCCGTGCACGGGCGCGAGCACGTGCGGACGGACCGTGTCGATGATCTCGAACTCGCGCTCCACGGTCGCATGCCCGTCGCAGCTGATGCGCTGCGCGTCGATGCCCAGATCCGCGAAGCTCCGGAAGAACGGCTCGTAGGACGGGTCGTAGGGGCCGAGCGGGGCGGCGCCGGTGTGCACGTAGAGCCCGCCGCGCTTCAGGTCCTTCTGGTGCGCGGCGCGCGTGGCGTCGTCGAGCTGCCAGAAGTAGGAGCCCTCGTCGTTCAGGAGCGCGTCCAGCGGCACCTCGAGCGCCGGGTCGAGCCGCACGGCCTCGTCGGCGCCTTCCGGCTCGCCGGGTCCGCGGAACCAGTAGACCTGCTCGCCGGTCACCGCCGTGTACACGGCGGCCTCGTGCTCGGCGAGCACCGTCATGCGCGGCACCGCGTGGATGAGATGGCGGATGCGGTCGAGGTTCGTGGGGTAGTAGTTGAACGTGATCTGCCGGTGCGCGTTGTCGCCCACCAGCGCGGCGATCCGCTCGCACACCTCCTCCTCGGTGACTTCCTGACGGGGTTCGCCCACGCCCGGTTCGGAGAACGAGAGGGCCGTGCCCTCCATGATGAGCATGTCCGCGCGGCGTGCGGCCGCGAGGAACGCGTAGGTCTTGTCCTTGAGGAACCCGTGGAAGCGGATGTCGCCCGTGTAGGCGATGCGGCGGTCCGGCGTGTCGATGATGTATCCGCTCGCGCCGTACGCGTCGTGGTCCACCTGCAGCAGGGTGACCGTAATCGAGCCGATGCGCACCGCGCCGCCGTACGGCAGGCCGTTGATCGGGCGCGTGTGCGGCGCCGAGGCGTCGCCCTGCTCGCGTGCGAACGGCGGGAAGTCGAAGTCGTCGTGCGTGTTCATGGCCTCGAGCACGGCCTTCGTGTCGTTCGAGGCGTACAGCGGGATGCTGCGGTCGAGGTAGTTGACCATCTTGGTGTGGTCCAGATGGGCGTGCGAGAGGAACACGGCCGCATGGGCGTGGTCGTCGGCGTGCCATTCGTGGCCGGGCACCGGGATGTCCCGGTCGAAGATGCCCGGCAGGTAGGGCACGAGGCCCAGACGCACCAGATCGGGGAGGTTCCGCGGCTGCTCGGCGGCGCCGGGATCGTAGGCGCAGCCGAAGTCGAACATGACGTGGCTGTCGCCGTACTCCACGTCGATGAGATTGCCGCCGATCGTGCGCACGCCCCGGTAGAACGTGACGCGTGTGCGGTCGCGACGCGGTCCGCGAGCCGCGGGAACGCCGAACTCAGCCTTTGATGCCATTTTGAGCAACTCCTTCGATGATGTGCCTGTGGAAGATCGCGTACAGGACGAGGATGGGGATGATGGTGATGGCGCTCGCGGCCATCTGCAGCTGCACCGCCGTGCCGCTTTCCGAGGCGAACGCGCTCAGACCGTTGCTGATCAGACGCATCTCGGTGGTGTTGGTCACGAGGATGGGCCACAGGAAGTTGTTCCATCCGCCGATGAACAGCAGCAGGCCCATCGTGAACAGCGCCGGCCGGCACATGGGCAGCATCACCTTCCAGATGAATTCCAGATCGCCGCAGCCCTGCACCTTGGCCGCGTTGTAGTAGGTGCGCGGAACGGCCGTCAGGTACTGCGTGAGGTAGAAGATGTAGAACACGCTGGCCAGCGAGGGCAGGATGAGCGCCGGATACGTGTCCAGCAGGCCCAGATCCGCGATGGTGCTGTAGTTGGTGAACACCACGATCTCGTAGGGCACCATGAGCAGCGCCACCAGGCAGGCCATGAGCGTCTTCTTGAACCTGAAGTCCAGACAGGTGAGCGCGAAGCCGGCCAGCACAGTGGTGACCATGGTGCCCAGCGTGCAGGCGCCCGCCACGAGGATGGTGTTGACGAAGTAGCGTGCGAACGGCGCCTGATGCATGGCCTCGGCGAAGTTGCCCCACTGCGGGACGGCGGGCACCAGCGTGGGCGGGATGCTCGTGCCCTCCTGGTAGGTCATCAGGCTGCCGGAGAGCATGTAGACGAACGGGAACAGCGTGATCACGGCCATCGCGACGATGAACACGTAGCGAAGAATCAGACCGATGTGCTTCATGAGTCACTCACTTCACTTCTACTTGGACAGTTGCTTGAGCAGCGCGTTCTCCAGCAGCGTGAACGCGAGGATGAGCAGGAAGAGCAGCACGCCGGCCGCCATGCCCTGACCGTACTTGTGGTCCACGTAGAACTTGTTGAAGATGTAGAACACGGCCGTGGTGGCGCTGTTGCCGATGCCGGCCTTGCCGTTGAACAGGGCGTACACCTCCGTGTACACCTTGAAGCTGTTGATGAAGTTCACGATCGCGAGGAACGTGAGCATGGGGATCATCTGCGGCAGCGTGATGCGGCGCAGCTGCTGCATGCCGGTCGCCCCGTACATGCTGGCCACCTTGTAGTAGTTGGGGTTGATGGACCTCAGGCCGGAGAGCATGATGATGATGTTGAACGCGAGGCACGACCAGATGCCGAAGATCAGCAGGGCCGTCATGTTGAGCTTCGGGTCGTTGAGGAAGTCGAACGGGCCGAGCCCCACCTTGCCCAGCAGGAAGTTGAGCACGCCGTAGTCGCCGTTGAGCAGGTAGCGGAACACGATGCCGATGGCGATCACGCTCGTCAGGTACGGGATGAAGAACAGCGCCTCGAAGAAGCGCCCGCCCTTCATGTGCCCGTTGAGGCTGAGCGCGATGGCCATGGAGATGATCATGCCCACCGGCACCACCACGATGGCGAAGACGGCCGTGTTGATGATGGCCGTGTGGAACTCCGGATCCGCGAGCACGAAGGCGAAGTTGTCCACGCCGGCGAACTTGGGGCGCCGCAGGCTGTTGGTCTGGAACGCCATGATGAAGATGCGCACCAGCGGCCACACGTTGAACAGGGCGATGAGCACGAGCGCGGGGGCCAGGAACAGCCAGGCGCGCGGTTGGCGCTCGGCGCTGTAGGAGAACGGGCCGCGCTTGGCCGGCTTGGCGGCGGTCCGTGCGGTTTCGGTTGCGGTGCTCATCAGTACAGCCTCGTTCCGTCCGCGTCGAACAGGAAGATGTCGTCGTAGTCGATCACGTAGCCCACGCTGTCGCCGCCGCGGATGGGGGAGCGGGCGTCCACCGTGGAGGAGGCGTGCACGCCGTCCGCGTCGAAGTGCAGCACGCTGTAGCGGCCGATCATCTCCACCGAGTCGATCTTCACCGTGAAGTCCGGCGTCTGGCCCGCCTCGGCCACGATGAAGTGCTCCGGGCGGATGCCGGCCGTCACCGGGCCGGAGGCGAGCGCCTTGGCCAGACCCTCGCGCATGCGGGAGCGGTCGAGGCGATCGAGCGGGATGGAGAACGTGGGACCGGCGAGCGCCTTGGCGGACTGGTCGTAGCTGAGCTCGAACAGGTTGATGATCGGGCTGCCGAGGAACTTGGCCACGAACAGGTTGGCCGGGTCGAGGTAGAGCTGCTGGGGCACGTCGTACTGCTGGATCACGCCCTGGTTCATCAGCGCGATGCGGTCGCTGATGGACAGCGCCTCCTCCTGGTCGTGCGTGACGAACACGGTGGTGATGCCGGTGGACTTGACCAGACGGCGGATCTCCTCGCGGATGCGCAGGCGCAGGCGTGCGTCGAGGTTGCTCAGGGGCTCGTCGAGGAGCAGCACCTTCGGGTCGTTGACTAGTGCGCGGGCGATGGCGACGCGCTGCTGCTGGCCGCCGGACATGGCGCCCGGCTTCTTGTCCGCGAGTTCCTCGATGCCGGTCATGGCCATGTAGCGGTGGGCGATCTTTTCGGCCTCGTCCTTGGGCTTGCGGTGGTCGCCCACGCGCAGGGGGAAGGTGACGTTCTCGAGTACGGTCATGTGCGGGTAGAGCGCGTAGTCCTGGAACACCATGCCGATGTTGCGGTCCTTGGGGTGTTCGTGGATGATGGAGTGTCCGTCGATGCTGATGTCTCCGGAGGTGGGGTCGAGCAGGCCGGCGATGATGTTCAGCGTGGTTGACTTGCCGCAGCCGCTGGGGCCGAGCAGGCAGACGAGGTCGCCGTCCGCAATGTCGAAGCTGATGCTTTTGAGGGCCTGATACCCGTTCTCATAGGTCTTGTTGAGTTTACTGATTGCGATTGCCATGGGGCATCCCCTTACGGCGTGCCGGCTGAACGGCCGGCGCGTACTTACGGTCCCCACTATGGCAGGGGGCCGTGGGAAACGCGGCGGGGAACGCCGGAATTCATCGGCGTGGCCTCTAAGGTTCATCTGGCGTCATGCGCAGGTCATGCTGCGTTCATATGCGGTGTGACGTGGCTCACAAAGATCGGGGCAGGGGCAGGGAATGAGATGGATATGCGAACAGCCCGCCTCCGTGCGGTTTCCCGGGGCATGCGCGAAGAAGGCATGGTCTTGGGAAACCTTGCGGCGGCGGGCCGTTGCGGTTGCGATCGGTTCGGATCGGGCCGATCGGCTACTCGCGGACGAGCTGGATGTGCTCCACGTCGTCGCGCTTGGAGCGCCGGTAGAGGACGGCACGATTGCCGATGGTCTGCACCACCTCGGCGCCGAGGGCCTCGGCCAGCTGGTCGGCGGCCTCCTTGGCGGTGCAGCCGGAGCCGTCCTGGACCTGGCACTTGACGAGCTCGTGGCTGTCGAGCGTCTCGTCGGCCTGCTTGATCAGGGATTCGGTGATGTCGTTCTTGCCGATGTGCACGAGGGGCTTCAGCTGGTTGGCCAGAGCGCGCAGCTGGCGGGTCTGTTTCTTCGTAAGCGTCATGGGGACCAAGCATAACGTTTGCCCCGGGCAAGGCGGGCGGCCGGACGGGTCGGCCTTGCCGCGCGCGACGGCGGTATGGGATGATGGTGCCATGGCAACGATTGCGATAGGCGGGGCGCTTCACCCGGTCTCCCCGCGGCTCTACGGCGTGTTCCTTGAGGACATCAACTTCGCGGTGGACGGCGGGCTCAACGCCAACATGGTGAACAACTACAGCTTCGACGGCGTCTACCTGCGCCACCGCAGCATGCACCTGCACGGGCGCGAACGCTGGCAGTGCGAGGCGGATCCGCTGCGCTTCTGGCATTTCGTCGGCCTCAAGGCGGAAAGCTGCGGCGCGTACGTGACCGGCGAGCATGGTCAGCGGATCGACACGTCCCGCCAATGCCCCGCGCCGCCCGTGCATGTCAACAGCCGGTACGTGCGCGTCACGCGCCTGTCGCACACCAACAAGTCGTACATCGAGAACCTCGGGTACAACGGCGGCGGCGAGCATGACGGCGAATGCGCGATGGCCGTCGAGGAAGGCGAGACGTACGAGTTTTCCGCGCTGGTGCGGACCGTGGCCGGCCGCGGCAGGCTCGGCGTGCGCGTGATCGACGAGGACTGCGTGGCGCTGGTCGAGGCCGAGGTGGTGCCCCTGCCCGAGGCCGGCGGCGGGTGGACGCGCGTGGCCTGCACGCTGGAGGGATCGGTCAGCCGGTACGGCAAGCTGCGCATCGACGTGCTGGACGATCCCGAGGATGGCCGCGAGTCCGCGGAGGCCCGGGACCTGCTGACCGTGGACCTCGACTGCGTGAGCCTGATGCGCGCCGACTCGTGGGGCGCCGGCGACCCGAAATGGCGCCACGGCCGGCTGCGGCGAGACCTCGTCGAGGCGATCGCCGCGCTGAAGCCGGCGTTCGTGCGCTTCCCGGGCGGGTGCATCACGGAAGGGGTCACGCCCGGCAACGAATACCGGTGGAAGGACACGGTGGGCGCACTGCCCGCCCGCCGGCAGAAGCCGAACATGTGGGCATACAAGACGCCGGACGGGTCAAGCTACTCACAGAGCTACCAGATCGGCTTCTACGAATACTTCTGCCTGTGCGAGGACCTGGGCGCCAGGCCGCTGCCCACCCTGTTCGCGGGGCTCAGCTGCCAGTCGCCGTACCGTGACCCCAAGCACATGCCCATCGACTCGGCCGCGTTCCGGGCCGTCATCGACGACTACCTCGACCTCATCGACTTCGCCAACGGCGACGCGACGGACGGCGGATGGGCCGGCGTGCGTGCCGCCATGGGGCATCCCGAGCCGTTCGGGCTCGACATGGTCGGCGTGGGCAACGAGAACTTCGGCGCCGACTACCAGGCCAAGTTCGATGCGATCAGCTCCGCCATCCACGACCGCCACCCGGGCATGCTGTGCGTGATGAGCGCCGGCCTCTTCCCGTTCGCCCTGCCCATGGCCCCCGCCTGGAGGCACGCCCGGACCATCGCCTCCGGAGGCGTGCCCGGCGTGACCGGCGAGCTGCTGGCCGCGCATGGGAGCGCCACCGGGGATGCGATCGTGGTGGACGAGCACTCGTACCATTCGCCCGACTGGTTCATCCGCGAGGCCTCGCGGTTCGACGACTATCCGCGCGACGGGGCCGCCGTGTACTTCGGCGAATACTCCGCCAACGGGTTCCTCGCCGCGCAGCCGCAGACCGAAAGGGCCTCGAACCGGTGGCGTTCCGCGTTGGCGGAGGCCGCGTTCCTCGCCGGATGCGAACGCAATTCGGACGTGGTGCGCATGACGTCGTACGCGCCGCTGCTCGCCATGACGGGCGGCAAGGTGTGGAACCACAACCTCATTGAATTCAGTCCCTCGCATGTGGCGCCCACCGTCAACTACGAGGCGGAACGCCTGTTCTCCGCGCACGTCGGACGCACGGCGTACGAGGCGGCGGTCGCCGGCGCGGACGGGGACGCGGACCGCCTGTTCGTCAGCGCGAGCGGAGAGGACGAGCCGTTCCGCAGGATCGTGAAGATCGTCAACGTGTCCGGCGAGGCGGAATCGGCCACCGTGGAGGTGCGTCCGTCCGCCGCGGCGATCGACGCCGGCCGTCTCACGCTCACCGTGGAGACGCTGTACGGCGGGCCGGACGCCAGGAACCTGCCGGCGTGGGACGGCGAGCCGGTGCCGGGCATCCGCCGGAGGGTGAACCGATCCCGGCTGCCGGTGGACGAGGGCCGGCCGCTGCGCTTCGCGCTGAGCTTCAAGCCCCGGTCGGTCACGCTGGTGGAGCTCAGGCAGTCATGACGGTCAGCCCGCCGCCACGGCAAGGTAGCGCGTGGCGCGCGAGTGGCCGATGCGACGCACCTTGCCCGCCTCCGTCAGGCCCCGCAGCGCGTAGTTGGCCTGCGACTTGGACAGGTTGAGCGGCTCCTGGATCTCGATGCGCCTGAGCGGCAGACCCCTCTCGATCATGAACGCGAGGACGAGCGGTTCGAGTTCGCTGCGGTTGAGGCGCCCGCTGTCGGGTTGCAGGTCCGGGGCGGTGATCGGCTTGGCGGCGGCCGCGACGAGCGGCGCTTCGTAGGGACGCACGAGCGGCACCGCCCACGGCGAGGCCGCCCGCAGTTCAATCTGGTCGACGGCATCTCCCCGGTCGATGCGATGCGTGAACCGGCCTTGCGGCATGCCCGGGAAGCGATACTTGGTGGCGACGCGGCCCGTGGCTGCCGTTGCACCGCCGTTGCCGGTGTTGCCGTTGCCTCCGGCGTCGGTGCGTGCGCCGTCGCCCGCGTCCGGCACCTCCACGCGCAGCAGCGGCAGGATGACCGCCACCGAGGCGGGTGCCACGCGCAGCTGCGGGGCGTCGATGCCGTCGTCGTACGCCTGCATGATCTGCTGGATGCCGTTGCCGAGGTTGTGCACGAATCCCAGCCGTTCCAGCAGTCCGGCGAGCGCGATGTTGCGCGGCTGGTTGGCGCCGTTGATCAGATCGTTGATCTTGAGGCTCCCGTACAGGCCGCCCAGAGAGATCACCTCCACGCCGGCCGGCGTCACGTTGACGATGGTGGAGCCGGTGTAGGTCTCGTAATCGCGGTGGGCGATCGCGTTGACGAGCGCCTCGCGTATCGCCGGTTGCGGTACCGGTCGGACGTCGATGCCGGGTTCGCCCGCCGTGGCTTCGGCCCGCTGCGCGCTCAGCTGGGGCAGCGAGGCGATGTATGCGAGCGCCCGGTCGAGCTGGCCGACCGCGCTGCCGGCGAAGCTGCGGTGCTCCGCCAGTGCGGTCTTGTTGGCGTCTCGGTATGCCGCCACCTTGAGTGCGAAGGGGTTCTGGTCACTCATCACGGTCCGTGCGATCGGGTCGGTGCAGGAGTCCGGATCCCACGCGATGCGTCTGCCCTCGAATGCGGCCCGGGCGACGTCGAAGGTCATTGCGCCGGTGCCTGAAGTCTCAATCCCCATACCGCGAGGGTACCGTCGCAAGGCGACAGTCGGGGCCGCATCGTCGCATCAGGATGCTTTCCATCATGGAAAGACACGCCGAAGGGCGTTCGGGGACGGGGCCTCTTGACTTTCCAAAGTGGAAAGTGTTATGCTTTCCATAACGGAAACAATCAACGAAGGTTTCCGGACCGGTCGACTTCAACGCAATCCATATCCATTGTCCTAATTCCATCCGTGACCCATCGCAAGGAAAAGAGATGATCGCCATGAACACGCCTCTTCAGACCCAACCCCTGTCCACCCCTCCGGACGCGCGGCTCTCTGCGGCCGACGCGCTCTCCTCGCTCTCCTCGCTCACCGACTCCCGCGAGGCCGTGGCCCGCCGGTTCGTTACCCCGTTGTGGTACAAGATCGCATCTTTCGGCTGCACCGTGGTCATGACCATGCTGATATGGGCGCTGTGGGGAGGCCTCTTCGCCTCGTTCACGGATCTGCACATTCTTCTGGGCTGCGCCGGCGTCATCGTGGTCGGCATGGCGGTCGAGATCGCATTGGTCGTGCGGATGGAACGCAGGGGCGTCCACTGGCTCACCAAACCGCCGACGCTCAAGGCTTGGCTCTACAGCGTTATGATGCCGATCTTCTGCCTGGCGGTCGTGGTCGCTCCCATCGTGCATCACGGTCTGCCATGGTGGGCCGCCCTGGGCGTCGCCGTCGCCGGGGGAGGGGCGATCCTTATGCTCGTCAACCTGAGCGACGCCGAAGTGCGCGACTACATCATGGCCGGCGGCTCGATGTCCGAGGTGCAGATCGACGGCGGCGGACGGCGCTCCGGCAAGGACGGCGAACTGTGGACCCGCGCCCGTCTCCTCGCCCTGCCCGACGACGAACGCCGCGAGACGGCACGCCGGCTGACGGCCCCGGTCTGGCTGCACCCGGCCATCGGACTGATGGTGATGCTGTGCATCGTGAGCGTGCTGGAAACGGTGGCCACGTTCATGGGCGGATCCAGCCCGACGAGCTTCGTGATCACCGCGATGGACTTTGCCCTGATCGCCGCGATGGCAACCGCCGTGACGCGATGGACCCGTGACGTCAAGGCAGACACCCGCATGATGCCGGCGAGCACCGCCAGTTGGGCGCTGTTCTTCGCCATGGTCGCCACCTGCTTCATCCCCGTCTACCTTGCCGGCTACGGCTTGGGCTTCATACTGGGGCACTCGCCGGCGCAGGTGCCGCTCGTCGAACTGGCGGTGGGAGGCGCGGCCTACGTGGTGCTCTTCTCCATCTTCGGCCAGCTGTATGATCGCCGCCGGTACGGTGAAATCGCGAAGGGAGCGTGAGATGGCATGGCAACTCCCGTCATTACGGCACAATTCAACGAAGTGATCCATGCGCCCCTGCGGCTGCGCATCTGCGGCATGCTGCAGGGGGCCGGCGAAGTCGAATTCGCCGCGATCCGCGACATGCTCGGCGTCAGCGACGCGGTCTGCTCCAAGCACCTCAAGGTACTGGCGGACAACGGGTACGTCTCCCTCGCCAAACGGCCCGGGCAGCGCAACGGCCACGACGTCACCTGGGTCTCGCTCACCCCCGAGGGCCGCGAGGCGTTCGACGCCCACGTCGCCGCCCTCCGCGCCATCGCCGGACTCGGATGACCGATATAACAACAGTGGTGGCGGTTTGAGACACAAATAGGTCTGCTTGTGTCTCAAACCGCCACCACTGTTTTGGCTGGTCACCGGGCCGCCGCGGGCCCTCACCACAGGCGGTTTCGAGATGACATATTGCAGCGAAGGATACCTCAACGGCTATTGAGCAATTCGTCTTTGGCACGCGCCTCCTTGCGCAGTCGGCCTATGTCGATCCATCCGCGCGAAAAATCCTTGTCGATGGCAGTCAGCAGATACATGGAGGCGTTGATGATGCGCCGCTTATGCGTGGCGGCGTCGTACAGGTTATCGAAGTGTGTGGCCCTGTTGCGTATGCCTCGCAGATAGCCGAGATTCTTCGCGATGCTTTGACGGCCGGATTCGTCCTGCATGGCGCGCGGAAAGGCATGCGAAATGCAGGATGCCCAGAGCTTGCGCTGAAGTTCCGTGCGTTCACTGTCCTCCGGCAGGCCGATGAGCTTGACCCACGTGCCCCACATCAGCTTGGACAGCACGTCATCATGGGTGATGCTTTGCCCCGGATGTGCTGCTATGGTCAGATGTCTCGCTTCACGAATCTGCTTGCCGATGATTTTGAGGACCTGTTCGGGTTCGTTGCCTTCGCACGTCCAACTCTCATTGCCGTTTCGGATTCGGGCCAAGGCACGCAGCTGACGGTCGATGGCATTGCGAACGGCGATTTCGACGTAGCCGATCTGTTCATGCAATACGCCGGCAAAGCGATGATTCCACTTGCACAGCGCAACGGCGAGCGTCGGATCGGCAGCGGCGTCGTCAAGATACCTGCCGAACCGTGCCCTTCCGCAGAATTTCTCCGCCTGACCGATGATCGTTGCCCCGTCGCTCATGCCTTCATGATACACTGGCTCTACCTGGGCAGGTCGTCCTGCCTGTGATCTCATTGGCCTCCTTCGGGGGCCAGTGCTTTTTATGGGAGATCGACGCAACAGTGGTGGCGGCTTGAGACACAAATAGGTCTGTCTGTGTCTCAGACCGCCACCACTGTTTTGGCTGGTCACCGGGCCGCCGCGGGCCCTCACCACAGGCGGTAGCGTTCGGCGCCTTCGGCGAGCTCGTCGCGGAACTTCGGATGGGCGATGGCGATGAGCCGGCGCACGCGCTCGTCCACGGGCACACCGCGCAGGGCCGCCACGCCGTACTCGGTGACCACGTAGTCGATGTCGTTGCGGGAGATGGACACCACCGAACCGGGGCTCAGCACCGGCTGGATGCGCGAGACCTCGCCGTGCGATGCGGTGGAGGGAATCGCGATGATTGACTTGCCTTCCGGGGCGCGGCTGGCGCCGATGGCGAAGTCCGCCGCCCCGCCGGTGCCGGAGAACTGCGTGGAACCGAGCGTTTCCGAGTCGATCTGCCCGGTCAGGTCCACCTGCAGCGCCGAGTTGACCGACACCTGACGCCGGTGCCGGGTGATGACCGGCGCGGAGTTCACGTAGCTGATCGGCAGGAACAGGAAGCTCGGGTTGTAGTCGATGTACTCGTAGAATTCCTTGAACGGCGCGGGGAAGGCGGCCACGTGCTTGTACGGCAGGAACGTTTTGGCCTTGCCGTTGATCACGCCCGACTGGATGAGCGGCAGCAGGCTGCCCGGCATCATCTCCGAGTGGATGCCCAGGTCGTTCTTGTCCGTGAGGAATTGCGCGGCGGCGGCCGGGGCCTTGCCCACGCCCAGCTGGATGGTCGAGCCGTCGGCGATGAGCCCGGCCACGTTGCGTCCGATCGCCAGTTCGACGTCGTTGGAGGGCGGCACCTCGGCCAGGGAATGCAGCGGACGCTCCTCGGCCTCGTAGAAGTAATCGATGTCGGAAATGTGCAGTTCCGTGTACCCGCCGGTGTGCGGAATGTTCGGATTGATGCCGATGATCACGGTCTTGGCCTTGTGCGCCTGCCAGAAGTTGCCGGTGCCGCCGCCGAAGCTCACGAAGCCGTTGCGATCCGGCGCGGACGCCTGACCGATGTAGACCTCTGGGTTCTCGGCAAGGCCGCGGCGCGAGGTGTCCACGGCGTCGTGCCCGTGGGAGGGCACGAAGTGGATGGTGTGCGCGTCGTGCGCGTTGCGGGTGTTGCGGTCGGAGAAGCTGGACACCGTGTAGAACGAGTCGCGGTACGCGGGGTTCGTGGCGAACTCGAACGGTTCGGGCAGCCCGTAGAGCAGCACCTTCACGTCGGTGACGCGGTCGGCGATGGTGTGCAGTTCGCGCAGCACCTGGATGGGCTCGTCGCCGGAGCTGCCGGCGACGATGGTGTCGTGCGAGTGGATGAGGTCGAGGATCTGGGGGACGGTGCGCAGCTTGTTGCGGTATTCCTGGGCGAAGTCGGTCATGGGTGGGGTTTCCTTGGGGTCGGGATGGACGATGATGAGGTGGATGGGTAAGTCTGCGGCACGGTCCGGTCAGCGCCCGTGGAACACCGGCTGGCGCTTCTCCACGAACGCGGCCACGGCCTCGCGGGCGTCCTCGGTGTTGAGGGCCACGTCGTTGCGGGAGGCGTTGATGCGCACCGGCTCGGTGATGCGGCTCAGCGGGTAGATGTCGCGCAGGGACTGCTTGATGTACTTGACGGTGATGGGCGGGTTGGCGAGAATGAGCTTCGCCACGCGCTCGCCTTCCTCCACCAGCTTGTCCTTGGGCACGATCTCGTTGACGAACCCGACCTGATACGCCCGCTCGGCATCGATCGGCGCGCCGGTCAGGGCCAGGTACGAGGCGATGTGGTTCGGCAGGGCCCATGCGGCACCGCCGGTGCCGCCCACCGCGCCGATCTTGACCTCCGGCACGGAGAACTTGGCCTCCGGGGAGGCGATGACGATGTCCGAGTAGGCGACCACGCAGAAGGCGCCGCCCACCGCCCAGCCCTGCACGAGCGTGATCACCGGCTTGGAGACTATGGCCGGCTGCGGGAACGTCTTGGGACCGAGCTCCTTGGACGGGATCTCGCCCTCGGGAATGACCGGCGGGTTCTTGGACTCCTTGAGGTCGTGGCCGCCGGAGAAGATGCGGCCCTCGGCCCTCAGGATGATCACGCGCACGTCATCGTCACGGTCGGCGCGGGTGAAGGCGTCGACGAACTGGCGGGACTGCGCGTAGCTGAAGGCGTTGGCGGGCGCGTGATCGAGCGTGATGGTGGCGATGTGCTCCTTCACCTCGTAGTGCACGATCTCGGTGCCGTAGATCGGGTCAGTGGTTGCAGTGGTTGCGGACATGACGGTCCCCTCTCGCGTGATGTGATGCTGATGGATTGATTGGCTACCGCGTGAAGAGGGGATGGCGCGAATGCGTGTCTTGCCGCGAAGCTGATGCCGACGATAGCAGGGATCGACGCCGCCGTGAACCGCGTGGCTATACGAGGCTCTTATACGCGGCTATAGCGGGTCGGATTGGCCGCGGCCGCTTCCTCGCGATCGTGCAGCTGCTGCGCGCGGCGGCGTCTGAGGTAGTCGATGCTCACCTTCTTGTTCATCACGATGCCGTCGGACAGCACGCAGCCGTCCTCGTCCACGGCCCGGACGCGATAGTAGTATTCGTTGCCGCTGACGTGGTCGAAGTCCGCGATGCCGGTGACCGTGCCGCGCACCCCGCTGCGGCGGTGGCGGATGTGGATGTCCACGCCGAACACGCGCTCGGTGGCAGGGTCGAACCGGTGGCGCATGCCCACGCCGCCCACGGTCTCCAGCAGCGCGCACGTGGCCCCGCCGTGCAGGAACCCGTAGCCCTGCAGATGGTGTTCGGTGATGGGCATGGTGGCCTCCACGTGGTCGGCGGTGCACTGCGTGATCGTAATGCCCAGATACTCGGTGAGACCGCCGGCGCTGGGCTCGGGCAGATCGTCCGACTGCGCCGACTGCGTAGACTGCGCCGGGGAGGAGGGACCGGAAGCGGATTTATCGGTCATGGGAACGTCCTTCGTGACAGGTGGATTGCGGGGTTGACAAGCGGCATGGTAACAGGAACGTCCCGTGGCGCGGCCATCGGCGCAATTGAGGGCCGGTTATCGATCCGCGGCGTTGCAATGCCTGAGCCGGATGCCTTGAACCGCCTATAACCAACGCCTGTAGCCGCGCGGTTCCGGTCGCGTCCGCCGTGCCGTATGGTGATGGTCAAGCACGGCGGCCGGGCCATCCGGAAGGGGATGTCCGATCGGCTCGGCGCCGTGCCTCCTCAATCTTCCACCCCCGTCAGAAAGAACACCGCAATGGCCGATCAGCACACCCAAACTCCGCCGCCAGACCAGTCGGTCCCGTCAAACCCGACGCTGGACATCCTCACCACCAGAAGGACCATCCGCAAGTTCGAGGAGCGTCCCGTCGAACCCGAAGTCGTGGAAGCCATCGAGAACGCCGCCCGTCAGACCGCCACCAGCCAGTCGCTGAGCGCCTGGTCCGCCATCCGCATCAAGAACCGGAGCACCCGCGAGGCTCTCGCCGAGATCTGCGGCCACGCGCGCATCGCCCGGGCACCCCTGCTGTACGTCTTCGTGGCCGACGAGCACCGAAACCTGCGCATCGCCCGTGCCAAGGGCGTGGCGGTGGACAAGGACACCCCGTTCTCCACGTCCGCGTTGTTCTTCCAGGCCTACGACGACGCCGTCCTCGCCGTGCACGCGGCGGAGACTGCGGCCGAATCGCTCGGTCTCGGAGCGGTGATCCTGGGCGCCATCACGTTCGACCTCGAGCGCGTGATCGACCTGCTGCACCTGCCCCCGCATGTCTTCCCCGTGCTCGGCCTCGGTCTCGGCTACCCGGCCAAGGTGCCGGAATTGAAGCCCCGCCCACCGCGCGAGGTGCAGTTCTTCGACGACGCCTACCCGGACGACGCTGCCAATCCCGACCCGCTCGCCCCGCTCGCCGGCTTCGACCGCGAAGTGCACGACTACTACCTGCGCCGCAACCCCGACAACCCCATCTCCTCGTTCACCGACTACGTAGCCGGCATCGCCCGCACCCCCGTCACCCATCCCCGTCCCATCATCCGCACCGTCGCCGCCCAGGGCTTCGCCACGGACTGAATCCGCGCTCGCAAAGAAAGTTCGCCATCATGTTCAATCAACCGTTCCATCCGACCGCCGCGCGCGGTCGCCGTCCGCTGGCCGTCACCCTGTCTGCGGCGGGACTCGCCGCAGTCCTCGCCCTGTCCGGCTGCGGCAATGCCAACGCCTCCTCCCAATCCGCCGCATCCGCCGGTACCCCGCAATCCGGCGGTACGCTTAAGGTCGCGGAGATCCCGGACATCTACTCGTGCATCGACCCGTCGCAGGCCTCGTGGAGCGGCTCGCGCAACATCGTGCGCCAGTTCGCCGAATCCCTGACGGATCAGGATCCGGAAACCAACGAGATCAAGCCATGGCTCGCCTCCGACTGGACCGTCAGCCCGGACGGCAAGACGTACACATTCAACCTCAAGCACGACATCGCGTTCTCCAACGGCGAGCCCTTCAACGCCGACGCGGTGGTGAAGAACATCGAATCCGTGGCCGCCACGCCCGGCGCACCCGCCTCCACCGCACTGATCTCGCTGGACGGCGTGAAGGCCGTGGACGACGACACCGTGGAAATCACGTTCAAGGAGCCCAACCCCGCATTCCTGAGCGCCACGTCGATCACCAAGCTCGGCATCCTCGCCCCGGAATCCCTCAAGCAAACGCCCGAACAGCGCTGCACCGGCAAGGCGCTGTACGGCACCGGTCCGTTCACGCTTGAATCCTACGATCCCAAGACCAAGGCCGTGCTCAAGAAGCGCGCCGACTACAAGGCGCACTCCGCGCTCGCCAAACACGACGGGCCCGCCTACCTCGACGGCATCGAATACGTGTACGTGCCCGAGGAATCCGTGCGCACCGGCAGTCTGGTGAGCGGTCAGGTGCAGGCGATCGTGGCCCCTGCCGACCAGCAGATCACCGACAACGCCGCCACGCAGATCAAGGCCGCCGGCGGCGTAGTGGACAGCCGCGCCCTACCCGGTCAGGCGTTCAACCTGTATCCGAACGTGCGCGAGGGACGCATCCTGTCCGATATCCGCGTGCGTCAGGCCGTCTCGCTGGCCATCGACCGCGCCACATACGCCTCCACCGCCATCCGCAAGGGTTACACGGTCGTCTCGGGCTTCTACGGGGCCACCACCAGCTCGTCCATCGCCACGCCGGAACTGACCAAGTACGATCCGCAGGCCGCAGCGAAACTGCTCGACGAAGCCGGCTGGACGATCGGGCCCGACGGCTACCGCTACAAGGACGGCAGGAAGCTCACACTGCACTGGCTGGACAAGACCAAGAAGACCGGCGTGGAACTCGTGATCGATGAGCTCAAGCAGATCGGCGTGGACCTCCAGTTCGACCAGACGACCGCCGCCGTGGCCAAGTCCCGAGACAAGTCCGGTGACTACGACCTGAGCAGCATCGCCTCCTACACACGCAACGATCCTTCCGCGCTGAACCTCTACTACAGCACGCAGGCCAGCTACCGCATGGGCGAACTGTCCCTGGACGAAGCCAACTGGGCCAAGGCGCAGCAGCTCTATCAGGCCGGCGGCGCCGAGCCGGACGAGATCAAGCGCACCGAGGACTACAAGCAGTTCCAGCAGCTGCTCGAAGACCAGTACGCCGTGTTCCCGCTCTACGAACGCAGTCAGGACTACGCTCACTCTGCCAAGCTACAGGGCGCGCGGTTCATCGGCGAATCCTGGGTGGATTTCTACGACGCCTGGCTGGCCAAGTGACGGACGGAGGCGACTGTCATGACCAAGGCGAACCTCGCATACCTCGGCAGACGGCTGCTGCAGGCGGTCGCGGTGCTGTGGGCATCCTACACGCTCACGTTCGCGATCCTCCACCTGCTGCCGTCCGACCCGATGGAGACCATCCTGCAGTCGCGCGGGCAGGATGACGCCTCCGCGCAGGAGATCGCTGCGCTCGCGCACCAGTACGGGCTCGACAAGCCGGTGCTCGTGCAGTATGCGGTCATGATGCTCGCCGCGCTGCACGGCGACCTCGGCGTCTCCTACATGCAGGGCGAAAGCGTCTCCGGACTCATCGCATCCCGTCTCGGCATGACGCTGGGCGTGAGTCTGGCGGCCATAGCGCTGGCCGCGGTCGTGGCGTTCTCGCTCGCGTTTCTGGCCTCGTACACCCGGCATCCGGCTGTACGTAGCCTGCTGGAATTCGTACCGAACGTGACCATCTCCGTGCCGATCTTCTGGGTGGGTCTTCTGCTCATGCAGGTGTTCTCGTTCTCGCTCGGCTGGCTGCCGGCCATGGGAGCGGACGGATGGCAGACCATGGTGCTGCCCGTGGTCACCATGTCCATTCCGCCAGCCGCGCTGCTCGGACGCATGCTCATGAACGGCTTCGACGAGGCGCTGGCCTCCCCGTTCATCACCGCGGCCCGTGCGCACGGCCTGAGCCGCAGCCGGCTCGTGCTGCGCCACGTCGTCAAGAACGGCTCGTTGCCGGCGTTCACCGTGCTCGGCATGATCGTCGGCTCCACCGTCACCGGAGCCATTGTGGCGGAGACCGTGTTCTCCCGCCAGGGCGTAGGCATGCTCATCCAGCAGTCCGTGCAGGCACAGGACATTCCCGTCGTGCAGGGATGCGTGCTGCTCGCCGCGGCCGCGTTCGTCGTCATCAATCTCGCCGTGGACATGATCTACCCGATCTTCGATCCGCGCATCGTCGTCCGGACGGCAGGAAAGGAGCGGCCATGAGTGCCGTGGAAACCGTCATCGCGCCGCAGAGCGGAGTCCGTGCCGCATCCGGCTCCGAAACGCACGCCGCCGTCGGACTCGGCGCCGATCGCAGCGTATCCCGCCGGGCGCTGCGCCGTGTGGGCGGCTGGCTATACGCAGCCGTGCGCTATCCGGGTACGCTGCTCGCCGGTGCGTTCATGGCGCTCGTCGTCCTCGCGGCCATCCATCCCGCGGCCCTCACACGGCAGGATCCGTACGCCACCGCGCCCACGCAGATGCTATTGCCTCCCAGCGCAGAGCATTGGTTCGGCACCGATCAGCTCGGCCGCGACCTTTACTCCCGCGTGGTGTACGGCGCCCAATCGACCATCCTCGCCTCGCTGATCTCCCTGTCCATCGCCGTTGCGGTCGGCGTGCTGTTCGGCGTGCTCGCCGGCTACGCGGGAGGGGCGTTGGATGCCGCACTCATGCGGTTCGTGGACGTGTTGCTGTCCATCCCGGGGCTGCTGCTGTCCATCACCATCGTCACTGCCATCGGTTTCGGCACCATCCCCGTTGCGATCGCCATCGGCGTGGCATCCATTCCCACGTTCGCCCGCACCGCACGCGCCCAGACCCTGCGCGTGTGCTCCAGCGCGTACATCGAGGCGGCCGTCGTCTCCGGCGTCACCCCGTTCGGGATCGTGACGCGGCACGTGCTGCGCAACGTGTTCGGACCGGTGTTCTCGCTGGCCCTGCTCGAATTCGGGCGCGTCATCATGGCCGTCGCCACGTTGAGCTTCCTCGGGTTCGGCGCCAAGCCGCCGGCGGCTGAATGGGGCTCGCTCATCAATGAAGGCCGCAGCTACCTCATGACCAGTTCATGGGTGCCGCTGCTGCCCGGACTGGTGGTGGTGCTCACGGTCTTGGCGGTTACCGTGCTGGCGGCCCGCAGCGAAAAGGAGCTGAAGCGATGAGCAAGAACAACGATTCCGTGCGCGGCAATCCCGCGGTCGAAGTGATCGACGCCTCCGTGACCTACCGTACCAAGCGGCGGACCGTCCGGGCGGTCAGCCACGTGAGCGTCACGGCGGACGCGGGGCAGATTCTCGCGATCGTGGGCGAATCCGGTTCCGGCAAGTCCACGCTCGTCAACGCGCTGCTGGGACTGCTGCCGGAAGGCACGCTGGTCGAAGGCAAGTTCCTGCTCAACGGGCGGGATCTGACCCACGCCACGGAACGCGAATGGCTGGCCGTACGCGGCAGCCTCATCGGCTTCGTGCCGCAGGACCCGCAGTCCAGCCTTGACCCGACCATGCGCATCGGCGACCAGATCGCGGAGATCGTACGCCTGCACCGTGGTCGGGAGGTGCGCGACGTGCGGGCGGAAACCCTGCGTTTGCTCGCCGAAGTGGGCATCGACGACCCGAAGCTGAGAGCGCGCCAATACCCGCACGAACTGTCCGGGGGCCTGAAGCAGCGCGTGCTCATCGCGCAGGCGCTCGCCGGGGATCCGCGCATCGTGGTGGCGGACGAGCCGACCAGCGCCCTCGATGTGACCGTGCAGAAGGTCGTGCTCGACCTGCTGACCTCCCTGGTACGCCGTCGTGGCATCACACTCGTCATGATCACCCATGATCTGGCCGTGGCCTCCGACCGTGCCGACCGCATTCTGGTCATGCTCCACGGCGAGGCGATCGAACAGAACGACACCGCCGAGCTGCTGGCCCGCCCGCAGCAGGACTACACGCGCCGACTGCTCTCCCTAGTGCCGAGGATCGAGGAGGACGATGCGGACGCGATTGCAATCGGGACCGGGGACGCAGCGAACGATGCGGACGGCGTGGACAACGACGGACGTACGGCGGTCAGCTGGCTGGACGTGACCCGCGAATATCGGGCCGCCGTGAGCGAACGTGCCCCGCACGGCATCCTGACTGCGGTGGATCACGTCTCGCTCAAGGCATACCGTGGCCGCACGCTGGCGATCGTGGGCGAATCCGGTTCCGGCAAGTCCACGCTGCTGTCCATGGCGCTGGCCCTCAACAAGCCCACGTCCGGCAGAGTTCGCGTGCTTGGCAACGATCTGAGTGAGCTGCGCGGACGTGCCCTGAGACAGAAACGACGTCATTTCCAGCTCGTCCAGCAGAATCCGTTCGACTCGCTCGACCCCTCGCTCACCGTCCGGCAGTCCATCGAGGAACCGTTGCGCGCCTTCGGCTACGGTTCCGCCGCCAAGCGTGAGGCGCGGGTGAAGGAGCTCATCGACCGCGTCGCCTTGCCGCAGACCGTACTCAAAGTTAGGCCGGGGGAGCTGTCCGGTGGACAATCGCAGCGCATCGCCATTGCGCGTGCGCTGGCCATCGAACCGCAGCTGCTGTTTCTGGACGAACCGGTCTCCGCGCTGGACGTGTCCGTGCAGGACCAGATCCTCCGTCTGCTGGCCGGCTTACAACGTGACCTCGGCCTGACCTACGTGTTCGTGTCCCACAACCTCGCCGTCGTCTCCGAAATCGCGGACGACGTGGCCGTGATGCGCCGCGGACGGCTCGTGGAATACGGGACCGCCGACCGCGTGCTGCACCAGCCGAGCGCGGACTATACGCGCCAACTGCTGGACGCCATTCCCGGACGGGGATGAACGGCTGACCGGCCATCGATCGCATCGGCATCATCGGCAACGTCAATCATCCGTCAATCACCCGTTCACCCAACGCAGTACCAACTCATCATCTCAACCATCTCGACCAAAGGAGCACCGCCATGACCGCAACCGCAACGGAACCCGCCGTTTCCGCCCCCGCATCCGTTTCCCTGACCGTATCCCCGTCCGTCTCCGCCGCCGGCGTGAGCGATGAGGAGTTTTCGCGCGCCTGGCACGAATGGCACGCCAAGCGCGACCGCATCCTGTCCGGTCCGCGCGAAATGCTCGCCCTCGTAAGCCTCACGTGGCTCGAGGACGGCGTGGACACGCACCTCGACACGTTCCCCGGCACGTTCCGCCTCGACGGCGACACGTTCACGTACACGCCCGAACCCGGCAAGGTGATCCGCGTGCACGGCATCAACATCGTGGGACCGCGATCGTACATCGTGCCCGGTCAGGAGGATGCCAACGTGGCCCGCCTCAACTACGGGGACAAGCAGGCCGAGGTGATCAAGCGGCTCGGCGGGCAGCGGCAGTACGCCGTGCGCGTGCGCGACCCGAAGTCCCCGCTCATCGTGAACTTCAAGGGCACCCCGTACTTCGAGCCGAACCGGGCATGGGTGGTTCCGGCCTCCTACCGGCCGTACGCAAGCCTGCGCGAGGAAACCGTGGACGCCTCGCTCGACTTCCTCAAGCACATCGAACAGGCCGTGGGCGAACTCACCGTCACCATCGGCGGCCATGACTACACGCTGCAGGTGTTCCAGGGCCACGACGACGGCCACGGCACCGTGCTGTTCCGCGACGGCACCTCCGGCACGGAAACCTACGGCGGGGCGCGCGTGCTCGGCCTGAACATCAAGGACCCGGCCGCCGTGACCGAAGTCGACTTCAACCGCGCCACCAACCTGCCGTGTGCCTATTCGCCGTACTGCACCTGCCCGCTCGCGCCGCTGGGCAACACCCTGCCCGTGCGCGTGACCGCCGGCGAGAAGCTGCCGTACGAGCACCGGTGAGCCGCGCCGCTTCGTGATGTGTCAATCCGGATGCGTCCATTGACGTATATGCGTGAGGCCTTGGATGTTTCCAAGGCCTCACGCCATTTCGATGCAGGGGAGCTGTGCTCAGGCGTGCTGTAGGGTGTCGGCGCGTTCGGTAAGCCAGACCTTCATCACGGCCTGACGGCTGATGCCCATGCGGCTGGCTTCGCGGTCGAGCACGCCGACGAGCCATTCGGGCAACTGGATGCTCATGGCGCGGAGTTTCTCGCGGTTGGGCCGGTGGGCGGTGCTCATGTCGGCGTATTGAAGGATGTCTTCTTCGCCGTCATCGAAGATCTGATCGAGTTCTGCATCAGTCTTGGCGTTCATATGCTTCGACCTCCTTGGTACGTGATCGTCTGACGGATATGATGCGGGTCCTGCCGTTGCGTGGAGTCCAGATGGCGCTCCAGTGTTTGCCGTCCATAGTGCCGATGGAGATCCACCGCTCTTCGGTCGGATAATTGAGTCTGATGGCGAGCAGGTCGGGATCGTCCCATAGCTTTTGCGCCTGTTCGAAATCGATCCCGTGTTTCGCAAGGTTTTTGGCGCTTTTGGCGGGGTCGTATTCAAACTCCATTGCCACAGCCTTTCATATCATTTCTATACGAATATAATACTGTTTTGGTTGCTGTGCAAATGGCATGGCAGGTGTTCCGCAGGGGGTTCCGATGACTGGTTCGGATGTATGCGACGGCCTGCGGTGCGGTCGAGAGACTGTGAACGGGCTGGCTGAAATTCGAGGGACATGCGGACCATCTGGGCCATAGGCGCGTGTTGGTCACACAGGACGTCTACATGCAGCGGAGCCGGAGCACGGGCAAGTCCGCGGCGAAGATAGAGGAAAGACTGGTTTCATCCGTTGCTAGTAAATCTACGGAGTAAATACGGACTTGGGTGTTTTTTACGGAGCGTCCGCGAAACGAAGAATCCCCGCGATCCCAGTGTTTCCAACGGGTCGCGGGGTTGTGCGAGTGCCCCCAGCCGGACTCGAACCGGCAACCTGCGGATTAGAAGGCCGATGCTCTATCCATTGAGCTATGGAGGCTAAACCTGAACCATAGTAGCGGCACGGGTGAACGAACGCGAGCCGCACCGGACGCGAGCCGTGCCGATCGGGGTCGCGCCGACCGGAATCACGCCGGATCGGCGTTTGCCCGGCGCCTACGCTCAGCGGGAGGCCGCGGAATCCAGACCCAGCTCGCGCCGGATGCGGGCGACGAGCGCGTCCTCGGTCAGCCCGTAGCGCTCGCACAGGGCGGGCAGAGAAACACGATCGGTGAATTCCTTGGTCGCCCCGGCGTTGATCACGTGCGGATTGCCGGCGGGGCCGTCCGGCATGCGATGGTTCGCATAGTAGGCGGTGACCTTCTCGCCCCAGCCGCCCTCGAGCTGCCCGTCCTCCAGCGTGACGACCAACTCGTGGCCGTTGCGCAGCGATTCGAGCGCGGGCACGTCCATCAACGAGCACTGATGCGGGTCCACGAGCGTGACGGCATGCCCGAACTCGCGCTCCAGCCGATCGGCCACACGAACGGCCAGCGGATAGGTGTTGCCGAGTCCCAGAACCGCCACGCGCGAACCGCGACGCGTCACGCGCCAATCCAACGGGGACGACGGGGACGGCGACCCCGCAGCCTCCCGCGTGCGCTCGTCCAGCCGGGGCAGGACCGTCCCGGCGCGCTCGGCGTCGAGGATCGGCGAGCCGGGCACGCGAATCACCACCGGGCCATTCGCATGCCGTTCGTCCGGAGTGCCCTCGGGTGCGGTGGACCACGTCAGATCGGCGAGGAAATCCTCGCGCGACGTGGGCAGCAGCACGGTGACGCCCGGAATGTTCGCGAACATGGTGAGGTCGTACGCGCCGGAATGCGTGTTGTCCGAGCCGGAAAGGCCTCCCAGGAAGTCGAGGACGGTCACGCGCGTGCGGTTGAGCGCCATCTCCTGAAAGAACTGGTCGTAGGCGCGCTGGAAGAACGACGCCGTGGTGGCCACCACCGGCCGTCCGCCCGCCTTGGCCAGACCGGCCGCGAACGCCACCGCGTGCGACTCGGTGATGCCCGTGTCCACGTAGTGCGCCCCCGCGCGCTCGCGGAACGCATGCGTGACGCCGTTTGAGCCGGGCGTGGCGGGCACCACCACCGTCAGCCCCGGCTCGGAGGGGAAACGGGATTCGAGCGCGGCCATGGCGATCTTGCCGTAGTGCTTGCGCGGGTCGTCCGGCCGGCCGATCGCGCTGTCCGGGGTGAGCCAATGGTTTGCCTCGCACTGACCGGCGTGCGCATGCGCGTCCGAGAGGTTGCAGTGGTCGGAATGCCACGGTTCGCTGTGGGAGACGTTGCCGCAGGCGCAGCCATCCGCCGTGCCGTCCGGTGCGCCGTCGTCCAGACCGAGTCCCTTGAGCGTGTGGATGTGCACCACCACCGGATGGTCGATGTCCCTGACCTCGCGGAACGCGGCGATCAGTGCGTTCACGTCGTTGCCGTCCGCCACGTAGCGGTAATCGAGCCCGAACGCGCGGAACAGGTTCGGTTCCGCCGTACCGTTCGACTCGCGCAGGCGGGCGAGCGGGCCGTACATGCCGCCGAAGTCGCCGGCGATGGACATCTCGTTGTCGTTGAACACGATGATGAGGTTGCCGCCCTGCGCGGCCGCGTTGTTGAGCCCCTCGAACGCGACGCCGGAGCTGAGCGACCCGTCGCCGATCATGGCCACCACGTTGCCGCCCGTGCCCGTCATGTCGCGGGTCTTCGCCAGTCCGCAGGCCAGCGAGACGGAGGTGCCGGTGTGCCCGAGCACGAACTGGTCGTGCTCGCTCTCCTGCGGGTTGGTGAAGCCGGTGACCTCTCCGAAGCGTTCCGGATCGGTGAACGCGGCCCGGCGCCCGGTGAGCATCTTGTGCACGTAGCTCTGGTGCGACACGTCGAACACGATGCGGTCGCGCGGTGAATCGAACACGGCGTGCAGAGCCACCGTGGCCTCCACCACGCCCAGATTGGAGCCGATGTGCCCGCCGTGCAGATGGCCGTATCGCACCAGCACACCGCGGATCTCGCCGCACAGGGCGGTTAGCTGCCCGGGGGAGAGGCGCTTGACGTCGTCGGGGGAATCGATCGTATCCAGCAATCCCAATCCGACGGCCATGCGCGACTCCCTCTCCTCGGCGTTTCCTTGAAACTTTCTGACTGCACGAAAGTGTAGGCGAACCCCGGGGACCTGCGGCCGGGAAGCCGGAACCGTCCCAAAATCTTCGTATCAGGCCATCGGGCCGTCAGTCCGTTCTTTCCAATCTGCATGCCGTTCGGCGCAGATTGGAAAGAACGTGCATGAATCGGGCCCTGCAAGCGCGGATTTCGCGGTCAAACGTTCCAATCCATGAATTCGGCGCGCAGGCGGGCCGTTCAGGGCGGGTGAGAGGATGGGAACCGTGATGCGACGGTCAAACGGCGACCGCGCGGACGACCAGAAAGGTGCAGGACCATGCAGGCGGTATATGCGGCGAACGTGAACCATGACGATCCACTGAGCGTGCTGGAGGTGGGCGACATGTCCGAGCCTGTGGCCCGGCCCTACTGGTCCACGGTGAGTGTGAAGGCGGCCACGGTCAACCATCACGACCTGTGGAGCCTCATGGGCGTGGGACTCTCCGCCGAGCAGACGCCCATGATCCTCGGCACCGACGCGGCCGGCACGCTCGACGAGGACATCCCCGGCAAGCATGGGCTCAAGGCCGGCTCGGACGTGGTGCTCTACACGTTCGTCGGCACCGACGGGGCCGGCGTGGCGCCGGGGGAGCGGCGCTCGATCCTCTCCGAGCGCTACCCGGGCACGCTGGCGGAGAGAACGGCCGTGCCGAGCGCCAACGTGTTCGCCAAGCCCGCGAACCTCGACTTCGCGGAGGCGGCGGCCCTCGGCACCAGCTGGCTGACCGCGTACTCGCTGCTGTTCCGCGCGGCGAACGTGCTGCCCGGGGACACGGTGCTCATCCAGGGCGCGGGCGGCGGCGTGGCCACGGCGGCCACCCAGCTCGCCCACGCGGCCGGGCTCGAGGTGTTCGTCACCTCCCGCTCCGAAGACAAGCGGCGGAAGGCATTGGAGATCGGCGCGGACGCGGCCTTCGAGACGGGCGCGCGCCTGCCGCGCAAGGTGGATGCGGTGATCGACTCCGTGGGCGCGGCCACGTGGGGCCATTCCGTGCGCTCGGTACGTCCCGGCGGCGTGATCGCCACGTGCGGCGCCACCACCGGCGATCAGCCCGGCGCGGAACTGACCCGCGTGTTCTTCCAGGACATCCGTGTGCAGGGCGTCACCATGGGCAGTCGCGAGGACTTCGCCCGACTGCTGCGCTTCGTGGAACACGCCGACCTGCATCCCGCCATCGACTCGAGGCTCGACGGTCTTGCCGCGGCACCGGCCGGGTTCGCCCGTCTGGCCTCCGGGGACGCATTCGGCAAGATCGCGGTGGAGCTGTAGGCCGTTCGGTCGCCTTTGGAGCCCGGGTGGATACGGGAAGGGAAGGTACGGGACGGGACGGTCGGTAACCCCGCGTTGTACAGTGGAAGCTATTCTCATTAAGTTCTCGATTGTGAGCGGAGGGTTGCCGTCATGGCAGAGGAAAACAGGCCCGAAGTCGCCGTGATCATGGGATCGGCGAGCGACTGGGAGACGATGAAGCGTGCGTGCGACGTGCTGGATCAGTTCGGCGTCGCGTACCACAAGCAGGTGATCTCTGCGCACCGCACGCCGGAGCTCATGGGCGAGTTCGCCCACTCGGCGCGTGCCAAGGGCTTCAAGGTCATCATCGCCGGCGCGGGCGGCGCTGCCCACCTGCCCGGCATGGTCGACGCCCAGACCACACTGCCCGTCATCGGCGTGCCGGTGCGCTCGCACGCGCTGTCCGGCTGGGATTCGCTGCTGTCCATCGTGCAGATGCCCGGCGGCATCCCCGTGGCCACCACCGCCGTGGGCAACTCCGGGGCCACCAACGCCGGCCTGCTGGCCGTGCAGATCCTGTCCATCAATAGCGATCGCCTCGCCGAGGCGCTGCAGAACTACCGCGACGAACTCAAGGAGAAGGTGGCCGAATCCAATGCCCAGCTTGTCTGAGGAAACCAACGGCGCCGTCACCATGCTCCAGCCCGGCGCGACCATCGGCATCATCGGCGGCGGCCAGCTCGGACGCATGATGGCCCTGTCCGCCAAGTACATGGGCTTCCGCATCGGCGTGCTCGACCCGACGCCCGACTGCCCCACCGCGCAGGTGGCCGATTTCCAGGTCGTGGGCGAGTATGACGACAAGACCGCCATCCACGACCTCGCGGAAAAGGCCGACGTGCTCACCTACGAGTTCGAGAACGTGGACGCGGAGGCCATCGACGAGGTGCGCCACCTCGTGGCCGCCCCGCAGGGCACCGATCTGTTGCGCGTGACGCAGGACCGCGTCAACGAGAAGACGTTCATCAACGAGCACGGCACCGAAACCGCGCCGTGGCGTGCCGTCAACAACTTCGACGAACTGGACGCCGCGATCGACGAACTGCATTACCCGTGCGTGCTCAAGACCCGCTCCGGCGGCTACGACGGCCACGGCCAGCACGTGCTCAGGAACGATTCCGATCTGGAGAAAATCCGTGCCCGCGGCGATCGCGGCGGCGGCTTCCCGCCGTCCATCCTCGAGGGGTTCGTGGACTTCGCGTTCGAGGCGAGCATCCTCGTCTCCGGCAACGGGCGCGACTACGTGACGTTCCCGATCGTGCGCAACGACCACCGCAACAACATCCTGCACATGACGATCGCCCCCGCCGAGGTGAGTCCCGAGATCGAGCGCGAGGCCCACGAGCTGGCCCTGCGACTGGCCCACGGCTTCGAGCTGGCCGGCACGCTCGCCATCGAGCTGTTCGTCACCAAGGACAACCGTGTGATCGTCAACGAGCTCGCCCCGCGCCCGCACAACTCCGGGCACTACACCATCGAGGCCTGCTCCATCGACCAGTTCGACGCGCACATCCGCGGCATCGCCGGCTGGCCGCTGCCCCAGCCGAAGCTGCTGAGCCCGGCCGTGATGGTCAACGTGCTCGGCCAGCACGTGATGCCCACGCGTGCGCTGATCGCCACGCACCCCGAATGGAACGTGCACGACTACGGCAAGGCGCAGGTGCGCCACGACCGCAAGATGGGCCATATCACCGTCCTTACGGACGACACAGCCGCGACCGTCGAGGCTCTGGAGGCCACCGGCTGCTGGGACGATCTGGCCAAATACCGCAAGCAGGACTGAGGCCGGGCGGACATGGCGATGGAACGCATGGAACGGCAGACCAAACAGAAGGAAAGCATTCGGCTGGCGCTCAAGCGCTGCGAGGAGTTCATCTCCGCGCAGGACCTGCACCGCAAGCTCGAGGACGACGGCCTGCATATCGGGCTTGCGACCGTGTACCGGCAGCTCAACGCGCTCGCGGACTCGGGTACGGCGGACACGATCCGTCTGGGCGGCCAGCAGATGTTCCGCCTGTGCGGGGACGACGAGCATCACCATCATCTGGTGTGCACCCGTTGCGGCCGTACGGTGGAGATAGAGCCGCCGAGCGAGACGTGGGTGCGCAAGACGGCCGCCAAGTACGGCTTCACGGTGTCCAGCCACACGGTCGAGGTGTTCGGTCTGTGCCCGGAATGCCAGAAGGCGTAGGGTCAGAGTCAGGGGTGAGGCGGCCCGGCCGGGGATAGGCCCGGCCGGGCCTGTGGCCGACAAACTTTCCGGGAGATTTTCTGCCCGGACTAGACAGCCGGAATTTCGCCCGTCGAGTAGGTAATACCCTGTGAAGGTTGCTGGGACGGCTAGCCATGCCGCCCATTGGCCGCCTATCTGCGGAGTGTGCAGCAGATTCGTCAGCGTGCGGAGGTCTATCTGCGTTCTGTGCAGCACTCCTTCCGGTATCGGCCGGCTCAAAGGAGGCTCAAAGGCGGGTTCGGAAGGCGTTTCTGGCCGTCTTCGCCCAAACGATTGCTGCACAGAACGCAGATAGACATTCGCAACCGCCGGAATCTGCTGCACACTGTGCAGATACCGCCCGAACATGAATGATGAGGATGCCCGGGCATCTCCCGGCAATGGGCCGGACTGCCACGGCAACATGTCGTTCGGGCAAACTTTCGGGGGTATTGATGTTTCGGCCCTTGGTTTTTCAACGACTGTGAGGAAAATACCCTCGAAAGTTTGTCGATTCACCCGTTCCTCCGATTGACCCGGTCGGTCGCCTGTCGGTTTGACCCGGTCGGTCGCCTGTCAGCTGTCCGTCCGTTTCCCTGATCGGTTGGTTGTCCATGTGATGGTATGTCTGGCCTGCCGGCCGTCCTCCCGCTGGATGGCCGGGCCGACCGATGCTGGCAGACAAACATTCCGGGGGATTGTTCTGCCCGGGCGTTGGAATGGCGGCATTCGTCCGTGAAATACCCCCGAAAGTTTGCCACGACACCATGTCGTTCGGGCAAACTTTCGGGGGTATTGATGCTTCGGTCCTTGGCATTCCAACGTTTGGGCAGAACAATCCCCCGGAAAGTTTGTCGATTCGACCGATTGACCCGGTCAGCATGATTCGCCCGGTCTCCTTGGTCTATCCGGTCCCGGCCGTCCGCGGTCAGTCCGGTCCGCCCACGACACGCAAATGAAAATCACTCTCAATATCGTGGTATGGTGGTCAACCGACAACATAGAGAGGAACCATCATGTCCATTGCATCGATCATGTCCAACGTCAGGCGCGCTGCGGCGGTCGCCGTGTCCGCGGTTGCCCTGTTCGGCCTTGCCGCATGCGGCGGCACGGGTGCCGGATCCGCCAACGGGACCGCATCTGCCGGCGGGTCTGCGCAGACCGGCGAGGCAAAGCCGATCGAGGTGGTCGCCAGCATCAACCAGTGGGGGTCCGTGGCCAAGGATCTTGGCGGCGATCTGGTGAACGTCACCGCCATCATGACCAACACCAACGTGGAGGCGCACGACTACGAGCCCACCAGTCAGGACGTCGCCAAGTTCGGCTCCGCCCAAGTGGCGGTGGTCAACGGCGCCGACTACGACCCGTGGGCGTCCAAGGCGGCATCCTCCACCAATGCCGCGCTCGTGGATGCGGCCGAGGCGGGCGGCGTCAAGGAGGGCGACAACCCGCACGTCTGGTTCTCCGCCAAGGTGCGCGAGTCCGCCGCCGATGCGATCACCAAGGCGTACATCGCCGCCGAGCCCTCGCAGCAGGCCAAGTTCGAGGAGCTCAACAAGGCGTGGAAGGAGCGCGAGGCCGCGCTGGAGGCGAAGATCAAGGACGCGTCCGCCGCGCTCTCCGGGCAGTCCTATGCCGCCACCGAATCCGTGGCGTGGTATCTGGCCGACGATCTGGGCATGAAGGACGCCACCCCGTCCGGCTATGCGCAGGCCGCCGCCAACGAAAGCGAGCCGACCCCCGCGGATCTCAAGCAGTACGCTGATGCGCTTTCCGCCGGCTCGGTCAAGCTGCTTGTGGTCAACACGCAGGAGGCCAACGCCACCACCGATCAGCTCACCGCCGCTGCGAAGTCTGGCAATGTGCCGGTGGTGGACCTCACCGAGCAGATGCCGGCCCAGTACGACGATCTGCTCGACTGGATGGATGCGCTCGTGGAACAGTTCGCCGATGCGCTGAAGTGACGTCTCCGGTGCGGGTGGCTTGACCGCTGCCGGTGTCTGGGGCGCTTGCCGGTGCGCCCGGTCGGATCTCGCCTGATATGGCGGACGGCTGGACGCGCCGGCAAGTCGCGTTATGAGTCGTGATGAGTCGATGATCGGGCGTTCATGTTCACAATCTGGGAATGTGAACGGAGTTCTATTATGATTGGCTTATTTTTTGGAGGAATTTCGCGGGGGGGGGGTAGACTAATTTTCTGTTAACGCCGTTGAATAATCATGTCCGATCATTGATGGAGGTCTCCGATCATGCAGCAGAAACGCGCCTTTACCCCTGACGAGATTGCCTATCTCGAAGGCCTTCCCGCCGTGGAATCCGTGACGCCGACGCGCATCTGCTACACCAAGACGTTCGCACGCGACTGTCTGCGCCGCAACCTGCAGGGAGAAGGCCCCACGAAGCTGTTCATCGAAGCTGGCATGCCGCCGGCGCTGATCGGCCGCAAGCGCATCGAACGCTGCTTTGCCCGGTGGCGTCAGGACGCCGACCGCGTGCTGGCATGGAAGGACGAGCCGTCAGAGGCCCGGGGATTCGCCCTTTCGTCCGTCTGGCAGACTCCGCAGGATCCCCGCGAGCTGGAGACCCTCATGAAGGCCCGGCGCGACGCGAGCGCCGATCCGCGCGATCTGCTCATCATCCAGCAGGTGCAGCACATCGGCCAGCTTGAACATGAGGTGGAGGAACTCAAGGAGCAGCTGCGCAAGGCTCTGAAGAACGGGGAGCACGTGCCTTGCGCCTGATCGGCGTGCCGCGCGCCCATTCGGTGGCATGCGCGTGCCATGGCCAGCCATGCCTCGCTACACTGTGAAGCATGAAGCGTTCCGATTGGAATCAGGGATGGGAGTCCCGCAAGGTAGCGGACGAATCCGGTGCGCCCGTAACGGGCAATGAGGCACGGTGGCGGACGGTCGTGCTCCCGCATGACGCCATGGTGCATGAGCGGCGCACTCCGCACACGGCGAATGCCTACAACACCGGATACTATCCGGGCGGCCGCTACGAGTACCGTCGACGGTTCGCCGTGGAGGCGGAAGCGCTCGGTGGCGCCATGCTCCTTGAATGCGAAGGCGTCTATCCTTCGGCCCGGGTGACGGTCAACGGGAGATCGGCGGCAGAAAGCCATTACGGGTACGGCAATTGCTTCGTGGAGCTGGCCCCGCTGCTGCACGCGGGGGAGAACGAGGTCACGGTGATGGCGGACAACACGCCTGTGCCGAACAGCCGGTGGTACTCCGGAGCGGGCATCTACCGGCCGGTATGGCTGTGGAGCCGGGATCCGGCGGCGGCGCAGCCGGCGGAGACTGAGGCACGGTCGGCGTGGATTCGCCCGGACGGGGTGCGCATACGGACCGTTTCGATCGATCACGGCGATGGCAACGATGCAGACGGCGAAGCCACCGCGTCGATCGGCATTCGCGCCGAACTGCGTGGCAGGCTTGCCACGGATCCGCTGCCGCAGGGATTGCGTCTGCGCGCGGAGATTCTGGCGTTGCCGAAGGCCAACGTGCCCCGGCACGGCCGACACGCGGCGGGTGCAAACTCTGGGAAAGTGAGCGCGGGGAAGCCTGCCCAGCAAGCCGTGGCGACCCGGTCCGTGGCCACGGCGGAGGGACCGGTTGACCGGGAGCTGCGTGTCTCCGTGCCGCACGCCCGTCTGTGGAGTCCGGACGAACCGAACCTGTACCTGTGCCGATTGGCCCTCACGGACCCGGAGACCGGAGCAGTGCTGGACGAGCATGTGGAACGCTTCGGCGTCCGCACTCTCACCTGTGATGCCCGTCATGGCCTGCGCATCAACGGCGTGCGCACGCTGCTCAACGGCGGATGCGTCCACCACGACAACGGCATTCTGGGTGCGGCCACGTGGGATCAGGCCGAATTCCGCCGCGCGCGCATGCTCAAGGCCGCCGGGTTCAACGCCGTCAGGTCGGCCCACAACCCGCTGTCCAAGGCGTTTCTGGACGCGTGCGACGAGGTGGGCCTGCTTGTGATGGACGAGGCGTTCGACATGTGGTGGATGCACAAGACCTCGCACGACTTCGCCTCCCATTTCCGCGACGATTGGGCTGCGGAACTTGAGGCGATGGTGCGCAAAGACCGCAACCATCCGGGCGTGGTGCTCTACTCCATCGGCAACGAGATTGCAGACACCAAGTCCCCGCGCGCCGCCGTGATGGCCCGGCGCATGGTCCGGCTCATCCGGGAAACCGACGGCACCCGCCCGGTGATCGACTGCGTGAACACGATCTCCCTCATGCTCGCCGCACGCACCAACGCCGGACCGGACACCCCCGATCCCCGCGTCGAGGGGGAGCCGGGGCTCAACACCACGCTCGAACATGCCTCCGGACCGGCGCTGCTCACGCTCATCGATCGCTTCATGCCACTGGCGCTGCGCACCGGCATCATGGGCCGGCAGACCCGGGACGTGTTCCGCGAGGTGGACGTGGCCGGTCTCAACTACTGCAAGGAAGGGCCGATGTACTTCCACCGGAGGTCTCCGCAGCGCGTGTTCTGCGCGAGCGAAACCTACCCGCAGGACATTGTGCGCAACTGGCCGGCCATCAAGCGGCTGCCGTACTACATCGGCGACTTCGTGTGGACGGGCTGGGACTACATCGGCGAGGCGTCCGTGAGCGCGTGGGCGTATGCCGGCGTGCGCGACGAGCGTGACTGGCTCGGCCAGTTCGGCGATCGGCTCGGTCTGGCCGGCATCCGCACTGCGCCCTACCGGCGCTACCCGGCACTGCTCGGCGCCAGCGGTCTGATCGACATCACCGGGCGGCCCACCGCGCAGGCGTACTACCGCATGGTTGTCACCGGAACGTTGCGCAGACCGGTCATCACCGTGCGGCCCATGACCCTGCTGCACGGCCGGCACCCGTCTCGCCGCCCGCTGTTCTCCAGACTGCTGGACGGCATGCTCAGGCTCCTCCGGCTCGGCGGGTACGACCGGCGCAACGGGCTGAACAAGACGAAGCGGTTCATTGAACGCGGGCATGACGGCATCCGCAGCTGGTCGTGGCGGGGCTACGAGGGGCGTACCGCCGTGGTGCAGGTGTTCTCCGGCGGCAAGGCCGTGCGGCTGCTGCTCAACGGGCGGCAGGTAGGCGAGGAGCCGGTGAGCCGGTGCTGCGCCGAATTCCTGCTGCCGTACGAGCCGGGCGAACTGACTGCCGTGGCTCTGGATGCAGACGGGCGCGAGATCGCCCGGGATTCGCTCCGCTCCGCACGGGGGCGGACCCGTCTCACGGTGGACGGGTCGCAGTGGCTGGAATCCCCGTACGCGGCCGATTCCGCGGCCGGTCCCGAGGTCGGCATGGGGAGGCACCGGGACGGGGCGATCGTCTACGTGGACGTGTCGCTGACCGATGCCAGGGGAGCGGTGCAGGCGAGCGACGATCGTCGCATTACGGTCGCACTGACGCCGGATGCGCGCAAGGCCGGCGTGGAGCTGCTCGGCGTGGGCAGTGCGAATCCCATCACCGCCGACGAGTTTGCTGCGGAGGATGGGGCGACGGGGGCCTGCACCACGTATTTCGGGCGAGCACAGGCGATCCTGCGCGTGCCGGGCGAGTCGACGGACGGTCCGACGACGGCTGCGGCATCGACGCTGCGGGCGCGGCTGCGGGAGGGCATTCTCGCGACGGTGACGGCGGAAGGCCTCGATCCGGTACCCCTGAGGTAATCGGTTTTCCTGTGATTTTCCTCGGCGGAATCGTTGACGCATTTGGTGCCGATAGGGCTGAGCCGACGGAGCCGACGCGGCACAATGGCCAAGATCGAAGAATCATACTGAGGACAGCGTGGACACAGCATGGGTGCAATGTGCCCACGCTGTCCCCAGCGTGCTGCGAACGTCTCTGTGTTTTGCTCGCCATACATGTTCGATCCATGGCATGGCGAGTGGCATGGCGAGCCTCGAGTGCGACTGTGCCCGCCTTACCGCAGGCGGCCGTTCTCCATGGTGAGCACGCGGCTGGCGTGGGCGAGCACGGCGGGGCGGTGGGAGACGATGAGGTAGGCGCGACCGTGCTGCTGGTCGATCAGCGCGCGCATCACCTGACCCTCCGTCAGGGCGTCCATGTTGCTCGTCGGCTCGTCGAACAGCATGAACGGGGCTTGGCTGAGGAACGCGCGAGCTACGGCGACGCGCTGCTTCTGCCCGTCGGACAGTTCGGCGCCGTTGCGCAGCAGCATGTGGTCCAGACCGTCGGGGAACTGGTCGATCACCTCGTCCAGGCAGGCCGCGTGCGCCGCGTCGGCGATCTCCTCGCGCGTGGCGTCCGGGCGGGCCACGGCGATGTTGCCGGCGAGCGTGTCGGAGAAGATGAACGTGTCCTGGCTCACCAGCGTCTCCGTGGCGCGCAGGGATGCGGTGTTCACGGCGTCGATCGGCTGCTCGTCGATCAGCACCTTGCCTCCGGTCGCGTCGCGGAAGCGCATGAGGATGTCGATGAGCGTGGACTTGCCGGCGCCGTTCTCGCCCTGCACGCCGATCACGTCTCCCGGGCGGATCGTAAGGTTCAGCTCCTTGAGTACGTTCTCGCGGCTGTCCGGGTAGTGGAAGGTGACGTTTTGCGCGTCGATGCCGGTGAACTCGCCGAGCTTGACGCCCTCATCGCCATCATGCTCGCGTACTGCGGGCGTCTCGTCCATGAGCGAGAACACGCGACGGGCGGCGGCGAACGTGGGCTGGATGCCGGAACCGAGACGGGATACAGCGATCAGCGGCGGGAACGAAACGGCGAATCCGCCCAAGGCGGCCAGTGCCACGGCGGGATCGGTCAGTTCGCCGACTGCGATCAGCTTCCAGACGATTCCGGCGAAGGCGATGATGCACAGCAACGTGAGCGCGTCGGTGACCAGCGCGTTGAAGCCCGTCACCTTGCGGGTGCGGCGCCGGGCGGCCGTCATGGCGTTCGTGTCCGCGCGCAGGCGCTCCTGCGTGTTGCGGCTCGCCCCGAGCGCAATGAGCTCGCGGCGGCCGTCGAGAGCCTCCAGCAGATCCGTGTGCAGACGCCCCTGACGCTCGCGCTCTTGAAACGCCGTGCCGAACGTGACATCCGCGAACATGAACGGCAGGGCGAGGCCCACCAGCAGGTAAGCGACGAACGCGGCCAGACCGAGCCATGGGCTGACCGCCGCGAAGACCACGCTGTTGACGATGCCGCACAGTACGGCTATCGCGATGGGGGAGAGCGTGTGCGCGTAGAACAGTTCCAACAGCTCGATGTCCTCGGTGAGCATGGTCACCAAGTTGCCGCGTCCGCGCTCCTTGAGCTTGGCGGGAGCGAGCCGGCGCATGACGTTGAACATCTGGGTGCGGATGTCGCGTAGCAGACGGAATGCCAGCTCATGGTTGTTGAGCTGCTCGCCGTACGCGCAGGGGCCGGCCAGCAAACCGCAGACGACCGCCGCTGTCACGGGAATCCAGAAATCGCGCCCCTGGAACCATCGCGCCGCACCGAACGTGCCCAGCATGACGGCGAACACCGCGAACAGATGGCCGAGCGAACCGCAGGCGATGGCCTTGAGCTCCACGCCGGCGAGCGGGCGAATTTGCTTGAACATGCGTGCAATCATCGTGCCGCCTCCGTGTTCTCGATGCGTTCCTGCTCTTCCCATTCCGCGGCGAACAGTCCGCCGGCCGCCGCCAGCGCGTCGAACGTGCCGCGTTCGGCCACCGAACCGTGGTCGAGCACGATGATCTGGTCCGCGTTGTGAATGCCGGCCAGACGGTGGGTGATGGTGACGACCAGTGCGTTCTGCGCGAGGATCGTCATAAGATTGGCGAGCGTCTCGTCGTGGTCGCGGTCCACGGCGCTGGTCGCCTCGTCGAAGATGTAGATGGGCGTGTGGCGCAGCAGACCGCGCGCGATGATGAGCCGCTGCTTCTGGCCACCGGAGAAGTTGCCGCCCTGCGGCGCCACCTTCAGGTCGTAGCCGGAACGGTCGGAGATCTCCCGGTCCAGATCCACGCCGCGCAGCACCGTGTTGAACTCCTGGGCCGTGTAGCCGCGGGCGGCCGGGTCCAAGTTGTAGCGCAGCGTGCCGCTGAACAGGTGATCGGTGCCGCGCACTACGGTCTCCACATTGATGAGCTGGCTCTGGGCGATGTCGCGCAGTTCCACTCCGCCGATCTTCAGGCTGCCCTCGTAGTCGCGGCGTTCGCCCGTCAGCAGGGAGACGAGCGTGCTCTTGCCGGAGCCGGACGGGCCGACCACGGCCACATGACCCATGACCGGCAGATCGAGATCGATGTCGCGCAAGGCGGTGAAGCCGTTCGGGTAGGAGAAGGTGAGGCCCTTGGCGCGAATGCCTTCGTTGATGTTGAGTTGCTCCGGCTCGTCGTCATCGGGCAGGGTGGCCTGCGTGCCGGCGGTTTGCGCGCCGCCATCCTGCCCCACGGCGAGCGCGGCGGCGATGGCCTTGCCCTGTTTCATGGCGACGACGGCCTGATGGGTGAGGTAGACGAGTTGACGTTCCGGGGCGAATAGGCGTACGCCGGCGATCACCACGATCGCGGTGACCATGAGGCCGTCGGGATGATCCGCGCCGGACAGGGCGGCGGTGAACGCGGCGGCGATGACGGCTACGTAGATCACCAGATCGGAGGCGATCAGGGAGCGCAGCTGGCCGGCCAGCACGTCCATGGTGATGCGTCGGAATCCTTCCGAATCCTTGTACAGGCGTTCCGATTCGCGTTCGTCGGCGTGGAAGATCTTCAGGGTGTTGAGGCCGCGCAGCGCCTCCTCGAAGCGCAGTCCCACGTGCTCGTACTGCTTGAGCTGGCCGGTCTGCACGGCAATGTCCTTCTTGCGCGAACCGTTCGCGGCCATGGGCAGCGCCGCCATGCCGAGTACGAGGATGAGTCCGGCGCCCCAATTGAGCGGGACGATGGTGACGAGGGTCACGACCATCATGAGCATGACTTGAATGAAGTTCGGCACGTAGCCGGTGAAGTAGTTGATGATGGCCTTGACGCCCTCCACGGATAGCATGGCGAGCGACTGATTGGCCAGTGGCTTGGCTTCGTCGTCGTGCTGGGCGTTGCAGGTCTCGTTGCGCGCCGACTGGAACATGCCCATGTACATGGCGTCCGCCAGCCCGTCGTTGAGCTTGCCCGCCACCTGAATGGACAGCGCGTTGGAAACCCATCCCAGTGCGAATTTGACCGTCAGCAGCACCATCAGGGTAATGATGGCGACCGGGATGTCACCCGTGACCGGCAGCGTCCACGCCGGTACGGGAATGCGCAGCAGATCTCCGGCCGTGAAGCAGACGATGAACACCATCGTCACTTCGATCAGGGAGCCGAGGGCTGCCAGTATGCCCATGGCAATCGATTTGCGCAGATCCGCGCCCGGCAGGCCCAACAATACCTTGGAGATCATGCAATACCCGCTTCACGTAGGAAACTCTTCCAGATTGCTAGGGTAACAGGGCGAGTGGGCAAGCTCAAGAGACAGGCGACGGTTCGGGTGACGGTTCCGCGCCTCCCGATGCCGGCTTGCACCGGGAGGCGCGCCGGCATCGGGAGGGTACAGCGGACGGGCTGGGGACTAGAGCGTGACCTTGGCGGGGCCGGTTGCGGTGGTGGTTTCCCCGTTGAGCGTAATTTCCGCCGTGGTGAACGGCGGCACGTGTAGCACCAGTCCGGTGGCTCCGCCGTGCTTGCCGTGCTGCGCCTTGGCGACGATCGGACCGTACGGCGTGGGCACGGTCGCCTCCGCCTCGTGGTTCGGTTCCAGCTGGGGGCATACGGCGAACCTGCGGTAGCCGGGTTCCAGCGGCCTGATGCCCAGCATGCCCTGCGGCAGCAGGTACGCGGGGGAGGAGGCCCACGGGTGCGAGTACGTGGTGTTGCCCTTGATGGACACGTCCCAGCCCTCGGAGGTGCCGCCCGCGCCGGCGAGGATCATGTTCCACCAGCTGCGGGGCTTGTCGTGCGAGGCGATCAGCCGGTTGGCGAGCCTGCCGAACCCGGCGCGGTACAGGCCGTCCAGCAGGACTGCGGCCGTGTAGACGCTGCAGGCCATGCCCTTCGCCTCGAGGAAGTTGCCCACGCGGTGCAGACGGTCGGCGGGCACCTTCGCGAAGGCCAGCGCGAACGCCGAGGCGTGTTCGGAGGCATGGTCGAGGGGCTTGCCGTCCGAGCCCGTGTCGAGACCGTCCACGTAGGCGCCCTGGAAGTCGTCGAACAGCCGGTCGTGAATCGCTGCCCGCATGCGGTCGGACGTGCGTGCGAAACGGTCGGCGTCGGCGGTTTCGCCGAGCGCGCGGGACAGATCGGCCATGTCCGCGTACGCCTGAGACGCCAGTGCGTTGACCACCGTGTTGACGCGGCCGAAGGCGTAGCCGTCGCGCTCCACCGGCGGCCAGTCGACCAGATCGCCGTCCATCACGCTTGAATCGCCCGGATCCTTGACGATCAGTCCGGACGCCTCGTCGAGGTACCGGTCCGGCAGCAGCGCCTTGAGCCGGTCGTACTCGCGGCGCGCCTGGGCGAGACTGCCGGTGGACATCCAGCCGTCGTGCACGGCGAGGATCAGGTACAGCGGCCATTCGGTGGGCCACGTGCGGTTCGCGATGAGGTAGTCGATGGAATACGCGCCCAGGCTCGGCGCGTCGTCAAGCATGAGGTGCGAACGCCACTGCAGCCAGGCGTCGGCCTCGTACGCAGCGCGTTCCCGGGTCCACGAGTCGGCGTAGATCGGGCCGTTGAACGCTTCGACGGTGTTGCGGCAGAACCGCCAGACGGTGTTGAGCGTACGGTTGTCCGCATCGAAGACGGCGGCCGATTCGTCGAAGGGGTATTCGATCGCGGCGGCGTCCACGGATTCGGGATGCGCGGCGATCCGGCGGACCGCGGCCTGCGAGGCGTCTTCGTCCGAGCCGATGATCTCCACGTAGCGGAACACCTTGAGACCCCACGATTCCACGGCGGGGGAGCCGGCCGGGATGCGCCACGTCTCCTCGTAGGTGTTGAACGCGCTCAGCTGGTACTTGACCGAGCCGTCCGGGTTGAGCACTTCGCCGTAGCGGATGCGCAGCGCGACGGGACGCTCGGCGTCGAGGGCGAGGCGGATGCCGCCCATCCACGCGCGGCCGAAGTCGATGATCGCATGGTTTCCGTCGGTGAGCGTGATGCTTGCGACCGGCTCGTAGCCCACGTGCACCTTGTCCGTGGGCGTGGGGACGAGCGCCTCGAATGCGGGCCTGGCGGCGGCCGCGGGCCATGTGGCGGGGTCGGCGGAGTCGATATGACTGGTGGGCTTGGCGGGGGCGGCGGGCTCCGCGTCTCTGTCGTCGGACTCGGGATCGCTGATCGTGAACGGATAGCGGGCGGCGACGAGGTCCTCGGCGGGGGACTCGCAGTACTGCGTGCCGGTGGACGCGGAATCGGGGTATGCGGCATTGCCTACGATGCCCACCCAGTGGTCGGCGTCGGTGCCGAAATGCAGCGTGCTGCCGTCGGCGAGACCCAGATCCAACTGGGCGAGGAACCGCCGGTCCTCAAGCGTCCAGGCGACCACGCCGATGGCGTTGCGGCCGCCGGGGGTGACGAGGTCGGTCACATCGAAGCCGTCGGTGCGCGCCTCGCTGCCGATGGGGAACGTCGGACCGAGGCCCACGAAGGTGCCGTTGAGCCACGCACGGTACACGAACTGGCGGCCGGGCTTGACGCTGGCGGCGGTCATGTGCAGCGTGGCCCAAAGGACAGGCTTGTCCGGCAGGACGAACGTGCCACGCAGGAACGCCCAGCCGAGGCCGTTGTGCTCGGTCTGCCTGATGGCGGGACGCTGGAAGAACGCATCCCCCGCGTCGCTGGACTCCTCGGCGAGGTGGGAGAAGGTCGGCTGCGGCTCGGCTTCCTCCGAGGCCTGTGCATCGGCTGCGGCGGCGGAAACCGTGGATGGCGCGGGAATCGCCGCCTCATCCGCCCAGATCGGCGTGGCATGCCATCCGTCGGCGGCGGGTGCGGTGCCGAATGTGATGGGGGAGGAGACAGGAACGAAGGCAGAGGCGGGGGCCGGGATGGCGTCCGGAATGGTCTCCGGGATGGGGGAGTTTCCCGCCTCGACCTGCGACGCGTGGTGTTCCTCCGCGTGTCCGTCCGCGGGGCCGTCCGAAGGGTCCCGCGTTCCGTGCTCTTCCTCGATCACGAGCCAGTAGCGCGCGGACGGCTCGGCGACGAACCCTTCGAGCGTGAGGGACGGTGTCGCGGTCACCTTGGATCGCCACAGGGGGGAGTTGGATGCATCGGGATCGCCATGGACGGCGACGCGCCAGAAGACGCTGCCGGGGTGTGCGTCCGGTTCGGGCCACCATCGGACGTGCACCGGTTCGCGGGGTTGCAGGTCGATCGGTTCGATGCGGTCGTTGATGCGGATGTGGGTGATGGCCGGTGCTGGGGGAACTGCCTGCGGTGACGGGACGTGGTGATTTCCCCGATCTCCCCGAACGCTTGCAGCATCCGTAACGTTCTGGGTGTCCTGAGTGTTCTGAGTATTCTGGATGTCCTGAGCTTGGATGTGAAGGCGTTCCGAATTGCCCACAGCAATCCCCTTTGATCGGTTTCGTGCAGATGCAATCATTATATAATGCGTGGGTCTGTTTGCCGGCGTGATTCGCCGTTAACTCACAAAATGGGAAGGGCATGACCGACTAATGATCGATCATGCCCTTCCCGCAATCGGCCGGTTCCTTCGGTTCCGCACCCCGGAGGTTCGTGCTTCTGCCGCATGGTGTCAGACGGCCGGAGCGGAACACTGGGTTCCTTAGGGGTCTATTGCTTCCCGATGCAGCGTCAGCGCCTTCTCTTGCAGAACCTTCTACTTAAGGGCCTTGGCGCCGATGTCGTGGCGGTAGAACATGCCGGTCGTATCGAGGTTGTCGATGATGCCGTAGACCTTGTCCTGTGCGGACTTGATGTCGTCGGCGTGGACCTGCACGAAGAGGACACGGCCGGAATCGGCAACGAGGGATCCCTCTTCGGAACCTGCGGCGACACCGGCGTAGAACACGTGGGAGTCATCGTCAACGGGAATGTCGGGGACATGGGCACCCTTGATGACGTTGACCGGGTAGCCGTCGGAGGCAAGGACGACGCCGAGCGTGGCCCCCTTGTCCGTCCAGGTGAATTCCGGGGTTTCGCCGTTGAGAATGGCGGTGATGCCGGCGTTGAGGTCGGAGGCGAGTCGGGGGAGTACCACCTCGGTTTCGGGATCGCCGAAGCGGGCGTTGAATTCGATGACCTTGGGGCCGTCGGCGGTGGCGATGAGACCGGCGTACAGAATGCCGGTGAAGGGAACGCCTTCGTCGACCATGGCCTGGCACATGGGGCGCACGATGGTGTCGATGGCGGTGTCCACGACGTCCTGACCGATCTGCGGAACGGGGCTGTACGCGCCCATGCCGCCCGTGTTGGGGCCTTCGTCGTTGTCGTAGGCGCGCTTGTGGTCCTGCGAGATGGGCATGGGCCAGAAGTCCTTGCCGTTGACGAAGCTCATGAGCGAGAACTCCTGACCTTCGAGGAAGTCTTCGACGACGACCTTGGCGCCGGCGGCGCCGAAGCGGTGATCGATGAAGATATCCTCCAGGGCCTTGATGGCGGTGTCCACGTCCATGGCGACGGTCACGCCCTTGCCTGCGGCCAGACCGTCGGCCTTGATGACGATGGGTGCGCCGTGTTCGCGCACATACTGCTCGGCCGGATCCAGCGCATCGAAGGTGCGATAGGCGGCGGTGGGGATGCCGTAGCGTTCCATGATCTGCTTGGCGAAGTCCTTGGAGCCTTCGATCTGCGCCGCCGCGCGGTTGGGGCCGAACGCCTTGATGCCGGCTGCG
This sequence comes from Bifidobacterium sp. LH_389, assembly GCF_056357235.1. Lineage (NCBI taxonomy): Bacteria > Bacillati > Actinomycetota > Actinomycetes > Bifidobacteriales > Bifidobacteriaceae > Bifidobacterium > Bifidobacterium sp. LH_389. Next base: position 58,844 of record NZ_JBKEVR010000001.1, read on the forward strand.
GCGAAGTCGTCCACGATGCCTTCCATGAGCGGAACCTCGGGGCCGACGAACACCCAGTCGATGCCGTTGTCCTTGACGTAGTCGCACAGCGCCGCATGGTTGGACGTGGACAGCTGGGATGTCTTGATGCCGTCGCGCTCCATGCCGGGGTTGCCGGGAATGACGGTTACCTCGTCCACCGTGGGAGCCTTGAGCAGCGTGTACGCGATGGTGTGCTCGCGCGCACCGGAACCGATGACCAGAACTTTCATGTGTGTGCCTTTCCGTGGCGTTCCCGCGCCGGCACGATCGCCGGAGGGCTTTGCCGAAGAATCGCTCCGGCGCGGGAACTGTTCGTCAACGTTGTATTCGTGTCTGTCCTGCGGGTGTACGCCCGCATTGCCTATGGGATCACAGACCCTTGTGCAGCTGGACGCGCGTGCCGTCCACGTCCTTGACGATCTTGCCGACCGTGTAGTGGGTCTCCTGCTCCTCGTCGAGGATGCGCTCGACCTCGGCGACCTTGTCGGGGGTGACGACGAGCACCATGCCGATGCCCATGTTGAAGATGTTGTACATCTCCAGCTCGTCCACGTTGCCCAGATTCTGCAGCACGCGGAAGATCGGCGGCACGTCCCAGCTCGTGATGTCGAACGCGGCGGCGAGGCCCTCGGGAATGATGCGGGGGACCTTCTCCACGAAGGCGCCTCCGGTGATGTGCGCCACGCCGTGCAGCAGGTCGTCGCCGGCGAACAGGGGCTTGAGTGCCTTGGCGTAGATGCGCGTGGGCTTGATGATCTCCTCGCCCAGCGTCTCCTCGCCCAGCTCTGGCAGCTTGGAATCGACGGTCAGATCGTTGTCCTTGAACAGGATCTTGCGCACCAGGGAGTAGCCGTTGGAGTGGATGCCGGAGGACGGTAGCCCGATGAGCACATCGCCTTCGGCGATCGTCGTGCCGTCGATGATCTTGGACTTCTCCACGACGCCGACCGTGAAACCGGCGAGATCGTATTCGTCGGGGTCGTACATGTCCGGCATCTCGGCGGTCTCGCCGCCGACCAGTGCGGCTCCGGCCTGCACGCAGCCGTCGGCCACGCCCTTGACGACCTGTTCGAGCAGAACGGGATCGTTCTTGCCGCAGGCGATGTAATCGAGGAAGAACAGCGGTTCGGCGCCCTGGGCGAGAATGTCGTTGACGCACATGGCCACGCAGTCCTGACCGATGGTGTCGTGCTTGTTCATCATCTTGGCGACCATGAGCTTGGTGCCCACGCCGTCGGTGCCGGAGACCAGGACCGGCTCCTTGTAGCCGAGAGATGCCAGATCGAACAGGCCGCCGAAGCCGCCGATGCCGCCGGCACCCGGGCGGGCGGTGCGTGCGACGTGCGACTTGATGCGATTGACGACCTCGTAGCCGGCTTCGACGCTCACTCCGGCGTTCTCATAGGCTTTGGGCATTGATGTTCCTTTCTTGGGTTCCGCTGTGCGGTCTGTTCGATGGGTCTGGATGTCTGGTTCGTGCCGTCGCCGTTCAATGCGACAGATCAGATGGGGCAGGTCTGGTGGGACAGGGCGTCAGGCGTTGGTTCCGTCGGTCACTTCGCCGTGTTCCGGATGCCACTGTCCGGGCTGGAGACCCTGCTGGCAGGAGTACTCGTTGCCTTCGTAGCGGCTCTTGTCCAGAGCGAAGCGGGGCAGGCGCACGCGATCCTCCGGCGTGAGCGACTCGAGGAATTCCCTCTCGTAGTCGTCGAGCGCAGTGGGGTAGTCGCCGTTGAAATAGGCGACGCACAGACCGCCGTACGGGGCGTCCGCATTGAGGCCGATGGACTCGACGAGCCCATCGAGGCTCAGGTATGCCAGCGAGTCGGCGCCGATGTAGTCACGGATCTCCTCGACTGTTTTCTTCGCGGCGATGAGCTCCTTGGTGGTGGAGATGTCGATGCCGTAGAAGCAGGGATACTTGAGCGGCGGGGAGCTGATGCGCATGTGGACCTCGGCGGCACCGGCCTCGCGCAGCAGTTGGACGATGCGCTTGGACGTCGTGCCGCGCACGATGGAATCGTCGATGACGATGACCCTCTTGCCCTTGACCACGCCTCGCACGGCGGACAGCTTCATGCGCACGCCCTGCTCGCGCAGCTCCTGCGTGGGCTGAATGAAGGTGCGGGCGACGTACTGGTTCTTGATGAGGCCCATCTCGTTGGGCAGACCGGCCGCCTCGGCGTAGCCGGATGCCGCGGACAGGGAGGAGTTCGGCACGCCGATGACCATGTCCGCGTCCACGGGGGCCTCCGCCGCGAGACGTGCGCCCATGCGTTTGCGCGCGGAATGCACGTTGATGCCGTAGATGTCCGAATCGGGACGCGCGAAGTAGATGAACTCCATCGAGCAGATGGCCAGCTGGGTTTCGTGCGTGTACTGCACGATCTTGTAGCCGTGGTCGCTGACCACCACGATCTCGCCCGGACGGATGTTGCGCACCAGTTCTGCGCCGACCACGTCGAGCGCGCAGGTCTCGGAGGCGAGCACATAGGCGCCGTTCTTCATCTTGCCCAGGGACAGGGGGCGGAAGCCGTTGGGATCGAGCGCGCCGATCATGGCGGTCTCCGTCATGAGCAGGTAGGCGAATCCGCCGTGGACGGTGTTGAGCGCCTCCTTGAGTTTGTCCATGAAGGTTGGCTGTGAGGAACGACGGATGAGGTGCATGAGCACTTCAGTGTCGGAGTTCGAATGGAAGATGGCGCCTTCGTCCTCGAGATTGCGGCGCAGCGTACGGCAGTTGGTGAGGTTGCCGTTGTGGCACAGCGCCATGTCTCCGTCGTGGAAGCGGAAGATGAACGGCTGGATGTTGTCGGTCGAACCGGAGCCGGACGTGGCATAGCGCACGTGGCCGATGGCACGATCCCCTTTGAGCCGTTCGATCTCGCGCTCGTCGCCGAAGACCTGGGTGAGCAGTCCCAGCCCGCGGTGGCCGATCAGGTGTCCGCGGTCGTTGGATACGATGCCGGCACCCTCCTGGCCGCGATGCTGCAACGCATGGAGACCGAAGTAGGTCAGTCGAGCGGCGTCGGGGTGGCCCCAAACGCCGAAAATACCGCATTCCTCGTGAATGCCTTCGAGTTCGGCGGACATATGTGCGGCATCCTTCCTTCTGGTCGTGTGGTATGGAATATCGCCGTTTCGATACTGCTCTACGTTACCAATCGGCGGCTACATCGCCGGAATGCCTGTTGCGACACGCCTGATTTTCCGCCAAGCCCACCGCGTGTCGAACTTTTGTTCGAGAATATCTGCTATGGTTGCAGGCAAGAGATCGAACAAAAGTTCTATCTCCGAGTCGCCGTTTCGATGACCGTATCGCACAGAGAAAGGAGATCGACGATGGAACAGCGGACCTATCTGGCCATTGACCTGAAGTCGTTCTACGCCTCGGCGGAATGCGCCGCGCTGGGGCTGGATCCGCTGTCCACCAATTTGGTGGTCGCGGACGTGCAGCGTACCGAGAAAACTATTTGTCTGGCGGTGTCGCCGTCGCTCAAAGCTTACGGACTGCCGGGGCGGGCCCGACTGTTTGAAGTCGAGGAGCGCATGCGACTGGTCAACGAGGCTCGCCGGTTGAAGTCGCCGGGCCGCAGGCTGTCAGGGGAGTCGTGGGATGCTGAGCGTCTGGTCTCGTCGCCGTCGCTCGGTGCCTCGTACCTCGCTGTCAAGCCGCGCATGGCCTACTATCTCGAGGTCAGTGCGTCTATCTACGGCATCTACTTGCGCTATGCCGCACCGGAGGACATCCATGTCTATTCGATCGACGAGGTGTTCATCGATGTGACGCGCTATCTGCGCTACTACGGCAAAACCGCGCACGAGCTGGCGCGCACCATCGTGCGGGACATCCTTGACCGGACGGGCATTACGGCCACGGCTGGCATCGGCAGCAATCTGTATCTGGCGAAGGTGGCCATGGACATCGTCGCCAAGCACATGCCCGCGGACCGGGATGGCGTACGCATCGCGCAGCTGGATGAGTCGTCGTATCGGCGCATGCTGTGGTCGCATCGGCCGCTTACCGATTTCTGGCGGGTCGGTCACGGGTATGCCCGGCGTCTGGTCGAATACGGACTGACGACGATGGGGGACATCGCCCGCTGCTCGCTGGGAGGTGCCAACGAGTTCTATGGCGAGGATCTGCTGTACCGTCTGTTCGGTGTGAACGCCGAACTGCTCATCGACCATGCATGGGGGCGGGAACCCTGCACGATCGAAGCGATCAAGGCATATCGGCCGTCCGAGAATTCGATCAGTTCGGGGCAGGTGCTGCATTGCGCATATCCCTACGAGCGGGCACGGGTGGTCGTGCGGGAGATGGCAGATGCCCTGGCTCTGGATCTTGCGGGCAAACGGCTGGAGACGGACCGCATAGGGCTGTACGTGGGGTACGACCGTGCGGTACGCAACGATGACGACGTGGAGGAGACGTCGACCGACCGTTATCGCCGTATGACGCCCAAAGCGGCGGACGGATGGTCGAGGCTGGCGCGGCGCACGTCGTCAGGACGGGTCATCGTACCGGCGATGACGGCACTGTTCGATCGTTTGGCTGATCCGCGGCTCAACGTGCGACGCCTCACCGTGGTGGCAGCGAATGTGAAGTCACCTTCTACGGGGATTGATAGCACGACGGATCGGGCGGAACGCCATTACGAGCAGCCGGATCTGTTCGCTGCACAGACGGAGCAACGGTCACGGGAGGGCAGCGTCGTTCATGCTTGGCGAGAGCCGGTGCGGCGTGATGACGATGTGCAGCGGGCCATGCTGGCGGTGAAGGCGAAATTCGGCAGGAACGCGGTGCTCAGAGGCATGAATTTCGAGGAAGGTGCCACTGGAAGGGATCGCAACGAGCAGATCGGCGGTCATGCGGCGGGACAGTCCATGATCGTCCGAACCGTTCCCGGCGAAGGAAGGATCGGGAACGACTCGAAGGCTGATCCCGACCTGTCCGAAATGCCGGAGGCGAAGATTCCGGCATGGATCAACGGGGACGCCCGGCGTCTGCATCCGATGCCTCTTGTGGCGGATCCGGGCGCTCATGCCAGGGCGAGACGACAACGTATGAAGACCGTGGCGCAGGAGCAATCCCAGCATCCGGTGAACAGAGCCATGCCGGAAGGCGCCGCCGCATACGCCGACATCATCGGCATGGATGGGCCTCGGCAGTCAAGACATCCGTCCATGTCCATCGCCAAGCGGGCCGCACAGTTCATGCCGTTCGCTGCACTGACCGGGTACGAGTCGGTGCTCGAACGAACGGAACGGGACATCGAGACCCGCTATGCGGAGCACAACGATCCCGTGTGGGAATGAGATGCCGCTCGCGTACGGCGGTGCATGTCGGTAACAATGGGCGGAACGGGGAAACCTGTGTCCCGCTGGAGACAACGACCGAACCGATGGGAACGGCATGCAGAGACACGCCGGGACACGCAGAAACACGCGCCAAGGAGGAACACATGCTGGAAACGGGAACCATGCTGGTGTTCTGCCTCATGCTGTTCGCCAGCGTGGGCATGGGATGGTCCATCATCCCCGCATTGCTGGCAGGGTTGGTATTGTTCCTCGGCTACGGATTGCTACGGCACACGCCGATGCGTCGCATGGTCCGCAGCGCAGCCGCAAGCATGCGGTCGGCGGGCACGATTCTCGTGACGTTCGTGCTCATCGGCATGCTGACTGCGCTGTGGCGTGCCGGCGGCACCATAGCCTTCGTCATCGTGCATGTGGTGCCATCGATCCACGGCGCGGCCATACTGCCGCTGTCCTTCCTGCTGTGCGCCGGCATGTCGGCACTGATCGGTTCGTCTTTCGCCAGCGTGGCCACGATGGGCACCATCTGCATGTCCATCGGTCAGGCCATGGGAACGAGCATCGCGTGGATCGGCGGCGCGATCCTCGCCGGCGTCTACGTGGGGGACCGGTGCTCGCCGGTCTCCACTAGCGCCCTGCTGGTCAGGCAGCTCACACGCACCAATCTGTTCGGCAACATCGGCCTCATGCTGCGTACGGGTCTGGCGCCGTTCACACTGTCATGCCTCGTGTATGCGATTGCAGCATGGTCGGGTGTCGGCGCGTCGGGCGTCGGCGGAGCGGATGCCCATGGCCTGTCCTCGGTGACCGACGGCGGGACGGTGCGGGAGGCGTCGGATACGGTCGCCCGTTTCGCCGACGCCTTCGCCCTGCACTGGGTTGCCCTCGTGCCCGCATTGCTGGTTGTGATTCTCGCCGTCGCGCGCGTCGACGTGCGGGTGACCATGCTGACGAGCATCCTGGCATCGATTGCCGTCTGTATAGGCCTGCAAGGCATGGACGTGCGGCGGCTGATCGCTACCGTGACATTCGGGTACGCGGCAGACGATGCACGCGTGGCCGCGCTGCTCAACGGCGGAGGTGTGCTGTCGATGCTTTCCGTCGGCGCGATCGTCTGCATCTCCTCCGCATACGCAGGCATCTTTACGCAAACCGGCATGCTTCGTGGTCTGCAACAGGGCATCGAGACCGTCGGTTCGCGCATCGGCGTCTACGGTGCGACCCTGCTGACCGCGATCGTGGCGGCAGCGGTCGCCTGCAACCAAACCCTGGCCATCATGCTCACCCAGCAGCTCGGTGCAGGATTGTACCGGTCTTCATCATCGGATGACGAAACGGCGGCAAGCAGCACCCCGGAATCCCGTCAGGCCATCGATCTGGAGGATTCCGCGGTGATCGTCCCCGCCATGATTCCATGGTCGATTGCATGTGCCGTGCCGCTATCCATCATCGGCGCGCCCATGGCCTCCATCGCGGCCGCATGCTTCCTCTACCTGTTGCCGATCTGTCGCATGACCGGTTCGTTCCTGCACACCGTTCAGGCGAACCGTCGGCGTCGGAACTGCGAACGATGTGACGCAACTCATACGAGCCGGCAGCCCTCAGCCGCGTGGCGCAAACGGGCCGCTGGCAGACTGGTGGCGTGAACATGCAAGATCCGAACACTGCAACTCCCACCCAATCCGCAGCAGGCACCGCCGCGCCGATCGCCGGCGTGGCCGCGGCACCCGCCCCCGCCATGCACCCGCTCTTCCCCGGGCGCACCTTCATCAGCACCGTGCTGGACGCACTCGACAGCAAGGAGGAAATGACCGGCAAACTGCGCGGCAAGTACTTACAGCGCGCGGTCATGGCGGGATTCTTCGTCGGCATCTTCTTCACCGCATTCTTCGTCATCAGCGCCACCTTCGCCGCACTGGGCCCGCAGATGGCCATCGGCGGCAAGGTGCTCGCGTGCATCACCTTTGGCTGGGCGCTCGTGCTCATCTACTACACCAACTCCGAGCTGCTCACCTCGAACATGATGATCGTGTCCATCGGCGCCTACCACAAGCGCATCGGTTGGTCCCACTCGCTCAGGCTGCTCGGACTATGCTTCCTCGGTAATCTCGTCGGCGGTCTCATCGTGGCGCTCCTCCTGCGAGCCTCCACCATCACCGACGGCGTCACCATCGTCCAGATGATCGCCTCCGCGAACGCCAAGACCTCATACGTGCTCCAAGGCGTGCCCGGTATAGCGGACCTGTTCGTCCGCGCCATCTTCTGCAACTTCTGTATCAACATCGGCATGCTCATGGTCTACAACGGCAAACTCATCAACGACTTCACCAAATGCGTGATCATGATCGTCGCCGTCTTCGTCTTCGCCTACCTCGGCTTCGAACACTCCATCGCGGACTCCGTACTGTTCCTCATCGTCGGACTCCACGGCGCCATCAATCCATGGCTCGCCATCGCCACCATCATCGTGGTGCTGCTCGGCAATTTCGTCGGCGGCGGTCTGCTCATCGGCCTCAACTTCGCCGTTATGAACGACACCTCGCGTCCCAACCACCAGCCCTCCGCCTTCGATCACTCCGCACTCGAAACCCTCGAACCGCCCCAGCCCGCCGGCCTGTAGCAACCCGCAGCTCTGCAATCCCGGCAAAACCGGTGGACCGGTGGCAAGGCCTGACAGTACGTCGCACAGCAGTCGTCGCACAATACACAAAGGGGCCCGATCCCGCAGCACACTGCGGGATCGGGCCCCTCTCAACGTGGAGCCGCCTCAATCAATGGCAGTTTCCGCAGCCAGACGGCTCCACGCCGGTCACGCCGTGAAGTACTCCACGCCGGCCTCGAAGATCGGCTGGTACTTGTCTCCCGGCACGTTCACGTACAGGCCGTTGCCGGAACGCTCCGAATGGCCCATCTTGCCGAACACGCGGCCGTCCGGGCTGGTGATGCCCTCGATGGCGAGCAGCGAACCGTTCGGGTTCACGTCCAGATCCATGCCCGGCACGCCGGCCTCGTCCACGTACTGCGTGGCGATCTGCCCGTTGGCCTTCAGCTGGTCGAGCACCGGCTCGGCGGCCACGAAACGGCCCTCGCCGTGCGAGATGGCCACCGTGTGCACGTCGCCCACCTCGGTACGGGCCAGCCACGGGGACAGGTTCGAGGCGACGCGGGTGCGCACGAGCCTGCTCTGGTGGCGGCCGATCGTGTTGAACGTCAGCGTGGGGCATTCCGCAGTCATCGGCACAATGTCACCGAACGGCACCAGACCCAGCTTGATGAGCGCCTGGAAACCGTTGCAGATGCCCAGCATCAGGCCGTCGCGGTTCCTCAGCAGGTCGCGCACGGCCTCGGTGACCGCGGGCGCGCGGAAGAACGCGGTGATGAACTTCGCGGAACCGTCCGGCTCGTCGCCGCCGGAGAAACCGCCCGGGATCATCACGATCTGGCTGCGGCGGATCTCCTCGGCCAGCGCCTCGGTGGAACGGGCCACATCCTGCGGTGTGAGGTTGTTCACGATCAGCGTGGTCACGTCCGCCCCGGCGCGTTCGAACGCGCCGGCCGAATCGTACTCGCAGTTGTTGCCCGGGAACACGGGGATCACCACATGCGGCTTCGCCACCGGGGCACCCGCGTACACGGTCTTCCTCGGCGCATCGAACGTGACGGTCTCCACCGTGCGGCCCTCGTCCGCAGCCGCGGCGGCCACATGCTTGGAACGGTACGGGAACACGGACTCAATGCCGGACTCCCACGCCTCCTGCACGTCGGCCAGATCCAGCGTCTCGCCGGCCGCACGGAACTCGTATGCGGCCGTGGTGACGCCGATCTCCTCCACGTCCACCAGGTTCGAGGAGGCCGGAATGCGCTCGTTGTCCGCCAGTTCCACGAGGAACGAACCGTAGGCCGGGGCGAACAGATCGTCCGCCGCGATGCCGTCATTCAGCGCCACGCCGATGCGGTTGCCGAGCGTCATCTTGAACAGCGCCTCCGCGGTGCCGCCGTAGCCTGGCGTGGACACGGCCAGCGCCACGTGATGCGACGGGTCGGTGAGCTCCTCGACCAGCGAGAACGCCTCCAGCAGCGCCTGACGGTCCGGGGTAAGCCCATCCGCCAGATAGCGCGGCGCAATGCGGTAGACGCGGTGGCCGACACCCTTGAACTCGGGGGAGGTGGTGCGTTTCATGTTGCCCACGGCCACGGCGAAGGAGATCAGCGTGGGCGGCACGTCCAGATTCTCGAACGAGCCGGACATGGAATCCTTGCCGCCGATCGCGCCGGCGCCCAGATCGATCTGCGCCATGAGCGCGCCCAGCACGGCCGCCGTCGGCTTGCCCCAGCGTTCCGGCTCGTCGCGCAGCTTCTCGAAGTACTCCTGGAAGCTCAGGTACGCCTTCTCATGCTCGAAGCCGGCGGCCACGAGCTTGGCGAGCGACTCGACCACGGACAGGTACGCGCCGGTGAACTGGTTCTTCTCCATGAGGTACGGGTTGAAGCCCCACGCCATGGCGGAGGCGGTGGTCGTCTCGCCGAACACCGGCAGCTTGGCCACCATGGCCAGGTTCGGGGTGAGCTGACGGCGGCCGCCGAACGGCATGAGCACCGTGCCCGCGCCGATCGTGGAATCGAAACGTTCGGAAAGGCCCTTGTTGGACGCCACGTTGAGATCGGTGACCAGCGCGTGCATGCGCTCGGCCAGCGAGCCGGAACGCCATGCGGCCGGCACCGCGTAGCCTTGCTGCTCCTCCACGTGCACCGTCTGATGCTTGGAGGCGCCGTTGGAGGCGAGGAACGAACGCTTGAGGTTCACGATCTCGTCGCCGTTCCACGTCATCACCATGCGCGGATCCTCGGTCACGGTGGCGATCACCGTCGCCTCGAGGTTCTCCTCGCGGGCGTACCGCATGAACTCGTCTACGTCATCGGCGGCCACGTCCACGGCCATGCGCTCCTGGGATTCGGAGATCGCCAGCTCGGTGCCGTCCAGACCCTCGTACTTCTTGGGCACGGTGTTGAGGTCCACGTACAGGCCATCCGCCAGCTCGCCCACGGCCACGGACACGCCGCCGGCGCCGAAGTCGTTGCAGCGCTTGATCAGACGGCAGGCGTCCTTGCGACGGAACAGACGCTGCAGCTTGCGCTCCACGGGCGCGTTGCCCTTCTGCACCTCGGCGCCGTCGAGCTCCAGGGACTCCACGTTGTGTGCCTTGGACGCGCCGGTCGCGCCTCCGATGCCGTCGCGTCCCGTGCGCCCGCCGAGCAGGATGATTTTGTCCCCGGGGGCCGGGGTCTCGCGGCGCACGTGGTCGGCCGGGGTGGCGGCCACGACCGCGCCCACCTCCATGCGCTTGGCCACGTAGCCGGGGTGGTAGATCTCGTCCACCTGTCCGGTCGCCAGTCCGATCTGGTTGCCGTAGGAGCTGTAGCCGGCGGCCGCGGTGGTCACGAGCTTGCGCTGGGGGAGCTTGCCCTCCAGCGTCTCGGAGACGGGAACGGTCGGATCCGCCGCGCCGGTGACGCGCATGGCCTGGTACACGTAGGAGCGGCCCGACAGGGGGTCGCGGATGCAGCCGCCGATGCAGGTGGCCGCGCCGCCGAACGGTTCGATCTCGGTGGGATGGTTGTGCGTCTCGTTCTTGAACAGGAACAGCCAGTCCTGATCCTCGCCGTTCACGTCCACCTTCACCTTGACGGTGCAAGCGTTGATCTCCTCGGACTCGTCGAGGTTCTTCAGGATGCCGTTCCTCTTGAGCCACTTGGCGCCGATCGTGCCCATGTCCATCAGGCACACGGGCTTGCCCTCACGGCCCAGCTCGCGGCGGATGTCGAGGTAGCGGTCGAAGGCGGCCTTCACGGTCGCGTCGTCGATGGCCACGTCGTCCAGCTCGGTGCCGAACGTGGTGTGGCGGCAATGGTCGGACCAGTAGGTGTCGATCACCTTGATCTCGGTGATCGTGGGCTCGCGGCCCTCCTCGGCGAAGTAGCGCTGGCAGAACTCGAGGTCCGCCAGATCCATGGCGAGCCCGCGCTCGTCGATGAATCGCTGCCCGGCCTCGGCGTCCATCTCGTTGAAGCCGGCAATGACCTCCACCTTCCCGGGGGCGGGTACCTGGGTCTTCAGCGTGGCCTTGGCTTCCAGCCCCGCCTCGCGCGCCTCCACCGGGTTGATCACGTAACGCTTGATCGCCTCCACGTCCGCGTCGGTGAGTTCGCCCTCGAGCGCGTACACCTTGGCGGAACGGACGGTGGGGCGCTCTCCCTGGGAGATGAGCTGGATGCATTCGCTGGCCGAGTCGGCGCGCTGGTCGAACTGGCCGGGCAGGTACTCGGTGGCGAACACCTTCGCGTCACCGAAGTCGGGCAGGTCGGCGGATGCGTCGTCCACCTGCGGTTCGCTGAACACGGTGGGCACGGACCGGCGGAACAGGTCCTCGCCGATGCCCTCCACGTCGTAACGGTTCACGATGCGCACGGATTCAAGGCCCGTGACGCCCAGAATCGTGCGCAGTTCGCCCGCAAGCTGACGCGCCTCCACGTCAAAGCCGGGCTTCTTCTCCACGTACACGCGAAAAACCACTGCTGTGTTTCCTTTCCTTCAAGTCTTGCAAGTCTTCGGGAGTCAGACTCCGGGGCAGGAGTCAAAAACGGGCCCCCTCTGCGCGAGGGAGCCCGGAACGTTCAGTCGACGTCGATGCCCTCGGACTTGGCGAGCTCGGCCAGACGGCCCTCGATCTCCTCGTACGCGGGGATGATGCTGCCCAGACCGCGGCGGAACAGATCCTTGTCCAGATGCTCCACCTTGCCGGAGTGGTCGCGCTGGTCCCACAGACGGCAGGAATCCGGGGTGATCTCGTCGGCGAGCAGCAACGTGCCGTCGGACGCGCGGCCCATCTCGATCTTGAAGTCCACGAGCTTGACATCGATCTTGGCGAAGATCTCCGTGAGCGCCACGTTGATGCGGCGGGCCAGCGGGGCGATCTCGGCGAGGTCCTCGCGCGTGCACACGCCCAGAGCCACCAGGTCGTCGTCATTGACGAACGGATCATGCAGATCGTCGTTCTTCAGGAAGTATTCGAGCACCGGCTCCTTGAGCGGCAGACCCTCCTCGACGCCAAGGCGGGAGCAGAAGTGGCCGGCGGCCGTGTTGCGCAGCACGATCTCCAGCGGGAACATGTCCATCTTGCGCACCAGCTGGCCGGTCTCGTTCACGCGCCTGACGAGGTGGCTGTCGATGCCGCGCTTCTTGAGCAGGTCGAAGATGATGGTGGTGATGAGGTTGTTCAGCCGACCCTTGCCGGTGAAGTCCTCCTTCTTCTCGCCGTCGCCGGCGGTGGCCGTGTTCTTGTACTCGACCCAGAGGACCTCCGGATCGTCGGTCGCGTACAGCTGCTTGGCCTTGCCCTCGTAGAGCTTTTCCAGTTTCTCCATGACTCGCCTTCCATGTTCTGTGGAGTGGAATTCTGGGTGAACTAACGGTAAAAGGCTACCAATGAGAACCGACACACGGGCCGTCGCCGCGGGCCTTGCCGGCGGTCCTCCGCGCGGCGGCGTAGAGTGGAGCCGTCAGACAGGGGGATCGATGGCTTCAGCAACGACGGGCGCCTACGCCCAGATCGACTCGCGTCCGATCACCGGACGCCAGCGCAGCATCATCGCGCTCATGGTGATGAGCAACATCGCCGAGTTCTTCGACATGTTCCTCATCGGCTTCGTCGTTTCCGTGCTTACCGCCGCGTGGCGGCTCACCGGCTTCGAGGCCGGGGCCATCCTCGCCTGTTCGGGGCTCGGTACGGTCATCGGCGCCGTCCTGTGGGGTCATCTGGCCGACCGGTTCGGCCGCAAGCGCGCCCACGCGTGGTGCATCGCGTGCTTCGTGGGCTTCACCGTCGTCTCCGTGTTCCTGCCCGACCGGGCGTGGCTGGCGCTCGCCCTGCTGCGTGTGGGCGTGGGCATCGGCGTGGGCGGCATGAACATCACGTCCATCCCGTACGTGCAGGAGTTCGTGCCGGCCCGTCACCGCGGGCTGCTGTCCGGGCTCGTCTCCGTGTTCATTCCGGTCGGCATGCTGCTCGGTGCCGCCGCCCAGGGGCTCGTGGGCGACGACTGGCGTGCACTCATGGCGCTCGGGGCCATCCCCGCGCTGCTGCTCGTCTGGTTGCACATGGTGCCCGAATCGCCGCGCTACTGGCAGCTCAAGGGCCGGCCGGACAAGGCGCGCGAAGCGTTGGCGTGGGCCATGCGGATGCCCGTCGAGCAGGTGGGGGAGCTGCCCGACCCCGCTGCGGGGCGTGTTGCCGAGCCGGCGCGGTACCGCACGGTGTTCGTGCGCCACGGTCGGTCGCTGGCCATCGTGAGCGTCGGATCGTTCTGCTTCATCCTCGGCGGGTTCGCCGTCCAGTCGTGGGGTCAGACGCTGCTCAAGGACGCGTTCGGATTCCCCACGCGCATGGTGGCCCTGCTGTTCGTGGGCGTGTCCCTTGCGGACGTGGCGGGCCGTCTCGCCTCCGCATGGCTGGCGGACGTGATCGGCCGGCGCGCCACCCTGTGCTCCTTCGGCATGATCGGCGCGGCGGGCTGTTTCTTTGCCGCGTTCCTCCACGGTTCCGGATGGGCGTTCTACGCGGCCGTGCTGGTGATCATGACGTTCGGCGACGGCGTGTTCGGCATCCTCAACGCGTTCGGCGGCGAGCAGTTCCCCAACGACGTGCGTTCCACCGCGCTGGGTCTGGGCTACGGGATCGGTGCGACTGCCAAGGTGATCGGACCGGCGTTCATGGGTCTGCTGGTGGGCGGCAGCTACGTTGCCCAGCACATCGACATCGGCGTGGTGACCACGGCGTTCGCCTTCTTCGGCGCGTGCATGGCCGTGGGGGCGGTCGTCTACCTGTTCGCACGGGAAACGCGGGGACGCGAACTCGAATCGCTGTGATGCCCTTCCTTGCCGCCGCCGTGCCGCATAATGGGAGTGTCCCATCGGTTGAAGCTGCAAGGAGGCCAACGATGATCGATCATGTCGGACTGTTCGTCAAGGATGCTGCGGAACGCACGGAGTTCTATGAGAAGCTGCTTGCCCCGCTCGGCTACGTGAAGAAGGTGGCGTTCCCGGGTGCCGTCTGCTTCGCGAACGAGGAGGACGGCGACGGCGTGTGGATCGAATCCCCGAAGTCCGCCGACCAGAAGCTCGTAGTGGAGCACATCGCCTTCCGTGCCAAGGACGAGGCCGCCGTCAAGGCGTTCCACGAGGCGGGACTTGCCGCCGGCGGTACGGACAACGGCCAGCCCGGTCCTCGCCCCGCCTATGGGCCGACGTATTATGCCGCGTTCATTCACGACCCGGATGGCAACAACATCGAAGCCATGCTGCAGTAGCGCATCGCCGCAATGGATCTGCTTAGTGTGCTGCGGCCAAGCGCGCACACTGAGCAAATCCATTGCATGGCTCGGTGCATGTCACCCAGTGCATGTTCCTCAGCGCACGTCGACGGCCAGTGCGTCGGCCACACGGGCGGCCTTGGCACGGGCGTCGGCCTCGGAGGAACCCACGGCGAGCGCGACGGCCATGCGGCGGTGGCCGTGGACCTCGGGCTTGGCGAAGATGCGCAGGTCGGTGCCAGGCTCGGCCAACGCGGCTGGCACGTTCGTGAAGACGGCCTCGCCGTCGCCGGACACCACGATTGCGTGGCTCGCGGCCACCGAACCGTCCGGAATCGACAGGGCCACGTGCCCGGCGGTGACGGGCATGCCCAGAATGGCACGGGCGTGCAGCGCGAATTCGCTCAGACGCTGCGAGGTTATCGTCACCATGCCGGTGTCGTGCGGGCGGGGGGAGACCTCATTGAACAGGACCGAGCCGTCCGTAAGCACGAACAGCTCCACGCCGAACGCGCCCCAGCCGGTCTCTCCGGCCGTCTTGGCGCGGGCGACCAGTCCTTCCACGGCCGTACGGGCAATGCGGCCGGCCTGCTCCAGCACCCCGTCCGGTGCGGCGGCGGGCTGCCAGGATTCGCGGTAGTCGCCCGACTCCTGACGCTGCCCGATCGGCGCGCACGTCACGATCCCGGCCGAGGACGACACGGTCAGCACCGTCAGCTCGTAGTCCAGCGGGGCCAGCGCCTCCACGATCACACGGGACACGTCGCCCTCGCCGTGCGCGCGCCGGCCTTCCTGCGCCTCCCTCCACGCGGCGTCGATCGCCTCCGGATCGCGTACCACCGATTGGCCGTGCCCCGACGAGCTCATCACCGGCTTGACCACGCACGGGTAGCCGACCGCCTCCGCCCCGGCATGCAGTTCCTCCAGGGAGCCGGCGAACCGGTACGGCGTGGTGGGCAGACCCAGATCCTCGTGGGCGAGCACGCGCAGGCGCTCGCGGTCCATGCAGATCGCGGCGATCTCGGCACTCGGCACCACCTGCACGCCGCGCGCGGCGGCATTCGCCAGCTCGGACGTGGCGATGGCCTCCACCTCCGGCACGACGATGTCCGGCTTCACGTCGTCGAACAGCGCACGCAGCTGGTCGACATTCGCCATGTCCAGCACGCGCGACTCGTGCGCCACCTGCTGGGCGGGCGCACCCGCGTAGGAATCGGCCGCGCACACCCACGCGCCCAGCCGCATGAGTTCGATCGTGACTTCCTTGCCGAGCTCCCCGGCGCCCAAGAACAGCACGCGCGTGGGCCGAGCCCCCAGCGGCGTGCCGAGCGGACGGTCGGCACGTGCGGCGAACGAGGATTGCGAATTGCGGGAATGCGTGTCAGTCATGGGAAACATTGTACGAGCGGGCGTGGCCGGGGCAGGAGTCCTTGGTCAGGGCCGACGGTAACGGCCCATAAGGAACCCCTATAGCCACGCCATGGCATGCGCAGCGCAACCGTCCTACACTGGGAATCACCGGACGGGGAACCGGACCGGGCCAACGTACCAACCGCTGCCAATTGCCAACAACAGCTGCCGGCCGACCGCCACAGGGTCGGCCGGCAGTTTTTCGTTGAGAGCTTTCGTCAGGACGGCGGGACGTCGGGAACATTCATCGAAGGGAGCGCATCATGCCGTCTGCCGGATCGTCCGCATCGTCCGCATCGTTCGTCGCGTCGCTGGTTTCGGAGCGGGCGAGGAACCTGCCCGGCAACCCGTTCGCCGAGGCGGACGCACGTGCCGCCGCAGCCGTGGCCGCCGGCGAGGACGTGATCGACCTGTCCAAGGGCAATCCGGACGGCCAGCCGCCAGAATTCATGAAGGATACGCTCGCCAAGGCCGCCTACGAGTCCGCGAACTACCGGTATGCGCCCTTCGACGGCAAGCCCGCGTACCTCAGGGCCGCAGCCGGCTGGTACGAACGCCAGCACGGCGTGACGCTCGACACGTCCACGCAGCTGCTCGCCACGTCCGGCTCGTCGGTGGGCATCTCCATCGTCATCCAGGCGCTCATCGACCCCGGGGACACGGTGCTCGCCGTCGAACCGTACTATCCGCAGTACGAAGGCTCCACCGCTGTGGCGGGCGGGCGGTTCGAGACCGTTCCCACCGACGCTGCGCACGGGTTCCTGCCGGACCTCGACGCCGTGGATCCGGCCTTGCTCGACCGGGCCAAGCTGCTCATCCTCAACTATCCGAACAACCCGACCGGGGCCGTCGCCACGCCGGAACTGTACGCCACGGCCGTGCGGCTCGCCAAGGAACACCATTTCGTGGTCATGAACGACTTCGCCTATGCGGGACTCGGCTTTGACGAATCGCATCCGGCGATCAGCCTCCTGGAGACGCCCGGCGCCACGGACGTGGCTGTTGAACTGTGTTCGCTGTCCAAGATGTACATGGTGGCCGGCTGGCGCGGAGGGTTCGTGGCCGGCAACGCGGACGTGCTCGCCGCCGCCAAGGCCGTGCACCGCCAGACCACCGTGCTCGCCTCCACTGTCATTGAGGACGCCGGCGCCGCGGCCCTGAACTCCGACCAGTCGAGCGTGCCGGTGCTGGCCCGTCGCTACCGCCGCCGCTACGAGGTGCTGCACGACGGCCTCAACGCTGCGGGGTTCCGGGTGCTCGACTCGCACGGAGGCCTGTTCGCATGGATGGCCGTGCCGGACTGGGGCGGATCGTCCGACGAATTCACCGACTTCCTGCTGCACACGGCCGGCGTGGCGGTGATGCCCGGATCGTGTTTCGGCGCGTCCGGCGAAGGCTATGTGCGCCTGAGCCTGCTCAAGCCCGAGGAGGACCTCGCCGAGGCGGTGCACAGGATCGCTGGCGTGCAACGGCCGGACGCGCGGTAGCATGGGGGAATGCCTGAGAACGAAGAGCGCAAGGACGCCGACCGCCCGCTGACGATCGTGCTGGTCATGGACACCATTGGCACGCAGGGCAACGGCACGTCCAACTCCGCGCTGCAGTACGCCCGGGAACTCGAACGTCAGGGCCACCACGTGCGGCTCGTGGGACTGGGCAGCGAGGAATACCCGGCGAGGGAGAACCACGTGCCGCTCGTCTCCTGGGTGGCCAGGAAGCAGCACATGCAATTCGCCCGCCCGAGCGACACCCTGTTCCGCACGGCGTTCCGCGGCGCGGACGTGGTGCACGTCTACCTGCCGTTCTCCTTCGGCCGGCGCGCGTGGAAGGTCGCCCGCGAGATGGGCATCCCCGTCACCGCCGGCTTCCACCTGCAGCCCGAGAACGTGAGCTACAACGCGGGGCCCCTCGCATGGATCCCCGGCATCAACGACTTCATGTACGCGCTGTTCCGGTTCTGGCTGTACCGGCACATCGACCACATCCACGCGCCCACCGAAATGATCGCCGCGCAGCTGCGCGACCACGGCTACCGGGCCAAGCTGCACGTCATCTCCAACGGGTACTCGCCCCGGTTCACGCCCAAGACGCAGCGCTGCGACGGCGATCCCGAACCGTGGCGCTACCGTGTGGTCGCCTCCGGCCGCCTCGCCCGGGAGAAGGACCACATCACGCTCATCCGTGCCGTGGCCGCATGCCGGCACGCCGAACGGATCGAACTGCACATCGCCGGCACCGGCCCGCGCGCCCGGTACCTCAGGCGCCGCGCGAAACGACTGCTGCCCAACCCGTCCGCCATCGGCTTCCACCGCAACGCGGACATGCCGGCGTTCCTGCGTTCCTGCGACCTGTTCGTCCATCCCTCAATCGTGGACATCGAATCGCTGAGCGTCATCGAAGGCATGGCGTCCGGACTCGTACCGGTCATCGCCGCCTCTCCGCTGTCCGCCGCAAGCCAGTTCGCCCTGCTCGACGAGTCGCTGTTCCCCGCACAGGATGCGGTCGCGCTCGCCGAACGCATCGACTGGTGGCTCGACCATCCGCACGAGTTCGCCGCATGGGGCGCCCGGTACGCCGAGCACACGCGCGAACACTATTCCATCGAATCGTGCGTGCGGCAGTTCGTGGCCATGGAACGCGAGGCCATCGCGGACGCGCGGCGCGGCTGAGCGTGCGAGCGGCGGTCAGCGAACCGGCAGCCCCTCGAATTCACGGCGCTTGCGGTGCAGCATCACTGCCGTCATGACCATGCAGTAGGCCAGCGCGAACGCCCATGCGAACTGATTCGCATAGCAGATGGCCAGATAGCCGAGCCCTGCCGTGGCCAGCCAGCCGCCCAACGCGCGGCCGGCCAGCTCGCCCACGCCGGAGATGACCGCATGCGTGGAATAGCCCATGCCCTGCAGTGTGTTGCGGAAGATCATGAGCGTGCCGTGGATGAGGAAATAGCCGCTGATGATCGTCAGGTACAGGGCCGCGTCGTCCACGATGCGCGGATCGGCGTCGCCCAGCACCGAGCCGACCAGCGGCCGGTTGAACAGGCGGATCACCACGAAGCATGCCACGCAGTACACCGCCTGGATGGCCGTGCCGGATACGAGGCCCTGCCGGATGCGGTCAAGCCGCTTCGCGCCGAGGTTCTGCCCGGCGTACGTGGCCATGGCCATGCCCACGCTCTCCATCGGCAGGGTGAACAGCTGACGGATCTTCTCGCCGGCGGTCTGTGCGGTCACTGCCGCGGTACCCAGCAGATTGATGGCGTTCTGCATGATCACCGCGCCGATGGCGGATACGCTCACCTCGAAGCCCATGGGCAGACCCACCACGGCGAGCCTGCGCACGTGCGGGCCGGACCAGCGCATGTCCGCGCGGTTGGCGGGGGAGAGCAGCTCCCGGAAGATGGGCACGCGCGTGAACGCCCACCAGCAGTTGAGACCGGCGCTCAGCGTCTGCCCGATGATGTTGCCGAGGGCCGAACCGACCACGCCCATGTGGCACACCGTGATGAAGAACACGTCGAAGCATACGTTGATGGCGCAGGAGACGACTAGGAAATAGAACGGATGCTTCGAGTCGCCCACGGCGCGCAGCAATGCGGCCGAATGGTTGTACAGCACGGCCGAGGGGATGCCGAGGAAGATCACCATGATGTACTTCCAAGCCATGTCCATGAGGTCCGGCGGCGTGGCGATGAGCTCGAGCATGGGGCGGGCGAGCAGGCAGAACGCCGCGGTGAACGCGACGCTCAGGGCGCAGCACAGCCACACGCCGTTGAACACGTAGCGCCGGAATTCGGCGTGGTCCTTGGCGCCGAACGCCTGTGCGGCGGGAATGGAGAAGCCGACGCACGCACCCTGCACGAACCCCAGCGTGAGAAAGTTCAGCGAATACGTGACGCCCACCGCGCCCAGTGCCGCGTCGGAGATGAGGCGGCCCACCACCACCGAGTCGGCGAAGCTGTAGACCTGCTGGAACAGCGTGCCGGCCACGAGCGGTATGGAGAATATCAGAATCTGGATGATCGGGCGGCCTTGGGTCAGGTCTCGGGTGGGTTCCTTCGTGGATTCGCTGCCGGGCTCGGCGTCATTGCTGGTGCTCATGGGGACCATTGTGCGGCCGGCGGTGCCGTCCTCATGCCCGTTTTCAACGGTTTTCCGTTGGAGACCGGAGAGCGTGCGGCATGCCGATGCGTTTCGGCGGGCTGACCGTCGTTGCGAAGGGCACGTCAATCGTTGCAACTATGCCATGCGCGGAGTCGACGGCGTTCGGCATGCGCTGCGGCTGATGTATTTCCGATTCGTGTGGTTGATTTTCGAGGACCCTGCGGATAAACCGTTGTCGTTTCGCCGGTTTTCCAACGGCTCTATCCGGTGGAACGTGGAAAAGCAACCACACGAATCGAAAATACGCGCTACGTAGTTATCTCGGTGGGGCTGAAATCGGTTTCCTGGCCGGTCCGAGGGGAGCGTGCGGGGCCGGGATGCCGGCCGGGCGTCCGATCCAAGCCCGCTCCCCGCTACAGCAGGCTGATGAACTCGCTCACGTGCTCGTCCGTGGTGGCCCAGCTGGTGGCGATGCGCACGGTGGTGTGCCCGGCGTCCGGCTTCTCCCAGAAGCTCAGGCGCACCCGGGCGCTGAGCTCCTCGTACCGTTCGTCGGTGAGGGTGACGAAGATCTGGTTGGTCGTGTTGACCAGCGGCATGTCGTAGCCCTTGACGGTCAGGGCTTCGCGGATGCGGTCGGCCTGCGCGTTGGCGTTGCGGGCGATGGCGGTGTACAGGTCGTCGGTGAACAGCGTGTCGAACTGGAGTCCCAGCAGGAACCCCTTGGCCAGCAGCGCGCCATGGCGCTTGACGATGGTCAGGAAGTGCCGGGGCATGTTGCCATGCGTGAACACGACCGCCTCGCCCATGAGCGCGCCCACCTTCGTGCCGCCGATGTAGAACGCGTCCGCGAGCCGTGCGAGGTCGGGTAGCGCCACGTCCGTGCCGCGGGCGGTCAGACCGTAGCCCAGACGGGCTCCGTCCACGAACAGCGGGATGTCGTACTTGCGGCAGACGTCATGCAGCGCGGTGAGTTCCGCCTTGGAATACAACGTGCCGTATTCGGTGGGATGGGAGATGTACACCATGCCGGGCCAGACCATGTGGTCGCGGTTGCCGTCCGCCATGAACGTGGCGCAGTAGGCATCCAGTTCATCTGCGTTCATCTTGCCGTCGTGCGCGGGCAGGGTGAGCACCTTGTGCCCGGTCGCCTCGATCGCACCGGCCTCGTGCACGTTCACGTGGCCGGTTTCCACGGCCACCACGCCCTCCACCTCGGTGAGCAGGGAGTCGATGACCACCTGATTGGTCTGGGTGCCGCCCACGAGGAAGAAGATCTGTGCGTCGTCGTCCGCGCAGGTCTTGCGGATCTTCGCCTTGGCCATCTCGCAGATCTCGTCCGAGCCGTAGCCCGGGTACTGGTCCATGTTGGCTTGCGCGATGCGTTCCAGGATCGCCGGATGGGCGCCTTCGGAATAGTCGTTCTCGAATGACAGCATGTGGTCCCCCTGCTCGTGAATGTACGGCTCCGCGATTGGATGCCTCGATTGGATGCCGCATGCCATAGTAGGCACGCCTGCGCTGAAATCCCATATAGTGGTTCGCCTGCGCGGCATGTGGGATTTCGACGCGCCGGATCGCCGGCCGGCTACCGGCCCTTTTCCTGGTTCTCCCGGTCCCGTCCGTCCCGGATGAGATCGATCGTCCGGCGCACACGTTCCGGCAGTTTCTGCGATTCACCCAGCTCGTCGATGAATTCGTTGATGCGCTCGCGGTAGCGCCGCTGCGAATCCGGGTCGAGCTTGAGTCCGTACAGCAGACTCTGGCGGATTATCTCCGGCTCGATGTTGCCCAGGAACGTCAGCGTCTGCAGGGCCATGAACGGAATGAGATCGGGGTGCCGCTCGCTGATGTAGCTCGCACGGTCGTGCGCCGCGTCCAGCCAGTCGCCCAGCATCTCCGTGTTCCAACCGCGCATGATCGATCCGGAGCGCAGACGGTAGTGGTAGAGCGTCTCGGGGATGCGCACCACCTGGTGCGACTCGCCGATCACGTTGCAGATGCGTGCGAGGTCCTCGATCTTGCGGCCGACGGGGAAAGAGAAGCCGTGGTCGCGGTAGATGGAGGCCGTGGCCATGAACGCCCAGAAATAGCCTTCGATCTCGAACTGCAGCTGCTTCTTCAGGGTTTCCTCCGGGGTGAGCGTCTGCACGTCGTCGTAGTCGTTCTGCCGGTACTGGGACTTGAGCCGCTGGCCGAGCTCGCCGATGGTGTCGAAGCGGAACATCACCAGATCGGCGTCGTGCGTGTAGGCGGCGGCGAGGCAGGACTCCACGAGCCCGGGCTCCACGCAGTCGTCGGAGTCGAGGAAGTAGATCCAGTCGCCGGTGGCGGCCGCAAGACCGGTGTTGCGCGCCGCGGACAGGCCGCCGTTGGCCTGATGGATCACGCGGATGCGACCGTCCTTGGCGGCCCAGGCGTCGCACATGGCAGGGCAGTTGTCCTTGGAACCGTCGTCCACGAGGATGATTTCCAGACGGCGGTAGGTCTGCGCGACGACGCTGCCGACCGCCTCGTCGAGGTATTTCTCCACGCCGTAGACGGGAATGACGATGCTGACCAGTGGTTCACGTGCGGCTGTATCCATGCCCTCAACCATACGCGATTCCCCGCGACACGCTGCGACGCGCCGGATTTTGACGGCGGGAAAAATCTGTGTATAGTTCTCATCTGTTGCGAAAAACGCCAACACATGGTGGATATAGCTCAGCAGGTAGAGCAGCTGATTGTGGTTCAGCAGGTCGCGCGTTCGAGCCGCGTTATCCACCCCAGAGGTCCCCGGAATCGTAAGGTTCCGGGGATTTTTCGTTTTCGCGCGCGTCGGAGCTCGCGTGACGGGCACAGTCGGTGCCATGATGGAAACGAACGCATAGTTCTGCGAGAAAGGACCGTCATGGCCGACACGAAGGACGTTGATTACTACCACGGCGTGTACGGGTACGTCGAGGACCCGACCGCGAACAAGCTGCTGGTGGTCCGCAAGACCCGCGGCGCCTACAAGGGCAAGTATGATCTGCCAGGCGGGGGGCAGGAGCCGAAGGAGACGCGCGAGGAGACGCTGACCCGCGAACTGCGCGAGGAGACGGGCGCCGACCTCATCGAGGGCGCCGAATACTTCATCTCCCGTGCGACCACCGACTGGACCGACGAGGAGGATCAGCCGCGCACGCTGGTGCACACCTTCGAGATCGCCCGGTGCACCGTGGGGGCCACCGACGCGAAGATCACCTCCAGCGACACCAACGGCTGCGAATACGTGGCCAAGATCGCCATGAGCGAACGCAACGCCTCGCCGCTGGTGCTCGAGGCGCTGGCGCACTTCGACGCGGTCGATCCGGACATCGCCGAGAAGGACGCCTGACTAGGCCACCGGCGCGGCGAGTGCCACGGCGACGACCATCGCCGTACTGGTGACCAGTTCGCACGGTGCGGCGGTCAGCGGGGGAATCCGGCCGCGCCACGCCATCGGGGGAAGGGCCGCCGCGCGTGCCAGCAGCAGTAGGCCCGCTGCTCCGATGATCGGGTGGACGGCGAATCCGGCGGCCGTCATGGCCACGCTCAGCGCCACCGAGGCCGCGTAGTACCGCCTGACCGTCGCCTGACCGTCGGTGCCTGTGCCGGCAGCGACGTTGCGGCGGCCCACGGCCATGCTGGGAACAAAGAGGAGCTGCCCGAATTCGAATACGGCGAAGGTCACGCCCACCAGCACGGCGGTTCGCGTGAGGCTTCCCATGCCTGCGGTCACGGCGCCGATGCCGCCGGCCGCGATCACCGCCACGATCTGACTGGTCAGTGTGCGGTCCCTGCGCATCCATGCCAACGCGAACGACGCTCCCGCCACGACCAGATAGAACGGCGCCCACCGCAGCAATCCGGGTTCGACGATGAGCAACGGCAGGCCGATCGCGCAGGTTACGGCCGCGTAGGCGAGCATGGGCGCCAGATACCGGCGTTTGCCGTGCGAGGTCATCCAGCGTGCCGCGGTGAACTGCGTGCAGTAGCAGAACAGCCACGCCGCGCTCACCCACGCGCCGCGCCATGAGGTGCCGCCCGCCAGAGTGCCTGCGATGGCCGGTGCGAGCACCATCACCCACGCGCCGGGCTGGTTGGGGATCCACAGACGTGCGAACCGCGATTTCGTGCGGCGGGGGCGGGGCTGACGGTTCGGACTGGTCCGACTGGGGCTGGGCGTGGTTTCGGTCATGGCGCTCCAGCTTACGGGCAACCGGTCCGACATGCCAGAGTCGGCTGTGCCGAACCGGTTGCCGGGGCGGCTCACAGCTCGAGGTTCATGGCGGCGAGCAGCGCGTAGACGTTCGGCAACTGTTCGATGATGTCCCGGGCCAGGATCGGCTTGCCGTTCGGGCCGAACGGCGTGGCGCCCTGCAGCTTGTCCGAGGTGGGTTCCATGGCATCGGCCAGCCGGTCGCGGTCCTCGTCATAGGCGATGACCGGCGGGCGCGCCGACTGCATGGACGCGGAGGCGAGCTGGCCGGCCAGTCCGTGGATGTACGCCCCGGCCGCGGCGATGTCCGCCGTCAGGACCGTCGGCGGCGTATCCCCGGCGGCGACGGACTGCGCGAACAGGGCGCCGAGGGAACCGGCGAGCACGTCCCCGGAACCGGCCGTGGACAGCCATGCCGGTGCGTTCCCGTTGACCAGAATGCGCGGTGTGTCCGGCCCCTCACTGCCCACCACGACGGTGATCGCTCCCTTGAGTAGCACGGTCGCGCCGGTGAGCCTCCACGCCTCGAGCGCACAGCCGAGCGGATCCGCCTGAACGTCCTCCACGCTGACGGCCTGCCCGCGCGAGCGCAGCAGACGGGCGAGCTCGCCGGCGTGCGGGGTGATGACCACCTGCGGCGGCACGCGTTCGGGCAACAGGTCCAAGGCACCCGCGTCCACCACCACCGGCGGCAGCGACTCCTGCCCGCCCTCGTAGGTGGGCGCCAGCATGGCCAGGACGTCCTCGTAGGATTCGGGCAGTTCGTCCAGTCCGACGGTGAGTACCGAGCCGGGGTCGGGCCAGTTCGCCTCGCCCACGGCGTACGGCTCGAGCAGCTGGCGGATGGCTTCGCGCTGCAGGGAGTCGGCTGCGGCGTGGTCACCGTCCGGGATGCCGGAGCCGACCACCCATGCCTGGCAGCGGCCCTCACCGAGCACCGCCTCGGGCAGGCGGTCCAGCACCATGCCGGACGCCCGCTCCGGGCCCAGGTATCGCACCATGCCCACGTTGGCGCGGGCGGCCGCCGTGGCGGACAGGACGGCCGCACCCGGGTAGGCGTCGGAGCCGGTGATGAGTCCCACCACGCCGCGCGCATACTTGTCGTCCTCGGTGCGAGGCAGGCGGATGTGCCGGCCGGCCGTATCCGCGCCGACCAGTTCCACCGAGGGAGGCACGTGCGCGGTGTCGAACCCGAAGTCCACCAGCACGATCTGCCCGCAGATCAGGGATGCGGGAGGCAGCAGCGCGCAGGGCTTGAGTGCGCCGAACGTCACGGTCACGTCCGCGGGAATCGCCTCGCCCGGCAACGTGCCGTCGTCCACGCCCACGCCGGACGGCACGTCCACGGCCAGTACGAGCGGGTACTGTCCGGTCGGCTCGTTCAGGGGGAGTGCAGGCCCCCGTCCGGCCTTGCGGTCCCGTCCGATCTGTTCGGCCAACTGGGCCGCGATGCCGCGCAACGCTCCCGTCAGCCCGATGCCGGTCATGGCGTCGAGAAGCAGATCGGACTCCTCGTACAGGTCGATGACGTGGGCGAGGATGTCATCCGCATCCTCCTCGTCGGCCGGCGGTTCCGCTCCGGGAATCGCAGCTTCGGGATCGAGCGCCTCCACATGGCCTCCGGCTTCAAGGAACGCCTTCAGCCCTTCGGCGTGGAGCGACCGGCCGACCGCCGCACAGGTGACGACGGCACCCTGGGCGGCAAGCTCGGCCGCGGCGAACAGGCCGTCGCCGCCGTTGTCCCCGGCACCCGCAAGCAGCAGGATGTGCGCGTCGGCCACGTCCGGGCCGTCCGGCTGACGTTCGAGCATCGCCTCCGCCACGTGTGCCACGGCCGAAGCCGCCATGCGCATGAGCGGCACGCCGTTCTCCAGCAGCGGGCGCTCCATGTC
The DNA here is from genome assembly GCF_056357235.1 of Bifidobacterium sp. LH_389. NCBI lineage: Bacteria > Bacillati > Actinomycetota > Actinomycetes > Bifidobacteriales > Bifidobacteriaceae > Bifidobacterium > Bifidobacterium sp. LH_389. The sequence continues at coordinate 85,180 of NZ_JBKEVR010000001.1, forward strand.
CCGCACCCGATCGGCGCTCCATGCGCCGTGGATGAATGCCTCGTCGTCCTGATCCTGATCGTCGTTCTCATCGTCGAACGCGTTCCCGAACGCTTCCTCGAAGCGCTCGGCGTCGAAGTCATTCGCGTCGAACCGATCGTCGAACCCCATCTCGCCATCATCATCGAATACGGACCCCATCGTCTGCCCCTTTCTCTTGGCGTACGCGTTCCACTCTACCCGTTCGGTACGCCTTTGCGGGCGGAACTGCGTGCGTTGGCGTGTTTGCTGAACGATTCGTGAACGCTACGGAACACTGGGATTGCGCCACGCCGGAGGATATGCGCCGGAGCGCCTGCGGACGTACTATGAAATAGCACGGCAACCAAGGCGCCGTGCGAAATGACACGTTTGCCTTTGGAATGACGGCGGCCCGGAGAGACAGTGACTCCTCCGGGCCGTCTGTCGTCCGTGCTGCGGCATGCCGATCTGCCGCGCGATCGGTCCAACCTGTGCCCTCCAAATCGCAGCTTGGACCGATCGTGCGAAAAACCGGCCGTTTTCGAGGCAGAAAATCGTATGATCGGTCCAGGCTGCAACAACCCGGCTGCAGGTTGGACCGATTGGACGGACAGCGACGGGGCCGGGCATTGCGAGACGCCGGCGTGTCGCAATGTCCGGGCGCATGATATCCTGAATATTCGTGTGTGCCGGAGGCATGCCTTATGTAACAGGCGTGGGCTCCGGGATATCCCCGGGTTCGTTCGAATCGCGCGCAGCAATGCGGCAGCGGGAGAACGCGGGGCCATCGGGCCGGTGGACTTGGCTGCTTACTTCCGATTCGGGGCGCGTGTGCGCGCCCGGGGACAGACGTGGGCTGCGGTGCGGCGGCCTCACGGATAAGAAGAACCATTGAATCGGAGAATTCAAGTTGCCTACTATTGAACAGCTCGTCCGCAAGGGACGTCAGGCCAAGCCGAAGAAGTCGAAGACCTTGGCCCTGAAGGGCAGCCCGCTGCGTCGCGGCGTGTGCACCCGTGTCTACACCACCACCCCGAAGAAGCCGAACTCGGCTCTGCGTAAGGTCGCCCGTGTGCGCCTTTCCTCCGGCATCGAAGTCACCGCCTACATTCCGGGCGAGGGCCACAACCTGCAGGAGCACTCCATCGTGCTCGTGCGCGGCGGCCGTGTGAAGGATCTGCCGGGCGTGCGCTACCACATCGTGCGTGGCGCGCTCGATACCCAGGGCGTCAAGGATCGCAAGCAGGGTCGTTCCCTGTACGGAGCAAAGAAGGCGAAGTAATAGATTATGTCTCGTAAAGGACCCTCCAAGAAGCATACCCTGCTGCCCGATCCGATCTACGGTTCGACCGTCGTCGCGCAGCTGATCAACAAGATCCTCCTCGACGGCAAGAAGTCCATCGCCGAGGACATCGTCTACTCCGCGCTTGACATGGTCAAGGCGAAGAGCGAGCAGGAGCCGGTGGCCGTGCTCAAGCGCGCTCTGGACAACATCCGCCCGTCCCTCGAGGTGCGTTCCCGCCGCGTCGGCGGCGCCACCTATCAGGTGCCGGTCGAGGTCAAGCCGGGCCGCGCGAACACGCTGTCCCTGCGCTGGCTGACCGACTTCTCCCGCGCCCGCCGCGAGAAGACCATGGCCGAGCGTCTGGCCAACGAGATCCTGGACGCCTCCAACGGTCTGGGCGCTTCTGTCAAGCGTCGCGAGGATACTCATAAGATGGCAGAGGCCAACAAGGCCTTCGCGCATTACCGCTGGTAATCGCCAAAGTTCGAGAGCTAAGGAAAACTCATGGCACTTGACGTGCTTTCTGATCTTCATCAGATCCGCAACATCGGCATCATGGCGCACATCGACGCCGGCAAGACCACCACCACCGAGCGCATCCTGTACTACACCGGCAAGAGCTACAAGATCGGTGAGGTGCACGACGGCGCCGCGACCATGGACTTCATGGCGCAGGAGCAGGAGCGCGGCATCACGATTCAGTCCGCCGCCACCACCTGCTTCTGGAACCGCCAGACCCATGATCCGGAGCAGAAGTTCCAGCTCAACATCATCGACACCCCCGGCCACGTGGACTTCACGGCCGAGGTGGAGCGCTCCCTGCGCGTGCTCGATGGCGCCGTCGCCGTGTTCGACGGCAAGGAGGGCGTGGAGCCCCAGTCCGAGACCGTGTGGCGCCAGGCCGACAAGTACGGCGTTCCGCGCATCTGCTTCATCAACAAGATGGACAAGCTCGGCGCGAACTTCTACTACTCCGTGGACACCATCAAGGAGAAGCTGGGCGCGAACCCGATCGTGATGCAGCTGCCGATGGGCGCCGAGAACGACTTCACCGGCGTCATCGACCTCGTTGAGATGAAGGCCTACGACTGGAACACCGGCGACGAGCTGGGCGCCCACTACAACATGGACCCGATTCCGGACGAGTACAAGGACAAGGCCGACGAATACCACACCAAGCTGGTGGAGGCCGCGGCCGAGGCCAACGACGAGCTGACCGAGAAGTACCTCGAGGAAGGCGAGCTGACCAAGGAAGAGATCCGCGCCGGCATCCGCCAGCTGACCATCGAGAAGCGCGCCTTCCCGGTGTTCTGCGGCTCCGCGTTCAAGGACAAGGGCGTGCAGCCCATGCTCGACGGCGTCATCGACTACCTGCCGAGCCCCGAGGACGTTCCGGCCATCAAGGGCTACAAGCCCGGCGACGAGTCCGTCGAGATCGACCGCCACCCGACCGTCGACGATCCGTTCGCGGCCCTGGTCTTCAAGATCTCCACCCACCCGTTCTACGGCAAGCTCGTGTTCGTGCGCGTGTACTCCGGCTCCGTCAAGCCCGGCGACACCGTGCTCGACTCCACCAAGGGCAAGAAGGAGCGCATCGGCAAGATCTTCCAGATGCACGCCGACAAGGAGAACCCGGTGGACGCCGCCGAGGCCGGCAACATCTACACCTTCGTGGGCATGAAGAACGTGTCCACCGGTGAGACGCTGTGCGCCGAGAACGCCCCGATCTCCCTCGAGTCCATGACCTTCCCGGATCCGGTGATCCAGGTGGCCGTGGAGCCGAAGACCAAGGCCGACCAGGAGAAGATGGCCGTGGCCCTCGCCAAGCTCTCCGACGAGGATCCGACCTTCCAGGTCACCTCCGACGAGGAGTCCGGCCAGACCCTGATCGCCGGCATGGGCGAGCTCCAGCTCGACATCATCGTCGACCGCATGCGTCGCGAGTTCAAGGTCGAGTGCAACGTGGGCAAGCCGCAGGTCGCGTACCGCGAGACGATCCGCAAGGCCGTCATGAACGAGGTCTACACCCACAAGAAGCAGACCGGTGGTTCCGGCCAGTTCGCCAAGGTGTTCATGAACTTCGAGCCGCTCGACACCGAGGCCGGCGAGACCTTCGAGTTCGTCAACGAGGTCACCGGCGGCCACATCTCCGCCGAGTTCATCGGACCCATCGAGGCCGGTGTCAAGGAGGCCATGGAGTCCGGCGTTCTGGCCGGCTTCCCGGTCGTGGGCGTCAAGGCCACCGTGTACGACGGCCAGATGCACCCGGTCGATTCCTCCGAAATGGCCTTCAAGATCGCCGGTTCCATGGCGTTCAAGGAGGCTGCCCCGAAGGCCAAGCCGGTCATCCTCGAGCCGATCATGGCCGTGGAGGTCCGTACGCCGGAGGAGTACATGGGCGATGTCATCGGCGATCTCAACCAGCGCCGTGGCAACATCCAGTCCATGACCGACGCGACCGGCGTCAAGGTCATCGACGCCAAGGTCCCGCTGTCCGAGATGTTCGGCTACATCGGCGACCTGCGTTCCAAGACCCAGGGCCGCGCCATGTTCACCATGCAGATGGACTCCTACGCCGAGGTCCCGAAGAGCGTCTCCGACGAGATCATCAAGGCCCAGCGCGGCGAGTGACACGCCTGCCACGGTTGTGGCATCTGTCCCCAGTCATCGCTAATATAGATTAGCGTTGACTGGGTTCAGGGCTCGTCTGTGGCACAAACCCAGAAACCCAGCAAAAGGTAGCGAACGCCTGGCGCACTGCTAAGCGCGAGGCAAACTACGAGAGTCCAGGAGGACTACACATATGGCAAAGGAAAAGTACGAGCGTACTAAGCCGCACGTTAACATTGGTACCATCGGCCACGTCGATCACGGCAAGACGACCCTGACTGCCGCCATCTCCAAGGTGCTGCACGAGGAGTTCCCGGATCTGAACCCGGAGTACGACTTCAACCAGATCGATGCCGCTCCGGAAGAGCAGCAGCGTGGTATCACCATCAACATCGCCCACATCGAGTACCAGACCGCGAAGCGCCACTACGCTCACGTGGACTGCCCGGGCCACGCCGACTTCGTGAAGAACATGATCACCGGTGCCGCCCAGATGGATGGCGCCATCCTCGTGGTTGCCGCCACCGACGGCCCGATGGCCCAGACCCGCGAGCACGTGCTGCTCGCCCGTCAGGTGGGTGTCCCGAAGATCCTCGTCGCCCTGAACAAGTGCGACATGGTCGACGATGAGGAGCTCATCGAGCTCGTCGAGGAAGAGGTCCGTGACCTCCTCGACGAGAACGGCTTCGATCGCGACTGCCCGGTCATCCGCGTGTCCGCCTACGGCGCTCTGCATGACGACGCTCCGGATCACGAGCACTGGGTCGAGCAGGTCAAGAAGCTCATGGATGCCGTCGACGAGTACATCCCGACCCCGGTCCACGACCTCGCCAAGCCGTTCCTGATGCCGATCGAGGACGTGTTCACCATCTCCGGTCGTGGTACCGTCGTCACCGGCCGTGTCGAGCGTGGCCAGCTGCCCGTGAACTCCCCGGTCGAGATCGTCGGCATCCGTCCGACCCAGACCACCACCGTCACCTCCATCGAGACCTTCCACAAGACGATGGACTCCTGCGAGGCTGGCGACAACACCGGTCTGCTGCTCCGCGGCATCAACCGTACCGACGTTGAGCGTGGCCAGGTCGTGGCGGCTCCGGGCTCCGTGACCCCGCACACCAAGTTCGAGGGCGAAGTCTACGTGCTGACCAAGGACGAAGGCGGCCGTCACTCGCCGTTCTTCTCCAACTACCGTCCGCAGTTCTACTTCCGCACCACCGACGTCACCGGCGTCATCGAGCTGCCGGAAGGCGTCGAGATGGTTCAGCCCGGCGATCACGCCACCTTCACCGTTGAGCTGATTCAGCCCATCGCCATGGAGGAGGGCCTGACCTTCGCTGTGCGTGAAGGCGGCCACACCGTCGGCTCCGGTCGAGTCACCAAGATCCTCGCCTGATTTTCGTCAGACAACGATCAGGTGCGCTTGATCTGAACTAGCGACCTAGAAAATCCCCTTGGGTGCATTGCCCAAGGGGATTTTTCGTATCAGATTTTTCGTATCATGGGGTGCATGGGCAACATCACCGATGACATCCGTACCGACTTCGCCACGTTCGCCGACCGCCCGTTCAACGAGGTCGACAGTCTTGCATTGTCCCAATTGGCCTACGCGCGCATGCCGCAGGAGGACGTGCCCCGGCATCCCTCGGCGGCGACGGTGCCGCTCTACGCGCTGTTGCATGCCGAAACATATGAACAGACTTTCGGGGCGATCTGGTCTCCGTCCATGAACGTGGACCTCATTCGGGCCATGGCCGAAAGCCCGCGCTGGCGAAACATCCGCGTGGGCGGTTACGTGGACGAAACCGACCCCGACGAGGCCATGCAGTTCTCCGCATGCACGTTCGACCTCGGCGACGGGCGGCTCTACATTGCCTTCCGCGGCACCGACGGGTCGATCATGGGTTGGAAGGAGGACTTCATGATGGCCTTCCGCCGCCCGATCGCATCCCAGGAGGCCGCCGCACGCTACCTGCGCGATGTTGCCGCGCGCTGGCATGGGACGATCCTCGTCGGCGGGCATTCCAAGGGCGGCAACTTGGCCGTCTACGCCGCCGCCGAAGCGCCCGGGGACGTGCAGGATCGCATCGACGCTGTCTACTCGCACGACGGCCCCGGATTCGACGCCGCGTTCCTCGACGGCACAGGCTTCGCGCGCATTGCGGGACGGGTGCACAAGACCGTGCCCGAGGCATCGATCGTCGGCATGCTGCTGGAACGCGGCGATGCCAGCGATCGGTTCACCGTGGTCAAAAGCGCGGGCATGAGCATCATGCAGCATTTCGGTCTGAACTGGCAGGTGGCCGACGGCGAATTCGTGAGGGCTGATGGGCTCAACGCCAGTGCGCAGTATGCCTCCGGCGTCATCAACGATTGGATGGACAAGTACGATGACGAGCGCCGGCGCCTGTTCATCGAGAATCTGTTCGCGATCCTCGAATCGGGCGGATACCGGACGTTCGGCGAGCTGTCCTCGCATTGGACGCAGACCCTGCCCGCCATGATTCTCGCCGCGCGCGAGGTTGCGCCAGACGAGCGTGATGCGATGGTAGCCATCGTGGGAGGGCTGATCTCCTCGGCCGTGCGGCCCGGGACGGGGGCAGCGACGGGGTCCGGGACGGATTGATCGGAAGGTTGATCTGTCCGGCACAGCGCCGCTCTCACAAACTGTGTCACTCTTATGGTACACTTGAACTGTGTCATAAGAGTGGCACAGTTTTACGGCCCTTGGAAGGGCTGGTGAGATAAGGAGCGGTCATGGCTGATCTGCTGAACATCGATGTACTGCCGATCTGGGTGATACCGTTCCATGTTGCGACCGCCGTGCGGTCAGGGAAGTGAGGCGAGAACGATGCTTGGATTGTTTTCGGTGGTGGACGCACTGGTGACATGGCTGATCTTGATCGGTTTGAGCGCGATCGTGATGATCGTTGTCGTCGTTGCGCTCGTGGCCATGAATCGGGCGAAGGAATTCAAGCCGGCCCGTGTCGGGACGTCCGATGAGGGGAACGGCGCAGTCGTGACGGTCATCGCTCGTCGCAGGATTCTCATATGCATGTGCGGTGTCGTGGCGATCGTGATGATCGCGTTGACGAGTGGCGGCATTCTGCGCTATGGACTCAATCTGGCCCTGATGCCCGGCGTGGCGTCCTGCATTGTCGCCGGGTTGATTGCGCTGCCGTATGCCGATCGCCATGGCGTAGCCGCGCCTGAATCGGCGGAAGGCGTTCGCGTCGCCTCGCTGCGATCGCGCGAGCCGTGGACCTATGCCCGTTGGTATGTGCTTGTCCAGCCGATCGTGGTGGCCGCACTGCTCGTCGGCTATCTGATCATCACGTCCTGCATGGGCACCACGGACGGCGACTCGGCCGGTCGGTCGATCAGGCTGACGGGGGAGAATGCATACGGAGGCGTGATGAGCGAGGCAAGTCCGTTCCCCGGCGTGTATTATGCGGTGCCGCTGATCGCGATCACCCTGCTGCTGGTCGCGCTCACCTGCGCGGCGCTGTGGCGGATTTCGCGAACGCCGGCGGTTCCCGGCGGGCGTGGAGAGGAGGCCGATCGCCGGTGGCGCGCAGCGATGACCAAATTCGTCGTTTTCCTCTCCTCTGGATCCATGCTGGCCTATGCCGCCGGCGTGCTGTACTTCGCCGGCAATGCGACCCGGCTGGTCGGCATCAACTTCGGCGCGCTGCCGCCCGCCTACGCGGATGACGTGTATCCCACGCTCGGCGCGTTGCAGATGATCGTCGGCGGACTGCTGGGCGTGCTGGCCCTCGTGTATCTGGTGATGGCAGTGGTCGCCGCGGTCGGGCTGTGGACCGGTGCTCGGGCGATCGCGTCGCGGGATGCGGCGCCGGGAAACGAACAAGCGGAATCCGCATGGCGGAAGGCGGGGGCGCGATGACCGGGGGAGCGGAGGATCTGCGGATCATGGTCCGTGACGATGATCCCACGCCGGTCTACGAGCAAATCCGTTCGCAGATCGAAGCTGCGATCCGCGGCGGTGCGTTGCAGGGCGGGGACAAACTGCCCTCGGTGCGGCAGCTGGCCGGTGATCTGCGCATCGCGCCCGGCACCGTGGCCAAGGCATACGCCGAATTGGCCGCGCAGGGGCTGATCGACACCGGGCTCGGACGTGCGGCCCGCGTACGACGCGTCGAAACGCTGCCCGATCCGCTGCTCGCCGCCGCCGCATCCTTTGCCCGCGAGGCTCGTCGGCTCGATGTGGGCTTCGATGAGGCGGTGAACGCGCTGCGCGCCAAGTGGTGACGACGCGCAGCGCGGCTGTTTGCCAGTCGGCCGCCCGCCGCTTGTTGCCACTCGCCGCTTGTTGCCGCCGCCATGCAGATCTTTCCGACCTGCGGCCCTTTGCGCGCAGACTGGAAATGATCTGCATATTGGAACACGGTTTTCGCCCCGTATATGCGGTTTTTCCCAATCCGCGATTTCAGGGCCGCAGGTCGGAAAGAAGCGGTATGGAAAGAATTCGCGTTGCGGTTCCGTCATGCACGGGATTTGACTTCGAGTCGCTTGAGGTTCCTATGATGCCAGTGTCTTCGCATGCCGTCATCCGCATGCCGATCATAGAAACCAAGGAAGTGACCATGCTGCTCGACCATATCGATTCACCCGCAGATCTCAAGAAACTGCCGATCAGCCGGCTGCCCGAATTGGCGGCGGAGATCCGCGCGGTCATGCTGACCAAACTCGGCGCGCACGGTGGGCATGTGGGGCCGAACCTCGGCACCGTGGAGCTGGAGATCGCCATGCACTACGTGTTCGATTCTCCGCGCGACCGGTTCGTGTTCGACGTGAGCCATCAGAGCTACACGCACAAGATCCTCACCGGACGACGCGAGGCGTTCACCGATCCCGCGAAATACGACGAGGACTCCGGCTACACGAATCCGAACGAAAGCGAGCACGACTGGTTCAACATGGGTCACACGTCCACGTCCATGTCGCTTGCGTCGGGACTTGCCAAGGCGCGTGACCTGACGGGCGGAACCTACAATGTGGTCGCGGTGATCGGCGACGGATCGCTGTCCGGCGGCGAGGCGTTCGAGGGCTTCGACGTCGTGGGCGAGATGGGCACGAACTTCATCGCCATCGTCAACGACAACGAAATGTCCATCGCGGAGAACCACGGCGGCCTGTACGGCCACCTGCGCGAGTTGCGCGAAAGCGGTGGACTGTCACGCAACAATATCTTCCGAGCGCTCGGCTTCGATTACCGCTATGTGGAGCGGGGCAACGATGTGGCTGCGCTGATCGAGACGCTCGGAGCCGTCAAGGACATCGACCATCCGATCGTGGTGCATGTCCACACCCAGAAGGGCCGTGGATTCGCGCCGGCCGTGGCCGACAAGGAAATCTGGCATTGGAACGGTCATTTCGACCCGAAAACCGGCGCCTCCACGCGGCCCGCGGCGGATGCGGACTCCGACGGGTGCAACAGCTACGAGGATCTGACCGGCGCATGGCTGCTGGATCGTATGCGCGAGGATCCGCGTGTGGTGGCGATCACGTCCGGCACGCCCACCGTGATGGGCTTCACCCCGGAGCTGCGGCGCAAGGCCGGCAAGCAGTTCGTGGACGTCGGCATCGCCGAGGAGCAGGCCGTGGCCATGGCCTCCGGCATCGCGCGCGGCGGCGGCATTCCGATCTACGGATTCTGCAGCACGTTCGTGCAGCGCGCGTACGACCAGCTTATCCAGGATCTGTGCGTCAACGGCAATCCGGCCGTGCTGCTGAGCTTCGATGCCAGCGTGTATGCCATGAACGACGTGACGCATCTGGGCTTCTACGACATTGCCATGATGGGCAACATTCCGAACCTCGTGTACCTTGCGCCCACGTGCCGCGAGGAATACTTCGCCATGCTCGAGTGGGCCGTGACCCAGCGGGAACGGCCCGTGGCGATCCGCGTGCCCGTATATGGCGGTATCGTTTCGCGCGGCGTGCCGGACACGACCGACTATTCGCAGCTCAACCGGTATGAGGTCACGCGGAGGGGCTCCGATGTGGCGGTGATCGCGCTCGGCGACTTCTACGGATTGGGCGAGCGTGTGGCGGATGCCTTGGATGCCGAACTGGGCGTGAAGGCCACGCTCGTCAATCCGAAGTTCATCACCGGGTTGGACCATACCCTGCTCGACGGGCTTCTGGCCGACCACCGCGTGACCGTCACCTTGGAGGACGGACAGCTCGAAGGCGGCTTCGGCGAGAAGATCGCCGCATATTACGGGCCGACCGGCATGCGCGTGAAGACCTACGGTGTGGCCAAGTCGTTCCCTGACCGGTACGACCCGGACGAGCTGCTCGCCGCCAACGGCGTCACCGTGCCGGCGATCGTGGCGGACGTGAGAGCGCTGCTGGCTGCGTGACCGCGTATCGCGCGTGCCGCGGCTGTTGACTTCGAGCGCTCGAACTCCATACCGTTGGACATGTTGGAACCGTTGCCCGAAGGTAAGGAGAACGACATGAGTGACATGATGAAAGCCGCGATGTTCATGGCCCCCGGCCGCATGGCCGTGGAGGAGGTGCCGAAGGCGCACGTGGAGCAGCCCACGGATGCGATGATCCGCGTGGTGCGCACCTGCGTGTGCGGCTCCGACCTGTGGTACTTCCGCGGACTGAGCGATCACCGCGCCCACAGCCAGATCGGGCACGAGGCGATCGGCGTGATCGAGGAGACGGGCGCGGACGTGCGCGACTTTCATGTGGGCGACTTCGTGATCGTCCCGTTCCCGTACAGCTGCGGCACCTGCCCGGTGTGCAGGGCCGGCTTCGAGTCCTGCTGCCCGCACGGCGGCTACTTCGGTGCCAATCAGGCCGAGTACGTGCGCGTGCCCGAAGTCGACGGCACGCTCGTCAAGGTGCCCGGCACGCCGGAGGACTACGACGACGCCATGCTCGCCTCCCTGTTGACCATCTCCGACGTGATGCCCACCGGATACCACGCGGCCGTGTCCGCCGAGGTCAAGTCCGGCGACACCGCCGTGGTGATGGGCGACGGCGCCGTGGGCCTGTGCGGCGTGATCGCGGCGAAGATGCTCGGTGTCTCGCGCATCATCGCCATGAGCCGCCATGAGGACCGTGCGGCCCTCGCGCGGGAGTTCGGTGCGACCGATGTGGTGGCCGAACGCGATCAGGCGGCCGTGGACAAGGTGCTCGACATGACCTGCGGATACGGCGCGGATGCCGTGCTCGAATGCGTCGGCTCCAAGCAGTCCTTTGACACGGCCATGGGGCTCGCCCGCGCCGGCGCGACGATCGGCCGCGTCGGTCTGCCGCACGACGTGACGATCAGCGCCGAAGGCTCGTTCTACCGCAATCTCGGCATCAAGGGCGGCCCGGCACCGGTTCGCCACTACGATCTGGGCGGTCTGCTCGATGCAGTGCTGAACCGCGAGATCAATCCCGGGCGCGTGTTCACCGCCGAGTACGACCTCGACCACATCCAGAACGCCTACGAGGACATGGACCGGCGCAGGGTCATCAAGGCGCTCATCCGCTTCTGACGGACTGGCGGCCCTCCTACAATGGGCCGCATGACGAACGAACAGGGACCCACGGCGATCGAAGTGCGCGGCGCGCGCGTACACAGCCTCAAGAACATTGACGTGGACGTGCCTCTCAACCGGATGGTCGGCATAGCCGGCGTGTCCGGTTCGGGCAAGAGCTCGCTCGCTCTGGGCGTACTGTACGCGGAGGGATCCCGTCGTTACCTTGAGGCGCTGTCCACCTACACGCGCCGCAGGCTCACCCAGGCCGGCCGCGCGCAGGTGGACGACGTGCGGCACGTGCCCGCTGCGCTCGCCCTCCACCAGCGCCCGGCCGTGCCCGGCATCCGTTCCACGTTCGGCACGATGAGCGAGCTGCTCAACAGCCTGCGCCTGCTGTTCTCCCGCGTCGGCTCGCACGTCTGCCCGCACTGCGGCGCCCGCAACGCACCGACGCTCAACGTGGCCGCGGAACTGCCCATCACGTGTGCCCGCTGCGGGGAGGCCTTCCACGGTCCCGGCGCAGAATCCCTCGCCTTCAACTCGGCTGGCGCGTGCCCATCCTGTTCCGGAACCGGCGTGGTGCGCGAGGTGAACCGGGCCGCGCTGGTGCCGGACGAATCGAAGTCGATCGACGACGGCGCCGTCCTGCCGTGGGGCTCGCTCATGTGGGACCTCATGAAGCAGGTGTGCGGTGCGATGGGCGTGCGCACCAACGTCCCGTTCCGGGACCTCACGCCCGAGGAACGGGACATCGTGTTCAACGGGCCCGCCGTCAAGAAGCACATCCTGTACCGTCCCAAGAAGGGCGACGACTTCGCCGAACTCGACTTCACCTACTACAACGCCGTCTACACCGTGGAGAACGCGCTCGCCAAGGCCAAGGACGAGAAGGGCCTCAAACGCGTCGCGCGATTCCTTGAGGAAAAGCCGTGCAGGGCGTGCGGTGGCACCAGACTGAGCGCCAAGGCCCGCGAGCCGCAGGTGCGCGGCATCGACCTGGCCGAAGCTACCGCCATGACGCTGGACGACGCCGTGGCATGGGTGCGCGGCGTGCCGGACTCGCTGGAGTTGCCGATGCGCCCGATGGCGCGCAACATCGGCGAATCGTTCCTCGACGTGGCGAAGCGCCTGACGGAACTCGGCCTCGGCTACCTGTCGCTTGACCGTGCCGGAGCCACCCTGTCCACCGGCGAACGCCAACGCGTGCAGCTGGCCCGCGCCGTGCGCAACCGCACCACCGGCGTCATGTACGTACTCGACGAGCCGTCCATCGGCCTGCATCCCTCGAACGTGGACGGGCTCCTCGGCGTGATGCGCGATCTGGTGGATGACGGCAACTCCGTGGTGGCGGTCGACCATGACGTGCGCGTGCTCAAGACCGCCGACCATCTCATCGAGATGGGGCCGGCGGCGGGCGCTGGCGGCGGACGCGTGATCGCACAGGGTACGGTGGCCGACGTGGCCGCGACGCCAGGCAGCCGCATCGCGCCGTTCCTCACGGCATCCGGTCCCGAACGGGTACGTGCGAGCGTGGATCCCGCGCACATGTTCCGGAAAGGAACCATCCGCATGGACACCGGACCGCTGCACACCGTCAAGCCGCTGTCCGTACGGATTCCGCGCGGGCGGCTCGTGGCGGTGACCGGCGTATCCGGATCGGGCAAGACCACGATGGTGCTCGAATCGCTCATCCCCGCCCTGCGCGCGAACGCCGGGGGAGAGGCGCTGCCCGGCCACGTGCGCAGCGTGGAGGCCGAGGGCATCGCGCGGGCGAACCTCATCGACGCCACGCCGATCGGTGCGAACGTGCGCTCCACCGTGGCCACCTACGCCGGCGTGCACGATGACCTGCGCCGCGCGTTCGCCCGGTGCGAGGATGCGACGGCGGGCGGCTGGAAGGCCGGCGACTTTTCCTACAACACCGGACGCCTGCGCTGCCCGACCTGCGACGGCACCGGCTCGATCTCGCTGGACGTGCAGTTCCTGCCCGACGTGGACATCGAATGCCCCGACTGCCGCGGCTCCCGGTATGCGCCGGCCGCGGACGCCATCCGCCGGCGGACGAAGGACGGCCGTTCGCTGACGCTCCCGCAGCTCATGGCGATGAGTGTCGACGAGGCGCTGGAGGCGACCGGCGACCTGCGTAAAGTGCACGCCCGCCTGACCACGTTGCACGATCTGGGCCTCGGGTACCTCACGCTCGGTGAGCCCACGCCAGCCCTGTCCGGAGGGGAGGCGCAGCGGCTCAAGCTCGCCAGCGAAATGGGCCGCGCGCAGTCGGACGCCGTCTTCGTGTTCGACGAGCCGACCATCGGCCTGCATCCGCTGGACGTGCGTGTGCTGCTCGGCGTGTTTGATCGTCTGGTATCCAATGGCGCGACCGTCGTGGTCATCGAGCATGACCTCGACGTGATCGCCAACGCCGACTACGTCATCGACATGGGGCCCGGTGGTGGCGAGTCGGGCGGTTGCATTGTCGCCACCGGCACGCCCGGGGACATTGCGGCGAATCCGGACAGCGTCACCGGCCGGTACCTTGGCGCACCGGAGCCTGAAGTCCAGTGAGAAAGGAAATGACATGACGAACGCAATCGACGACGGCACGGGCGACAACTACACGTTGCCGGAGGGCTTCGAACACTGTTCGAAGCTGGATCCGGTACGCAATGCTCCCACGGCGTTGGACCGGGTCAGGGCGGTCGTGGACATCCTGTATTCGCCGGGCGGATGCCCTTGGGATAGCAGGCAGACGAACCGTTCATTGCTGAAGAACCTCCTTGAGGAAACCTATGAGTATGTGGACGCGGTGGAGACGGGGGACAGGGCCAATATGCGCGAGGAACTCGGCGATGTGCTGCTGCAATCCGTATTCCAGGCTCGGGTATGCGAATCCGATCCCGACGATCCGTTTGACATCGATGAAGTGGCCGACCGTCTGGTGGATAAGCTCATCACCCGGCACCCGCATGTGTTCGCCACGGATGGTCAGGCGCCTGTGGATGGCGGAGACGCCCCGGAATCGCCCGAGGCCGTACTGGCGTTGTGGGAGCGGATGAAGCAGCGCGAGAAGCATCGTGATTCCGTACTCGATGGCATCTCCCATGCGCAGGGCGCCTTGCCTCGGGCTGCAAAGGTGACGTCGCGCATCGCCAAATCCCCGAACGCGGAGCGATTGTTCGCCGCCTTCGACTCGATCCATGGCTCGGAATCGAAGGACGGGGAACGTGCGCCGGACGCCTATGCGGATGCGATCCTCGACATCGTCCGTCGCGCGCAGGCCGACGGCGTGGATATCGAGGCGGCCTTGAGGAACCGTCTACGGACTGCCGAAGCGGCAGTCGCTGCCTGCGAACAGGAGACCAAGGCGAACGCCAAGGCCTAGTGCTGTGGCCGCGTCACGCGCTGAACGGCAAAGAAGCCATTCGGAGCGTGACGGTTCCCTCATTCCTCCCCGTTGTAGAGGAATCCCGCCGAAGGACGGTGCCTTCCGCAGTACGGGCACTGGCAGGCCATATCGGGGTGCAGACCTTCGAAGCCGTTCGGCCCATAGCGGCGCGAGGCAAGCGATTCCGCAAGGTATGCGAGGGGAATGTCGTCCTCGTGATCCGCATCGGCGTCATACGGCATTGCGGCGCATGGCATGGATGTGACGGGGAGCGAACCGAGGACGGATGACTGCGCCGGGAAGGGATATGCGGTGTCCAAGGGCATGGGCCGCATCGACAATGACTGTTCCAAAACCGGGTTGCTGAGCGGCACGGGGGACGGCAACGGCTCGAATCCGGGCTTGGGATCGGTGAGGACGACGGTGGTGGATTGCATGACGAGCATGGTGTGATCCTTTCGGAGGTGTGGTGTGTGGATGTGTGTGGTATCAAATTTGATATCTCTGAATATAGTACAGATGTTCGATCTTTGGCGCGTCGGCGTGTCGCATTGCGGACGGCGGCTGGGACGTTTCCGACGGCGGGATGTCTATGATGGGGACGAGTCGCGTGGAGCGTGAGATTGGAGGCGTGCATGGCGCAGGAGCCGAGTGGGGTCCCGTCCGGAGACGTTGGGCCCGGGGCGGGGAAACCCGGCGGAGGAATCAGGGCAACGCAAAAGGCTGCTGCGTCGCGCCATCCCCTCCCGACGCGCCCCGTCGAGGATCGCTATGTGTACCGCATCCGGTGGTCGGAATCCCGCAAGGGATTCGTGTGCACGGTGGCGGAGCTTCCGGATCTGATCGAGGTGTCCGAGTCATCGGCCGAGGCGCTGATGGGGCTGCATCTGCGGGTCGCGGAGCGTCTTGCCGCCATGAGGGCGAACGGCGAGGAGGTGCCGGTGCCGTATGAGGATCGCCAGTATTCCGGCCATTTCATGGTGCGCATCCCGCCGGAGATGCACCGGCGTCTCGCCATCGAGGCCGCGGAGCAGGGGGTGTCGATCAATCGTCTGGTCCAGTCCCGTCTGATGTGACGGTGTTGGCGCTTCGGCGAGGGGCGAATTCGGAATCGATATATATCAGAATGAGGTACAGTGAATGACATGAACGTTGTCGAGATCATGACTTTGGGGTTTCTGGCCGAGGGGTCGGCATGCGGATACCGCCTGCGCAAGAAGATGGAGCGGCTCAACGGCTATGCGCGCCCGTTCAGCGACGGCACGCTGCACACCGTGACCGGACGGTTCGTCAAGGCCGGGTACATCGGCGAAACCTTCGAGGTGGTCAACGGGCGCCGTCTGCGGCAGTTCCATCTGGAGCCGGCCGGGCGCGAGGCGCTGATCGAGGAACTCAAGGCGGTGAACGGCTACATGCTCACGGACATCACCAAATGGTCGGTCGTGCTCTCGTTCCTCTCGCTCATCCCGGACGAGGAGGATCGCCGCGCGGTGCTGCGCCGCAGGTTGGCCGTGCTCGACGGCGACGTGCGCAGACTCTACAGCGACGGCATGGAGCCGCTGGACAACGATGCGATCACGGACAAGTACCGGCGCGCCAACATTGCCGTCCATGACGCGGAAATCGCGGCCGAGCGTGCGTGGCTGGTCGGGGAGCTCGGCTCCGAGCAATGACCGTGGCCGTTGGAATGTCCGGTGTTGCGTGCGCGCCGTCGCCGGAATTCCTTGAGTCGCTGTACCGTGCGATGCTGCACGGCATCGGTCCGACCGGCTGGTGGCCGGCCGAGACCCTCTACGAGATCATGGTCGGCGCGGTGCTCACGCAGAACACCGCATGGGGCAATGTGGACCGGTCGCTTGACGCACTGAAGGATGCCGACGCTTTGGAACCTCATGTGATCGCGGAAATGGCCCGGGACCGGCTGCAGGAACTGATCCGTCCTTCGGGATTCAGCCGCAACAAATCGCGGTCGCTGATCGAGCTCAGCCGCTGGTACGTGGAGCGTTGCGACGCCGATCCGCAAACCGTGACCGGCGTGCCGGACGACGATCTGCGCCGCGAACTGCTCGGTCTGTTCGGCGTGGGTGGGGAGACGGCGGACGACCTGATGCTCTACGTGTTCTCCCGTCGCGCGTTCGTGGCCGACACCTATGCGCGCCGCCTGTTTGCGTTCCTCGGTTGGACGCCGCCTGCAGGCTACCCGAAATTTCACGATGCCGTGCTGCCCGCCGTGCTGCAGACGGGACTGACGGTGGCCGATCTCAAGGAATTCCACGGCCTGATCGACGAATTCGGCAAGACGTGGCGCGATGACGATGCCAAGGCTTCATCGTTCCTTGGCGAATGGCGGGGCCGGTTGGCAGGTTAAATGGCAGGGCCGGTTGACGGATGCTCCATCAACCGGCCCTGACCGACAAACTTTCGGGGGTGATTGCTCTGCCCGGGTGCGGCATTGAGCCGATCGCGCGGGAAAATGGCCCGAAAGTTTGTCAACGTGGACAGACTACTTGACGACCTTGAAGCCGGCGGTCCACGGGGTCTGCTCGGTCACGCCCAGAATGATCTGCAGCGCGCCCATGCCCTCGAGGTACTGCGCGCGCTTGAGCGGGCCGGCGTCCACGGTCTTGAGCCCGCCGGCCTCGATGAGTTCGCGCACCGCGGTCTTGGCGTCGTCGTCATCGGCGGCAACCTGCACCACGGTCGGCGCACCGTCGTTCACGCCGGAGGCCAGCGTGGCGGCGAACGTGGTGTTGAACGCCTTGACCACCTTGGCGTTCGGCAGGGCGGCGGCAAGGCCTTCGGCGGCGGACTTGACGCCCTCGGGCAGGGCGAGGTCGAACGTGGTGAAATCGATCGGGTTGGACGGGTCCACCACGGTGCGGCCGGCGAGCTGGTCGCCGTAGGAGGCGATCACGTCCGCGTAGGCCGGGTAGGGCAGGGCCAGCACGACGATGTCGCCCGCGATGGCGGCCTCGCCGAACGTGCCGGCGGTGACGCCCGCGATGGCGGCGGCCTTCTCCTGATTGCGATCGATGACCTGCACGTTCGCGCCGGCCTTGACGGCGATGGATGCGACGGCGGAACCGATGTTGCCCGCTCCGAAGACGGTGACGTTGCTCATGGTGTGTCCTTTCGTAAGGGGCGGCGATTCGGCGCCCGATGCGGTTGCATGATTAATTTCTTTTCGAGATATCTCGGATTGAAATATCTCAGCTTACGATCGTTACTATATATCTCATGCTGAAATATGTCGAGTTGAGAATGCGGCGGCGTGTCGCGGGGAGGGGTTGAGCGGGCTTGAACATCCCTTCGACCGGCAAACTTTCGGGGTGATTTTCCGGGTAAGGGTTGATGTTCCGCCAGTCGCGCGGGAAATAGGGCCGAAAGTTTGTCGGTCCAACTGGTCTGACTGGTCTGACTGGTCTGACTGGTCTGACTGGTCTGACTGGTCCGACGGGTCCGACGGGTCCGACGGGTCTGGCCGGTCTGGCCGGTCTGGCCGGTCGGACCCGGACCGAGCCGGTCTATGCGCACCCGGTGCCGTGGTCGGCAGCCGCGGCCACGCCCCGATGCATGAGGTCGGTCATGAGGTCGGCCAGGTTGCCGGCGGACATGTCCATGCCGGAGCGCACCCAGTCCTCGAGCACTGCGCAGATCGCACCGGCCCAGTAGTCCGCGGCATACCGCGGGCCGGGGGACTCCCGCCGCGGGGCGGCATTCATATGGTCTCGCATTGCCTCGCGGATGCGCGGGCCGTAGCCGGCGGCGAGCAGCAGACGGTACTTCGGTGCGAACGAGCGGACCTCGCCCAGCAACGCGATCCAGGATTCGCGGGTCTGCGTCATCGGGTCGTAGCCGCTCAGCGCGGCCGACATCGCTTCGATCACGCCGCGCAGATAGTCCTCCAGAATGGCCTCCTTGGAGGCGTAGTTGCGGTAGTAGGCGTTGCGGGAGACGCCGGCGCGCCGGGCGATGTCCGTGACCGTGATGGCCGAGAACGGCTTGGTCGCCATGAGCTGGATGAGCGCACCCTCGATGCACTCGCGCACGAAGGCATTCGACTCGGCGTTGTTGCGCCGCAGCGTGGCAACGCGGCGATCGGATTGGCCGGAGTCTTGCCCGATATGACCGGCGTTGCCGTCCGCATCCGTCATGTCACACATTCTCCCCGTCTGTCACGTCCGAGCCCGTGCGGCTTGCGCCGGAACGGGCGTGCCTGCTACCGTCGATGATGTCACATATGTTACATCGCAGCATGCCGACGCCCGCAAATCCCGGCGGAGAATCCGGCGTGCGGTCCGGCAGCTCGAATCGAATGAGTGAGGCAACCATGAACGACGGCAGCAAGAAGATCATTCTCGTCACCGGCGCGTCCGGCGGCATCGGCAAGAAGACGGCCCTGGCGCTCGCCGAACGGGGGCATACGGTCGTCATGCACGGGCGCAACCCGGCCAAGACGAGGCAGGCGCGCGACTGGGTGGCCGAGCGCAGCGGCAATCCGAACGTGCATGCGCATGTGGCCGATCTGTCCCTTATGGCGAACGTGTCCCGGTTCGCCGCGGAGATCGGCGAATCGTACGACCGTCTTGACGTCCTGATCAACAATGCGGGCGGCCAGTTCGGCTCGCGGCGGGAGACCACCGCGGAAGGCCACGAGAAGACGTTCGCGATCAACACGCTCCAGCCGTTCCTGCTCACCAACCTGCTCATGCCCATGCTCAGGCGCAGCGGGTCGGCGCGCGTGGTGACGGTTTCCAGCGAATCCTACCGTCAGGGCGGCAGGCCGATCCGCGATGACGTGGAGCTCGAACGGCACTACACGCTCACCCGCGCCTACGGGCTGTCGAAGCGCTACGTGTGGTGGCTTATGCGCGAGTTCGACCGGCGGCTCAGGGCGGAGGGCGTGACGACCGTGACCGTGAACACCGTGGAGCCTGGCTCGGCAACCACCGGTCTGCAACGCGAATCGGGGAAGACGCCGCTCATGCGACTGATGCTGGCGCTGTGGGCGCCGTTCATGCGGTCGGCCGCGCATGGGGCCCGCACCAGCGTGCTCATGGCCACGTCCCCGGCGGTCGAAGGCGTAAGCGGCGAGTTCTGGGGCAACGGCAGGCCCAAGCGCATCAGCCCCAAGTGGGTCGACCCGGAGGGGCAGCGGTGGATCTGGGAGTATTGCACCAAGGCGTGCGAGCCGTGGTTGGCGTGAGGCCGTGGGGTCGTGGCCGGCAAACTTTCGGGGTGGTTTCTCGGGCGAGGGTTGATGTTCCGCCGGTCGTTCGGGAAATAGGGGCGAAGGTTTGTCGGTCTGGCCGGTCTGGATGACCCGGTTCATCCGGTTGACCCGTTCGATATCGTCCTATCCGGTTCGATCAGCCTGCTTGACCGGTCAATGGAATCCCGACAACTGTCTCTGAGTCGTTTCAGGCATTGAGGCGATTTGCATTGGTGACTCTTGTTGATCTATGATGACCGTAACTGCGCATATTCGGAGTCGAAGATGAGCGGTCAAGATAAGGAAACAAGGCAGACCGGACGGTGCGTGGAGAAGCACAGGTAAGGGAAGGCAGGAATTATCAACAGTAGTCTGCATCGCACTCACTGGTCTGAAACGTTGTAGAACAAGGCGGCCCGGAGATGGACCGCCATCTACAGCACTGCAAAGGAGCAAGGAACCCCATGGGAACGAAACATCGTATCGTGGCGGTCACCACGGTAGCGGCCACATTGGCCTCGCTGGCGTTGACCGGCACGGCCGCCGTGGCCGAAGACACCGGCCTCGGCGCCGGTGCGCAAGCTGCCATAGCCGCACAGATCGCGCAGGCGGAGCAAGCCGATCAAACTGCACAAACGGCAGCCGATTCCACGGATCTCGGCTTTGCCGGCACCGCGGTGGGAGGCAAGCTGCCGGCCACGGTCACGATCGACGGCGCTGCAAAGCCCGTCGTCTGGAGCGACGAATCCGTCAAGGCCGCACAGGACGCCGCCTCGACCGTCGGCGACATCACCGTCACCGGCACCGCGGACGGCAAGACGGTCACCGGACGCGTGCTCAACGTGCCGGCGAACACGCGGTACTTCATCGATTCCGGATCCACCGATCCGGCAAAGACCACGGAATACCAAGCCGTCAAGGCCGCGCTCGGCGACGGGCTGCTCAACACGGACGCAGCCGACCAGCAGTGGGACGGCAAGGCGACCGGCAAGACGTGGGGATGGTCCGGTGGCACGTCGAGCGGCAGCAAGACCGGCGTGATCGACGGCAAGGACGCCGATGACTGGCGCAATACGTTCATCAACGCCAACTACGACAGCAGGAACGGTCAGATCGTCTACCACCTGACGCTCAAGTCCGGCCGTTATTCCATCGGCGCCGCACAGGCCCCGTGGAAGCATCCCAACAGCGTGTACACCACCATCGCGGCCGGCGGCGAGACGATTGGCCCCAAGAAGACCGTCAAGACCACGGATGCGAATCCGTTCGTCGTCCAGTCGGTCTACGTGGCCAAGGAAACCGTGGTGGACGTGACCGTCGGTACGGTCGAATCGAAGAGCAACGGCTTCAACACGCGCCTCGCGCTGGTCTACGCCGTGTACGAAGGCGATGAAAGCACCGACAAGTCGGCCCTCAAGGAGGCCATCGTCAAGGCGGAAGGCATCAAGGCCGACGGTAGGACGTACGCCAAGCACAGCCAGCAGACCTTGGACAACGCGCTTGCCGAGGCGGTCAAGGTCCGGGACGGCAAGGATTACGACCAGACCCAGATCGACTGGCGTACGAAGGTGCTCAACGGCGTAATCGACGCGATGGCACAGAAGGATGCCGATGCCGACCGATACGATTCCGTGCAGGTGGGCAGGCAATGGCTCGACACCGAAGGCGCGCCGATCCAAGCGCACGGCGGCGGTTTCCTGCAGCAGACCGATGCGGACGGTACGCCGATCTACTACTGGGTGGGCGAGGACAAGACCCATAACACCGCCAACTTCAACGGCGTGTCCCTGTACTCCTCCAAGGATCTGGTTAACTGGACGTTCCGCAACGTGATCCTGCGTGGCGACGCGGACACTCCGGGACTTGAGGACAACAAGGTGGAGCGTCCCAAGCTCGTGTACAACGAGAAGACCAAGAAATATGTGCTGTGGGGGCACTGGGAGGGCTCCGACAGCTACTCGTCGTCGCAGATCATGGTGGCCGTGAGCGATACGGTGGACGGCGACTACGAGTTCCTGGGCCACTGGCGCCCGGGCGCGGACGACGAGCATCGCAACTGGCGCACGCAGGGCGGTTCCACGTACTACGACGACGGCACCGCGATCGACGGTGTGAGCGATGAATCCCTGTGGGGTACCGGATCGCGCGACTTCACGATCTTCGTGGACGACGATGCCAAGGCATACCTCGTTTCCGCGCAGGATCACGAAACCATGCGCATTTACCAGCTCAACGACGAATACACCGACGTGGCGTTCGGCTCCGACGGCAAGCCGCTCATGACCTACCAGCTGTTCGTGGGTGCCAAGCGTGAGGCACCGGCCCTCACCAAGCTCAACGGCAAGTACTTCATGGTCTCGTCCGCGCAGTCCGGTTGGTATCCGAATCAGACGCGCTACTCGTACACGTCGGACATCACCGACCCGGACGGGTGGAAGGTCGACGAGTCCGGCAAGCCGTTCGGACTGATCGGCAACAACACGTCGTTCTACAGCCAGCCCACCAACGTAATGCAGATCAACGGCTCCAAGGGCACCAATCTGGTGTACATGGGCGACCGCTGGAATTCCAAGGCGCTGCGTGATTCCACCTACGTGTGGCTGCCGCTGACCGTGGACGCCTCCGACCCGGCGAACGTGACCATGACCATGGACTACGCGTCCAACTGGTCGCTCGACACCGCGACCGGCGAGGCCGTGAAGCCAAACATCGAGCTGCTGTCGCAGGGCGAGGGCGTGAAGACCTCCACCGACGCGACCGTGAGCGACGACCCGCTGTTCAACCTCGCCCAGGCCAACGACGGCGACTACTTCAACACCAAGACGACGGGCGGCAACCCGAACTACTTCAAGCCGCTCACCGCCGACGGCAAGGGCGTGCAGGTGCCGTTCACCTACGAGATGGATCTGGGACAGATCGACGACCTTTCCCGCGTGGACATCTCCTTCAACAGCTGGAACGGCTCGGAGACGTACGCCCAGTACACGCTCGAATCCAGCGTGAACGGAAGCGCCTGGACCATGCTCGCCGACGAGACCGCCAACACGACGGTCGGTTTCAAGTCGCATGACGTGACCGGTCAGGGCCGATACCTGCGCCTGAAGGTGAACAAGGTGATCAACGACCACAACGGCAATCCCGCAAGCTGGGCCGCAGGCATCGTGGAATTCCAGGTGTTCGGCGTGAAGACCGGCGAGCTCAAGCCTTCCGTGAACATGCCGCTCACCGCCGAGGCATACAAGGTGGCCGGCGAGAACGCGGTCAACCGCGTGCAGCTGCGCTGGGACAGCGTGGATACCGCCACCTCCTACACGGTGTACCGTGCCACCAAGGCGGACATGTCCGACGCCGAGGCGATCAAGTCCGTGGACGTGAACGCCGTGAACGCCTCCGCCGAGACCGAGGGCGATGCGGATGCGAACACCGGCACGCTGGACGCGACGGCTACGAGCTTTGCGGACAACCTGCCCAAGGCGGACGCCACCTACTACTATCAGGTCAAGGGATACCTCGACGGCAAGGTCGCCTCCGAAACGGAGATCGCCTCCGCGAAGACCTACGTCGAATTGCCTGCCACGGCCAGCGTATTCGACAACCTGACCGGTCAGGGCTCCACCAGCTCCCAGAGTGAGGGCATTGTGGTGAACGGCGTGCAATACCGCTACCTGACGTCCAACAACAACGAGGACGCCCAGAAGAACGGGTACGTCGTCAAGGAACAGCAGTCCACCGACGGCAAGACCTGGACCGACACCGGCGTGAAAGTGGCCCCCGATGCCAAGGACTTCCTGAACGACTACAAGTTCGAGTCCATTAGCACGGTGTGGAATAAGGCGAAGGGCAAGGCGGTCGTCTGGGCCCACTACGAGAAGCGCTCCGGTTACGCGACCGGCGCCCTGTTCGAGGCCGATTTCCAACCGGGCGCAGGAGCGGACACGGTGCATGTGAGCGATCTGGTGTTCCCCAACGGCTACACTGCCCGCGACAAGTCCGTGTTCGTGGACGACGACGGCACCGCCTACCTCATCACCGCCAGCAACCAGGACGGCGAAACGGTCAACCGTCACCTGCTCATCAGCAAGCTCAATGACGACTGGACCGAAGTGGTTCCCGTCGGCGAGACCGGATACGTGGCCAAGCTCACGGCCGATGCGCCGCGCGAAGCCCCCACCATGGTTAAGAAGGACGGCTGGTACTACCTGTTCTCCTCGCAGACGGCCGGTTGGCTGCCGAGCGCCGGCGGCTACTACTCCTCGCAGAACCTCGCCTCCGGATGGAGCGGGCTCAAGCAGGTGGGCGAGGCGTCGTCCTTCTCCACGCAGCAGAACGGCGTACGCGCCTATGACGGTGAGAATGCCGGCGCCTACGTATCCGGCTCCCGCTGGTGGAGGTCAGACGGTTCCGCCGGCAGGCACGCCACTCCGCTCCAGTTCGACAACGGCACGGCGAGCACCGAGTACTACCGTACGCTCTACACCGATGCGGCCACCGGTACGGTGATCGGCGAACGCGCGGGCAACGTGCTCTCCGAAGGCAAGCAGGCCACGCTCAACGGCAAGGACGCTTCCGCTACCGTGGACGGCGATTACGCGACCGCCACGTCCGACACCGCTGACGGCCGCTGGCCCGCCACTTGGCAGGTGGACCTCGGAGCGTCCTACGACCTCAAGGCCATCGAGATCTCCTCGTACATCATGAAGGGCTCCGAAGCGTGGTATCCATACACCGTGTATGGTTCCAACGACGGGGCGACCTTCGAGAAGCTGCTCGACAGGACCGCCAAGCCGGCCGCCAATAACAAAGCCGACTACGGCTTCACCGATGCCGACCTTTCCGGCAAGTACCGCTACGTCAAGGTGGTGTTCGACGGGGCCTACCCGCAGAACAACTTCAACAAGGCGCAGAGCTGGTACCGCGTGCAGATGTGGGAGATCAAGGTGCTCGGTGACGACGGTCTGACTGCCCCCGACGTGCCGGTGACGCCGCCCGCGCCGGATAAGACTGCTCCGGTGTTTGCCGGTGTCGACGACGTGACGGTGGACTTCGGTGCCAAGTTCGACCCGCTGGCTGGGGTGACCGCTACGGATGACGTGGACGGTGATGTGACGGCTGCGATCAAGGTGTCCGGTTCGGTGGATACGTCGAAGGCCGGCAAGTACGAGCTGACGTACACGGTGGCGGATGCTGCGGGTAACGTGGCGACCGCGAAGCGTACGGTGACCGTGAAGGCCGAGCCGGTGACGCCGCCTGCGCCGGACAAGACGGCTCCGGTGTTCTCCGGGGTCGACGACGTGACGGTGGACTTCGGTGCCGCGTTTGATCCGCTGGCCGGGGTGACCGCTTCGGATGACGTGGACGGTGACGTGACGGCTGCGATCAAGGTGACGGGTTCCGTGGACACGTCCAAGGCCAGCAAGTACGAGCTGACCTATACGGTGTCCGACAAGGCCGGCAACACCGCAACCGCGAAGCGTACGGTGACGGTGAAGGACAAGCCGGTGACGCCGCCTGCGCCGGACAAGACGGCTCCGGTGTTCTCCGGCGTGTCCGATGTGACCGTCGATTTCGGTGCCAAGTTCGACCCGCTGGCTGGAGTGACCGCCACGGATGACGTGGACGGTGATGTGACGGCTGCGATCAAGGTGTCCGGTTCGGTGGATACGTCGAAGGCCGGCGCGTACGATCTGACCTATACGGTGTCCGACAAGGCCGGCAACACCGCGACCGCGAAGCGTACGGTGACCGTCAAGGCCAAGGCGGATGAGCCGGGTACGGATCAGCCGTCCGCTGCCGATAGGACGAAGCTGGACGCGGCGATCGCGGAAGCGGACAAACTGTCCGAGTCCGATTACACGGCCGAGTCGTGGAAGCCGTTCGCCGAGGCGCTGGCCGCTGCGAAGGCGGTTCCCGCCGATGCGGATCAGGCCACGGTTGATGCTGCGGTGAAGACGCTCGCGGATGCGCGGTCCGGACTGGTGAAGGTCGGCGAGACGCCGGGCAAGGACGACAATCCGGGCGCCAGTGACAACGGTGGTGAAGAACCGGGCGGCGAGCCGTCCGATCATCCTGCGGACGAGCCGTCGGATGAGCCTTCCGGTGAACCGTCCGATAATCCTTCGGATGACCGGTCCGAGGATGCCGGCAATGGCGGCACTGTGGTGACGGATGGCAAGGTTGCATCGTCCACGCCGCAGACGGGTGCTGCCGTGGCCGGTGTGGCTGTGCTGGCTCTTGTTGCCGCGGTGTGCGGTGCAGTGCTGGTGCTGGCCCGTCGTCGTGAAAGCTGACGGCCGGTGAGGTAAGGCTCGCCTTCCACCTTGGGCGGGTCGGATGGGATGTCTCATCCGACCCGCCCTTTTTGTGGTTTCGCCAATGGCCCGCTGACGCGTCCCCGGCGGTCATCCCCTGATTCGTCCGACTCAGAGAGAAGATTGACCAACGGCACTTTGGCATTTTGTGCGACACGCCGATGGTGCCTGTTACGGTAAACAAATTCGGTCATTGACTGTGTCGTCGGTCGATACAGATTCCGTTAGAGCATAATGCCGGATTGCAGGGTGTCGGGAGTAACCAGAGGATAGCCGTTTTAGGTGTTTTCGGCGAATTTCGGGGAATTAAGGCGGATGACGGTCGAGGCGGGCCGGAAGGTGGATGGACCGATACCGGTATTGCTTCCGATCTTCTATATATCGTTTCAAAAAAATGGTCTTTGTTTCATGGTGGTAAATGTCTCGGGTGTATTCAACTCAGCGGTTTCGCACATAGAAAATGTTCGAAAATGCACATAGGGAAATCATGGAGTTGCATGGGACGAAACTGTGGGTATAGTTAGAACTGTCGGAACGATAAGGACTGGTACTGATCAAAGATGTTCGTCAGGCCTTGTCTTTACTAGGGAAATAACGGAATTGTTGCATGGCATGTACGGGTTTCCTCGTTCCGGCGAAGATGTCCGAGCGGAGTCAATGCAGGTCCGTGAGGATGTCTCGGTGTGGGGATCCCTGCGGATTGGAAGGTGATGGTTATCATCCGATAAGATGCGAAAGCATTTGTCGATCTTTCTGTAACGTTACAAATATGTTGTTGCATCATTACGGAGAGTATGGGAAATGCGGGAGAATGGCAGATCCTTTCGTCGGTGAGGACGAGCGGATGTGTCGCTAGAAAACGGGCGTCGCAGTGGATGTCCGACAATGAAAGGAAAACGAAGAATGACAGTATCGCAATCCCCCTTGTACCGAGGGGTGGCTCCTCTTTGGCTGAAACGTTTGGGCTATGCTGCGATCGGAACGGTATTGGCGTCGTCCATGGCGCTCGGTACCGGACCGGTCATGGCTTCGGCGGCGGGAACGACTTCCGCGGATCCGGGCGTGGTGCAGAGCACCACCATCACGGTCAGCAATCAGACCGGCACCACGCAGGACGGCTCCAAGATGTCCGGGCCGGGACTCAAGGTCGGCGATTACTACTACTCGATCGGCAAAGGGCAGATCGATTCGTCCGCCGGCGGCATAGCAAACCTGAACATCTACCGCGGCAAGGACTGGACCCACAAGAACGAGTTCGTGGCTACCGTCATTGGACCGGAAACCTCGTATGACTGGACCAACCCCGAAACGGGGAAGGTCGAGAAGGTGTATCCGTTGGCCAATGCCAAGTCCGAACGACTCGACTTCGAGCAGACCGCCGACGGCAAGTTCGTCGTGTGGATGCACTGGGAAATGAAGCAGGGATACGCCGCTTCGGAAGTGCTGACCCTGGAGGCCGATAGGATCGAAGGCCCGTATCGGCTCACCGATACCCATCACCGCCCGGGCGCCAGCACCAACGTAGGACGCAACGGCGAAGCGGGCAGTAACGACAACGCCTCGGCCATGGGCAACCGAGAAGGCCAGCTGATCTATGACTCCAGCGCGACCAATACCGAAGGCGTGGAACCGGGCACCACCGGCAAGCTCTCGCGTGCCAGCATGCCGCACAAGATCAATTTGTACAATGCCATTTCGGTCAAGCAGGACAAGAAAACCAAAAAATACTACGTGCCCGAGATGACTACCGTGGCCGGTACCAAGAAGACCTATGGTACGTCCATGACGGGCAACTCCTGGACCTATCAGTTCCAGGGGCTGACGGATACCCTGCGCCTACGTGCCCGTGCCGTGCGCATGACCGACTTCGACCTGTCCATGTACGAAGCGGCGGTCAAGAACGGCGTGAGCAAGCCTGATCCGGACACCTACGTCGGCAGGTATCCCGCGCTTAAGGGCACGGACGGCAAGGTCGCCGCAGGCGTTTCCTCCGAAGGCTACGACGGCGGAAGCAAGACCGAAGCTTATGATCCGAATCCGTATGACACCACCACGGCGGGACTGGGCGAGCTTGACGCTTCGGCTGCCGTCGGCGAGGACTACACGTTCGACGAGAACGCGGGCGTTGGCGACCTGGATACGCTCAAGGCCCCGCTGATCTCCCCGCGTCTGGATGAGAATGCGGGAAGCAATGCCGGGAAGAAGGAAGTCGTCGTCCGTCCCAAGGACATGGCCTTCGTCACCCCGCAATCCAACGGCGTGACCATCTATGCCACCTCCGACGGTTCCGATCCGCGCACCAGCGAGACCCGCTGGACCGTGGACAACCGCTGGACCGCCGGCCCGATTTCCATCAGCGACAAGAACGGCGACGGCACCATGACGCTCCGGGCCGTGGCCAAGGACAAGGCCGGCAACTTCAGCGACGTAGTCGAAACCACATTCCGCATCGCCTCCGACACCGAGTCGCAGGAGTATAAGGACGTGCCGGTCTTCCAACCCGTCATGAACCGTGTCTCCGGCAACTATCCGAAGAATTTCGGCTACCAGGAGCTGCGCGTGTACGAACCCACGTACGGTGCCGAGGTCTACTACACCATGGATGGCTCCACGCCGATCCCGGCCCGCTACGGTCAGAACACCGGATTCGGCAGCCGCGACTATGCGCTGTTCACCGACACCAAGGAATCCGGCGGCGACGGCAAGGCGTACCTCATCACCGGTCAGGACCACGTGTACATGCGCGTCTGGGAACTCAACGAGTCGATGACCGACGTCGTGACCGACCGCGAATACGACATCAACGTCGGCGATCGGCGCGAGGCACCGCAGGCCGTCCGCAGCCCCGGCGGCGACTTCCTGTACCTGTTCACCTCCGGTCAGTCCGGATGGTACAAGAACCAGGCCATGTACCAGCGTTCCGCAAACCCGGCGGCAGGTTTCGACCAGCCGCGTGACGCGTTCGGCTACCGTAGCGGTGCCTCCGTATGGACCAAGTTGCAGCCTTTCGCGGACAACACCACCTACAACAGTCAGGTGGGCGGCGTGTGGAACCTCGGTACCAAAGACAAGCCGGTCTACCTGTTCAACGGCAGCCGCTGGACGGTGGGCGATCTGAGCAATTCCACCACTGTGTGGCTTCCGATGACCATCGACGACGACAAGATGGGACCGGGTGCCGCCACCGGTGAAGTCGAAAAGATCGACGGTACCGACGACAAGGGTCAGCCGGCCACCATCGAAGCCGACATCTACAAGCCCGAACCGGGCCTCGTGCAGGTCAAGTACACCGATACCGTCAACATCGATCCCGTCAAGGGTACGCTCGAGGCCGGCGACGGCACCGACGAGGCGATCACCATCGCAGCCAGCGGCGACGAGCTCGGCAAAGTCGACCCCGACGACCATACCCCGC
Organism: Bifidobacterium sp. LH_389; assembly: GCF_056357235.1. Classification (NCBI taxonomy): domain Bacteria; kingdom Bacillati; phylum Actinomycetota; class Actinomycetes; order Bifidobacteriales; family Bifidobacteriaceae; genus Bifidobacterium; species Bifidobacterium sp. LH_389. Next base: position 114,903 of record NZ_JBKEVR010000001.1, read on the forward strand.
GCGTCATCGACTATCAGGACGTGGGCGAGCTTGGCCAGTGCGACGTCTACAACAAGAACGGCTGGGAAACCTGCCCCGGCGGCAAGCTGGAACAGGAAGGCATCATCCAGCGCTTGCAGCCTTCCGCCGCGTTCGACGGCGTGGACTGGGACGTGGATAACTACGACGGCACCGAAGGTGCCTACAAGGGTTCCGGCAACGATTTCTTCCTGACCATGGACCTCGGTCAGCCGCGTGGCCTGACGTCGATCGCCATGTCGTTCAAGGCCGTGTCCGGTTCCGACAACGCTCACCGCTACTCCGTGTTCGCGACCAATACCGTGGACGACAAGGGCAACCCGACCGATTGGCAGCGCGTGGTCAACATGAGCCAGAACAACGTTCCCGGCTTCCAGGCGCATGACCTGCGTGGACTGACCTACCGGTACGTCAAGTACCAGAACACCGGTAACCAGGACATGGCCCACGGCAAGAGCGCCGACTGGTCACGCGGCCTGTACGAGCTGCAGATCCGCGCGATCCGACTGGTCAAGTCTACGCTCAAGGCCGAATCGCTCGAGCAGCACATCAATCAGGCCGAGGCGCTGTCCGCATTTACCGACCGGTACACCGAGGACAGCCTCAAGGCGCTCGCCGAAGCATTGGCTCCGGCTCAGGAGCTGCTCAAGACGCTGCGCATCGAAAGCGAGGACACCGCGCACACGCAGGCCGAGATCGATGCCGCCGACGCCAAGCTGACCGCCGCGCTCGATGCGCTGAAGGTCAAGGGCAGCGTTTCCCTCGACGGACTCAGGCAGGCCATCGCCGTCGGCAAGGCCGTCAAGAAGGGTCAGTACACCGATGCCAGCGTCAAGGCGCTCAACGACGCCATCGCCGCCGGCGAGAAGGCCCTGACCAGCACCGATCAGGCCGAGATCGATGCCGCCGCCCAGGCCATCGTCAACGCAGTGGCTGGCCTCGAGCCCAAGCCGACCGAAACGCCGGAACCCGCTCCCACCAAGCTGGAACTGGCTGCGCTGACCGCCGCGCTGAACGGGGCGACCGAACTGGCCAAGGGCGATTACACCGCAGACAGCATCAAGGCGCTGAACGCCGAGATCGACGCCGCCCGTAAGCTGCTCGACGCCGCCGCAAAGGAAGGCACCACCGTCACCCAGTCCGACGTGGACGCACAGACGGTTGCCCTGCTCAACGCGGTATTCGCGCTCAAGCCCGTGCAGAAGCCTACGGTGACGCTGAACTACGCGGATCTGCAGGCAGCCATCAAGGAAGGCACTGCCACGCTCGCCAACTCCGGCAAATACACGGACAAGACGGTTGCCGCACTCAAGGCCGCCGTGGACAAGGGAGCCGCAACGCTCCGCTCCGCGACCGCCCAGGGCGAACTCGATGCCGCCGCGCAGAGCATTCGCAATGCAATCAAGGCACTCGAAGTCAAGCCGGTCACTCCGACTCCGACGATCAGCACCGCTACGTTGGAGGCGCTCATCGCCGAGGCCGAGCAGAAGAATGCCACGGACTACACGGATGAGTCCTGGGCCGCGTATGCCGAAGCCGTTGCCAAGGCCAAGGATGTGGTGGCAGCTCCGAAGTCGCAGGACGAGGTGGATGCCGCAGCCGCCGCGCTGGTGAAGGCCGGGGAACAGCTGGTGAAGGCTGCGGAGACGCCTGCTCCGAAGCCCGAACAGCCGGAGAACGACAAGCCGAACACCGACAAGCCTCAGACTGATAAGCCTCAGACCGACAAGACCGATCAGACCAAGTCTGATGGTAATGCCCAGCCTGGTGCCGACCAGTCGAAGGATGGGGCTCCGTCCGGGAAGAAGCCCGACGAGTCCACGGTCAAGGTCGAATCCAAGGATAAGGCCAAGCGACCCACCCAGCTGTCCCGCACTGGCGCCAGCGTCGGAGCACTCGCGGGGCTGACGGCGGTTCTCCTGCTTGGAGGCGGGATTGCCGCGGCTACATCCACGAAGCGCCATATGCGCTAGTCGGGTGATATGACCTGTGTCGGATGACATGGGTCCGTTGGCAGGGGCGGTCCGGAATCAACGCCGGGCCGGCCCCGCCCATCCCGGCTGACAAACTTTCGGGGTGATTTCTCGGGCGAGGGTTGATGTTCCGCCAATCGCGCAGGAAATAGGAGCGAAAGTTTGTCGGAATCCCCGGCGCCAGGCCCGGCATGCGACAATGGGTGCATGAGCCAATCCCCGAACAGACGGCCGGTCGACGTGATGATCATGCGGCCCATGAGCCGCGACGACTATCCCGTGCTCGTCGAGATGCTGCGCCGCATGTGGTATGCCGATCCCGCGATGGACGCCGAGACGTCGAGGCGACTGGCCCGGGCCGATTTCGAGTTCTGTCTGTCGCGGTCCACGGAGGCGTGGGTGGCGGAGACGCCGGGCGGATTGGCCGGGGTGGTCTTGGGCGGCATGGCGGCTCGCCGTCGGTCGCACGGGAACATGCCGATGCGCCTGCGGCATCTGCGCCGGGCAATCGGAAACCTGCTGCCGTTGCTGGCGTCTCGCGGGGGACGCCGGGGCGTGCGCACCATGATGCGCATCAATGCGGTCGACGAACGGCTGCTGCGCGATGCGACCGACGAGCATGGGCGGTACGACGCGGAAGTCACCCTGCTGCTGGTGGGGGAGCGGGTCCGCGGCGGGGGAGCGGGGCGCCGGCTGTTCGAGCGCATGATGCGCACGTTCCGCGACGCGGGCGCCGAGCGCTACTTCCTCTTTACCGACACGGACTGCAACTTCGGCTTCTACGACCATCTGGGACTGACTCGCCGCGGGGAGCGCACGCTGGCATGGCCGGATGGCGGCGCTACGACATTCACCCTGTATGACGGGCGGGCGTGAGGCCCGCCGTACAGGAGTTAGCTGCCGTAAAGGGATTGCCGTCACCGCGTCTGAAGGTGGTTCGGGCGGCGGCCGGTGCAGGTCGTAACGGGGAATCTACGTTCTTTTGGCCTGAAGAATGCGATTTGTCGGCTGCCGGGCGGCGATTCGGCGCTCCTGGCGTTTCTTTTTTCGATTCGTGTGGTCGGTTTTGCCGGTCGGGCGGGATAGATCTCTTGGCATTGCCGCGTTATTCCGGCGGTGCTACCGGGGGAGGACCCGAAAAACAACCACACGAATCGAAAAAACCAAACTACGTCCGGCCTTCTGGCATGCCTTCTGACGGTCGCGCGTTTCGTCATTCGGACGCCGGTCCGTCATTCGGTAATCGTTGCCATGCGGCGGTCCGTGCGCGTTAGCGTGGTGACCATGATGCAATGGGATTCGGAACAATACCTGCGGTTCGAAGCGGAACGCACGCAGCCGTCGCGTGACCTCGCCTCGCGTCTTCCGGCCGACGACGGTTCGGTGCTTCGCGTACTCGACATCGGCTGCGGCCCGGGCAACAGCACGGCCGTGCTGCGCGAACGCTACCCGCACGCGCAGATCCGCGGCGTGGACAATTCGCGCGAGATGATCGCCCAGGCCCGCAAGTCCCACCCGGACATCGAATTCACGCTGTGCGATGTGTCCGACCCGAAGCAGCTGGCCAGACTGCCCCGGGATTTCGACGTGGTGTTCTCCAACGCGTGCATCCAATGGGTGCCGGACCACCCCTCGCTTATCCCCGCGCTCATGCACCGGCTGCGTCCGGGCGGCACGCTCGCCGTGCAGACGCCCATGAACTACGACGAGCCGATCCACCGCATCATCGCCGCCGTGGTGCACGGGCCGCGGTTCGGTGCGATTCTGCCGCAGCAGCGCGAATTCTACAATCTCGAGCCGGACGAGTACTGGGAGCTGCTGCACGGGCGGGCCGCGGAATTCCACATGTGGATGACCACCTACATGCACACGCTGCCCTCGCACGAGGCGATCATGGACTGGTACCGCGGCACCGGCCTGCGCCCGTACCTGCAGGCGCTCGACGACCGGGACGCCCGCGCGGAGTTCGAGGCGGAGATCTTCGCCCGCGTGCGCGTCGCCTACCCCATGCAGTCCGACGGCAGCGTGATCTTCCCGTTCCCGCGGTTCTTCTTCACGGCCGTGAAGTGAATTCCCGCCAGCTAGTAGTCTCGAAGGCCAGTACGTAGATCAGCAGCAGTGCGGAGACGAGGAACACCGATCGCAGCGCCACGCTGAGCGAAGGGACGAACGTGGCGATCACGCCGAATGCCGCTACGCCGATCGCGCCGCCCACCTGTCGGAAGGTGTTGAACATGGCGCTGGCGATGCCGGCCTGCGATCCATCCACGCTCGCGAGTACCACGCCCGCGGCGGCCGGGGTGGTGATGGCCGCGCCGAAACCCACGACGCTCAGCCCCGTGGCGATCGCCCATACCGGAATGGGGACGGGCATGAGGAACTCGAAGGCGAAGCCTGCGATCATGATGCCGAGCCCGAGCGTGATGGAGAATTTCGATCCGCGGGCGGTGATGATGCGGCCTCCCGCGAGATTGCCCAGAATCGTGACGAATGCGGACGGCACGAACACCAGACCGGCGGCGAACGCGCCCATGCCGAGTTGGTTCTGCAGGAACATCGTGCAGATGAACACCATGCCGTACCAGTTGAAGATCATGATGAACCCGATCTGCAATGCCACCTGCATGCCGCGCACGCGGAACAGGCCGAGCGGCATCATGGGGGCGGCAACCTTGGTCTGAGACCAGACGAATGCAGTCAGGGCGCCCGCGCCCAAGGCCAGCAATGCGATCGTGAGCGGATGTGCGAAGCCCCTCTCTCCGGCTTCGATGATGCCTGCGACCAGCGCGGCAAGCCCCGCCAGCGACAGGGTCTGGCCTGTCTGGTCGAATCTCGCGGGTCTGAGCGGGGAGGCGCGGATACAGGGTGCGATCGCGAGAACGAGCAGACAGAACGGTACGTTGATGACGAATACGAGACTCCAATGGATTGGCGTGAGCAGGCCGCCCAGCAGCGGCCCCACAGCGGAGGCCGAGGCACCGCCCGCGCCCCACAGGGCCAGCGCCCACGCACGCCGTCGCGGATCCGGATTCGCCTCGTTGATCAGCGACATCGACGCCGGCAGGATCAGTGCGGACGCTACGCCCAGCACACATCGGCCCGCCACGAGAGCCGCCATGGATCCGGCGAACGAGCAAAACAGCGAAGCCGCGCCGAACAACGCGGTGCCCGCTGCGAACACGCGTTTGGCTCCGAAGCGGTCCGCGAGGCTGCCGGCGAGCAACAGCAGCGCCGCGAACAGCAGCGTGTAGCCGTCCACCACCCATTGCTGGATGGCCATGTCCCCGCCGAGTTCCGCCGCGATGGTGGGCAAGGCCACGTTGACGATCAGCACGTCCATGCCGGAGAGGAATGATGCGATCGAGGCCGCGACGGTGACGGGCATCGGGCTTGCTTTCATGTTCATGTGTTTCCCTCCAGTTATTGCGAGTTACATGGTATGCTCGTAATACAATGGATTCCAGCGGTTTATGGATGCTTTTGGTTTATTGGATATAAACTAACGATTTATGCAAGCGGTGGGGGGTACATGTACGACAGGCGTCTGGATGCGGTGGTCGCTGCGGCGGAAACGGGCAGCTTCGCCAAGGCCGGCCGTAGACTTCACCTTTCGACGCCGGCGCTGGCCAAGCAGATCAATACGTTCGAGACCGAATGCGGCGTGACGCTGTTTGTCCGATCGCGCGCCGGCGTGAAGCTGACGGCTGCGGGACGGACGCTCGTGGAGGATGCGCGGTCGATCATGCGGCAATGTGATGATGCGATCCGGCGCGCGCGGCAGCTGGGTGGGCATGGGGACGGGGATCATATTGCGGTGCGGCTGGGCGTCTCAACGTTGCGATCGGGCAGACGCGTGCTGGACCTATGGCAGCGCGACGAGGGGCGTCATACGGACATCCGCCTCGAGCTGGTTTCCATGCCGGATGATCGCAGCTCGATCGACGACATCGTCGCGCGTCTGGGAGAACGTGTGGACGTGATCTCCACGGCCTTCGACGCCGACTACTGGCGGGGCGTCTGCGGGATGCTGTCGCTCGGGGACGAACCCCTGTGCGTTGCGGTGCCGTGCGACCATGCGCTGGCCCGCCGCTCCGTCGTTGCGCCGGCCGATCTTGCCGGCTCCCGCATCCGCCTGATGCGCCGGGGTCATGGCGGCGACGATCGTGCGCGCGATCTGCTGGCACGGATGCCGTCGATCGATCTGGTGGATATCGATCACTATGATCTGTCCACGTTCAACGATTGCGCGCAGACCGGCGATCTGCTGATCTCCAAGCCCATGTGGGCCGGCGTCCACCCGCAACTCGTCAATGTGCCCGTCGACTGGGGAGAGAAGGTGGGACTGTCCTACGGATTGCTGTATCCGCTGCACCCGCAGCCGCAGGTCTCCGCGTTCGTGGAGCGGATCGGGCGGCTTGCGGGTGCAACGGATGCGGACTACTTGGACAGGAACGCCTGATAGCGCTTGGCGGTCTCGGCCAGCGCCTCGTCGGTGATGCCGAAGGCGCTGAAGGTTGCGAACGGCTTGAGCCAGGTGGCGCCGATGTGGTTGGCGGTGCCCTGGAACGGGACGAGCACCTGATCGATGGTGAAGCGGTTGTCTCCGTCGGGCTGGTACTTCGACTCCGGGGAGCCGGTGGAGACGGCGACGGCGAATTCCTTGCCTTCGAAGGCGTGCCCCTCGTGGCCGTAGGCCCAGCCGTGCTCGAGCACCGCGTCCTCCCAGCTCTTGAGCAGGGCGGGGGAGGAGAACCAGTAGATCGGGAACTGGAACACGATGCGGTCGGCCTGCTCGACGGCCCGCTGCTCGGCCTTCACGTCGATGGCGCCGTCCGGGTAGAGCGCGTACTCGTCGCGCACGGTCACGTTCTCCAGCTCGCCCGCGGCCTTGGCCAGCGCGGCGTTGACGTGGGACTGCTCGTTCAGGGACGGGTGAAACACCAGAACCAGGGTCTTCATTGTGGTCTCCTTGCGTGTTGATCGGTTGATCCGCCGGTCGGCTGGCCTTGTTGGCTGTCCGGTCGGCGGTCCGTCGGCGGGGTCGGTCCGTCGGTTCGCAGAATGACGATGGATCGGCCTGGCGGACGATCGGACACTCCTGCCGGACGACCGGTCGGCGTTTCTGGGATATTTCAGTATGAAATATCCCGTATCGCTAACACTTTCGCAGACGGCCTGCCCAATGCGGACGGTTTATGCTTCCGGCGAACGGGATCCTGCGGTCGGCTTGGGGGAGACGAAGCGGATGTGCCGGTTGAGGAAGTTTACGATCTGCCCGGTGATGACCGCGGCCACGACCGTACCGACGCCGAGCCCCCTGATCCCGTGGAAGAAGGCGAACGACATCACGCCGGCGATGACGATGAGCGACACGTCGAAGCATACCTTGAGCGTGCCGAACCGCGCCTTGGTCACGATCGCGAGCGCACGCATCGCACCTTCGCCCGGCACCATGATGAGTCCCGGGGTCACTTCCATGCGGATGCCGAACGCCAGCAGGAAGCAGCCGAGCAGCAGTCCGATGCCGGCCACCGGGATTGCGGCGAAAAGAGACCCAGTATGGCCATGCCGGCGTTCAGCGTGGCGCTGAACCAGAACGTGACGGCCAGCTGCAGGAGCTGGATGGGCTGGAAATCGCGGCGCGTCAGCAGGATCTCCATGACGACGAATGCCACGTTCATGGCGAAGGTGGTGACGCCGAAGCTGATCTGCGGGAACCGGAGCGCGGCGTTCGCTGCGATGCGTGCTGTGATGTGTCTGGCATGGTCACTCGGCCTTCTGCGTCTTATGCGGTGCCGGTGTGCGTCTCGCCCTGTTGCGCTTCGGTCCTTTGCTCCTCCGCGCTGCGTAGGTTGGCGATGACGGTCAGGAGCCCGTTTTGCAGTGCCGAGCGTTCCCTGGCGGTCATGCCTGCGGTGGCGGTGGCGGTGGCGTCGATGGCGGCGGTGATGGCGGCGATCCGGCGGGCGTAGTCGCGTCCCGAGGCGGTCAGGAATACGCGGTAGGAGCGACGGTCGGTCTCGTGGGCCTCGCGACGGACGAGACCGCGATCCTCCATGCGGGTCAGCAGGCCGGTCATGGTGGATTTGTCGAGGATGCACTCCGCGCAGATCTCCTTGGCGGTGCGGCCGTCCCGCTCGGCGAGGCATTCGAGGATCTTGGGCTGGCCGGGCAGCAGGCCGATGCGTCGGATCGCCTCGTCGATGCGACGGTTGGAGTGGTGGAATGCCCGCAGCAGCAGGAAATGCAGCTCGTCGTCCAGTATGATGCCTCCCCATGGTCCGGGCGGCCCGGCTTTCCGCGTCGCCCGCGCACATGCTATCACTTTAGTTTGCATGCAAACCACTTCGGCGATCGATTCTCAAACTGGAAAGATTGACCGCAAAACGGTGCTTCTGAAACGGTTAACAATGGTCAAACTTTCCAATCTGCGGGTTGTGGGCCGCAGTGTGGGGCGCTGACGGTGCGGAAACTCGTCAGAAGGGGCGTGGGTGAGGGTTTTTATTCGACATACTGATGAATAAAATCTGGCCTCGGTCACCGGAGGCGGCCAGAATCCGCAGCCGGAACGAAGCAACAAGCAGTGGAACCAACAGAGAGGAACCATCATGACTTTCCTGCAATTCCATGACGTCGTACGCCAATACGGCGAAGGCGAATCGGCGGTGCTGGCCCTGAACCACGCCACGTTCGACGTGGAGCAGGGGGAGCTTGCGGTCATTCTGGGTGCGTCCGGCGCCGGCAAGTCGACCGCGCTCAACATTCTGGGCGGCATGGACCGCGCCACCTCCGGCACCGTGACGATCGGCGGCAAGGACCTGAGCCACGCCAGCGAGGCGGAACTCACCGACTACCGCCGCTTCGACGTGGGCTTCGTCTTCCAGTTCTACAACCTCGTGCCCAACCTCACCGCGCTGGAGAACGTGGAGCTGGCCAGCCAGATCTGCCCGGACGCGCTCGACGCACGCGAAACCCTCGTCAAGGTCGGACTGGGGGAGCGTCTGGGCAACTTCCCGGCCCAATTGTCCGGCGGCGAACAGCAGCGCGTGGCTATCGCCCGCGCCCTGGCCAAGAACCCCAAGCTCCTGCTGTGCGACGAACCCACCGGCGCGCTCGACTACAACACCGGCAAGCAGATCCTCCAGCTCCTGCAGGACGCCTGCCGCCAGCGCGGCATCACCGTGGCCCTCGTAACCCACAACTCCGCGCTCGCGCCCATGGGCGACCGGCTGATCCGCTTCCGCTCCGGCAAGGTCACCGAAATCACCGCCAACGCGAACCCCACCCCCATCGCGGACATCGAATGGTAGGAGGCCCGGCAGCCATGACGACTCGTACCAAGACCTCCCGCAAGGCGATGTGGAAGGACGCCCTGCGCGCGATCTCCGGCAACGGCAAGCGATTCGCCGCCATCGCCGTGATCTGCGCGGTGGGCGTGATGATGATGGGCGGCCTGAGCTCGGTGAGCACCGACCTCAAGGCCGGGCTCGACGAATTCTTCGACGGGCAGTCGATGCATGACGTGAGCATCGTCTCCACGCTCGGCTTCGACGACGGCGACATCGAAGCCCTGCGCGGCGCGGACGGCGTGGCCGACGCGGCCGGCATCCGCACCGAAAGTGCCGTCACCAAGGTGGACGGACGTCAGTCCTCCGCCACTGTGACCGCGCTCAACGACCGTGGCCTCGACCTGCCGTACCTCACGGACGGCAGGCTGCCCGAATCCGGGCACGAGATCGCCGTCACGCAGCAGTACCTGACGGACAGCGGCAAACGCCTCGGCGACGCACTGGAATTCTCGCCCGACTCGGTTGCCGCCGGTTCGGCCGTGGCTGGCTCGGACAACGATTCCGGGTCTTCCGACTCCTCCGGCACCTTCCAGGACGGCTCGTACACCATCGTCGGCACGATCATCGACCCGAACGACATCGTGAACCCCAGCGGCCCGCTGGCGCTCGTCTCCGGAGCGAAGACCGTCTACCCCATGTTCGTGGCGCAGGACGCCGCGACCGACGCGGACGCCCCCTACACCTCCGCAGTCCTCACCGTGACCGGCGCCAGGGAGGAGAACACCTACGGCGATGCTTACCGCAGCCTGACCGACGGGGCGATCGCGAACGTGGAGGCCATTCGCTCCGAGCGCGAGCAGGCACGTACGCAGGCAGTGCGCGACGCCGCCGTCGATAAGGCCCTGGAATCGCTCGACTCCCAGCGCCAGACCGTGGACGCCATGCCCGACTCCAACCCCATGAAGGCCGCCGCCCGGCAGAAGCTCACCGACGCCGAACAGACGATCCGCGACAAGGTGAACGACTCCGTGCTGGACGCCACGTGGATCATCCGCGACCGCAGCGCGCTTACCAGCTACGCGGACGTCAAGACCCAGAGCGACATGATCGGCCGCCTCGGCAAGCTGTTCCCGATCCTGTTCCTCGTGATCGCCATCCTGGTGAGCCTGACGGCCGTGGCGCGCATGGTGGAGGAGGACCGCCAGCTCATCGGCACCTACAAGGCGCTCGGCTACACGCGGCGAGAGACCATGGTCAAATACCTGCTGTACTCGGCAGCGGCGTGCCTCGCCGGCGGACTCGTGGGCGACCTGATCGGTCTTCTGGGCCTGCCGTTCGTGTTCACGCAGCGCATGCTGAAGCTCATCTACGTGCTGCCCGGCTACCCGCTCGTCATCGACTGGGCCGTAGGCGTGGGAGGCCCCCTGCTGTTCGTGGCGCTCATCTGCGGCAGTGCGATGGCCGTGTGCGCGAAGTCGCTCGCCCTCCAGCCCGCCGAACTGCTGCGGCCCAAGGCACCCAAGGCCGGCAGGACCACGGTGTTCGAACGCATCGGATTCGTGTGGAACTACCTGAGCTTCCTCGGCAAGGTGACCGCGCGCAACCTGTTCCGCTACAAGAGCCGCGCGCTCATGGTGATCGTCGGCGTGCTCGGCTGCACCGCCCTCATGACCGCCGGGTTCGGCATGGGAAGCTCCGCGCTCACGCTCATGCCCCGCCAGTTCGAGGAGGTCGCCAAGTACGACGTGATGGCCGTCACCAAGACCGCGGACCATTCCGACGCCCAGAAGGCGCTCGACGCGGACGCCTCGGTGGCCGGCGCGCTGCCGCTGCACCTGGAATCCGCCACGCTGTCACCGGCGGTCGGTGGCGACTCCGACGGCTCCAAGCTCACCGTGCAGCTCATGGTCGTGCCCGACGGCGAATCTATGGACGGCTACCTCGACCTGCACACCGTGGACGGCACTGCCCTGTCCCTGAACGATTCGGACGTCATCGTGAGCGCGAACGCCGCCAAGACGTTCGACCTCGCCTCCGGCGGCACCGTCAATCTGGCCGATGCCATGATGCGCACCGCGGACGTGACCGTCTCCGGCGTGGCGCAGTACTACACCGGCAACGTGGCGGTCATGACCGAGCGGGCGTACCGTGCGGCGTTCGGCGTGGCGGACGACACCGACCTCGCGGTCAACGCCGATCTCATCCGGGTGGACGGCGACGAGGATGCGCAGATCGCCTTCGCGGATTCCCTCGCCTCCCAGGACCGGTACCTGTCCGTGACGAGCGCCGCCAGGCAGATGCGCGACTTCGCCAAGAGCTTCATGATCTTCTTCGTCATGATCGGCTTCATTGTGGTCATGGCCGCGATCCTGGCGGTGGTGGTGCTCTACACGCTCGCCAGCACGAACATCTCCGAGCGCGAACGCGAACTCGCCACCATCAAGGTGCTCGGCTTCCGCAGGCGTGAGGTGCATGGCTATGTGAACAAGGAGATGCTGCTGCTCTCCGCGATCGGCATCGCGCTGGGCCTGCCGTCCGGCCGGCTGCTCATCGGCGGGTTGCTGAGCATGCTCGACCTGCCGGGCATGAACATCGTGCCCAATGTGGCCTGGTACTGCTACGTGGCCGCCGCCGCGCTGGCGTTCCTGTTCACCTGGCTGGTGAGCCGCGCCACGAACCGGTCACTCGACCGCATCGACATGGTCGGAGCGCTGAAAAGCCCCGAGTGATGCGCTCTCGGCGGTTTTCCGGTTCACGCGATGTTTTCGAAGGCATCTTGTGAACCGGAAAACCGTACATTTCCGCACATGGGGATACATGCCGTCCGGCGGTTTTACGCCGAAACGACGGCAAAACCTCACATGGATCCCGGCTCACACGATTTTCGAGCAGTCATCGTGTGAACCGGGATCCGCTATTTCAGGGAGTTGATGAGCTGCGCGATGGTCTCCGGCAGGTGCGATTGGCGGGCCCACGGCACGATGTCCCGGAGATTGCCGGTCGAGGAGGATACCCAACCCATGATGCCGAGGATGCCGCTGACCGCGAATTCCAGGGTGAGCCGCTGCCCTGCATTGAGCGTCTTCGGATCGATCATGAGAATGCCGAGCCACACGTCGATGACGAAGTCCTTGAGCTGCCGGATGAGGCCCGGTGTGCTGTGGGGGCCTGCGATGAGGACCAGCCTCTGCGCGCTGGCCAGATACTCCGGGTCGCTGATGAACTGGGTGTATCCTTCCTCCGCGGCGGCATCGGTGGGGCTGTGGATGATGCGCGCGATGAACGTGGCCACCACCGCCTTGCCGTACAGTGCGGCGATCGCGTCGTCCGCCAGCTCGGGAATGTTGGCGTAGTGGTAGTAGAACGCGCTGCGGTTGAGGCCGCTCGTGCGCGTGATGTCGCTCACGGTGATCTGGTCGTACGGCTTGGCGGTGAGCAGCTGCCAGAACGCCTCCTGCATTTTCGCCGGTGCGCCCGCATCTCCTGCCTTCGGTCGTCCCATGGATGTGCCTCCGTTGTGGTTGATGATGGTGATTGCATCAATAATTAGACAGTATATCGAATTTTTGAGGGTGGCGGGGTATCTGTTCCGGGTGGCGTTGCCGCATATAATTGTCTCTGAATATGACAGTCGGACGGGAAGGGGCTGCGGTGGGCGGGGACTCGATGGACGTGGGTGCGATGGGTGAAGTCGTTGCGGATGCGGCCGCGGGCGGGGCTGCGCCGGAGCCGGCCATCGCGGATCGCCTCGACCGGTTCTTCGACGAGCTGCACCGCATCGACGTGGCGCTCGCGGACTACTCGCGCCGCCTCGGCGTGGCGGACAGCACGGCTGCGGTGCTCGACTACCTGCATGATCACGACGGCGCATCGCAGCGGGCGATCCGCGAATATACGATGCTGCCACGGCAGACCGTCAACAACGTGATCGGGGCCTTCGCGGAGCAGGGGTATGTGCGGCTGGAGGAGTCCGAGCGGGACCGGCGTGTCAAGACCGTGTGGTTCACCGAGGAGGGCCGGCGGTACTGCAATGCGCTGATCGCCCCCGAGCGCGCCGCCGAGTATCGGGCGATGAGCGGGCTCGATCCGGCCCTGCGCGATGCGATGATCCGCGGCATGGAGATCTTCGGCAGGGAATTCAGGCGGCGACTGCGCGACACGAAGGTATGATGCGGAGGCGCGAGATCGGACGGCCAGGGCGGCGTGGCCGGGGCGGGACGACAGGATGCATCGCGGCGCGAAATTGACAATTGTCCCATTTTGGGACAATATACGTTGGGACAATACGTAGCGAAACAACATGCCGTGCCGCGGGCGGAATGCCGTCGGCGCGGATGCGCGACAGACGGCAGAAAGGACGACGCCGCACATGGAACCGCAAACCGCCGACCGCGCGTGGCAGGGCCGCGTAGCGCTGCTGCTCACCGGTCAGGCCTTCTCCCTGCTGGGCTCGAGCATCGTGCAGTACGCCATCTGGTGGTGGATCGTGCTGCAGGAGAAGACGGGCACCGCGCTGCTCATGGCCACGCTGTTCGGCGTGCTGCCGCAGGGCGTCGTCTCCATCTTCGGCGGCTCGTGGGCGGACCGGCACAACCGCAAGACGCTCATCATGCTGCCGGACCTCATCATTGCCGGCGTGACGGTTCTGCTGTCCGTGAGCTTCGCGACGGGCTGGGCCAACCTCACCTTCATCTTCGTGGTGCTGCTCATCCGTTCGGCGGGTGCCGGCGTGCAATCCCCGGCCGTGCAGTCGTTCATCCCGGACGTGACGCCGTCCGGCAAGCTGCTGCGCGTCAACTCGATCTTCAGCGTCATCAATTCGGCCAACATGATCGTCGCGCCCGCCGTGGCCGCGGTGCTCATCAACGTGGTGCCGCTGTGGTCCATCCTGCTGGTGGACGTGACCACGGCCGTGATCGGCGTGGGATTCGTGGCGCTGATCAAGGCGCCGCGCAAGACCGCACGCCCCGAGGCATCCCCGTCCGTATCCGGAACTCCGGGAACCGCCCCCGCCTCCGCCGGCACAGGCCACGTGATCGCCGACCTCAAGGCAGGACTGCGGTACGTGCTGGACCGCCCGCGCCTGCGATCCACCATTCTGGCCGACGCGACCGTCTGCCTGATCTCCGTGGCTCCCATGAACCTCACGCTGCTGCTCATGGCACGCGAATACGAGGGCGTGGACCTCAACCTGTGGTTCGTGAACCTCACCACAGCCTCGGACAAGCTCGCCGCCAACGAGCTCGGCTGGAGCATCGGCATGCTGCTCGGCGGGGCGATCATGTCCACCGTCGGCGCCAAGCTGATCCGCAATCCCATGCGCGTGGCCGCGTGGGGCATCGTGTTCTACGCCGTCACCGTGGTGGGGCTCGGCGTGGCGCCGGGGCTGCTGGCCTACCTCGTCATCGACGTGCTCAACGGCATTGCCTCCGCCGTGTGCGTGGGTCCGCTGCGCACCGTCCTGCAATCCGAATCCGACGAATCCATGGTCGGGCGCGTCTTCGGTCTGGACACCACGATGGCCACCTTCGCGATGCCGATCGGCATGGCCCTTTTCGCGCCGCTCGCGGACGTGATCCCCATCGCCATCATCTTCATCGTGTGCGGCGCGGCCACCCTGCCCGTCGGCCTGTGGCTGAACGTGCAGGAGCGGCGGACCTCGGCGGCGGTCCGGGAAGGTCGTGCGGCTTGACTTCGAGCGCTTGAGGTTCGTAGCGTCGGAATCGTCCCGCACAACCGTTGCGAACGTTGCGAATGTTGCGAACGAAAGGAACGATCATGGCCATCACGAGCAATCCGAGCGCCTTCCCCATGGGCGAGCCCAACGACGCCTACGCGCAGTATTTCGAAGGGCAAAGCTACCTCGCCCCGCTGGCCGCGGACGGGCAGGTGAGCGTGGCCAACGTCACCTTCGAACCCGGCTGCACGAACCACTGGCACATCCACCACGGGGTATGCCAGATCCTGCTTGCGGTGGGCGGCCGCGGCTACTACCAGATCGAAGGCCATGACCCGGTGGAGCTCAGGCCCGGGGACGTGGCCTACATCCCGCCGGAGACCAGGCACTGGCACGGTGCCGCGCCCGCCGAGGCGTTTGCGCACGTGGCCGTCATGCCCAAGCGGGAAGGCGCCTCCAACGAATGGCTTGAGCCCGTGGACGAGGAGACCTACCGCCGGCTCGCCTGAAAGACCTGAGAGAACCGACGAGCCGGACGGCTACTCCCACACGTCGAGGCGGCGGTTCTTGAAGTAGAACTCCCGGTCCCTCTCGCCGATCGGCCGCGCCACCTCGCAAGGCGTGCCGTAGGCCACCGAGCCGGCCGGAATGCTGTGGCTCACCACGGATCCCGCGCCGATCACGCAGTCGTCCCCGATGGTTACCCCGGGCAGGATCGTCACGTTCGCGCCCACCCACACGTTGCGGCCGATCGTGACCGGGATCGCGTACACGTAGTGATGCTCGCGCAGCACGGGCAGCACCGGATGGCCGGCGGTGGCGATCACCACGTTGGGGCCGAACATGCAGAAGTCGCCTATCGTGATGTCCGCATCGTCCACGCACGTGAAGTTCACGTTGCAGTACACGCCCTTGCCCATGTGCACGTGCCGAAAGCCCCAGTTCGCGTGGGCGGGCGTTTCCACATGGCACCCTTCGCCGATCGATGCGAACATTTCCTTCAGCAGGCGTGCCTTGCCTTCCGTGTCCGTGGGGTGGGTCCGGTTGAATTCCCAGAGCCTCTCCTGATATTCGAGCTGGCCGCCCATGATGGACGGATCGTCGTAGTGGTAGGGCAGGCCCTCGGCTCGCCGCGCCGCGTTGTCCATGTCGATGCTCCTTGTTTTCTTGCGTGGCAACGATGTTTGCGTTATCAAGCTTAATGGCGGGCAAGGCCGTATCCGGGTGCAATGCGTGTTGCGATCGTCCGCGTCGATGCCTCGATCGTTCGTGTCCGGCGGCATGGGCGGCCGGCGGACACGAACGACCGGTTCTGGCGGCGCAGCTGACCGGACCGGTGCCGGGCGTTCGGTTTGGCGCCGTGATTGCCCGGCCGTCCCGGTCCGTTCATGTCCGTCCCGGTCCGTTCATGTCCATCTCGGTCCATCTCGGTCCATCTCGGTCAATCCCCGGTCCGTCCTAGGCCGTTCCGGTCCGTCCCGGGCCGTCCCGGGCCAACGGGCAAAGCGCTCGCCCCATCGGCGCAAGGAGGCGCAATACTCCTTCCGGCTCTTCAAGTGCGCGGGCAGTGTGTGGGCAGTGTGCGGGCAACATACGGGCTGCGCGGGCCGAAATCCGCTGTTCGCAGCACTTTCGGTCCGAAAAACGGTGCCAAATCGACCCGATAGCGCTGCGAATCGGCAATTTCGGCCCGCGCAGCCCGTAATTTGGCGCCGGGGGAGGGAACCCTTAAACCTTGCGCGGGGTCCGCGGCTCGGGGCCCGCGCAAGGCGCCCGGTCGGTCAATCGCACTAGGTCGTTCGGTCGTATCAGGTTGGTCAGTCGCGTCCGGTCAGTCGCGTCCGTCCGCCCGGCCCAACGCCCAGCCCACCAGTCATGCCCCGGCCCAGTCATGCCCTTAGCGCCCGTCGGTCTTCCCGTCGCGCACCAGGAACGACAGTGCGAAGGCGACCACGGACACGCCGGCGGCGATCGTGAACACCACGTCCACGCCGTGCGCAAGCCCGGCGGCGGCCGATCCCGCCACCGATGCGGGCAGGGTGTTCATGGTCATGACCGTGAAGTTGGCGGCGATGCCGATCGCGGCCATCGTCTGGCGTAGCGTGTTGTTCATCGCCGTGCCGTGCGGCAGGAGCGGGCCCGTGAGCTGGTTGAGGGCCGTGGTGGTCAGCGGCATGATGCAGGACGCCACGCCGGCCATCATGAGCGTGAAGAACACGGCCGGATACCAGACCGGCACGTTCGCGTCCATGCGGGACAGGGCGAACGCGGACACGGCGATCACGGCGATCGCGGGAGGCGCCATGCGCCGGATGCCGATGCGGTCGAACAGCCGGCCGGCGATCGGGTTGAACACACCCTCGGCCACGCCGCCGCCCATGAGCAGCAGGCCGGACTGAAGGGCCGTGAGTCCCATGGCGTTCTGGATGAACATGGGCAGGATGTTCATGGCGGAGATGAACGTGACGAACACCAGCACCACGAGGATCATCGACAGCGAGAACATGGGCAGTGCGAACACGCGGAAGTTGAGCATCGGCTGCACCAGATGCAGCTGGCGGTGGATGAACGCGATCAGCGTCACCGCGCCCACGCCGAGCGAAACGAGGGTCTGCGGCGCGGTCCAGCCGTCCTGTCCGGCCAAGCTGAAGCCGAGCAGCAGGCCGCCGAAGCCCAGCGTGGACAGGATAACGGACGGGATGTCGATGGTCGGATCGGTCTGCTCGGTGACGTTTCTAACCGTAGGGATGGCGGCCGCGAGCACGGCGACGGCGATCACGATGAGCGGCACGAACAGGAACCGCCACGGCAGGAAATCGATGATGAGCCCCGAGAGCGTGGGGCCCAGCGCCGGGGCGAACGCGATGACCAGCCCGAACCAGCCCATGGCCGTGCCGCGCTTCTCCGGGGGGAACGTGAGGAACAGCACCGTCTGCAGCAGCGGCATCACGATGCCCGCTCCGGTGGCCTGCAGCACGCGGCCCGCGAGCAGCACCCAGAAGCCGGGCGCGAACGTGCACACCAGCGTGCCGAACAGGAACATGCCGATCGCATAGAAGAACAGCTGCCGCGTGGTGAACTTCTGGATGAGGAACGCGGTGACGGGGATCATGATGCCGTTGGTGAGCATGAAGCCGGTGCTCAGCCATTGGGCGGTGTTGCTCGTCACGCCGAAGTCGAGCATGAGATGCGGCAGGGCGGACGTCATGAGCGTCTGGTTGAGAATGGCGGTGAAGCTGCCCACCATCATCACGATGATCGGTACATAGGCGCGCTTGGACGAAGACATGGGCATCCCTCGCTATACGGTTCGGTCGGTTACCCAGCTGATTGCGGTCGCCGCCACGGTCCGCGGCGCAAGGGTGGCTGCGCGCGGATGGCGTCGTAGCCCCTGCCGGTTGAATCCGCAAACAGTCTATTCGCGCGCAGGACAAATGGCCTCCACAGGCATTGCCGCCGTATACGCCTGTCACTGGCGGAGGGGCAAGGCGCGGATGACGTGACGGGTCTGGGCGCGGCGGCTATGCGGCCTGCTGCGGGCTCCCGGGTCCGATCGGGAAGCCGTGCCGGTCCGCCTCGGTGATTGGGCGGATCACGCGTGCGGGCACGCCGGCCACGAGCGAGCCCGCCGGCACGTCGCGGGTGACCACCGCGCCCGCCGCGATCACGCAGTCCGCGCCGATCGTCACGCCGGCCACGATCGTCGCCCCGCCGCACACCCACACGTTGTCCCCGATGGTGACCGGCAGGCTATGCTCCCAGCCGGCCGTGCGCTCCGCCGGATCGAAGGCATGCTCGGGCGTGTAAATACCCACGTTCGGACCGAACCACACGTTGTCCCCGATGGTCACGGGCGCACAGTCGAGGATGCAGCAGCCGGTGTTGGCGTAGAAGTTGCGGCCCACGGAAATGTTGTAGCCGTAGTCGCAGTTGAACGGCGACTCGATCCAGCAGTTCTCGCCCACATGCCCGAACATGCGGCGGACGAACGCCTCGCGTTCGGCGCGCTTGGTGGGGCGGATCGCGTTGAAGTCAAAGAGCATGTCCTTGGCGTGTTCGCGCTCGGCGGTGAGCTCTGCGTCCGTGCTGACGTAGTATTCGCCGGCGAGCATGAGGTCCTTCATGGTGGGCGTGTTCTGCTGAGTGTTTCGCTGTGCATTCATGCGTACGAGTGTACATGACTGGGTGGTACGAATGTACCCATCGGCGCGTATGGTCGGAGGCATGATCGATCATCGCGTTCCCGTTCCCCCGGATTCCTTGCCCGGGTCGTCCGAACCGGCTGGGCAGACCGACCGTCCGCAGTCCCGGCGGTACGACCCGGAGCGCAAGCAGCGCATCATCGACGCCTGTCTGGACGTGATCGCCGACCGGGGCGTGGCGGGCACCTCGCACCGCGTGGTCGCGGCGGCGGCGGACGTGCCGCTCGGCTCCATGACCTACCACTTCGGTGGCATGGACGATCTGCTGCATCAGGCGTTCGACCAGTTCGCGCGGCGATCGGCGGCCCGGTTCGCCACGCGCATGCGGGCTGCTTCCACCAGTGACGAGGCGCGGGAGGCCATTGCCTGCCACATCGAACAGGATCTGCTCGCCACCCCGCGGGACCTCAACGTCAACCTCGAACTGTATACATTGGCTGCACGCAATCCGGCGTTTCGGGACATCACCGGCAACTGGATGACCGCCGTTCACGCCGAGCTGCGCCGGTTCTTCGATCCCGAGACTGCGCGCATGCTCAACGCACTCATCGAAGGGCTCACCCTGCACCGCGCGTTCGGCGGGGACGATGCCGTCGGCGCCTCCCGCGGCATCCGCGAGGCCATCCGGCGCATCAGCGATGTCCGACCGCGATGACGGACGACTTACCACGATTGACGTTGCCTACGTAGCCACGTACTTCCGATTTGTGCGTGCTTGAAACGGCTTTCGTCGAAGGGCCATGACGGTATTCCGCGGATCCTGCAAGGCCGCTACTGGGGGCGGCGCCGAAAAACAACCACACGAATCGGAAATATCATGGCGCAGTCGGACGGAAAAGGGGTGTGAAGCGCAAGTGAAGACAGTTTTGCGCGTAGAACTTGCATATTGTGCATTTGAATGGCATGGTTGCCTGAACTTGTGCGCGAGCCGAACGGCACCGGGCAGGCTCTGAGCCATGCGACGCATTGAAACGCGCCCCGCATGGCCCAACAGAAACGCCGATGCGGCGGCGGGTCATGCGGGATGCGATCGCGAGGGAAATGCTACAAAGTGCGCAGCCCGTCGAACAGGCGACGCAGTCCCTCCCGCATGCGCTCGCGCGGGCAGGCCACGTTGATGCGCAGGAAGGTGTGCCCGTTGCCTCCGAACTGCGCTCCGGGGGAGAACATCACCCGGCACTCGCGGCGAAGGTAGTCGCACAGTCCGTCTGTGCTCTCGAATCGGGCACGGACGCCGTCTGCGCCCGCTGAGACGAACGCCGAGCAGTCGAGCCAGAGCAAATAGGTGGCGGGCCCCTCGCACAGCGCCACGCGGCGGCCCTCCGGGGCTGCGGCATTGTAGGCGTCCGTCATGCGGGCGGCCTCGCGCTTGTTGTCCGCCAGATAGCCGCGCAGGGCGTCCAGCCACGGCCCGCCGTGCATGAATGCGGCGACGGCGGCATCGACGGCGAAGGCGTTCGGCTCGGCCACCTCGTCGGTGTTGAGGCCGCACCACACCTTGTGCCTCAGGGTCGGATCCGGCACCATGACGGCCGCCGTATGCAGGCCGGCGATGTTGAACGCCTTGGTGGGTGCAAGACACGTGGCCGAGATCGCCCGGCACGTGGCGTCCACGGAGGCGAACGGCACGTAGGAGCGGCCCGGGTCGGTCAGATCGCAGTGGATCTCGTCGCTGATCACCGTCACGTGGTGCCGGGCGCACAGCGCGCCGATGCGGGCCAGTGCGTCCCGATCCCAGATCATGCCGGTCGGGTTGTGCGGGTTGCACAGGATCATGAGCGTGGTCTGCGGGTCGGCGAGCTTTGCCTCCAGGTCCGTCCAGTCGATCGCGTACCGCCCGCGGCCGCCGTCGCGCTCGTAGGCGAGCGGCGACTCAAGCGCGTTGCGACCGTTGTTGAGGATCGAATTGAAGAAGATGTTGTAGACCGGCGTGAGGATGAGCACGTTCTCCGCCGGGGTGGTGAGCTTGCGCACCATGCTGGAGATGGCCGGTACCACGCCGGTCGTGAAGATCAGCGATTCCGGGTCGATCGCCAGCCCGTGGCGCGTGCCCCACCAGCGCGCGTAGGCCCGCGCCCATTCGTCGGGCACGGTGGAATAGCCGAACACGCCGTGCTCCACGCGGTTGAGCAGTGCCTCGCGGACGGCGGGGGCGGTGGCGAAGTCCATGTCCGCCACCCACATGGGCAGCGCGTTGCTGGCCTCGTCCCATTTGAGGGAATGGGTGCCGGCGCGGTCGATCGGCGTGTCGAAGTCGAAGGATTCCGGAACTGCGGCGGCGGTCATCGGGTCTCGATTCTGGTGGCGGACGGGTCGATGCGTTCGGCGTCCAGCGCGAGCTCGCCGATCGCGTCGGCGCGGATCACGCCGCCGGACGGATTGACCACGCTGTCGATCGCGGAATGTACGTCCGCGTCCACGGTCGAATACTCGAAGGCGCGCGTGGTGTTGAGCAGACGGCAGTTGACCAGCCTGAGATTCTCCACGTAGCACAGGCCCTGCAGGCTTTCGATGGTGCAGTCCGTGAACGTGAGGTTGCGCGAGTTCCAGCCGAGGTACTCGCCCGAGACGAACGAATGCTCCACGGTCACGTTCTCGCAGTTCCAGAAGGCGTCCTTGCTGATGAGCCGCGAATTGCGGACGGTCACGTTGCGCGCCCCGTCGAACGGGTAGTTGCCCACGAGCCGGAACCGTTCGACCGTCACGTTCTCGCAGCTCATGCCGAAGTAGTCGCCGCGCGCCACCACGTTCTCCAGCGCCACGCCCGTGCAGGCCCACAGCGTCTCCTCGGCGTGCGTCAGATCCACGTTGCGCAGGGTCAGGTCCCGGCAGCGGCGGAAGTTCTTGGGCGCCTCGATCGTGGAATCCTCCACGAGCATATGGTTCGTGTACCACACGCCGGCCCGGGCCATCTCGAACCACGTCGAGTCGCGCACCGTGATGTTCTCCCCGTACCACAGCGGATACTTCCATTGGAACGTGCTTTCGACCACGGTCACGTTGCGCGCGTGCTTGAGCGGCGATTCACCGTCGGCGAACGTGGTTTCGGTGAACGTCGTGTCGTGCGCGAAGAACGCGGCGCGCTCGCCGGTGAACAGTTGCTGGCGCACCTCGGCCTGTTCGGTGGGTTCTGTCACGGATGTCCTTCCTTCGCTCTGCATTGGTTGGAAGCTGGTGTCCATGGGCAGTCTTAGCCACTTCGAGTGCTTGAAGTCAAGCCGCGCCGGCGTGCATGAGCTATGCGCATCGCATGATCGGTCCAACCTGTGCCCCGCAATGTGCAGGTTGGACCGATCGCGCGAAAAAACGGTTCAGAAAAGGGTGAAAAATCGCATGATCGGTCCAAGCTGCGATCGTGAGGGCGCAGGTTGGACCGATCATGCGGTGTGCGCGGTGTGACGGAAGGCGACCGGCGTTACATGGTCACGGTGGCGGAGTCGGCGCCCGTGGAGTCCGTGTCGCCGGTGCTGGAGCCGGAGTTGCCGCTCGGCGGCTGGGCCATGCCGTTGCCGAATCCGTTGCCGGACCGACCGGAGCCGTTCGCGTTGCCGTCGTCGAGCGATCTCACGTACCGACCGCTGCCGGACCCGTCGCTGCGCACGGCGGAGACGATGGCGCCTCCGGCGGCCCCGCCGGCCAGACCGAAGATCAGGGCCCCGAGTGCGATGACGGCCCAGACCCTCCCGTCGAGCGCAGCGAAGGCATGTTTCCATTTGCCGCGGTTCTCCGGCGTCCGCTGCGGCGCCTGCGGCTGGAACCGTTGGGGCGCATATGGTGCATATGGTGCATACTGGCCCGGCTGCTGCGTCTGAGACTGCTGTTGCACGAATGGCTGCTGCGGCTGCGGCGCGAACTGTGCGTAGGGAGAACCCGACGGCTGCTCTGGGGCGGGCCCTGCAGCCGGCACAGGCTGCGAAACCGACGCAGGCTGTGCAACCGGTGTGGGCTGCGAAACCGATGAGGTGGGCGCGGCCTGCGTTTCCTGTACCGGCTGAACGTCCGGCGCGACCTGGGCTTGCGCGGAGGCGGAACGTTCGGGAGCCGTCCGTTCGGGGCTTCCGATCCTCTCGGTGCTCTCGGCCTGCGTTGCCTGTATGGGTCGGGCATTTGCGGTCTTGTCTGCGTTCCCGGCCGCGCGCTCGGGTGCGGCGCTTTCGGGCGTATCGGCGTTGGATGCCATGATGGGTTCCTTTCTGGGATTGGAAAATGGGTCGGATGAATGGTTTTGGCTTGGCGGACGGGTCACACGGTGAGCACGGTTCCGTCGGCGTCGATCGCATCGTCGAAGGCGGCGTTCGTCGCGCCGGCGGGGGAGCCCTGCACGGCATCCCGGTAGCTTGCCGTTGCGAGTCCGAATCCCGTTGCGAGGACGGCGGCGAGGCATGCGACGGCCGCCATTCCGGCGAAACGGGAACGGCTGTTTCCGTTTCGTCCGGCCGTTCCGACTGCCCGGGGAGAGGCGACGGCGCCGGTCGGGGAGGGGACGTGTGCATTGCCGTCGGTCTTGACGGCGGCATTGACAAGGGTGTTGGCATTGGTGTTGGTGTTGGTGTTGGCGTTCATGGCGGTGGTCCTTTCGCTGTGGCTTTTGCTGCGATGCCTCCATTGAACGGCTCGTTACGCAAAGATGGCTTCGTGCAGCCGCGGTATTCGCTTGGCGGTCCGCAGGGATTCACTGGCAGAACACTGGGGAATTCCTGAAACCGCATCCGGCGCTCCCGTTTCGCGACACGACTTCGTCCGTTCACACGCGCGTGCGTTCCGAGGCGGTACGATCTACCCCGGCGCCGGGCCGCGGACCGAAGCGGCGCGGCGAACGATGCGAAGAGAAACGAAGCAGAGAGAAACGAGAACAAAGGAGAAACTCATGTCCACCGACGGCAAGTACGCGCTGGAGGTTATCGAACCCGCCGAGCGCAAATCGTCCAACTGGGACATGTTCGCCACATGGGTGGCGGCGAACGCGAACAACGGCACGTGGTTCATCGGCGGCGTGATCGCGGCCTGCGGATTCGGCGGCGCGGTCGGCCACCTGACGTGGTCGTCGGTCATCGCCTACCTCACGCTGGCGGGCATCGGCTACATCGGCTACAAGGTGGGCGCCACCACCATGGGTGCCGCGCGCGCCTCGTTCGGTATCCGCGGCAGCTACGTGCCCAGCGTGATGAACATGGTCATGTACATCGGCTGGACGGCAGTGAACACGTTCATCGCCGCAACGTCGGTGAGCATCCTGCTCAACGAGCTGCTCGGCTGGCCCGTGTGGGGCGAGCCCGGCGGCGAGAAGGGCATCGTCGTGGGCATCATCGTCATGAGCGTGCTGCACCTGCTGTCCGTCTCCACGGGCGCCAGCTCGGTGCGCCTCATCGAACGCGTGGGTGTGGTGCTCGTCTTCGTGTTCGCCATCTGGGAGACCATCGCCGTGTTCCAGCAGGTTTCCTTCTCCGAGATCCTCTCGTGGAGCCCGCCGACCGATCAGGCCATGGCCTCCGGCGTGGCCGTGGACAAGCTCGCCGCGTTCAACCTCGGCTGGGTCACCTGTGCGGCCGATTTCACCCGCTTCGCCAAGAAGCCGGCCGGTTCGCACGTCATCCCGTTCGTCGGCGCGTTCGTGGGCGTGTTCTGGTTCGCCATGGTGGGTCTGGTCGCCACGATCAGCATCGCCATCACCTCCGGCACCTACGACCCGAACAACTCCGACCCGTCCACCATCGCCAGCAAGCTCGGCCTGGGCGCCCTGGCGCTCATCGTGGTGATCCTGACGTCCATGACCGCCAACGCCGTGAACCTCATGGCCGCCGGCTCCTCGCTGACCAACATCGCCACGAAGCTCAAGCTCACCCCGGCCCTGTGGATCGTGACCGTGGCCGCCTGCCTGGTCACGTTCATCCCGCTGATCATCGGCAGCTTCCTCGACTCGTTCACCCTGTTCCTCGACTACATCGGCTGCGCGCTCGGCCCGGTCACGGCGATCATGCTCACCGACTTCTTCCTGCGCAACCACGCCGAGTACTCGCGCAAGGACCTCACCGCCGAGGGCGGCCGCTTCTGGTACAACGCCGGCATCAACTGGATCGCACTCGGCTGCTGGCTGCTCGGCGTGGTGCTCTACGTGGCGCTCGGCAAGGTGCCGTTCCTGACGGCCACCGTGGGCGCCACCTTCCCGAACATGATCATCATCGCCGCGGTCTACTATGCGCTCATGTGCGCGGTGCACGGCGAGCCCGCCAAGGAATGATCCGCCAAGGAATGACCAAGGAGTAGGAGAATCCCATGCTCATCAGCAACGTCAACGTGGACAACGCCGGCGACCTCAAGGACGTGCGCATCGAGGACGGCCTGTTCGCTGCGATAGAACCGGCCGGCACGCTCAAGGCCCGTCCCGGCGAGGAGACCATCGACGGCGGCGGGAGGCTGCTCCTGCCCCCGTTCGTGGACCCGCACATCCACCTCGATTCGACCGGCACCGCCGGCGAACCGGAATGGAACGAGACCGGCACCCTGTTCGACGGCATCCGCATCTGGGCCGAACGCAAGAAGAGCCTGACCGTGGAGGACGTCAAGACGCGCGCCCGGGCCACCATCCGCCGTCAGGTGGAGCAGGGCATCCAGTGCATCCGCACGCACGCGGACGTGACCGACCCGACCCTGACCGGCCTGCACGCGCTGATCGAACTGCGCGACGAGCTGAAGGACGTGGTGGACCTGCAGGTGGTCGCCTTCCCACAGGACGGCATCCTCTCGTTCCCCCACGGCAAGGAGCTCATGGAACGGGCCGTGAAGGACGGCGCGGACGTGGTCGGCGGCATCCCGCACTTCGAGTTCACCCGCCAGTACGGCGTGGAATCCGTCCATTTCCTCATGGATCTGGCCGAACGCTACGACCGGCTCGTGGACGTGCACTGCGACGAGATCGACGACCCCCAGTCGCGCAACCTCGAGGTGCTCGCCACCCTCGCGCTGGAGAAGGGCATGGGGGATCGCGTCACCGCCAGCCACACCACCGCGATGGGCTCCTACAACGACGCCTACGCGTATAAGCTCATGCGTCTGCTGAAGATGAGCGGCATCAGCTTCGTGTCCAACCCGCTGGTCAACGTGCATCTGGGCGGCCGGTTCGACACGTACCCCAAGCGCCGAGGCGTGACGCGCATCCACGAGCTCGTGGCCAACGGCGTCAACGTTGCGCTGGGCGAGGACGATGTGCGCGATCCGTGGAACCCGCTGGGTGACGGCAACATGCTCGACGTGGCGATGATGGGCGTGTACATCGAGCACATGATGGGCTACGGGCAGATCCAGAACGCCTTCCGCCTCGTCACCTACAACGGTGCGAAGGCCATGCACCTGACGGACCGATACGGCATCGAGGTGGGCAAGCCCGGCAACTGCATCCTGCTGGACGCGCCCGACTTCTACGCGGCGCTCAACCGTCATGCCCCGGTGCTGGCCAGCGTGCGCGCCGGACGCGTGATCGTGCGCCGTCCGTCCGTCACCCCCGAGGTGAACGCCGGCGGGCTGCTCTGAAAGTCTTCCGCACAGCGCCGATCGCTTCGAAACGGTCCCGTCCATGGGTGCGCCAAGCCCCGCGGACGGGGCCGTTTCGCGCTGTATGGACATTGTGGCATAATAGCCAAGGCAATTTTTGGCTTTGCCCATACGCTAGTTTGAAAATAGGTGAATAACGTGGCACAGACTACCAACGACATCAAGAATGGTTCCGTTCTCAACCTGGACGGCAAGCTCTGGACCGTCATCAAGTTCCAGCACGTCAAGCCCGGCAAGGGCCCGGCCTTCGTGCGCACCACCATCAAGGACGTCCTGACCGGCAAGATCGTGGACAAAACCTTCAACGCCGGCATGAAGGTGCAGTTCGAGACCGTGGACAACCGCAACCTCCAGTACTCCTACGAGGACGGCGACAACTTCGTGTTCATGGACATGGAGACCTACGACCAGACCTACATCCCCAAGGAGCTCGTGGGCGACCAGGCCAAGTACCTGCTCGAGGGCACCGACTGCATCGTCTCCTTCCACGACGGCAACCCGCTGAACGTCGAACTGCCGGCCTCCGTGGTCCTGACCGTCACCCACACCGAGCCCGGCCTGCAGGGCAGCCGCTCCACCGCCGGCACCAAGCCCGCCACCGTTGAGACCGGCGCCGAGATCCAGGTCCCGCTGTTCATCAACGAGGGCGAGAAGATCAAGGTCGACACCCGCGACGGCTCCTACATCGGCCGCGAGAACTGACCGATTCGGCAACCGCAAGGAGATACGGCTTCACATGGCACGTTCCACCGCTCGCAAAAGGGCGCTGAATACGTTGTACGAAGCGGATGAGAAGGGACAGGACATCCTGTCCCTTCTTGATGAGCGCATCGCACATCCCGGCGCACAGACCCCGTTGCCCGACTACGCCATCGAGATCGTGCGAGGCGTGGCCGAACACCGCCGCGACATCGACGGCGTCCTCAATCTCAGGTCCACCAGCTGGAAGGTCAGCCGCATGGCAGTCGTGGACCGCAATATCCTGCGCATCGGCGTGTGGGAGATCCTGTTCAACGACGACGTGCCGGACATGGTGGCCATCGACGAGGCACTGACGCTGGCGAAGTCGCTGTGCGACGCCGATTCGCCGAGCTTCATCCACGGACTGCTCTCCGCCGTGTGCTCCGAGGAGAAGCCGTTGCGCGAGGCGCGCAAGGCCGAGGAGGCCAAGGCCGCGCAGGAGGCACAGTCCGCCGAGCAGGATGAGTCCGCCGAGCATGACGAGTCTGACGCCGAACCGGCCGAGGAACAGCCGGCCGCCGCGCACCCCGAGCAGTCCGAGCAGCCGGCCGCCGAGCAATCCGGGCAGCCGGACGAAGCGCCCGCCGAGCCGGACACGCAGGCCCCGCAGGCCGCGGAACCGGCCGAAACCCAAGCCGCCTGAGCGTCCGCGCCGGCGATTATGGTAATTGAAAATATCCTGAATACAAGGGGGTTGTGGTGAACCTGAGCTTTTCCCCGGAAGATGCCGTCCTCGTTCTGGAGGACGGACAGGTCTACGTCGGCGAGCCCTACGGCGCGCTCGGCTCGACCACTGGAGAGATCGTGTTCGCAACCGGCATGACCGGCTACCAGGAAACGTTGACCGATCCGAGCTACGACCGGCAGATCGTGGTGCAGACCTTCCCGCACATCGGAGACACCGGCGTCAACCACGAGGATCCCGAATCGCAGCGGATCTGGGTGGCCGGCTACGTGGTGCGCGAACCCAGCCCGGTCGTGAGCAACTGGCGCGCCGACGGCAGCCTGGACGATGATCTGGTCCGCGAGCACATCGTGGGCATCAGCGGCATCGACACCCGCAAGCTCGTGCGTCACCTGCGCTCCGCCGGCGTGATGCGCGCCGGCATCTTCTCCGGGGATGCGCTTTCGGACGGCAAGGGCGGCGTCAGGCCCCTCGCCGAGCTCATCGACGCGGTCAAGGCCACCCCGCAGATGCAGGGCCTGAGCCTGTACGACGAGGTCTCCACCAAGGAGACGTACACCGTCGAACCGTGCGGCGAGTACGAAGGCAGGGAGCCGCTGTTCACCGTCGCCGCCGTGGACCTCGGCATCAAGGGCATGACCCCCCACCGCATGGCCGAGCGCGGCTGCCGCGTACACGTGGTTCCCTCGTCCGTTACGCTCAAGGAGATCCAGGACCTCAACCCCGACGGCGTGTTCTTCTCCAACGGCCCCGGCGACCCGGGCGAGGCCGACCAGCTCGTCGACCTGCTGCGCAGCGTGCTCGACGCCGGCTACCCGTTCTTCGGCATCTGCTTCGGCAACCAGATCCTCGGCCGTGCGCTCGGCTTCGGCACGTACAAGCTCAAGTTCGGCCACCGCGGCATCAACCAGCCGGTCATGGACCTGACGACCGGCAAGGTGGAGGTGACCGCCCACAACCACGGCTTCGCGGTCGACGCCCCCAAGGGCGAGCCGGTCGCGTCCCCGTACGGCGACGGCAGGTACGGCCGGGTGCGCGTGAGCCACGTCGATCTCAACGACGACGTGGTCGAAGGCCTGCAGTGCCTCGACATCCCCGCATTCTCCGTGCAGTACCACCCGGAGGCGGCCGCCGGCCCGCACGACGCGGCCTACCTGTTCGACCGTTTCGTCGACCTGATGAAGAGCTCCAAGGAAGGTAAGTGACAATGCCCAAGCGCACCGACATCAAGTCCGTCATGGTCATCGGCTCTGGCCCGATCGTGATCGGACAGGCCGCCGAGTTCGACTATTCCGGCACGCAGGCCTGCCGCGTGCTGCGCGAGGAGGGCATCCGCGTCATCCTCGTGAACTCCAACCCGGCCACCATCATGACCGACCCGGAGATGGCCGACGCCACCTACATCGAGCCGATCGCCACCCCGATCCTCGAGAAGATCATCGCCAAGGAGCGTCCCGACGCGCTGCTGCCCACCCTGGGCGGCCAGACGGCCCTCAACGCCGCCATGGCGCTCGGCGAGGCCGGTGTGCTCAAGAAGTACGGCGTCGAGCTGATCGGCGCGTCCCTCGAGGCCATCGACCGCGGCGAGGACCGCGAGCTGTTCAAGAAGGTCGTCGAGCAGGCCGGCGCCGAATCCGCCCGCTCCGACATCGCGCATTCTCTCGAGGAGGTCGACCGCATCGCCGAGCGCTTCGGCTACCCGCTCGTCGTCCGCCCGAGCTTCACCATGGGCGGCCTCGGCTCCGGCATCGCGCACAACGAGGAGGAGCTGCACCGCATCGCCGGCGCCGGCATCCACTATTCGCCCACCGACGAGGTGCTCATCGAGGAGGGCATCGAGGGCTGGAAGGAATTCGAGCTCGAGCTCATGCGCGACCGCAACGACAACGTCGTGGTCGTCTGCCCCATCGAGAACGTGGACCCCGTGGGCGTGCACACCGGCGACTCCATCACCGTCGCGCCCTGCTTCACCCTCACCGACCGCGAATACCAGAAGCTGCGCGACATCGGCATCGCCATCATCCGCGGCGTGGGCGTGGACACCGGCGGCTGCAACATCCAGTTCGCCGTGCATCCCGAGACCGGGCGCATCATCGTCATCGAGATGAACCCGCGCGTCTCCCGCTCGTCCGCCCTCGCCTCCAAGGCCACCGGCTTCCCGATCGCCAAGATCGCCACCAAGCTGGCCCTCGGCTACACGCTCGACGAGATCCGCAACGACATCACCCAGTCCACGCCGGCCTCCTTCGAGCCGACGATCGACTACGTGGTCACCAAGGTGCCGCGCTTCGCGTTCGAGAAGTTCCCCGGCGCGGACCCGACCCTGACCACCTCCATGAAGTCCGTGGGAGAGGCCATGGCCCTGGGCGGCAACTTCCAGGAGTCGCTCGGCAAGGCCATGCGCTCCATCGACAAGCGCCACATGGCCTTCAACTGGGACGGCGAGAAGCCTGGCCAGGCCGAGGTGGACGAGCTGCTCAAGGCCATCCGCATCCCCACCGAGCACCGCTACCTGCAGATCCAGCGCGCCATGTGGGGCGGCGCCACGCCCGAACAGATCCACGAGGCCACGAAGATTGATCCGTGGTTCATCGAGCAGCTCCGCCGCATCAACGAGACCGCGCTGGCCGTGCGCGCCGCGGAGACGCTCACGCCGAAGCTGCTGCGGAAGGCGAAGCTCGCCGGCCTGTCCGACCTGCAGATCGCCCACCTGCGCCGCCTCGGCGACGAGGGCGAGAACACCGTGCGCGAACTGCGCTGGAGCTATGGGCTGCGCCCGGTCTACAAGACCGTGGACACCTGCGCCGCCGAGTTCGACGCGGTCACGCCGTACTACTACAGCTGCTACGCCGACGAATCCGAACTGCGCCCGCGCGAACGCGAGGCCGTGATCATCCTCGGCTCCGGCCCGAACCGCATCGGTCAGGGCATCGAGTTCGACTACACCTGCGTGCACGCGGTGCAGGAGCTCGGCAAGGACTACGACACGATCATGGTCAACTGCAACCCGGAGACCGTGTCCACCGACTACGACATGTCCGACCGCCTGTACTTCGAGCCGCTCACCTTCGAGGACGTGCTCGAGATCTACGAGGCGGAGAAGAAGATGGGCCCGGTCAAGGGTGTGATCGTGCAGCTCGGCGGCCAGACCCCGCTCTCGCTCGCCGCGCGCCTCAAGGCCGCCGGCGTGCCGATCCTCGGCACCACCCCGGAGTCCATCGATCTGGCGGAGAACCGCGAGCTCTTCGGCGAGGTGCTCAGCCGCGAGCACATGAACGCCCCGCGCTACGGCACCGCGCTGAGCCTCGAGGAGGCCCGCGAGGCCGCGCATTCCATCGGCTACCCGGTGCTCGTGCGCCCCAGCTACGTGCTCGGCGGCCGCGGCATGGAGATCGTGTACGACGACGCGCAGCTGACCAAGTACGTCAACCGCGCGCTCGACGAGGCCAAGGCCGACACGGTCGTCTCCGGCAGGCTTCCCAGCCCGCTGCTCATTGACAAGTTCCTGCAGGACGCCATCGAGATCGACGTGGACGCCCTGTTCGACGGCAAGGAGCTGTACATCGGCGGCATCATGGAGCACATCGAGGAGGCCGGCGTCCACTCGGGTGACGCGGCCTGCACCCTGCCTCCGTGCACGCTGTCCGACGACCAGATCCGCCGCCTGCGCGAAGGCACGTACGCCATCGCCAAGGGCTGCGGCGTCAAGGGCCTCGTCAACGTGCAGTACGCGTTCATGGCGAACACGCTGTACGTGATCGAAGCCAACCCGCGCGCCTCGCGTACCGTTCCGTTCGCGTCCAAGGCGACCGGCGTGCCGCTGGCCAAGGCCGCCGCGCGCATCATGGCGGGGGAGACCATCGCCGACCAGCGCGCCAACGGCCTGCTGCTGCCCAAGGGCGACGGCGGCACCATCCACCCCGGCCAGCAAGTGGCCGTCAAGGAATCCGTCCTGCCGTTCAAGCGCTTCCGCACCCCGGTGGGCAAGACCGTGGACGTGCTGCTCGGCCCCGAGATGCGTTCGACCGGCGAGGTCATGGGCTTCGACCGCGACTTCCCGCACGCGTTCGCCAAGAGCCAGCTCGCCGCATACGAAGGCGGCCTGCCGACCAAGGGCAATGTGTTCATCTCCGTGAACGACGCGGACAAGAAGCAGCTGCCGCTCATGGCCGTGCGTCTGGTGGAGCTCGGGTTCACCCTGTGGGCCACCGAGGGCACCGCGTCCGTGCTGAGCCGCTACGGCATCGACTCGAAGGTCGTGGACAAGATCAGCACGCGCGTGGATTCCGACCCGGAGGCCCCGGTGAAGGTGCAGCGCGCACGCGGCTCGGTGGGCAAGAACGTGGTGGAGCTCATCGAGGAAGGCAAGATCGACATGATCCTCAACACGCCGAACTCGCGGGGCTCCCGTTCGGACGGATATTCCATCCGCGCGGCCGCCATTGCAGCGGATTTGCCCCAGTTCACCACCATGACCGAGTTCTCCGCCGTCCTGCTGGCGATCGAGGCCGTGCGCAATAATGACTATCAGATCATGAGCATTCAGGAGCATTCCAAGCAGCTCTTCGAGCTAGAAAGCCGAGATTTCTGATGGACACTATCGGTGAGGTACAGCAGGAAGCGGAAGCGATGAAGTCGGACTTCGGTCTGCGACTCAAGACGTGCATGGACAAGTACGGTCCATTGTGCGTGGGCATTGATCCGCATCGCAAGATCCTCACCGATTGGGGCTACAACGTGGACGCGGAGGGCGCCGAGCTCTTCTCCATGCGTATGCTCCAGGCCGCGCACGGGCGTGCCGCCGCGGTCAAATTCCAGGCGCCCATGTTCGAGCGCTACGGAGCCAAGGGCTTCGCGGCGCTCGAGCGCGTGCTCTACGCCGCCCGTCAGATGGGCATCATCACCATCGTCGACTGCCTGCACGGCGGTCTGTCCACCACCATCTCCGCCATCGCGGACGCCTACTTCAAGCCGAACGCCCCGCTGTTGGCCGACGCGATCACGCTGCTGCCGTACTACGGCGCACGGTCGCTTTCCGGTCTGATCGACGAGGCGCTGGCCAACGGCCGCGGCGTGTTCATCGCCTCCCTCACCTCCAACGAGGAGGGCGCGAGCCTGCAGACCGCCATCCGCCAGAGCGGCGACTACAAGGGCAAGACCGTCGCCTACGGCATCGCCGGCACCGCGCAGAAGCATAACGAGGGCATCGAAGGCATGGGCTCCGTCGGCCTCATCATCGGTGCGACCATCGGTCAGTGGATCAAGGACGCCGGTGTGGACCCGGCGCAGTTCACCGGCCCGATCCTGTCCCCGGGCTACGGTTGGCAGGGTGCAGAGGCCAAGGATCTCAAGACCGTGTTCAAGGGCACCAAGGGCAACGTGCTCGTCACCGTCTCGCGGTTCATCGCCTCGCACGGACCGGACATCTCCATGCTCGCGCAGGCCACCGAGTCTATTGCGCTGGACGTGCGCCAGGCCCTGCTCGAAGCCACGGAGGAAGTGGACGAGCATCCGGTGAAGCTCGAGCCCACCGCGACCTCAGATGATAAGGCTGATGATGCGGCGGCTGCGGCTGTGCCTGCCGCAGCGGGTGCCACGGACGGTACGGCGGACGCGGCAGATGCCGGCGCCGATTCGGCCGTCGCCGTCGAGCCATCCGATACCGCCGATACTGCCGCCGAGACGAAGGCTGACGAACCTGACGCGCCGGCGCAGCAGGCCTGACTGTGATTTTTTTTCGAGCCCAAAGGAGTTGACCACACCGTGACTTCCGCATCCGCACGTTCCGCCGGGCGACTGATGGTGCTAAGCGGCCCCACTGCCGTGGGCAAGGGGACCGTCGAGGCCAAACTGCGCGAACGCCACCCCGAGGTATGGGTGTCCGTTTCCGCCACCACGCGTGCCCCCCGTCCCGGCGAAGTCAACGGCGTCAACTACTGGTTCATGACCGACGACGAGTTCCTTGCCAAGGAACAGGCCGGCGGATTCCTTGAAACCGCCGTGGTGTTCGGCATGGCCCATTACGGTACACCCCTCAAGCCGGTCGAGGAGCATCTGGCCGCCGGCGTTCCCACCATTCTGGAGATCGACCTGCAGGGCGCCCGCCGCGTCAGGCAGCGCGCTGCCGAACTCGGACTCGAGGTCATGTACGTCTTCATCGCACCCCCGAGCTTCGAGGAACTCAAGCGGCGTCTTATCGGCCGCGGCACCGAAACCCCCGAGCAGCAGGCTCGTCGTCTCGAAACCGCCAAGGTCGAGCTCGCCGCCGAATCCGAATTCGATGTCACCATCGTCAATAACACCGTCGACGAGGCGGCGGACGAACTGTGGCATCTCATCGCCCAGGAGTACGGCCTCGCGCAGTAGCGGGAAGAAGCGATCTGTCGGAAATGCCTGTTTGCGGGTGACCGTGGAAGCAGGTATCGTGGGACGTGACAACGAGGCAGGGGATGCGATGAGCGACGAGAACACGTTTACCATGATGGGCATCAAGACGCAGTGGGATGACGACACCATCACCATTACCGAACTGGGATACCCTCACCGTGCCACGCTCGACAATGACGGCAAAATCCTCTCTTCAACGTTCGGTGGGCAGGGGGACTCGTTCCTGCACCATTGGTTCGCGCGGGTCAAGCCGACCATTGACGGCCTGCGTGCCATAGACCGCGAATACGCCGATGCCTGAGATATTCACCTTCGGCGGGTATTCCATATATTTCACCGCACTCGATAGGGATCATGGCGTCCATGTTCATGTGGCGTATGGATCGCGGCGTGATCTTGCCCGTTTCGTGCTGGGGCCGAACGGAGAAGTCACACTTGGGCACAACAACGGGTATATAGCCGCAAGGGACATTCGGCGTCTGCAATTCTTCCTGACGGCGAATTATGCGGACATCATTGCAGCATGGCGTATGTTCTTCGGCGACGATTACCATTTCGATCGGTAATGGTGCGGTCATATGACGGTGATTCCTAGGCGGTACCCATGCCGGGGAATTGTTTTTGAATCGTTCTGAACAAGATGGAAATGCACAGGCAACTACAGTGATGCCCGGAAGACCAAGAGCGAACTTGGCCTTCCGGGCATCACTGCCATTGCCGGCCGATCAGGCGAGGCCGGACAGGCGGTTGATCAGGTCCGGATCTCGCGCCGAGCCGTTAACGGACAGTCCTGTGGACTGCCCGTAGGCGAGGGGAGCGGCCGCAAAGGACGCGACGGCTACGCGAGACCGGACAGGCGGTTGATCAGGTCCGGATCTCGCGTAGCACCCTTGTCCGCGGAGCGGGCGAAGGCGGCGTACGCCTTGAGGGCCTGGGAGACTTTGCGGTCGCGGTGGGCCACGTAGCCGTCGCCGGCCTCGAGTTCGGCGCGGCGCTCGGCGAGCTGCTCGTCCGTCAGCTCCACGTTGACCGAACGGTTCTCGATGTCGATGTTGATGATGTCGCCGTTCTTGATCAGCGCGATCGGGCCCTTGTTCGCCGCCTCGGGGGCGATGTGGCCGATGGCGAGGCCGGAGGAGCCGCCGGAGTAGCGGCCGTCGGTGAGCATGGCCACCTGCTTGCCGATGCCCTTGCCCTTGACGAAGGAGGTCGGGTAGAGCATCTCCTGCATGCCCGGGCCGCCCTTCGGGCCCTCGTAGCGGATCACGAGTGCCATGCCGGGCTTGAGCGTGTCGTCGAGGATGACCTTGATGGCCTCTTCCTGGGATTCGACCACCAGTGCGGGGCCGCGGAACTTCCAGATCTCCTGTGGCACGCCGGCGGTCTTCACCACGCAGCCGTCGGGCGCGAGGTTGCCGCGGAGTACGGCGAGACCGCCCTCGTGGATCTCCGGATGGTCGATGTCGTGGATCGCGCCGTTGACGCGGTCGGTGTCGAGCGAGTCGAACAGCGTGGTGTGCGTCCACGGTTCGGGGGAGATGATGTGGCCCGGAGCGGCCTTGTACATCTGCTTGGCTTCCTCGGTGCAGGTGGGGCGCATGATGTCGTACGCGTCCAGCTTGGCCTTGAGGCTCGGGAAGTCGATGGAATGCACGTCGCGGTGCAGCTTGCCGGCGCGGTCGAGCTCGCCGAGGATGCCGGTGATGCCGCCGGCTCGATGCACGTCGGAGATCTCCCACTTGCCGGACGGGCTGGCCTTGCAGATGCACGGCACGGTGTGGCTGATGCGCTCGATGTCGTTGAGCGTAAAGTCCACGTCCGCGCTCTGGGCCATGGCGAGGATGTGCAGCACGGTGTTGGTCGAGCCGCCCATGGCCACATCCATGGTCATCGCGTTCTCGAACGCGTGCTTGGTGGCGATGGAACGCGGCAGCACGGAGTCGTCGCTGTCGTGGTAGTAGCGGTTGGCGATCTTGACCACCTGCTGCGCGGCACGCTTGAACAGGTCCTTGCGGTAGGAGTGGGATGCGAGGATCGTTCCGTTGCCCGGCAGCGCCAGACCGATGGCCTCGGTCAGGCAGTTCATGGAGTTCGCGGTGAACATGCCGGCGCAGGAGCCGCAGGTGGGGCACACGGTCTTCTCGTAGTTGAGCAGATCCTCCTCGGACACGTTGTCGTCCGCGGAGGCGTACATCACGGAGATGAGGTCCGTGTTCTTCTTCACGGTGCCGTCGGCCAGCACCGTGGTACCGGCCTCCATCGGGCCGCCGGAGACGAACACGGTGGGGATGTTGAGGCGCAGCGCAGCCATGAGCATGCCCGGGACCACCTTGTCGCAGTTCGGGATGCAGATCAGCGCGTCGGCGCAGTGGGCGTTCACCTGGTACTCCACGGTGTCCGCGATGATGTCGCGGGAGGGCAGAGAGTACAGCATGCCGGTGTGACCCATGGCGATGCCGTCGTCCACGGCCATGGTGTTGAACTCGCGGGGGATGCCGCCGGCCTCCTTGATGGCCTCGGAGACGATGCGGCCCACCTTGTTGAGGTGGACGTGGCCGGGAAGGAACTCGTCGAAAGAGTTCGCGATGGCGATGATGGGCTTGCGGCCCATGTCGTCGCCGCTGACGCCGGCGGCACGGTAGAGGGCTCGCGCGCCTGCGAAGACGCGGCCGGACATGAGTTTTGCTGATCGCATTTCTGTCATGGTTCCATTCAAGTCCTTAATCGGGACACGCGTTTTGTCAAGAGTCAGTATGTGGAATTCACGAGGATGTTACTTTTATGTCGCGTCCGTCAGCCGTGCCCTCCCGCGGTCCTCGCATGCGGCTATACTTACCTCGATTGAGACAGACCGTCCATTGTCTGGAGATAACGAATATGGCTTTTGGCACCCAACCCACCCCGAGCGGACTTGCGAACCCGCCCATCGACGACCTCATGAAGCACGCGGACTCCAAGTACGCGCTGGCCATCTTCGCGGCCAAGCGCGCCCGCCAGATCAACTCGTACTTCACCCAGCTCAACGAGGGCCTGCTGCAGAACGTCGGCCCGCTGGTCGAGTACCAGAATCAGGAGAAGCCGCTGTCCATCGCTTTCCGCGAGATCAACGACGGCCTGCTCGAGGAGACGCTCGGCGAGGACGACCTCACCGAAGGCAACTGATCGAGGTGGAACCGTCCGATTTGGCGGCGACACGCTTGCCACTCGGGCCGGTCTCGACTACAACTGAGCAGAGGTTGCGAACGTAATGCGTTAGGCTCGCGCCGATCGCATGTCCGGCTGAGGCCGTGCATGCGATCAGGCACGGGCCTTTTTCATAACCGCGGCAGCCGGCAACAACTCAACCAACGTATCATTGTGCCTCGTCGCGCGGCGGGGCGATAAGTCCGAAAGAGGGATGATATGACACAGGAACGCAAGCTCATCAGCGCCGAATCCGTGACGGAGGGGCATCCGGACAAGGTGTGCGACCTGATTTCCGATTCCATTCTCGACGATCTGCTGGCCCAGGACCCGCAGTCGCACGTGGCCGTGGAGACCTCCGCCGCCACCGGCGTGTTCCTGGTGTTCGGCGAGGTCACCTCCACCGGCTACTGCGACGTGCAGTCCAAGGTGCGCGAGGTGCTCCACGAGATCGGCTACACCAGCTCCCAGGTGGGCCTCGACGCCGACTCCTGCGGCGTGATGGTCGCCATCACCGGTCAGAGCGCGGAAATCAACCAGGGCGTCGCCCGACTCAACACCGAAGAGGAATCCAAGGCCACCCGCGAACAGCGCTACGAGGCTCAGGGCGCCGGCGATCAGGGCGTCATGTTCGGCTATGCCACCGACGAAACCAAGGCCCTCATGCCGCTGCCCATCCACTTGGCCCACAGGCTCGCCTATCGCCTCGCACAGGTGCGCAAGCAGGGCATCGTGCCGCATCTGCGTCCGGACGGCAAGACCCAGGTCACCATCGAATACGACGAGAGCAACAAGCCGCTGCGGGTGGACACCGTCCTCATCTCCACCCAGCACGACCCGGAGGCCACGCACGACTGGCTGGCCGCGCAGCTCAAGGAACACGTGATCGACCCGGTGCTGGACGCTGAGCTCGGGGATGACGTCAGGCACGATGACTACCGCCAGCTCGTCAACCCGACCGGCTCGTTCATCCTCGGCGGTCCGGCAGCGGACGCCGGACTCACGGGCCGCAAGATCATCGTCGACACCTACGGCGGTGCGGCCCACCACGGCGGCGGCGCCTTCTCCGGCAAGGATCCGAGCAAGGTGGACCGTTCCGCCGCCTACGCGACCCGCTGGGTGGCCAAGAACATCGTGGCCGCCGGCCTCGCCCACAAGGTGGAGGTCCAGGTCGCCTACGCGATCGGCGTGGCGGACCCGGTGAGCGTGAACGTGGAGACCTTCGGCACCGAGATCGGCGGCGTGACACGCGCCCAGATCGCCGCCGCCGTGCGCAAGGTGTTCGACCTGCGTCCGGCCGCCATCATCGACGAGCTGAACCTGAAGCGCCCGATCTACAAGAAGACCGCCGCCTACGGCCACTTCGGCCGCGACGACGCCGACTTCACGTGGGAGCGCACCGACAAGGTGGACGAGCTCAAAGCCGCCATCGCCGCGCTGTGATGTTGCGGGCGACAGACTGACCGTGACCGTGCGGCTGCGCTGACGGCGTGGCCGTGGAAGGGCCCGATCCGGCAATACATTCCGCCGGATCGGGCCCTTCCGGCGTTATCATGGCCACTATGACTGTTGAGGACGCCGAACAGCTCGCGTTTGACGGGCTCGCCCCGCGCAGGCGACGCCGCCGTGCGCCCGTCGAACGCCACCCGGCGTCGGCCGATCCCATCGCACAGGTGGTGCTTGACGTGCAAGCCACCCATCTGGGACGTACCTTTGACTATCTGATTCAGGACAGGGACGACGAGGCGGCGCAGCCCGGCGTGCAGGTGCGTGTGCGCTTCGGCGGGCAGCGGGTCAACGGTGTGATCTGGAACCGCGTGGGACTCGACGCCGCCACCGCACCACGATCCTCCCTGCGCTACATCGAACGCGTGCTGAGCCCCGTCGTGGTGGTGGGCGACGAGATGCGGCGCGACGTGACCGCCATCGCCGACTGGTACGGCGGCACGCGGGCGAACATCCTGCGCGTGGCCGTGCCTCCCCGCGTGGCGTACGTGGAGGCCGAACAGTCGCTCGCCGGCCGCTCCGAGGGATTCGCCGGGGCTGCGGACGCCCGCCTTATGGCTCGCTGGACCGCGCTGTCCGAGCGCGAGGATTCGCGTGTCTGCGCATGCTACGATCACGCCGCCGCATGGCAGACCGCCCTGACCGGCCGGGGATTCGCCGAAGTCATGGCGGACGCCCTGCCCGGGCCGCTGGTCTGGGCGCGAGACGTGGCATGGATGATCGCCACGGCGGCTAATGCTGGCAAGTCGGCCGTGGTCGTGCTGCCGGACATGCGCCACGTGGAGGACCTCGCCGAAGTGCTTGCCTCTGCCGGACTGCGCCGGTTCTCGCCCGCGGAGGCCCAACACGGCGGGTGGCGCGGCGACTTCGTGACGCTGGGCGCGGTGCTGCCTCCATCGGAGCGCTACCGGGCCTATCTGGCCGTCGCCGCCGGTCAGGTGCGCTGCGTGATCGGCACCCGTGCGGCCATGTATGCGCCCGTGACCGGACCAGCCCTGTTCGCCATCGTGGATGACGTGGCCTACCAGAATGCGGACGGATTCATGCCCTACGCTCAGGCCCGTGGCGTGCTGCAGCTGCGCGCGCGCAGCCACGGCGGCGTATTCGCGGCGCTCGCCCATGCCCGCAGCCCCATCAGCCAGGCCGGCGACGCGCTCAAGGTCCACGCGCTGCCCGCCGTCACCAAGGAACGCTCCCCGTGGATCCGCTGGTTCAACCGTGAGGCGCTGACCCGCATCGGGGACACCACGGCTGGCACCCGCGTGCCGCACACCGCCGTGCGCATTCTTGCCAGGGCACTGCAGACCGGGCCGGTGCTGCTGTCCATCCCGGCGGAAGGGGTGAGCGAGACGCTGAGCTGCGCCAAATGCCATCGGCAGGCCCGGTGCCCCAAGTGCACGGGGCCGTTGGAGCTTGGGCGCAACGGCGGATCCCCGCACTGCCGGTGGTGCGGGGCCGCCGCCGTGGGATGGACATGCCCGGAATGCGGCGGGGAGCGCATGCGCGTGGTGCGCGTGGGTGCGGCCGGCACCGCGGAGGAACTGCGGAACCTGTTCCGCAACGTGCCGATCGTCGTCTCCTCGCCTCGGCAGCCGCGCGGCATCGTCGAGGACATTGTGGACAGGCCGGCGCTTGTGATTGCGACGCCCGGCGCGGAGCCGCGCGTGCGCCCGGCTGCGGGGCACGGTACCGCCGACGCAGGCAGCGCCGCCGGCGACCTGCAGGTCGGCTACCGGGCCGTGGCCATTCTGGACGCGTGGACCAGTCTGTACGCGCTGGGTGTGGATGCTCGCACGGACACGCTGACCGCGTGGATGCGCGCCGCCGCCCTGTGCCGCTCGCGCACGGAAGGCGGACAGGTGCTGCTGCTGGGGGAGACCGACCCGGTGCTGGCCGGGGCACTGACCGGCTGGGATGCGCCGTTGCTCGCCGCACGCGAAGTGGAGGAGCGACGGCAGACAGGGCTTCCTCCCGTGACCGCCGCCGCCTGCGTGTGGGGCAGACGTGATGCGGTGATGTGGGCGCTCGGTCAGGTCGGCGTGCTGCTCGACGGCGAATGGGGCATACTCGCGGTTCCCGGAATCGAGGGGACGGAAGCCGAGCAGCCCGCCGTGCTCGGTCCGGTGCCGATCGCCCAGCCGTCCACGATCAACGCCCGGGAACTCGAGGAAACCGCCGACCGGGTGAAGGCCGTGGTGCGCGTGGTCCCTGAGCGTCGCGCCGAACTGGCGAACAGGCTCCGCGCGGCCGTCGCCCGGCATGTGGCCACGCGCACGCCCGGCGAACTGCGCTTCCAGATGGACCCCAAGGGCCTCATCTGACTCCTTTTCCGGTTTTCCGGTTCACGCGATGTTTTTCAAGTCATCTTGTGAATTGGAAAGGATGTTCGGAAAAATCGCGACAATCCCAGTAGCCGGGCCGAAGTGCCGCGATCGGACTGTGAGATTCCGTGCGGTTTTGGGCGGTTCTCCGGTTCACACGTTTTTCGGCTGTTCATCGTGTGAACCGGAAATCAGTCCACGGTGACCTTGACGACCGCCGGATAGCCGCCAAGGCCGCTTCCGGCGGGCTGAGGCCCCGCCTGCACGTGCAGGCCGGCCGCGTCGCGCGTCCACCGGGCCTCGCCCTGACCGAGAACCTCCACGGAGCGGATGACGCCATGGAACACGGGCTTCGAGGAGGCGTCCCGTTCGGCGAGCTCGGTGA
Source organism: Bifidobacterium sp. LH_389 (assembly GCF_056357235.1). Taxonomy (NCBI): domain Bacteria; kingdom Bacillati; phylum Actinomycetota; class Actinomycetes; order Bifidobacteriales; family Bifidobacteriaceae; genus Bifidobacterium; species Bifidobacterium sp. LH_389. Next base: position 156,818 of record NZ_JBKEVR010000001.1, read on the forward strand.
TCGTGACGGCACCGGAATCCGGCCATTGCATGCAGGTGGCGTAGATGTGCGGGCCGCGGCAGGTGAACCGGAAATCCCGCTCGGTGAACTCGCCGACGGTGTTGTCGGTGAACTGGCCCTCCACGGTTTCGGTCGGCCCCTCCTCGGCGCGGCGCCACGGGATTGTGCCGTACACGGCCTCGCCGTTGGTTTCCAGCCACCGACCGATGCCGAGCAGCACGGCCGTGTCCTCCTCTCCGATCGTGCCGTCCGGTCTGGGACCCACGTTGAGCAGCATCACGCCGTTCTTGGACACGGCGTCCATGAGGTCGCGCACCAGATCCCGCGGATCCTTGAACTCGTTGTTCTCGGTCCACCCCCACGAGTTCTTGGCGATGGCGGTGTCGGTCTGCCAGTGGAACGGCTGGGCGACGGCGAACTTGCCGCGCTCCATGTCCACCGTGGCCGTGCCGAACGGGAATGCGTCCTGCTTGTAGCAGATCGTCACGTCCTGCCCCCACTCGGCCGCACGGTTGTAGTAGTAGGCCGCGAACCTCTTGAGGTACGGTTTGACCGCGCTGTGCTGGATCCACCAGTCGAAGTACATCTGCCCGGGACGGAAGCGGTCCACGATCTCGCAGGAGCGCACCAGCCAGTCCTCGAGGAACTCGGCGCTCGGCGTGGGCGTGCTGAACAGATCGAAGTGGTCGGGCTCGGGCATGGACGGCCAGTAGAGGTCGCCGCGCTTCAGCGGCTCGTGGATGTCGCTGGGGAAGTCCTTGCCGTGCCCCATGAAGAACCAGTGCTCCACGCGGTGCGAGGAGGCGCCCATCACGAGACCATGCCGGTCGAACGCCGTCTTCAGTTCGCCGAGCACGTCCCGCTTCGGTCCCATTTCGGCGGCGTTCCAATGGGAGATCTCGCTGCGGTACATCTGGAAGCCGTCGTGGTGCTCGGCCACCGGGACCACGTAGCGCGCGCCGGCCTTGGAGAACAGGTCTGCCCAGCGGTCAGGGTCGAATCGCTCGGCACGGAACAGGGGGATGAAATCCTTGTACCCGAAGTCGCGCTGGTCGCCCCAGACCTTGCGGTGGTGCTCGTACTCCGGCGTGCCTTGGATGTACATGTTGCGCGAATACCATTCGCTGCCGAACGCGGGTACCGAGTACACGCCCCAGTGGACGAAGATGCCGAACTTGGCGTCCTGCATCCAGCGGGGCATGTCCCGGCCGGCAAGGGACTCCCAGTCGGCCCGGTACGGGCCTCGGGCGATGACCCGGTCGATGGTGCGCAGGTATTCGTCGTGGATGGCCATGAGGCATGCTCCTTTGCAAGGACAGGTGGCGGCTGCGGTCCGTGTTGCGGCTCGCGGCGGCCTGTGACGCGGCATGACACCCACTGTAGCGCGTAAGAAGACGTTGGATAATGGACACGGAAGACATGTTTCGCGCCGTCATGTCGCATGCGCGACATTGCCGTTGGCTATGCCATGAGCATGACAGGCGCCGCCATCCGGGAGGCCGCCGTGGACACAGCCGTGCACTATCCGCATCTCTCCATGGATTTCGGCGGTCGGAAGGTCGCCATCGTGCGCCTTGCCTGCGGTCCGATCGACGAGCCCGTTCCGCCGCACGCCCACGGCAGCGGATGCTACGAGCTGCACTACAACGTTTCGGGAGACGGCACGGCGATTCTCGACGGGGAACGCCATCGCATCGGTCCCGGAACGCTGTACGTCACCGGTCCGGGCGTGATGCACGCCCAGATCCCCGATGCGGAAGGCCCTCTGTATGAGTACTGCGTCAACCTGTCCGTGCCGGGGACTTCCGGGCGTCCTTCCGCGCGGTCTTCGTCGCGGGGTTCGCGCACGCGCATTCCGGACGGTGACGGCTTCCCCGACGAATCGCTCGCGGGCGGATTGGCGTCGTTGCGCCGATTCGTCGGGGAGGACCGCGAATCGCTGGGCCCGCTGTTCCGCCGGCTGTTCGTCGAATGCCGCGAGCGGCGCATCGGATGGCGTCGGTGCATCGCGGCGTTGACGGAGGAGATTCTGATCGGCGTGGTGCGCAACGGTCCGGCATATCGCGCGGCGCGGTTCGGGGAGACGCCCGTGGCCGTTCCCGTCGCCGGCGCGGTGACCGACGCCGAGGACGGCGGTGACCCGGTGCGTCTGTCCGACGGCGGCGAGCGGTCGCTGTTCGTCGACCAATACTTTCTGGGCGGTTACGACAGCCAGTCGCTCGAGGATCTGGCGAAGCGCCTTTCGCTCAGCACGAGGCAGACGCAACGAGAGATCATACGGTATTACGGCATGACGTTCCGTGAGAAGTCGGCGGAGTCGAGGATGGATGTGGCCGGACTGCTGCTGGACGAGACGGACGAGCCGATCGCCGCGATCGCCGGGCGTGTAGGCTACGCGTCGCCTGAGCATTTCAGCGCCGCATTCCGCAGACGGTACGGCATGAGCCCGTCCGCATACCGCATGAGGCGCACGGACGGATGAACGGTCGGGTCTAGCGGCGCAAAATCGTCGCACAGCCGTGGTTCGATGGAGGCGTAAGGCAAACGACGCCAGGAAAGGACCCGACAATGGCAAAGGGATGGCCCGGGGAGCCCCAGATGGAATCCGATGTGCTCGTGGCGGAAGGCAATGCCTCCGGCGCGGCCGGCAAACCGATCACCGACGTGATCTTTGACTTCGGCAACGTGCTCGTCTACTGGGACCCGGCCAACACCATGGTGGGCCGCTACTCGCCGGAGAGTATCGAATGGTTCCTCGACGACGCGAACTCCGGCCTGTACGCCGCGTCCGACCTCATGGACGGCGGCGCCACCTGCAAGGAAGCGGAGGACTGGGTGCTCGCCAACCGCGGCGAGCGTGCGGCCGAGATGATCCGCTACTACAACGCAAACTTCGTGGACTCCCTGGGCGGTGCGGTGCCCGGCGCCCGCAAGCTCATCGAGGACCTCAGGGCCATCGGCGTGGGCGTGTGGGGCCTGTCCAACTGGTCCGCCGAGCTGTTCCCGATCGCGTGGGAGGGCTATCCGATCCTGCACACCCTCGACGGCAAGGTGGTCTCCGGGCCGATCGGCCTGCGCAAGCCGCACACCGACATCTACGAGTACGCCCTGAAGCAGTTCGGCATCGAAGCGTCCGGGGCGGTCTTCGTGGACGACAAGGCCATGAACATCGTGGGTGCCAACTCGGCCGGCATCCGCGGCGTGAAGTTCACCGACCCGTACAAGCTGCGCGCCCTGCTCATCGACGCGGGTCTGGACATTCCGGCGGTCAGGTAGCGCTCCGGGGCTGCACGGCAGCATGGGCGAAGACGGTGAGACGGCGGTGCGGCGAACCGTGCCGCACCGCCGCCGGGCATGCGTTACAGTGGAGGAATGCTGAAGTTACTGTTTGCCGGTTCCCCGGAAGTCGCCGTGCCGGCCCTGAAGACGCTGGCGGCGGACAAGGACCATTTCGACGTGGTGGCCGTGCTCACCCGTCCCGACGCGCCCACCGGCCGCGGGCGCAGGCTCGTCGCCAACCCGGTCAAGCAGACCGCCCTCGAGCTGGGCATTCCGGTGATCGAATCCGATCCCGCCTCTCCCGGATTCACGGACGAGCTGAAGGCCACCGGCGCCGAGGCCGCCGCGGTGGTGGCCTACGGCAAGATCCTCAGGCAGAACGTACTCGACGCCCTGCCGCTCGGCTGGTACAACCTGCATTTCTCCCTGCTGCCGCAGTGGCGCGGCGCGGCTCCCGTGCAGCGCGCCATCTGGGCGGGGGACAGCGTGACCGGGGCGACCGTGTTCCGCATCACCCGCAAGATGGACGCCGGCCCGATCCTCGCCCGGTCCACGGTGGAGATCGGCGCGCACGAGACAAGCGGGGAGCTGCTCATGCGCTTGGCTGAGGACGGTTCCCGCGTACTCGCCGCCGCGCTGGAGGGCATGGCCGAGGGACGCATCGTCCCGGTGGAGCAGCAGCCCGGCGCCTTCGAGGTGGCCGCCAAGATCTCCGTGGAGGACGCCCACATCCGCTTCGACGTGCCCGCGTTCGCCGCGGACCGGCAGATCCGCGCCTGCACGCCCAATCCCGGCGCATGGTGTGATCTGTACGCCGAGGGCGATGCGGCCGGCGATGCGGCCGGCGAACCGGCCACGCTGCACGTGCTCGAGGCCCGTCCCGTCGACCCGGCCGCCCAGCCCAACGCGCCCGTGGATCTCGGGCCCGGCGAGCTGAGGGCCGGCAAGCGCAACGTGTGGGTGGGTACCGCCACCGATCCGCTGGAACTCCTTCAGGTCAAGGCGCAGGGCAAGAAGGCCATGCGCGCAGCCGACTGGGCCCGCGGCGCCCGCCTGTCCGCCTCCGCCCGTCTGGGCTGAAAGCGGGAGACGTCATCACATTGGTAGCGCGGGAAGGCATCTTCCTGGCTAAGATGGAGGCATGCCGAACATTCACGAGATCGAGGAGACCCGACGCACGCTCGGGTTCTCCCGGGATGCCGTCGCCCGAGCGATGGGCGTCAGCATACCGGAACTGTCTCGCGCCGCGCAGGGCAATCCGACAAGGACCTTCCTCGATCGGTATGCCAAGGCATTGGACGACATGTCCGGCCGTATTACGCCGAAGCAAATCGCGGACGTTGCGCGTCCCATCGCCTTGCGGCATGGCGTGGACGAACTGTACCTGTTCGGCTCCATGGCCCGCGGAGAGGGACGCGCGGATTCCGACATTGATTTCATCTATCATTTTTCCCCCGAGGCGAACCCTGTGGTGGATGTCGTCGCGTTGCGTAGCGATCTGCATGATGCGTTCGGAAGGGACGTGGATCTGGTGCGCAAGGACTATCTGCTCGAGCCGCAGCGCGATCGGCTCAGGGACCTGCAACGCGTACTGTTCGCGAACAGCGTTACGTCCAAGCCCATGTTCAGGATCGTGTAGCCATGTGCGTCGATGGCGGTGACGCGGTATCCGGTGTGGGGGAGCGCGACATGATCCATATCGTCGCGATCATGAGGGCGTTGACGGATGCCCAGCGCTTTCTGGGTGACCTTACGCCGGACGAATTCCGTGACGATGACAAGACACAGAATGCGGTCGCCATGGCGGTGGCACGTGTGGGCGAGCATGTCAAGCGCCTTTCCGCCGAATTCAGGGAAGCCGAGTCGGCAACCGCTTGGAAGGCCATTGCCGGGACCCGGGATTGGATAGTCCATGACTATGATGATCTCGATTTCGATCGGCTGTACTACGCGGTCAGACACGACGTTCCCCGCGTGATCGCCGTGCTTCAGCCGTATATCGACACGCAGTCCAATGTCGGGCTATCAAGCCAGTCGCCGTTCGACGTTCCCCGCGTGTGATTTCTCATGCATGCCCAATGCATGGGAGAACGTTCTTGAGCCCGCCCTAGCGCAGGTAGCCCAGCACGAGGCGCAGATCGCGCACGTTGATGGACTCGGGGGCGGCGAGACGGGTCTTCGGCTTGGCGCAGAAGGCGATGCCGAGTCCGGCGGCCTGAATCATGGGAATGTCGTTCGCCCCGTCGCCCACCGCAACCGTCTGGACCATCGGGATGCCATAGCGCTCGGCCCATTGCCGCAGGGCGTTGCGCTTGACGGTCTTGGTCACGATCTCGCCGAGCACTTCGCCGGTGAGCGTGCCGTCCGCGAACACGCCCAGCCGGTTCGCCATCCAGCAGTCGAGGTGCGCGTCGGCGGCGAGCCGGTCCACCACCTCATGGAAACCGCCGGAGACCACGCCCACCTTCCAGCCGTGTGCGTGCAGCTCATCGATGAGTTCCAACGCGCCCTCGGTGAAGTGCAGGCGGCGGTAGACCTCGTCGAACACGCCGACCGGCAGGCCCCTGAGCAGAGCCACGCGGGCCTGCAACGCCTCGCAGAACTCGAGCTCCCCGCGCATGGCGCGCTCGGTCACCTCGGCGATCCGTTCGCCGCAACCGGCGGCCGCGCCCAGCTCGTCGATGACCTCCTCGTCGATGAGCGTGGAATCCACATCCATCACCAGCAGCCCGGGGCGGGACAGCGTGGGTCTGCCGTGATCGGATTCTTCAAGAGCTTGCAAAGTTTCGTCGGACATGTCCCCGATTGTCGGAAAACCTTGGGACAATGGGCGAATGCATGAAGTTTGCTCCACAGGAACTGGTCTCATCGCCGCCATCACCGATTGGCTCGTCTGGCTCATGGAACAGGTCGGCGGTCTCGGCGTGGCCTTGGCGATCGCCCTCGAATCCATTTTCCCGCCCATCCCCAGCGAGGTGATCCTCCCGCTGGCGGGCTTCAGTGCCTCGCGCGGCCTGTTCTCGCTCGTCTCGGCCATCCTCTGGGCCACGGCCGGCTCGGTGCTCGGCGCATGGGCCCTGTACGGCATAGCACGTTGGGTGGGTCTGCACCGCATCCAGCGGGCCGCGGACGTGATCCCCGGCGTGAGCAGGCACGACATTGCCAAGGCGGACGGCTGGTTCACCAAGTACGGTACGTGGTCGGTGCTCATCGGCCGCGTGATTCCCGTGGTCCGTTCGCTCATCTCCATTCCCGCCGGGCTCAACGGCATGAGCTTCCGCACGTTCACCGGATGGACCATGCTCGGCTCGGCCGTGTGGAACACCATCCTCATCTCGGTCGGCTACGGCCTCGGCGCGCAGTGGTGCGCCATCCAGGGAGCGCTCGGCGTGTTCGAAGATGTCGTGATCGCCGTCGTCATCGTGATCATCGCCGTGTGGGCCGTGCGCAAGGTGCGTACTGTAATGAGCCAGCGCGGCGAAGCGAAGGCCGCGGACAGTGCGAAGGGAGACGACCACGAATGAGTGACGCTGCAGGCGAGGCCACCACGCCCGAGGAGATGGCCGACCGGCTCGACCGGCTGCAGGCCAAGAACCATGCGCTCGCCAAGGCGCTCAGCCGTGCCAGTCAGGAGCTCAGCAAGGCCAAGTCGCAGCTCGTCCAGCTTGCCCAGCCGCCCAAGACCTTCGCCACGGTGGTGAAGGTCGATCAGGTCAGCGTGGACGACGACGGCGTGCAGCATGCCAGCGCCGAGGTGGTCAACGGTCCGCGCCGGATGATCGTACCCGTGTCTCCCACCGTGAACTCGGCGCGGCTGAGCTGCGGGCAGACCGTGCTGCTCAACGAAAGCCTTGTGCTCGTGGAACGCCGGGAAACCCCGCTCACCGGACTTGTGCGCACGGTCGAGCAGCCCCTGGACGCGGCCCGTCTGCTCGTGCGCGACCAGTCCGGCACGCTGAGCGTGGTCCGGCGCGCCGCGGGGCTCGTCACCTCCCCGGTGTCCAAAGGCGAACGGGTGCTCGTGGACCACAACAACCTCATCGCCTTGGAGGCGTTGCCCCCGGAGGACGACGCCGATCTGGTGCTCGAGGAGACCCCGGACGTCACCTTCGACGACATCGGCGGCCTGACCGGCGAGATCGAACGCATCCAGGACGCCGTCCAGCTGCCGTTCCGCCACCGTGCGCTCTTCCGCCGCTACGACCTGCGCCCGCCCAAGGGCGTGCTCCTGTACGGGCCTCCCGGCAACGGCAAAACCATGATCGCCAAAGCCGTGGCACATAGCCTGTCCGCGGCCACGCCGGGCGTCAGCGGCGTGTTCCTGTCCGTGAAGGGACCGGAACTGCTCAACAAGTACGTGGGAGAATCCGAGCGGCTCATCCGGCTCATCTTCGCGCGCGCCCGCGAACGCGCCGCGGACGGTCGGCCCGTCATCGTGTTCATCGACGAGATGGACTCCCTGTTGCGCACCCGCGGCTCCGGCGTCTCCTCGGACGTGGAAACCACGATCGTGCCGCAGTTCCTCGCCGAACTCGACGGCGTGGAAAGTCTGGACAACGTGATCGTCATCGGCGCCTCGAACCGCGTGGACATGATCGATCCCGCCGTGCTGCGCCCCGGACGGCTCGACGTGAAGATCCGCATCGACCGCCCCGACGCCGCGCAGGCCGCCTCGATCTTGAGACACTACGTGACCGCCGACCTGCCGCTCGCCCCCTCGCTCGACGTGCCAGCGCTCACCGATCTGGTGATTCGCGACGCGTTCGCCCGTGACGACCATCGCCACGTGTGCGACGTGCGCCGGCGCGACGGCGGCTGGGATGCCATATACTTCGCGGACGTGATCTCCGGCGCCAGCCTGAAGAACATCGTGGACCGCGCCAAGACGCGAGCCGTCAAGGCGTCCATCGAGACCGGCTCCGACGTGGCGCTCGACGTGGCGATCTTCGGCAGGGCCGTGGACGAGGAGTTCCGGGAAACCGCGGACGCCATCGCGAACACCGACCCGGCCCAGTGGGCGCGCATCACGGGACTCGACCGTGGTCAGGTCGCCGAGATCAGGCCGGTGATCGCATGAGCGTCAGACGCATCATGGGCACCGAAACCGAATACGCGGTGTCCCTCGCCGGATCCTCCGGCGAACGGTACAACCCGGTCCAGCTCTCCTACGACGTGGTGGACGGCGCCTCCACGCCCGCAACCCGCCACATCCGCTGGGACTACCGTCAGGAGGATCCGGTCAACGACGCGCGCGGCCACCGGCTCGAACGCGCCGCGGCCCGGCCGGATATGCTCACCGACGCTCCGCAGCTCAACATCACCAATGTGATCGCCGCCAACGGCGGACGGGTCTACGTGGACCACGCCCACCCCGAATACTCCGCGCCGGAGACCCGGGACCCGTTCGATGCCGTCGCCTGGGACCATGCCGGCGACCGGATCATGCAGGCCGCCGCCGAACGTGCCAGCGTGGCCACCGGTCGGCCCATCGTGCTGCACCGCAACAACGTGGACGGCAAGGGCGCCTGCTGGGGCACGCACGAGAACTATCTCATGGAGCGCCGTGTGCCGTTCGACGCCGTCGTCGCGCTCATGACCCCGCACTTCGTCTCCCGCCAGATCTACGCCGGCTCCGGACGCATCGGGCTTGGGGAACGCTGCGAAGGCACCGGCTACCAGCTGAGCCAGCGCGCCGACTACGTGCACGCGCGCGTAGGGCTGCAGACCACGTTCGACCGGCCCATCGTCAACACGCGCGACGAACCGCATGCCTCCTCGGACCGTTGGCGCCGCCTGCACGTGATCGTGGGGGACGCGAACCGCATGGAAACCCCGCAGGTCCTGAAGCTCGGTGTCACCAGCATGCTGCTGTGGCTGCTCGAACACGCCGACGCCGCCGGCTACGACCTTGCGGCCCTCACCGACGGGCTGGCCTTGGCGGACCCGGTGCAGGCCATGCACGACGTCTCGCACGACCTGACGCTCGCCGCACCTCTTGCGCTGGCGAACGGCGGCACCACCACCGCATGGCTCATGCAGGTCAAGCTGCGTGCCGCCGTCTATGAGGTCGCGGCGGTCCTCCACGGCACGGACACGCGAGGCGAGCCCGCATGGCCCGACCGCTCCACCGCATCCGTCATGGCGATGTGGGGACAGGCCCTCGCCGACGTGGCCGCCATTCGCCACGCCGCGACGGACGACGAGCGCCTTGGCCTGACCGGCGAGGCGGGACGCGTGGAATGGCTGTTCAAATGGCAGCTGCTCGAACGGCTGCGGCGCAAGCGTGGCTGCGACTGGTCGGATGCTCGGTTGCGGGCGTTCGATCTGGGCTGGGCGGCGCTCGACCCGCGTTCGTCCGTCTGGGCGCGTCTGGAGCCGCGTGCGGAACGGGTGCTCGATTCGGGCCGCGTGGAACATGCCGCGATCGAGGCTCCCGAGGACACGCGGGCGTGGCTGCGCGCCCAGATGGTCCGACGGTTCCCGGCCGAGGTGGCCGCTGCGTCCTGGACCCATCTGGACGTGCTGGACGGCAGCGACGCGCAGGCCATCGGCAGCGGGACCGGTTCGGGTACGTTCGACTTCGACATGGCCGACCCGACCCGGTTCGGCAGGGCGGAATGCGAGGAGGCTCTGCGCCACGCCACGTCGGCGGCCGGTTTGCTGGAATCGCTATCATAGCCATCCGGCCCCGCTCAATGCCAGCGGGTATCATCGAAAGCCAAGGCGTCCGGTGGGCCTGCGGGTCGCGCGGAAACTGCGGCGGAACGAACGAAGACAAGACAGCGGTTGCGAAAGACGAAGGAGCGCGGAAACATGGAATGTCGTGAACTGGCACTGCGGGCGGCGGACGTGGCCATCGAGGCGGGCAAGCACGCGCTGCAGGAACAGATGAACCCGCACGATCTCAAGATGATGTACCGGCCATCCAAGCGCGAACAGTTCACTTCCGAAGTGGACGACTTGCTCATCCGGTTCGTGCGCAACAGGCTCACGCACGTGAATCCCTACGACGGCTTCTGGGAGGACGAATCCGGCAACCTCAAGCCGGGCGGACGCTACTGGTGCGTGGGCCACATCGACGGCGTGATCAACTACGTGCGCAACATGGCCGAATGGACCGTCACCATCTCCCTGTTCGAGGTGGACGAGCACGGCGAGGGCAAGCCCATCGTGGGCGTGGTGCACGCCCCGGCGCTGGGCCTGACGTATGTGGCGGCGCGCGGCAACGGCGCGATCCGCATCCGCCGCACACCCATCGGGGAGAAGCGCGAAAAGGCCATGCCGTCCATCACCCCCACGCTCGACGGCGCCGTGGTGAGCTTCGGCATGTCGTACTTCGCCAAGGAGGCGGAACGCGCACTGCGCACGGTCGGAGCTATCTCCGCCGGCAAGCCCGCGGACATCAAGCGTGTGGGTCCCGCCTCGCTCGACCTGTGCAAGGTGGCGGACGGCACATACGACGCCTACTTCGAGCCGATGCTCCACTCGTGGGACATTCCCGCGGTGGCCGCCGGCGCCGTGGTCGTCTGGGAGGCCCAGGGCAAGCTCAGTCAGTGGAACGGCGACGAAATCCACTGGAACCGCGACAACGACGTGCTCGCCTCGAACGGGCTCATCACCGAGGACATCCAACGCTATCTCGCCTAGGAATCGCGGTATTCGTAACATCGGAAAACCCGCTTTTTGGGAAAGGAACTCTCCATGCCGCAGCAGCATGAACAGCATGAGCAGCAGCAATCGTACGCCGGGCAGGGCTCGCAGGATCAGAAGACCGTGCAGCGCAACGCCCCGCAGACCGGCGCACAGGTGGACGATCTGGACGCCCTGCTCGACGACATCGAATCGACGCTGGAAACCAACGCCGAGGAATACGTCAATCGCTTCGTGCAAAAAGGCGGCGAGTGATGCCGCAACTGCGCGTCGAGCGCGACGGCGGCACCACGAACAAGAGCGGGACCGGCCACGAGCACGACCATGACTTCGCACGCATCTTCGGCATCGAAACCGAGTACGGCGTGAGCATCACCGGTACCGAACAGCCGTGCGACGCCGGTCATGTGGCCATGATGATGTTCCAGCCGGTCGTCTCCCGCGCCCGGTCCACCAACACCTACCTCGCCAACGGCTCCCGCCTGTACCTCGACGTGGGCTCGCATCCCGAGTATGCGACCGCCGAGGCCCGAACCCCCATGGAGGCCCTCGAACAGGATGCGGCGGGGGAGCGGGTCATGGCCCGACTCGCCCTGGACGCGCAGGAACGGTTGCGGCATACGCATGGCGCCGGCGCAACCGTCCATGTGTTCAAGAACAACGTCGACTCGTCCGGGCATTCCTTCGGCTGCCACGAAAACTATCTGGTGCGCCGGGCGGTGTCCCTGAAGACCATCGAACGCGAACTCATCCCGTTCCTCGTCACCCGTCCGCTGTTCAGCGGCGCCGGCCGGCAGACCCCGGACGGATACGAGATCACCCAGCGCGCCGATTTTCTGGACGACGCCGTCTCCAGCGCCACCACGCGCTCGCGGCCCATGGTCAACACGCGCGACGAACCTCACGCCGACCCGGACCGTTTCCGTCGTCTGCATGTGATCGTCGGCGACTCCAACCGTTCCCAGACTGCCACGTGGATGAAACTCGCCACCACCCATCTGGTGCTGTGCGTCATCGAGGAACGCCAGCGCACCGGCGGCATGTCCCCGTTCGCCTGCTGCGCGCTCGCGGACCCCGGTGAGGCCATTCGCGCCGTCAGCCGGGATATCACCGGTAGGGTGACGCTTCGTCTCGCCGCCGATGTGCCCGTGGAGCGCGAACGCACGGCGCTGGACATCCAACGTACCTATCTGGGCGCGGCGAAGCGGTTCGTTGCGGATCACGCGGAGCACATGGATGCGATTCTGCCGGACGCCGCGCAGGTGCTGGAATTGTGGGAGCACGCACTCGACGCCATTGCCGCGGGGGATTGGCGCTCCCTGTCCGGCTGGGTGGATTGGGCCGCCAAGCTGCGGCTGCTCGAAGCCATGCGTCGCCGGCATCCGGACCTATCACCGGCGCGTCTGGCCCAGCTGGATCTGGAATACCACGACATTGCCAACGGCGGATTGTTCGAGTCGCTCAAGGCCCACCGTGCCATGCGCGAATTGCTTGCCGAATCCGCCGTGCGCCGCGCCATGACGGTCCCGCCTGCGGATACGCGTGCCGCCTTGCGCGGTGCATTCGTGGCCAAGGCGCTGGAGACCGGCGCACAGTGGTCGTGTGATTGGACGCATACGACGGTCATGTTGCCTGTACGCGTCGACTGCGAACTGCTCGATCCGTTCAGCTGCGAGCCGACCGAACAGTGGCGCCACGTCATGGCGCAATTGGGCTGAGGCTGAGCGGCGCCGTGTGCATGGCGTGTATGGTCCACGTGAACGCGAAAGGGCTCCCGACGTTATTGTCAGGGAGCCCTTTCACATGGCTGTTCCACTCGGGGAATCAGAACCGCATGCGCGGTGTATTCACTCGGTGACGGCCTTCTTGAGCAGGGAGCCGGCGGTGATGCGCACGCCGTAGGAGGCGGGGATCTTGATGGTCTCGCCGGTGCGCGGGTTGCGGCCCGTGCGGGCGGCGCGCTTGACGCGCTCGGCGGAGAACAGGCCGGTGAGCTTCAGGCCTTCGCCGGACTGCAGAGCCTCGACGAACACGTCCTGGAAGGCGTTGACCGCAGCCTCGGCCTGAGCCTTGGTGAGGTTCGACTTCTGCGCGATCTTGGACACGAGATCAGACTTGTTGTATGCCATGGTAAAGCATTCCTTCTGTCGGGGGCTTCCTCCTTGATCCGGAAACCCATCGGTCAGCTATAGATATTAGCGCATGACCCTTCAAAATGCCGCATTTTCAAGGGTTTTTCACGGATTTAGAGGCCGGATGCGCTCCGTTTACACCAGATTGCGTCGGCTCAGCCACTCCATGGCCGCGGCACCCAGCGGAATGCGCAGCCAGTAGGTGACCAGACGGTACAGCAGTGTGGCGCTTAATGCCACGGCGGAGGGGATGCCCGTGGCCGCGAAACCGCCCATGAGTGCCGCCTCCACGGCACCCAGACCGCCCGGCGTGGGCACAGCCGAACCAAGCGAGTTGGCCAGCAGGAACACGAACGTGGTCTCGAACACGTTGGATTGCCACCCGAAGGCCATGAGCGCCGCCCAAAACGACAGTCCGAAGCACATGCTCTGCAGGATCGCACCGATCGCCCCCACGGCGAGCTGGCGGGGGCGCGTGAGCAGGTCCGCCAGCTGGCGGGCGTAGGCGGCCACCACGGGCAGCACGCGTTCCCTGACCAGTCGGCGCACGCGCGGAACGGCCATGGCTGCGACCACGATCACCACCACGGCGCTGACGACGATGACCAGCGTATTCGTGGGCACCATGCCGGAGAACGTGTTGCGACCGGTGAACACGCCAATGCCCACGATGAGCAGGCAGGTGGCGATCACCTGCAGGGCCAGCACCGCGCTCATGACGGCCGTGGCCTGCGGCCCGCGGTAACCGATGCGACGCAGATACTGCAGGTTCACGAACGCCGGACCCACGCCGGCGGGCATGGACACGGAGGCGAAGCTGGACGCCGCCTGGGACATGAAAATGCCTGCGGGGTCCCTTCGCTCCCGGTCGATGAACGCGCCGAGCGTGATGCCGGATGCCACCCAGGTCAGGCACCCGAACGCGAAGCTCAGCGCCGCCATCCACGGATTGGCATTGCGCACAGCCTCGATCACCTGCTCCATATTGAGCTGCGTGACGATCACCGCCAGTGCCACCACCAGCAGCGCGGTCGCCACGAACGAACGCACCGAGAACCGGCTGAGCGTCACCGTGGGCAGCGCCTCCGCGGACTCCTCGTCCGCTAGGGCGCGCAGCCCGGCGCGCAGATCGTCCAGAATGCGCTTGCGCCACTGCGGCAGGGACCGGGTGGCTTTGGGAACCGCCACAGGCTGGACGAACGGTACCAGATCCACGAGCTTGCCGTCCGGCCAGACCTTTCGCGCTGCCGCGATTGCAAGGTCCGTGCCGCCGAGCGTGGCCAGCAGGGCGAGCAGCTGCACGCGGTCTATGGCGATGTTGACGGCGGAGCTTGCCGCGTCGCCGGTCTGCCAGCCGGCGATCACCGGCGTGTTGGTGCCGTCGGCCAGCTGCGCAAGGCATGCGGGCGTGATGCTGCGGTGGGTGATGCCCCTGCGGTGGGCTGCATCGAGGTAACGCAGGTAGGCTTCCATGCATGCCTCGTCCATCGCGAAGCCGTCGGCATGTCCGGCATTGCCGGTGCGGATGAGCGGGGTGAGACGGGGCGAGACGTCGAAGACGAGGAACGCGGATTCGGATTGCTCCGCGATGGCGTACGGTCGCATGGCGGGCAGCCCCGCATTGGCGAGCAACAGGAGCATCGCCTGATGATGCTGGACGCTGTCGCGCACCGACCGGTCGCGCCGCACGGAGGCCCCGGACAGCTTGAGCCACTGCCAGACCTGCGCCAGATAGCCGGAGGTGTGGGCCTGCGCATCCAGCACGGACACCACGTAGGTGCGGCCCGAATCGTCCGTCAGATCGTAAATGCGCGTCGAATCGACCAGATCATCGTCCAGCGTGGCGGTCAATGCGTTCGGGTCGTGCCGGCGATCCTGCCGTCTGACGAGTGCGCCGGGTTTGAGTCCGAGCCCCTCGAGCGCATCCGCAAGGGCGGGGCCCCAGACTCCCTGATTCTGCGTGCCGACGGCCAGTCGCACGGCGAGTCCGACCAGACGGCCCAGCAGGAACGACAGGAGTACACCGGAGAGGGAATTGGTGTTCAGCATCACCAGAATCACGGCCACGGCGTAGGTGACGTTCCATCCCCATTTGACCGTCGAGCGCAGGCGCTTGGGACCTGCGGCGGTCAGGAAAGCCGCCATGCCGGCGTACAGATCGGGCAGCAGGGGACCGCGGTTGCTGGTGACGGACCACAGGCCGGCCAGCAGCGTGTCCGAACCGAATGCGCCGATCAGCGTCGAAGCGACGGCCGCGATCGCATAGCCGCCCACGAGGGCGATCGGTGCGCTGACGGCCTGCCGCCATTCGCGTGCCACGACGATCTGGATGAGCACGCTGAACACCACGGCGAACGTGGCCATCTGCGAGATCATCAGCGCGGGCAGGTCACCCAGCCATGCCACCAGGCCGCTGGCCGAATGCACATCCATCTCCACGCCGGCGGCGAGCCCCCGCATGAACACGGCGACGAGCATGACGGCCGCGCATCCGATCGCCGAGGCCGCCATGCGTACCAGATCGCCGAAATCACGGACGCGCCGCGGGGCCGTGTCCGTGATTTTGACTGCCGACTGTCGATCCATGGGTTCGCCGTGGTCCGGGCTGTGCGGCGTCAGCGGGC
Organism: Bifidobacterium sp. LH_389; assembly: GCF_056357235.1. Classification (NCBI taxonomy): domain Bacteria; kingdom Bacillati; phylum Actinomycetota; class Actinomycetes; order Bifidobacteriales; family Bifidobacteriaceae; genus Bifidobacterium; species Bifidobacterium sp. LH_389. The sequence goes on from NZ_JBKEVR010000001.1 coordinate 172,503, forward strand.
GAAGTCGACGAGCTTGGCCGCGACCCCGGTGTAGGTGGCCGGCGTGAGCGCCTTCAATCGCGCGGCGGTCTCGGGATCGAAGGACTGGCGGTCGATGAACGCCTCGACGTCCTCCTGGCTGATTTGATGACCGCGCATGAGTTCCTTGACTTTCTCGTACGGCTTGTCCATGCCGGGCAGGCCCCTGAGTTCGCAGGCGCGCATGGCGGTCTGGATCGGCTCGCCGAGCACTTCCCAGTTCGAATCGAGCTCGGCGGTGATGGCATGCTCGTTCGGATGGATGGAGCCGAGTCCGCCGAGCAGATTGTGCAGGGCGAGCAGGCTGTATCCAAGCGCCGAACCGATGTTGCGCTGCGTGGTGGAATCGGTCAGGTCGCGCTGCCAGCGGGATTCGACCAGCGTGGCGGACAGCGTGTCGAGCAGCGCGCAACTGATCTCGAAGTTCGCCTCCGCGTTCTCGAAGCGGATCGGATTCACCTTGTGCGGCATGGTGGACGAGCCGGTGGCGCCCTTGACCGGTACCTGAGCGAACACGCCGCGGGAGATGTACATCCACACATCCACGCACAGGTTATGCATGATGCGGTTGGCGTGGGAGACGGTCGAGTACAGCTCGGCCTGCCAGTCGTGGCTTTCGATCTGCGTGGTCAGCGGGTTCCACGTCAGGCCCATGCGATGCTCCACGAACTCGCGGGACACGGCGATCCAGTCCACGTTCGGGCACGCGGCCAGATGGGCGCCGAACGTGCCGGTCGCACCGTTGATCTTGCCCAGATACTCCTGATCTTCCAGATGCCTGAGCTGGCGGCGCAGACGGTACACGTAGACGGCGAGCTCCTTGCCGAGCGTGGTCGGCGTGGCCGGCTGGCCGTGGGTGAGGCTCAACAGCGGCATGCTGCGGTATTCCTCCGCCTTGCCGGCCAGATGGTCGATGATCGCCGTGAACGCGGGCGTCCACACCTTTTCCATGGCGTTCTTCACACAGCGGGCGATGGACAGGTTGTTGATGTCCTCGGAGGTGCAGGCGAAGTGCACGAGCGTCTTGATGCGGTCGTTGAGTTGCGTGTCGGCGCCGAGACGATCGGCGGCGAGGTCGATCTGGTCGTCGATGTAGTATTCCACGGCCTTTACGTCATGGTGGGTGACGGCCTCGTGCGCGGCATGGCGGGCGATGCCCTCGGCGCCGAAGTCCTCGGGGATGGCGCGCAGGAACGCGATCTCCGCCTCGGTGAACGGCTTGACGCCTTCGACGATCGGCTGGTTGCCGTTGCCGTCGAAGCCGTTGGCCAGCAGGATCATCCACTCGACCTCGACGCGCATACGTTCGCGGTTGAGCGCCGGCTCGCTCAGGTATTCGACGAGCGGCGCGGTGGCCTTGTGGTAGCGGCCGTCGAGCGGGGTCAGTGCGATTGCAGGGGTGATGTCGGTAAGATTCATGGCATCCAGCCTACTTCCTGCCGTGAACCGCGCGCAATGCGTCGTCGAGCCGGTCCTTGACCGTCTTCTTGGCCGTGTCCAATGCACGGTCCTTGATCGGTTCGATCGCCTCTTTGATCTTGTGCTCGCGTAAGGCCTGCTGCACCTGATCCTGAAGATCTTTGGCGTTTTGCGCTACTCCTTTGAGATCGTGCCGCATCCTGCCCTGATAGTACGTCGTTTCCTCCAGCTGTCCGGATACCAGATTGTCGAAGTGCCGTTCGTGGGTGTTCAATGCCGAAGACCCTTGCATCGATGCGTTTCGGAATGCCGTTTGCAGATAGGGCATCTCGTGCGTCAGCGTTCTGCCGGTCCCCGCTTCTGGAACGGTGGTGGAACCGAACGGATTGCCGGGATCCGAGGTACCCGGCTTGGTGGTGCCTCGGATCGTGAGCCAAGTGTCCTTCATCGGATTCTGGGCACCGTCCAGATTCGATACCAGTTCGTCTCGGTCCTCCACGCTGGTCACCCATGTGCGTTCGGGAATCGGATGGTTTGCAATGGGAGACCCGCAGGTGACGATATGACGGATGTCGTATCGGTCCTTGAGATCCGATGCGAGGACCGCCGCTACGATGCCGCCCTGCGAATGGCCGATCATGGTTACGGCATCGTTCTTGCCGATGCCGGCTTGGCGCATCGCCTCGGCTACCATGCGGGCGCTGTCCGCTTCCATGCGTACTCGTTCGTCGTCACTCATGAGTTCTGCGTTCTGCAGCCAGCCGAATGGCGAATTGAAGTACCCGTCCGTGCCCGGGATCGTAACCAGCCAGTTGACGGTACCGTCGGCGTTCCTGAATTTCTGGATGGCGATGGTGCCGTAGTCGAGACCGGTGCCGCCTTCGCCCTCGCCAAGCCGTTCCCGTCCGAGCCGGTACAGGTTGTTCATCGCCGCTTCGATGGATCGCGGCGCATCGAGGAATGGCCGGTTCGGGACCACGGGGTGGACTTCGAGCTTGTTGCCTTGGAACAGATTCACGATCGGTGCGGTCCATGCGCTGACCGCCGTTGCGCCTTCGTTCACTTCATTGGTGGCCAACGCGCCGCCGAACGGGAACCTCTCCCAGAATTTGCCGCCGAGCTGGGCGCCGGCGGCACTGAGTATGCCTTCCTGCGCTTCGGAGGTAAAATAGGACATCCAGGACAGGTCCCCATGCCCCTCCTTGATGCTGCCGCCTACGATGGCTCCGAGCACGTTGACCGCTGTGCCCGCCCAGAGGGGAATGGAATAGCCGGGAACCGAATACAGGGCCTGCACGCCTTCGTTGATGAATCTGGTGGCAATGTGGTCCGCCTCGGAATAGGTGGAGTAGGTGCGGGCGACCTGCTCGCTGCAATCCCGGAACCTATCCGATAATGCGGTGAACTCCGCTGCGCGTTCCTCGGCGTTACGCTCCAGCGCCGGATAATCCACGCCTTCGTGACAGGGCTGGATGATCCCTCTCGAGGACGGGCATCCCGGCATGCAGTAGGCGGTGTACGCGAATTCCTTGGCGTTGCTTCGCCATGCGAACGCCATGTTGGACAGACTTTGCGCGATGCTCTCGAGCGAATCCGCTATGGCGGTGAAATGGTCGAGATCTGCCTCCGTGGCTTGCGGCCCGCCATATACTCTGGTCGATACCTGCCAGTTCACGGTTCACCTCCATGCCAGTTTCCGGACGACATCGAGTGAGAGTTTGGCTCGCATGGCATCGTAGTACAGCGTGCGCAGCGTCTCCCGGTAGTGTTCCGATGCAGCTCCGGTCCAGTGCAGCGCGCGTGAGGCGTCGGCAACCGTCTGGGCTTCGTCGAGTCTCTTCTCGCTTTCGCGCAGGAGTCTTTCGACGTCGGCTCTGGTGGTCGGCGCGGTCATATGACATTGGCAGTTCTGTGGGTCAAATGCAGTGTTCATGCATTCCATCGCACACCATGGGCGCGCGTGGGTCCAATCCGCAGGGGTCTGTGGTCGAATGTGGACGAGTGGCGCAATGCCGCCGAATCACCACGGTTTGGCCGTCGATTGTTCGCCCGGAGCGGAAGAAGTGGTGCCGGAGGCGCTCGGCGTCGGTGAAGCAGCCTGCAGCTGCTGGTTCTGACGAATGAGCTCGTCCACCTTCTGCTGCTGTTCCTCGCTCAGCCCCCGTTCATTCTGCTGCTGGCCGTTCTGCCCGTTGCCTTGCCCGGAGCCGTTCTGCCCCGTGCCGTCCTCGGAATCGCCCCTCTGGGCCGCCAACGCGGCGGCGATCATCGCGGTCAGCTGCCGTGAAACCTCCGTGTTGGCATCGATCGGTCCACCGATGGACGGCAGCAGCACTACGCGCAGCATGCCCGCGTCCGCGAACTGCGCGTCGGTCTGCTGCTGGGCCGCGCTGAGCCGGTCCAGATCGGCGTCGTCCTTCGTCGCAGCCTCCAGATTGCGGGCGAGCGATACCGTGGCAGCGTCATAGGAGCGCACGGCCAGCACGTTGATGCCGGTCCATGCGCAGGCCAGCGCCAGCGCCACGGCCAGCACGATGGCGATGATCCGTCTTCTCATATGAGTCTCCTCGACACGGCCAGCCATGAGCCGGCCTCCCAGATCAGCAATGCCAGCAGCGCGAAGGTCAACGGCCAGACGACTGGCGCTATCCGCGTGCGTTCCTTGGCCGTGGAGGTGAGCCGGTATTGACCGGACGTCTTCGCGGAGGCGCCCGATGCCAGCGTGTGCGTGCCGTCCACGTGCTCGTAGGTGCCGCTCAGCTCGTCCGCAATGGCGGTGAGGTTGCCCTCGTCCAGCTTCGAGACGCCGGGCTGCCCGGTGGACGGGTCGATCACCCACTGGCCTGCCTGCGCCCCCTGCGCTGCATCGGCGGACAGCGGCACATTGCCGCCCTGAGCGGAGCCGACGCCGATTACCACGGCGTCATCCACCCACATGCGCAGTGAGGAGAACGTCCGTCTCGTCTTGCCGCTCGTCTGCTCGCCGTCGGTGATGAGATACAGCAGCACCGTATCGTCCGGATGCTTGTCCTTCGCGGCCTTCGCCGCCACCAAGAGCCGGTCGATCGGCGCGTCCAGGCTCGAACCGGAGGACACGGCCGTGGATTCGGTGGTCAGCGTGTCCGCCCAGTTCTCGATAGCCCGGCCGTCCGGCGTCAGGGGCACGTCCAGATTGCCGTTCACGCCGAAGCTCACCGCCGCATAGCTCGCATCCGGGTACAGGCGCGTCACGTCATGGACCACGGACCGCGCCGCATCCAGACGGCTCACCGGCGTTTCGCTGCCGTAGCCGGCATCCTCGACGGCCATCGAACCGGTCACGTCCACGGCAATGAACACATCCGTGGCGTTGACCGCCCGGCTCGTGGTCGTCACCCGCATGCCCGGCGTCATGACCATCGCGGCCAGTACGAGGGCGATGAGCACCCGGCGCACGCATGCGGCATCGGTGGCGTCCGTATCCGCGCGGCGGCGGATGAACCACGCCGCGTATGCGATCGCGGTGATGACGAGCGCGGCGGCGACGAAAGGACCTGCGATCCAGCCGAGTGCGGGGGAGAAGGTGAAATCGCTCATCGCTTGAGCCTCCAGACCACGGTCAGATAGCACAGGAACAGCACGGCCAGCGCCAGAACGAACCATCCCGGCGCGTCCGCCAGTCCGGCCTGATCGCTTTGTTCGGTCTCGGCGGCGCGGCGGCTTTCGATCTCGCGCACCAGCGCATTCACCGAATCGCCGTCATGCCGGGTGAGGAACACGCCGCCATGCGATTCGACGAGCGACTTCATCTCCTGCGTGGCCGCATCGGATTCGCTCTGCTGTGGACCGGAGAACAGGCCGTCCACGGTGATGCCCACCTCGCGGGTGAGATCAAGCGCCTCGGCGAGCGTATACGTAGGCGAGCCGGACACCACGTTGTCCGTGGCGAGCACGATCGACGCGCTGCGCCCGGAGGCCTGCGCAGCCGAGGCGTCGCCGGATGCGGAGAACCCCGGCAGCATGGCCGCACAGCTGACCAGCCCGTCGCCGATCAGACTCGTCGACTGCTTGCGGTTCTGCGTGCCGGCCAGCCAGTCGGACACCTTCTGATAGTCCTGATCGTTCATCTTGTTGATGTCGTCCTGCGTCTGCACGCCCGCCAGCAGGTCGCTTGCCTCGCCCAGCTGCGAGCGGACCAGATCGTAGTCGTCGGTCAGGGGAAACACCGTGCGTGACGTGGAATTGAAGATGCTCAGACCGATGCGCTCGCCGCGGAACCGGTCCACGAGCGCAAGGTACGAGGCTATGACCTCGCGGTCGTACGGCAGTGCGGAACCGGAAACGTCCAGACACAGCACGATGTCCCTCGAGGCGCTGCGCTCGGCACTCGCATCCACCGTGGCCGGCCGGCCCGCCAGCACGATCGCCACGGCCAGCATCAACGCGAGCAAGCCGGTTCCGATGCGGCCGAACAGCCTCCAACGGCGCAGCATCAGCGAGGCGAATTCCCCGCCCAGATCCTCATCCAGACTCCATACCTTCACCGCAGCGCCGCCTGACGCGAGCTTCTGCGCATGACGTTCCCGCCGCTCGCGCCGCACGCATACGGCATACACCGCCGCGAGTACGATCGCCACGATCGCCACGGCAGCGAGCATCACCCATGGCCAACGCCACTGCAGTGCGCCCATTCCCGATTCCATCAACGCCACCTATCCACGAGATTCGACACCCATCCGGCACCCTGAGCCACCGTGACCGCACGCGCCTGCGCGTTGGACAGCTCATCCGCGAATTCCGGCGGGTACAGTGCGGCCACGGTCTGCCGCAACAGATCTACGCCTTCACGGTTGCGGTCCGTGCGAGGCATGCGGCCGAAGTCCGCCAGCGTGTGCGTGCTCATATCGGTGCCGGTAGCCGTCGAAGCGAACTCACGCACCAGGGCCGCCAGTTGTGCGAAAGCCTTCTCTCGTCCGATCTCGCCGGCATCGTATCGTTTGACGATGCGGTCCACGCGCCGGTGCCACCGATTCGCGTCGCTCGCCGTCATGTGCGCACCGCGGACCGGATCGGCTCTGCGCCTCGGCCGGGAAGGCAATGCCGCAACCACCACGGCGATCAGGCACAGCCCCGCGCAAGCCGCGCATACCGCGATCAGCCATACGGGTACGCCCATCGGTGCCAGGGGGGACAGGGACGATACGTTCAGCGCCAGAGCGCCGGGTGCCGTCCGAAAAGCATCGATCATCGGTTCGTCCTTCCGTATGCGCCCACCGCCGGGGACGACGACGAGACGAGCCGCACGAACGCGGCGAACATGCCTTCGCTCGAATCGGAACGGATCATCGTCGCACCGCAACGCGTCAGCTCCCGTCTCAACGCGGCGGCAACATACTCGCGGTGCGTCTGGACCTCCCGTTCGCTTGCGGCGGCGGCCAGGAACGCCGGCAGAGAACGGCCGCTCGGCGCGTCGACCACCCGAAGGCCGGACCGGCGCGCCGCGAACGGGTTGAGCGTGGCCACGTCCACCACCACGAGCGGATGGCTCTGCGCGAGCATGCGGATCGCCTCAATATGCCGATCCGCCAACGCGGTCTCGTCCGTGGCGATCACCAGCAGCGCCGACCGGTCCTTGATCCGCCGCGCATACTCCAGCAGCGCATCCATATGCCGCGGGTGGTCCCACCGGCGCTCCAACGCCTTGTCCAGTACGTGCTCGAACCGCGCGAAACCGCCGTTGAACGGCACGCGCGTAATGGATGCCGCATCGCCGAACACCAGAGAGATGTCGTCGGAACGGCGCAGCGACAGCGCCGCGAACATGCGCAAGGCGTTCGCCGCCACCTGCCAGGCCTGCTCGCCGCTCAGGCAGCCGCCCGTCATCTCGCGGCCCACGTCCATGAGCATCCACACGCGGCTTGTGGCTCGCCGCTCCTTGTCCACGATCATCGGGCGGCCCGACCGCGCGCTGGTCTTCCAGTCGATGAGCCGCGCCTCGTCGCCGGGCATGTACACGCGGACGTCCATGAAATCGTCGCCGCCGCCGGAGCGCTGCGAGGCATGCTCGCCCTCCAGCACGCCGAGTGCCCGTGAGACGGTCGGCAGCGTGAGTTTGCGGCCCAGCGCCTCGATCTTCCTGCGGACCGGATCGTCAGGCTTCGCGCCGATCATGGAACGGGAACCGCCTTGACCACGTCGTCGATGACCTGATCACTGGTCACGCCGTCCGCCAGCGCCTCGAAGGTCAGGATCACCCTGTGGCGCAGCACTTCGTGCGCCCAGAACTTGAGATCCTCGGGCACTACATAGTCGCGGCCGGCGAGCAGTGCGTTCGCCTGGCCGATGCGCGTCAGTGCGATCGATGCGCGAGGGCTGGCACCGAGCCGCACCGAGGCGGCGAGCCCCTGAATGGGATGCGATCCCGCGCCGCGCGTCGTGGCGGCCAGATCCACCGCATAGCCCATGATCGCGTCCGAAACGTGGACGCGCCGGGCTGCCGCGCGCAGGAACTCCACGTCGTGCACGGAGATGCGGTCCTGATCGGGGGCGGCGAAGTCCGGCATGTCCGACCCACGCCGCGTGAGCAGCCTGAGCATGTCAGTCTCCTCGGCCTCCGTCGGATACGTCATGACGGCCTTCATGGTGAAACGGTCCATCTGCGCCTCGGGCAGGTTGTACGTGCCCTCCTCCTCGATGGGATTCTGCGTGGCGATCACCATGAACGGTTTGGGCAGCGCGATGCGTTCGCCGCCGATCGTGGTGGCACCCTCCGCCATGGCTTCGAGCATGGCGGACTGGGTCTTCGCGTTGGAGCGGTTGATCTCGTCGAGCAGCACGAAGTTGGCGTGGATCGGGCCGATCTGCGTGGCGAACTGTTGCGAGGCGAAGTCGAAAACCTGCGTGCCCACAAGATCCGAGGGCATGAGGTCCGGCGTGCACTGCACGCGCTTGAACGTGCCGGACACCGACGTGGCCAGCGTCTGGGCCGCCGTCGTCTTGGCCAGCCCCGGCACCGATTCGATGAGGATGTGACCGCCCGCGACCATGGTGACGATCAGCGATTCACGCAGCTTCTCCTGGCCGATGAGCGTGCTGGAGAAACGGGTGCGAACGCGGTCCGCCAGTTGCCGGGCATGCTGTGCGTCCTGCGCGGTGAGCAGTGCGCCTTGGGCGGCGGGCGCCGGCGCGGGGACGGCCGGAGCGGGCGGAAGGGGAGCGGACAGTGGACCATTCGGGAATAAAGCCATGCGGACCACTGTAGCCATGCAAGCTGACCGCGGGCGCGATTCAGCGATGGGTGAGATCCCAGTCGACCGGTTCGGCGCCCATGGCCTTCAGGGCCTCGTTGGCCCGCGAGAACGGCTTGGAGCCGAAGAACCCGTAGCGTGCGGACATGGGGCTCGGGTGCGCGGATTCGATGAGTGCCGCGTGGGTGAGCAGCGGCTCGAGCGTCTGCGCCTTCTTGCCCCACAGGATCGCCACCAGCGGCTTCGGGTTGCCGTCGGCGTCCGTGCGCGCGTTGAGCTGGCGGATCGCCTCGTCGGTGATCGTCTCCCATCCCTTGCCCGCATGGCTGTTCGGCTGGCCCACGCCAACCGTCAGACATCGGTTGAGGAGCATGACGCCGCGGTGCGTCCACGGCGTCAGATCGCCGTTCGGCGGCATCGGCACGCCCAGATCGTCCGTGAGCTCCTTGTAGATGTTCACCAGACTCGCCGGCAGTCGCACGTCCGGAGCCACGCAGAAGCTCAGGCCCACGGGGTTGCCCGGCGTGGGGTAAGGGTCCTGGCCCACGATGAGCACCTTGATGGAGTCGAAGGGTATGGTGAAGGCGCGCAGAATGTCGTGGCTCGCCGGCAGGTACGGGCGGCCGGCGCGCAGTTCGCCGCGCAGGAAGTCGCCCATCCGGTGGATGTCCGGCTCCACGCCGGCCAGTGCCTTGGCCCAGCCCGGGTCCACGAGTTCGCTCAGGGGTTTGATCATGCGCCCCACTGTAGCCCGTCATGCGAACCGTCGGGAAACACAGTGGACCTCGGGGCAGCGCACCGGCTAGACTGGCCCATAGCTGTGAATGGAGGAGAGCATGTCCCAAGAGTCATACACGCCCGATGAATTCGACAATCCGCCCGCCGGTCCGGTGGGTGTGCATCGCGGTCCGCGTTCGCTCGGTGCGCGTCTGGCCCCGTACCTCATCGTGCTGCTGGTGGCCGCGGTATGCGGTCTGGCCGTCTGGGCGCTGACCGGCAATGCGTTGCGCGGCACGCCTGCGGCCTCGCAGTCCACGTCCGCCTCCGTGGCCGGCGGGGCCGTCTCCACGAGCGAACCGGCCGCCTCGCAGTCGGGCGATGCCCAGGCGACGGCGTCCGCTTCTGCTTCTGCGTCCCAGAGCGCTTCCGCGGCGACTCCTTCGTCCCCGGCGACGTCCTCGGCGGCGTCCTCTCCGGCTGCGGCGTCCTCTGCCGCTTCCACGGTGAACAAGTCCAGCAAGGTCGTGGTCATCAACGGCGTGGGACGCAACGGCTACGGCGCCCAGAACGCCGCCAAGCTCAAAAGCGCCGGCTACTCCAACGCCAGCGCCGCCAACCCGACGAACCGCTCCATGCTGCCGGACGCCTCCACCGTCTGGTACCAGAACGAAGCGGACAAGGCGACCGCGGAGGACGTGGCGCAGCGGCTCGGCATTGACGTCGTGGCGCAGTCGCCGTCCGTGTCCGCGCCCGTCGTCGCCGTGCTCATGAAGTGAAGTAGCGAACGATCCCAAGTGCCGGTCGCATCGGCGTTTCCCTGCGCTCCCGTCCTACAATGGTGGGAGCGCCGAGGGGGCGCGGGCACGCGTTTGTGCCCGTGGAGCGAAGGCTTGGCGCCACGAAGGAAGTCGATATGGCACAGGGTACCGTGAAATTCTTCAGCTCGGCGAAGGGGTACGGGTTCATTACTCCGGACGACGGCGGGGACGACGTGTTCGTCCACTATTCCGCCATCCAGTCCGATGGGTTCCGCACCCTCGAGCAGGGCGACAAGGTCCGCTACGAGGCCGAGCGCAGCCCCAAGGGCATGCAGGCCAAGGATGTCTCCAAGCTCGATTGAGATCGGGCGGAGACGGAACTCCGAGCGGCGGACAACGCCGAACAAGGCTCCTTCGGGAGCCTTGTTTCGTATATGCAACGGCTCGCAGGCCTCGGAATGTTGGCTATGGGCGTATTCGCGCGCCGCCGTGTTGGCACTCGACGGTCGAGAGTGCTAATCTCGCAGTTAGCACTCGGGGAGCGAGAGTGATAACGAACGGCAGCTGACGGCCGGGCGCATCGCTCCGGACCCCCGACGTGGAACCACACTCAACAGCCATGTTGGAGGAAAACAGATGGCAAAGATCATTGCATACGACGACGAAGCTCGCCAGGGAATGCTCGCTGGTCTCGACAAGCTTGCCGACACCGTCAAGGTCACGCTGGGCCCGAAGGGTCGCAACGTCGTGCTGGACAAGACCTACGGCGCGCCGACCATCACCAACGATGGCGTGTCCATCGCCAAGGAAATCGACCTTGAGGATCCGTACGAGCGCATCGGCGCCGAGCTGGTCAAGGAAGTCGCCAAGAAGACCGACGACGTCGCCGGCGACGGCACCACCACTGCTACCGTGCTGGCCCAGTCCCTCGTGCACGAAGGCCTGAAGAACGTGACCGCCGGCTCCAACCCGATCGCGCTGCGCCGCGGCATCGAGAAGGCCTCCGACGCCATCGTCAAGGAGCTCGTCGCCGCCGCCAAGGATGTGGAGACCAAGGACCAGATCGCCGCCACCGCGACCATCTCCGCCGCTGATCCGGAAGTCGGCGAGAAGATCGCCGAGGCCTTGGACAAGGTCGGCCAGGACGGCGTCGTGACCGTCGAGGACAACAACCGCTTCGGTCTGGACCTCGAGTTCACCGAGGGCATGCGCTTCGACAAGGGCTACATCGCTCCGTACTTCGTCACCAATCAGGACGACCAGACCGCCGTGCTCGAGGATCCGTACATCCTCCTGACCTCCGGCAAGGTCTCCAGCCAGCAGGACGTGGTCCACATCGCCGAGCTGGTCATGAAGACCGGCAAGCCGCTGCTGATCATCGCCGAGGACGTCGACGGCGAGGCGCTGCCGACCCTGATCCTCAACAACATCCGCGGCACCTTCAAGTCCTGCGCCGTCAAGGCTCCGGGCTTCGGCGACCGCCGCAAGGCCATGCTGCAGGATATGGCCATCCTCACCGGCGCCCAGGTGGTGTCCGACGAGCTGGGCCTCAAGCTCGACTCCATCGACGTCTCCGTGCTCGGCCACGCCAAGAAGGTCATCGTCTCCAAGGATGAGACCACCATCGTGCAGGGTGCCGGCTCCAAGGAGGACATCGACGCCCGCGTGGCCCAGATCCGTGCCGAGATCGAGAACACCGATTCCGACTACGACCGCGAGAAGCTGCAGGAGCGTCTGGCCAAGCTGGCCGGCGGCGTTGCGGTGATCAAGGTCGGTGCCGCCACCGAAGTCGAGGCCAAGGAGCGCAAGCACCGCATTGAGGATGCCGTGCGCAACGCCAAGGCCGCCATTGAGGAAGGCCTGCTGCCCGGCGGCGGCGTGGCCCTGATTCAGGCTGCCGCGAAGGCCAAGGGCGACGTCAAGCTCGAAGGCGACGAGGCCACCGGTGCCGCCATCGTCTTCCGCGCCATCGAAGCCCCGATCAAGCAGATCGCCGAGAACGCCGGCCTGTCCGGTGACGTGGTCATCGACAAGGTTCGTTCCCTGCCCGACGGTCAGGGCCTCAACGCCGCGACCAACACCTACGAGGACCTGCTCGCCGCCGGCGTCACCGACCCGGTCAAGGTGACCCGTTCCGCCCTGCAGAATGCCGCCTCCATCGCCGGTCTGTTCCTGACGACCGAGGCCGTGGTGGCCAACAAGCCGGAACCGAAGACCGCCGCTCCGGCTCAGGGTGCCGACATGGGCTACTGATCCCTAGAGGATCAGTGCAATGTCACGCGCGCCGACGGCCACGCCGGTGTACGTGACTGAATGAATGATCGAGGGGTTTCCGCCGATATATTGCGGCGGGAACCCCTCGTTTGCGTCTCCGGGGATATCTCGGGAGCGCGCGGAGGGGAACCGCCTCTGCGGCGGGTGCAACGGCAGGCGTCAGCGCGGTGAGGAGGACATGGCGGGGGCGGCCCGCCGCGGTTGCTGGTTGTTGTGACGGGCCGCCTCGGTGCGATGTGTACCTGCCGACCGGCGTATGGACGCCGGCTGGCAGGCGCGAATCAGTTGGCGAAGAGGCGCGAGGCGTTCATCTCGGCGTCCGCATAGACCATGGAGGCCTGCTGCAGGGCGTTCTGGATGGCTTCGAGCGACTGTTCCATCTGCTGCTGGGCGGCTTGCCATTGCTGGGCCACCGCAGTGAACTGCGTGGCGGCTCCGCCGCGCCAGACGCCCTGCAAGGCGTTGAGATTGGCATACATGCCGCTCACCGCATTGCGGATCTGCGATACGGAGCCGGAGACCGCGGCGGCCGAGCTCTGCAACTGTTCGGAATCGACGACGTACTGTGGCATGGTGGTTTCCTTTCGTTGTGCCGTTGCCGGCGGGTGGCCGGCTGAGTTGTGGTGGCGACGGTCCGGACAGCCGCTAAGGTGGAGACTATGACAAATCGCGATTTCACCTCGGCAAAACAGGGTCATGTGGACGAATGTGCCCCCCGGTTCACGGTTTCGGCGTGTCGGCGTGCAGGGTTGTCCACATGTGCACGGATGTGGACCATGCTGCTGTGCGTGCTGATGGCGCTTGCGACGGCCGTCTGTGCATCGGGCATGACGGGGACGGCGGCGTGGGCGGACGGCGAAACCGGAGACGATACGTCGATCAGCGTCAACGATTCGATCATCGACACGGAAAACCTGCTCGGCGAGGACGTCGCCACCGTGAACGACGCCATCGAAAGCACCAAGCAGACGACCGGCGTGAGCGTCAAGCTCCTGTACCTGCCGAAGTTCCGCGAGGGAGCCGACCCCGAACAGTGGGCCAAGCAGACGCTCGACTCCACCGATCCCGAGGCGAACACCGTGATGCTCGCCGTTGCCACGCAGGACGGCAACCTCGTGGTGGCCGTTTCCTCGAACTCCGAGGAATGGCTGAAGAAGCAGGCTACGGTGGATGAGCTGTCCCAGGCCGCGCTCGGACCCATCGTAGCGGACAGCACGAACCCCGACTGGCCCGGATCCGCCAAGGCGATGATGGATGCGATCGTGCGCATCAAGAAAAGCTCCGTGTCCTCCACGGCCAGCAACGTGGGCGTGATCGTGTTCGCCGCGGTGCTCGGAGTGGTGGTCGTCGCCTCGGCGTTGCTGTTCGTAGTCCACAAGCGTTCCGGCCAGTCACGGCATGGCGGTGGCAGGAAGCGCCCCGGTAGCGGGCGCAGCCGTTCACGCGCCGGCAAGCCGCGCGCGAGCCACAGGCGTCGCGGCAAGGATTCGGGTGCGTCGAAGGGCAATGCGGCGTCCCCGCAGAGCGGGGAGTCTGGCTCGGACACGCCCGCTGGTGCCGCCGAGGCGTCCGGTGCTGCCATTTAACGGATACTTCAGCCGACATTCAGAAAACCTCCAGCAAGATGGTTCACTCTGGGAACCATGAGCAAACCTATTGAAGCGAAGATCGTTGTTGTCGATGACGAGCCCTCCATCCGCGAACTGCTGGTCGCATCCCTGCATTTCGCCGGCTTCGAGGTGGCCACGGCGGCCTCCGGTTCGGAGGCCATCGAGGTGATCGAGAAGACGCAGCCCGATCTGGTGGTGCTGGACGTGATGCTGCCGGACATCGACGGCTTCACCGTCACCCGCCGTATCCGTCAGGAAGGCATCGACGCGCCGGTTCTGTTCCTCACCGCGCGCGACGACACACAGGACAAGATCATGGGGCTCACCGTCGGCGGGGACGACTACGTCACCAAGCCGTTCAGTCTTGAGGAGGTCGTGGCCCGTATCCGCGCCATCCTGCGCCGCACGCGCGAACAGGTGGAGGATGATCCGATCATCCGCGTGGCCGATCTGGAGATCAACGAGGACTCCCACGACGTGACCCGCGCCGGCCAGCCCGTGGATCTGAGCCCTACGGAATACAAGCTGCTGCGCTACCTTATGGACAACGAGGGCCGCGTGCTCTCCAAGGCGCAGATCCTCGACCATGTCTGGCAGTACGACTGGGGCGGCGACGCGGCGATCGTGGAATCGTACATCTCCTACCTGCGCAAGAAGGTCGACGGCGTGGAGGTTACCGAGGTCGACGGCACCAGACACAAGGTGGCTCCGCTCATCCAGACCAAGCGCGGCATCGGCTACATGATCCGTGAGCCCAAGGAATCCTGAGGCACGCGGCATGGCAGACGTGACCGGGAACGAGACCGCGGGCAGGCCCGCCGCCGAGCCGGCGAACGCATCGACCGCGAAGCCGAAGAAGCCGAAGGGCGCGATGTTCGGCAAGGGACGCGGCGACGAGTCGATGGGCTGGCATTTCGACAAGGTCCCGCTGAGCACCAAACTGGTGGTGATCATCTTCGTGCTGCTGTTCGTGGGCACGGGATCCATCACCTTCGCCATACGCCAGATGGTGGGCGGCTATCTCATGGACCGCATCGACAACCAGCTGCTCGGTCAGGCCCAGCTCGTCTACAACAACATCTCCAAGCTCAACCAGCAGAATCCCGCCACCACGCTCGGCGTGACCAATTACTTCATCCAGATCCGCGATTCCAACAACGAGATCGCCACGCTCACCGACGCCGAAGGCAATGCGGTGGGGCAGGCCAACTTCCCCCCGCAGCTCAAGTACAGCATCGTATCGTCCCCGTTGCTGCCGGTGTCCGGATCCATGGCCGGCGTGAAGCTGAGCTCCCCGTTCACCACGCCCGCCTACGTGGAGCTGCCGGATTCGCTGCGCACCACGAGCAAGGACAAACTCACCAACGAACAGCGCGAGGTGATCAACAGTGCATCCGCCGCATGGCGCGTGGTCGCACTGCCGTGGGTGGATTCCGCCAGAGGCACTCGCGGCGTGGTATACATCGGCCTGTCTTTGGGGGATGTGACCTCCACCGTGCAGACCATCACCGAGTACTGCCTCATTGTGGGGGCGGCCATCGTGGTGCTCGGCGCGTCCCTCGGTTCGCTGGTCATCGGACACACACTCAAGCCGCTCAAGCGCATCGAGAAGACCGCTGCCAAGATCGCCGCGGGAGACCTGAGCCAGCGCGTGCCCGCCATGCCCGAGAACACCGAGGTGGGGTCCCTGTCCGCATCGCTGAACGCGATGCTCTACCGCATCGAATACAGCTTCCATGAGCAGGAGGCGACCACGGAGAAGATGAAGCGCTTCGTCTCCGACGCCAGCCACGAGCTCAGGACCCCGCTGGCCGCCATCCACGGATACGCCGAGCTCTACAAGATGCAGCGCGATTATCCCGGTGCACTCGAACGCGCGGACGAGGCGATCGAGCACATCGAGAAATCCAGCACCCGCATGACCGTCCTCGTGGAGGACCTCCTGTCCCTGGCCCGTCTGGACGAAGGCCGCGGCATAGACCTCACGCAGCAGGTGAACCTCACCTCCATCGTGGCGGACGCCACTGAGGACCTGCATGCGCTCGATCCGGACCGTGACGTCAAGGTGGGCGAGGTAACCATGGCCTCCGTCCTGCCCGAGGGAGCCTCTGCGAACGATCGCAAGGTGCCGTGCCTGGCCTATATGCCGGGAGCCATGCCCGAGATCCGCCTGACCGGCGACACGTCGCGACTGCGTCAGGTGATCACGAACATCGTCGGCAACGTCCACCGCTATACGCCGGGTGATTCGCCCGTTCAGGTGGGATTGGGCACGCTCACCGCATCCATCACGCCTGACGCCATGGCCAAGATGCCGTCCACCGACGCCTCGCTCGGCCGGTTCATCGAGGCGGTGCAGATCTCGCAGGGCACGCAGACGGGCTACGACTATGCCGTCATCCAGGTGATCGACCACGGTCCGGGCGTCCCGGCGGACAAGCGGTCCCAAGTGTTCGAACGCTTCTACACGGCCGATCCTTCGCGCGCCCGGCAGAAGGGCGGCACCGGGCTGGGTCTATCCATAGCGCAGTCCGTGACCAAGGCGCACAGGGGTTTCATCTGTGCCACCGAAACGCCCGGCGGGGGACTCACGTTCACCATCGTGCTGCCACTGGGCACCGTCAGTGAACCGCCGGCGGACCGCACGCAGCCGATGAAGAAGAAATCCGGATGGTCGCGCGGCAAGAAGAGCGCCGCGAAGGAGGAAACCCCGGCGCAGACCCCCGAACGGACCGATGCGGCCGAAACGCCTCCGCAGGCGTCCGCGACGGCATGAATGCACGGCCTGCCATACGGCGGCGGAACTGTCAGAACCCTTGCGGTATACTATGACTTCGGTTTTCGATACGGTACGGGTGCACAGGGCCCCGTACATGGGAAATGAGTGAGGTTGAAAATGCCCAGCGGTCGTGTTCGGTGGTTCGACGCCAATAAGGGGTATGGTTTTATCTCCGTCGATGGCGGTGAGGACGTATTCCTGCCCGCCACGGCGTTGCCGCAGGGGCTGACCATGCTGCGCAAGGGCGCCAAGGTCGAGTTCTCCGTGGTGGAAGGACGCAAGGGGCCTCAGGCCATGAGCGTGACGCCGGTCGCCTCCGCACCCTCGCTGGTCAAGGCCACGCGTCCCAAGCCGGACGACATGGCCGCCATCTGCGAGGATCTCATCAAGCTGCTCGATTCGGCCGGCAATACGCTGCGTCGCCATCGCTATCCCTCGCAGGCCGAGTCCAGGAAGCTCGCCACGCTGTTGCGGGCCGTGGCGGACAATTTTGACGTGCAGGAGTGATGCGTGGTGACGATCGATGAGACCGTTGCCCAGGAGCGGAACGATCATAATGACGGAGGTGAGCTGATGCCGGATACGACACTGGAAGCCAGGGATTTTGCGAAGGCGATCGCCCTCGACATGGCGGAGGACCCCAGCGACGTCGGTGATTTCGTCACCAGTCAGGATCTGGGAGACGGCGTCACCGATTTCCGTTTCGAATCCCACATCGCCGGATACGAGGGGTGGCAATGGTCCGTCACCATGTACCACGATGAGGAACTCGACCATTGGACGGTCAACGAATCCTCGCTGCTGCCCACCGAACAGGCGCTGCTGCCGCCCAAGTGGATTCCATGGAAGGACCGACTGGAACCGACCGACCTGTCGGTCACCGATTCGATCGGCACCGATCCGGACGATCCGCGCCTCGAGGAGGGGCTGACCGACCAGCAGATCGAAGCTGTGGCGGACGCCATCGAAAAGGAGCGGAAGGCCGCCGACGAGGCTGCGACCGCAACGACGGATGAGACAGGCGACGCCGAGGCCGATTCCGCATCGGCAGAGCCTGCCGTGGCCGCCGATGCTCAGAGCGATGCGGCCGATGCCGCCACGACCTCCGCCCTTGACATGGCCGAGGCCATCGACGAGTTCGAACTGTCCCGCAGGCATGTGCTGAGCTCGCTCGGCCGCGCCCAGACCGCCAAGCGCTGGTATGAAGGCCCGCACGGGCCCAAGGCGCTGTCCACCAAGACCGCGGGCGGATCCGTGTGCGAAACCTGCGGATTCTTCATCCCGCTTAAGGGCGATCTCAGCCGCATGTTCGGCGTGTGCGCCAACAAGTGGAGCCCCGACGACGGGCGCGTGGTCTCGCTCGACCACGGCTGCGGCGAACACTCCGAAATCGATCCGCCCCAGCCGAGCCGCCTGTGGGTGCAGTCGAAGCCCGCCTTCGACGACCTGCACATTGACATCGTGGCCCAGAAGCCGCGCGAGGAGCACGGCGAAGTCGAACTGCTCGAACGGCTGAGCGAGAGGCCTGAGCCGGAAGCCGACGCAACGGCACCGGACGTGCAGGAACCTGCGGGAGAAAACGCGGAAGACAACGCGGCGGAACATGCGCCGGACGCGGAATCCGCCGAGACCGCGGAAACCGCCGAGACGGCCGTGCCCGAAGCGGGGGAGGACTCCGTCGAACCCTCGAAGGAGGAGACCGGGGAAGCCGGCGAAACCGACGAAGAAGGCGAAGCAACCGTCAGCACCGACGGTCGGGAGCAGACGGCCGATGCCGAGGATGCCGCCGAGCGGGATGAATCCGACGACGACTCCGAAGATGACGATGCTGACGAGGCGACCGAGGAAGACATCGACGCGCAGACCGTGCCGGATGACGAGGCCACCGACGAGGACATCGCCGAGCATGCCGCGGATAACGGTTCCGATGACGACGATGTCTCCGATGCTGAGGAGGATGGCCCTGAAGTCGTGGAGACCGTGGACCTGACCGAACGGTAGACGTCGCAGACGGCACGGCCGCAGTATTGCCGCACCGTGAGAGGGGCCCGATCAGTCCGCTTCGGCAGACTGATCGGGCCCCTCTCACGTTCGACGCGCGGTGACGCTCAGCGCACCGCCGCGCTCAGTGTCACCGTCCTCAGTGCACCACGGTCACGGTGCACTCGGCGAAGTTCACGATCTGCTTGGAGACCGAGCCGAGGAAGTGCGCATCCAGACCCGACAGGCCGCGCGATCCGACCACCAGCCAGCTGGCATAGCGGGACGCGCTGATCAGGCCCTTGGCCGCCGGAATGTGGAACGCGTGGGTCTCCACGGACGTCACGCCCTCCGGAACGCTCACCTTGGCGAGCATGCCCTCGACGATCTCCTCGGCGCGGCGCTGACCCGCGTCGATCGGCGCGATGGCGTTCTCATAGCCGGGCACGGCACCCAGATCCTTGAGCTGCCAGCAGAACATGACGTGCAGCGGCCGGCGGTGCATGGCGGCTTCATGCATGGCGAAGTCCAGAGCGTGCGCGCTGGTTTCGGAACCGTCCACACCCACGACCACCGGGCGGCGGTCGAGGGACATGTACTGCTTAGGCCGCTCGAAGCGCACCTGCGTGTCGGCCGGAGTGAGCGCGTTCGCGATCTCGTCCTGAATGGTCTGTGTCTCGTCGTCCAGAATGCGCACCACGGTGACCGGGCGCGTGGACTCCTCGGCCAGCGAGGCGGACAGGGAGCCCATGAACCAGCGGGCCACGCGGCCCAGCGAGCGGCGGCCCACCACGATCTGCTGCGCGTTCGCGCCGATCTGCAGCAAGGCCGAGGTGCCGGTCGCCTTGACCGAGGTGAGCTCCAGGTTCTCCGGGTCGAACTCGATGCCGTCGGAGGCCTTTTCCACCCATGCGCGCAGCGTGGCGCTGATCTCATGACGCACCTTGTTCCACGATTCGTCGTCGTCGGGCTCGGAGCCCGTGTCCCACGAATGCGTCCAGCCGAAGACGGCGTTCACCTTCTGCCCGGTGATCGCCGCCTCCTTGAGGGCGAATTTCAATGCGGCGAAGGATTCGTCCGATCCGTCAACGCCGACTACGATGTCGGCCTCGTACATCTGGGACTGAGTCATCATTCCTCCTTGTGAGCAGATCCATGACCTTGGTACCTCCAGCATATCGGTTGTTTGCTTGCTGTGAGCGCAATCACAGGAACAACACGAATAAACGTCACCGCGAGTCGGTAGAGTATTGAGAAGTTTCATAGGAAGGACAAGCATGTTCGAACGGTTTACCGACCGTGCGCGGCGCGTCATCGTGCTCGCGCAGGAGGAAGCCCGCTCCCTTCAGCACAACTACATCGGCACCGAGCACCTGCTGCTCGGTCTGATCCGCGAGGGCGAGGGCATCGCCGCGAAGGCTCTCGCGTCCAAGGGAGTGGAACTCGATCCGACCCGCAAGCAGGTCGAGGAAATGATCGGCAAAGGCAATGCCGCTCCCAACGGTCACATCCCCTTCACTCCGCACGCCAAGCAGGTGCTCGAGCTGAGCCTCCGGGAGGCGCTGCAGCTCGGCCACAGCTACATCGGCACCGAGCACATCCTGCTCGGTCTGATCCGCGAGGGCGAGGGCGTGGGCACTCAGGTGCTCATCAAGATGGGCGTGGATCTGGGCGAGCTGCGCACCGCCACCATCGACATGATCCGCGGCAACTCCGGCTCAGGCTCGGACTCCGGCAAGGGCGATCTGGCCAACGCGGGAGGCGTGCAGAACAAGAACAACCAGACCGGTTCCGCCATCCTCGACCAGTTCGGGCGCGATCTGACCGCCGAGGCCGCGGCCGGCAAGCTCGACCCGGTCATCGGCCGTTCGGAGGAGATCGAGCGCGTCATGGTCGTGCTCTCCCGCCGCACCAAGAACAACCCGGTGCTCATCGGCGAACCGGGCGTCGGCAAGACCGCCGTCGTCGAGGGACTGGCGCAGAAGATCAACGCCGGTGACGTGCCGGAGACCCTCAAGGGCAAGCACGTCTACTCGCTGGATCTCGGCTCCATGGTGGCCGGCTCCCGCTACCGCGGCGACTTCGAGGAGCGCCTCAAGAAGGTGCTCAAGGAGATCAAGACCCGCGGCGACATCGTGCTGTTCATCGACGAGATCCACACCATCGTGGGCGCGGGCTCCGCGGACGGCGCGCTGGGCGCCTCCGACATGCTCAAGCCCATGCTGGCGCGCGGCGAACTGCAGACCATCGGCGCCACCACCACCGACGAGTACCGCAAGTACATCGAGAAGGACGCCGCTCTGGAACGCCGCTTCCAGCCCATTCAGGTGCACGAGCCGTCCATCGCGGAGACCATCGAGATCCTCAAGGGTCTGCGCGAACGCTACGAGAACCACCACCACGTGACCATCACGGACGGTGCCCTGCAGGCGGCCGCAGAACTGTCGGCCCGCTACATTCAGGACCGCAACCTGCCGGACAAGGCCATCGACCTGATCGACGAGGCCGGTGCGCGCCTGCGCATCAAGCGTCTCACCGCACCGCCTGAGCTCAAGGAGCTCGATTCGAAGATCGCCAGGATCTCCGACGAGAAGGACAAGGCCATCAAGGATCAGGACTTCGAGAAGGCGGCGCAGCTGCGCGACAGCCAGGAGAAGCTGGAATCCGAGCGCAAGGACAAGGAATCCTCCTGGCGCGAGGGCGAATCCGACGTGAAGATGGTCGTGGACGAGGACGTGATCGCCCAGGTGATCAGCTCCAGTACCGGCATCCCGGTGTTCAAGCTCACCCAGGCGGAGTCCAAGAAGCTCATGGGCATGGAGGCCGAGCTGCATAAGCGCATCATCGGCCAGGACGAGGCCGTCGCCGCGCTGTCCCGCTCCATCCGCCGCGCCCGCGTGGGCCTCAAGGACCCGAAGCGCCCCACCGGTTCCTTCATCTTCGCCGGCCCCACCGGCGTGGGCAAGACCGAGCTCGCCAAGGCGCTCGCCGCGTTCCTGTTCGACGACGAGGACGCGCTCATCCGCGTGGACATGTCCGAGTTCTCCGAGAAGTATCAGGCCTCGCGTCTTTTCGGCGCGCCCCCGGGGTACGTCGGCTACGAGGAGGGCGGCGAGCTCACCGAGAAGGTGCGTCGCAAGCCGTTCTCCGTGGTCCTGTTCGACGAGATCGAGAAGGCCCATCCGGACATCTTCAACACGCTGCTGCAGGTGCTGGACGACGGTCACCTCACCGACGGTCAGGGCCGCAAGGTGGACTTCAAGAACACCATCATCATCCTGACCACGAACCTCGGTTCCAAGGACATCGCCAAGTCCGCGAACACCGGCTTCTCGCTCGGCAACAACACCGAGTCGAGCTACCAGCGCATGAAGGACCAGGTGAGCGCGGAGCTGAAGCAGCAGTTCCGTCCCGAGTTCCTCAACCGTCTGGACGACATCATCGTGTTCCGCCAGCTCACCGAGCCGCAGGTGCGCCAGATCGTGGACCTCGACGTGTCGCTGCTCAACCAGCGCCTGTTCGACCGCCACATGTCCCTCGAGCTTACGGACAAGGCCAAGGACCTGCTCGCCGAGAAGGGCTTCGACCCGTTGCTCGGCGCGCGTCCGCTGCGCCGTGTAATCCAGCGCGACATCGAGGATGCCATCTCCGAGAAGATCCTCATGGGCGAACTCGAGGACGGCGAGAAGGTCGTGGTGGACGCAGAGGGCGAAGGCATTCTGGGCGAGTTCACCTTCAAGGGCGAGAAGTTCGAGGAGCCCGGTGCCGCTGACGGTGCCGACGCGCATGCCGAAGGTGCCGGGCAGGCGGATGCCGAGCCCGCGCTGGTCGGCTCCTCCGACGGTGCCGCGGAATCCTCCGACGCCTCGCCGGACGGCGGAGCATCCCAAACCGCGGAATGATGCGCGGCTGATCGCATGACGGCATAGGCCGGTCCTGTTGTTGCAGGGCCGGCCTTTTCGTTTCGTTGCGGTTGTTTCGTCGCGGTTGCTCCGGGGCGGCCGTTCCGCTTTGTGGCGGTGAGCGGCAGGGGCGTCGTTCCGATCGCGACACGCCGTGCAACTATCCGTCGGATAGACACGAATACTTCACTGGAGACGGAACACCGGGCACCCGCCCGGGGACGCGACGAAGGAGGTGACATGTTCGGCTCCGCATTGGGCGATCGGCGCAGGGACCGGGACTCCGCATGGATCCGCCGGATCCTCCGCGGTTCCGAACGTGCGGCGGACGCTCTGGTGCGCGAGCACTACGACGGTCTATTCGCCTTCGTCTACCGGCAGGTGGGCGACCGCGAGGAGACCATGAACCTCACGCAGGAATCGTTCATCGCGGCGTTGCAGTCCCTCGCCTCGTACGATCCGGCACGAGCCTCGTTCACCACGTGGCTGTACCGCATTGCGGCCTACAAGGTGATCGACGCGCACAGACGGACGCACCCCATCGCCGTGTCGTTGGACGCCGGCGGCCTCGACGGCGGGGAATCGGACGGACGCGACGGGACGGACCTGCCGGACGAGCGCATTCCGGACGTGAACGAGCTCACCGCGGACCGTGACCTGCTCCGGCGCATCGAGGAACGCGTCGCCGTATGCGATCCGGCTGCGCAGGAGGTATTCCGGCTCCACCTGTACGCGGAACGCAGTTTCGCACAGATCGCCGCAGCGGCGGGGGAGAGCGAATCCACCGTCAAGGCACGGTACTACCGCCTGATGGCTTTGTTGAGAAAGGAGTTCGGCGATGAACGCCAGCAATGAACGCATACCGTATCCGGACAGCGCCGAACGGAACGCGAGCATAGGCATGATCGTCGCACGTGGCATGCCGCGGCGGGCGGGATTGGCGGCCTCCGTTACGGACGTGGTCCGTGCGCTGGGCGTCAGGAACCTGTTCTTCGGCGTGTGGGACTGCGTATTCGTGGGACTGATCGGGGCTGCGTGCGTCTGGGGACTGATGTTCGTCGGCGCGGGCGGTGCGTCCCAGTGGGACGGCGTCGGTCTGGGCCGGTTCTGCGTGCTCATGTTCCTCGTGTCCCCGTTCCTGTACGAATGCGTGCACCTGCTCATCATGTTCAAGGAGCGCGATTGCCATACGCTGGACGTGCTGAGGGCCTGCAAGTGGTCGTTCCGCCGCATCGCCGCCGTACGCATGCTGGCATTCGGCGCGGTTTCCGTGGTGCTGGACACGGCGTGCGGCATCGGCATCGCGCTGATGATCGGTGCCAGGGTATCGGCGATGACCATCCTCGGCGTCTCGTTCTCCTCGCTGTTCCTGTTCGCGCTCGGTCAGCTCGTCGTGGATGCGCGCTGCAGCTGGCCGGTCAGCGCCGCGATCATGCCGGCCGTCTGGCTGTTCGTCAGCGGTGCGGGCTGGTGGTTTGCCGCCGATCTGGTCGTCTGGCTCGAACGGTTGCCCTCGCTGGTGTGCCTGGGCATCGGCATCGCCGCGGGCATCCTGTACTGCGCGTCGCTGAGCCGCTACGGCGCCGCATCGCTCGCCATGGCTTCGTACCGGGCCCGCGGCGAACACGGTCAGGCGCTGCGTCCGGCGTTCTGAGCGCACGTCATTCATCGTCATATCGTCATTCACAGTCACCAAGAAAGGCGGCGACCATGCTCACCGTGGAACATGTCACCAAAACGTTCTCCGGCACCACCGTGCTCAAGGACATCAACCTCACGTTCGAGCAGGGCGTGTACGGTCTGCTCGCGCCCAACGGCGCCGGCAAGTCCACGCTCATGAAGATGCTCACCACGCTCCTGTTCCCCACGGACGGATCCATCCGCTGGAACGGCGAGGACATCATCGCCATGGACGAACGCTACCGTGGCATACTCGGCTACCTTCCGCAGGACTTCGGCTACTATCCGAACTACTCGCCCCGCCAGTTCCTGCGCTACATCGCCGCGTTGCAGGGCGTGCGGCGCGCCCGCGCCGACAAGCGCATCGAACGGCTGCTCGGTCTGGTGGGGCTCTCGGACGTGGCGGACAAGAAGATGAAGACCTTCTCCGGCGGCATGATCCAGCGCGTCGGCATCGCGCAGGCGCTGATCGCCGAACCGCAGCTGCTCATCCTCGACGAGCCGACCGCCGGTCTCGACCCCAAGGAACGCGTGCGCTTCCGCAACATCATCCACGACCTGTCCGCGGACCGCATCGTGATCCTCTCCACGCACATCGTCTCCGATCTGGAAACGATCGCCGGGCGGATCATCATGCTCAAGAACGCGCAGGTGCTGCGCTGCGACACGCCCGCGACCATCTGCGCCGAGCTCGAGGGACACGTATGGGAGGTACCCAGCGGACTGCCGCTCGGCGACGGGCAGAAACTGCTGAGCGAAGTGCAGTACGGCACCGAAACCCGGCAACGCATCTACTCGCTCCAGCCGCTCACGGCCAGCGAACGCATCGCGCAGGTCGCTCCCAACCTTGAAGACGCGTTCCTCATGATCTACGGCGAGTGATCCCCATGACACGGCATGGAACATCGGCCTCGCCGCCCCGAACGGCCGGCACGGCCGGTACGGCAAGGATATCGGTCGCGAAGGTCCGGAACGCGGGCGCCAAGGGAAAGGCTGCCCGTCTGCCCCGCGCCCGCTTGCGGAAGGACGCCGCGTCGGGCGATGCCACCAGAGCAGACGTCTACCGCTGGGAACTGCGCAAAATCGTCCGGTTCCCCGCGCTATGGGCGTTGCTGGCACTCTGTCTGGCGCTCAACTCATGGGCCATCCTCAGCTCCGCCGGAGGCCTGAGCGGCTGGCGTTCCGACCTCGCATACACGGCACAGGTGGCGCAGCGGCTCGGCACTACCGTGGACGACCGGTTCGTTGCGGCACTCGAAGCCGAGCCGGCCTCCGACGAGCGCGACGGACTGCTGCACTACATCCAATCCGCGCTGGGACCGGGATACGCCGGATGGGACCCCATCGCAGCCGGAGATCGATACGCGGCAAAGCTCAACGATCAGGGACACCCGCACCTCGCCCTGCAGATGCAGCTCAAGGCGCAATGGATCCAACCCCGGGCCGAACATCTGGCCTCCGCCGGCCTGACGAACGACCTGCTCGCCGGACGGGTCACCACGCTGATGCATTCGGCCAACGCAACCCTGATCCAGGTGCTCCTTC
Organism: Bifidobacterium sp. LH_389; assembly: GCF_056357235.1. NCBI lineage: Bacteria > Bacillati > Actinomycetota > Actinomycetes > Bifidobacteriales > Bifidobacteriaceae > Bifidobacterium > Bifidobacterium sp. LH_389. The sequence goes on from NZ_JBKEVR010000001.1 coordinate 198,414, forward strand.
TGGAAGGCATGGTCATCGGCTCGCTCATCGTGCTCTACGCCGTCTGCGGCGAACGATTCCACCGCATGACCGCGCTGACCAACGCCAGCCGCGCCGGGCGCAGGCTCATGACCCGCAAGCTCATCGTCGGCATCGGATGCGCGCTCGCGGCCTACGCCATCCTCGCACTGGGATTCCTGACCGTTTCGATGCTGGCCTTCCGCATTCCCGGACTATGGGACGGCAACGTGTCCAGCCGCATGTTCGGCATGGCCACGGACGCCGGCCTGCAGCCGTTCGTCACCTGGACCGACTTCACCATGCGCGGCTACCTGCTCGCCATGCTCGCCCTGGGCGCGTTGTTCACGCTCGCCTTCACCTTGTTCGCCGGCGCGCTCGGCATGGCCCTGGGCAACGTGCTCGCCGCGTTCGGCGGGGTGATGGGCTTCGCCGCCGCTGGGCTCATCGCCATGATGTTCGTCTCCGACGCGCTGGCCTATCAGCTGCTCGGACTCCAACCGATGTACGCGCTCGCCAACGCGAACGCATGGTTCTCCGACATGGGCATGCACGCCGTGATCCCGTGGCAGGAAACCGCCGTGACCCTGATCAGCGCGGCATACTTCGCCGCAGCCCTCATTGCGGCGCGCAAGGCATACTCGAGAAAGGACCTGACATGACCCGGACCACGAACTGGCGCACGACGTGGCGCGTCTTCCGTGCCGAGATGGGCAAGATCTGGCGGCCGCTGCCGCTGCTGGGCACGCTGGCCGTGCTCATCGTCGGATCGTTCTTCATCGTCAACTTCACCTACCTCCACAACGGAGGCGAGGATACGGTGGCGGAAAGCGCCGAATTCGGGCCGGTCTACGACGCGCAGGCGCAGCAGGCCGTCCAATCCGAACTGGACAGGGCCAAGGCGGCGTTCGCGGCCGACATGGCCGCCAGCCCCAGGGCCACAGAGCTGGGCATTACCGACTACGCCGCCTATGAAGCATGGGCGGACCGTATGTACTCGGAAGGCAACAACGACCCGACGGTCACAAACTACGTCTACGGGCTGGCATCCTACCGCAGAATCAATGGCCTCGAACTCATCCAAAGCCAGGCGGGCGCCAGTCCGGATGCGCTGCGATCCATGCTGCTGGGCCAGGCCTGCTACGACTTCCGCAACGCCGACGGCTACCCGTGCGGTACGCTGCCCGCAACGGCGACGGCCCGCATCGATAGCATCGTGAGCCGCTACAACCAGCGCAGCATACTCCAATACAACGTGGTCCTTACCATCCAGGACAGCGGCAAGTGGATGCTCACCACGGCCACGCTCTGCGCCATGATCCTCACCGCCTTCCCCCTGACGCGCGACCGACAGCTCCGCGTGACGGCCGTGCAATGGGCATCCCGAACAGGCCGGGGCATCCGGTCAACGCAGGTACTGGCCATCGGCATCTCGGCGGCACTGATCGGATTGGCCGTCGGAACGCTGTGGAACGTTTGGCTCGGCGTGCAGATGCGCCCGATCCTCGGCTACGGCATCGACTCGGTGATGTACCGGGATACCCCATGGTTCGACGGTACCATCCTGCAATGGCTCGTCGCCTACACGCTGACCGCCATGCTGGCCGCAGCCGCATGCAGCCTGATTACGGCGTGGATCGTCAAGGCGCAGCCCAACGGCATCCGCATGCTGCTCATCACCGTTCCCATCGCCGCCGCCGTGGCATGTCTCATCAATTTCGTGATCGGACCGTACCTGTACCACTTCAGCAACCCGCTCGGCGGAAGGATTCCCATCCCCGGCGCGGAGGCGATGGCGCTGGCGGCCATGCTCGCGCTCGCCGCCGTACTGTGGGCGGTCAGCGCCCGGCGGATTCGGCGCTGCGAACTGCCGAACGATTGAGCTGCTTGCCGTCACCGGCTGGTGTGCCCTGCGGCAAGCCGGACGGCACATCCGGAGCCTGATTCCAGAGGAAGGAGACAAGTCATGCCGCTGGGCCTGATACTCATGGAGCTGCGCAAGATCTGGCGGCCGCTGCCGTTAGCCGGCATTGCGCTGGTGTGCGCGTTCGCGGCGCTGTTCATGATCGGTTCCTCGCCGTTGCTTGTGCATGGAGGCGCGTCGGCCAGAGACGATGATCCGATCGCAGAAAGCACCATGTACGGCACGACGGTCGAGGCTGCAAGACCGGAACTCGAACGGCAATACCGGGAGTTGGTGCCGAAGGCCGATGCGCAGATAACCGCCGTGCCCGCCGCCAAGGCAAAGGGCATTACGGATATGGCGGGTTTCGAACGATGGAACGCACAGTTTCCGCACACGCCGAGCGACGACGATGTAGCGCTGCTCGACGCTCTGACCGGCCTACCGTCGGTCCAAGCGGTCAGTCGCATATCCGCGCTGCTGGAGTCCACCGGCGACAACCCCGAGGATTTCGCATCGCAGATCCGTAGTCGGGCCTCATCCTATCTGGGATTCGGCGACGTACCGCGCAATCCGCTGCCGCCGTTGGCCGAACGACGCGTCGAACGGATTGCGGCCACCTACGGTTCCCGCACCATGCTGGATCTCAACGTCGAGTCGACGATCACGGACAGCGCGCCCATAGTGTTCGCCGCGATTGGCGTGAGCGTGATCATCCTCATCGCACCCGTGCTCACACGGGACCGGCAGCTGCGCATCCGTCAGCTGCAATGGGCGTCGAAAACCGGGCGGAACGCATTGGCGGCGCAGGTCATAGCTGTGGGCGTTTCCTCCGCGGCACTGTCGCTGGCGATTGCGGGGCTGTGGGCGGCATGGACGGCGAATGCCCTGCACACGTGTCTGGGCATCTCCCTGATCTCCTACAATCCGCCCCTCATCTGGTTCGACTGGACCGTCGGACAGTATCTCGCGGCGGTGGCATTGACCGCGGCACTGGCCGGCACGGTGAGCGGACTGCTGGCCGGCTGGATCATCCGCGCCCGACCGGACATGATCCGCATGCTGATCGCAGCCATTCCGGTTGCCGTTGCGATCGGGATCGTGCTGGATCGTGTGATCGGTCGGCAACCGTTCACGTTCGCCAACCCCATGGCGAAGTTCATCACCATACCGGGCGTGGAGCCTCTGATGCTGCTCGCGGTGCTGCTGCTTGTGTCCGTGCTGTGGGCCGTCAGCGTGAGGAGGTTGCGAAGGAAAGAGCTGACCGAGTAGACGAAGGCGAATATCGAGTCTCGGCCGTTTCATCGCAACGGTTTCGCACGGCACGGCGATCGTCCGTCGCCGTGCCGTGCCGTCACCGTGCGAGCACCACGAGCGCGGCCAGATACACGGCGGCGGCCAGCATGGCGGCCACGTCTCGGCCGGCCACCGCCATCGCCCGGTAGTGCGTACGCCCGGAGCCGCCCTCGTAGCAGCGGGCGTCCAATGCGCGGGACAGGTTGTCCGCGTGCCGCAGCGTGCCGGCGAACACCGGCACCACGATCGCGCTCATCGCTTTGGCCCGTTGCAGCGGCGAGCCGGTCTCGATGCTGCCGCCGCGCGCCGCCTGGGCGTCCGCGATCGCCTTTGCCTCGCCGGTCAGCGTGGGAATGAACCGCAGGGCCAGCGACATGACCAGCGACAGTTCGTGCGTGTGCACGCCGAGCCGGGAGAGCGGCGAAAGCAGCGACTCGAAGGCGTCGGTCATCTGCGTGGGCGTGGTGCGCGTCAGGAACACCGCGCCCAGCAGGATCACCAGCGCGAAACGCAGCACGTAGATCACCATCGTCCACAGGCCGTCGTCCGTAACGGTCACCGAACCGAAGCTCCACACCGGCGTACCTGAATGTACGAAGAACACGTTCACCGCGCCGGTCACCGCGAACAGGGCCAGAAACGGGTGCACCGCGCCCAGCAGACGTAGCGGATTGATGCGCGCCGCCGCGATCGCCGCGCCCACCAGCACGGCTCCCGCAACCAGCTGCCAGCCGGAACGGATGGTGAACGCGGAGAACATGAGCACTAGCGTCAATGCCATCTTGACGCGCGGATCCATGCGGGACACCGCGTCGAAGGACCGTTGGCCGATACCGCGACCGTCACCGGCAGGCGGGACGGCGGACGTGGAGCTCGAACCGGCTGTGGCGCCGCCACGCGTGTGCGATGCGGGCCGTCGATGCGACAGGTCGACCACCCGGTCGGCCAGCGACAGCTCCTCGCGGGCATGCGTGATGAGCACGATCGTCACGCCCCGGGCGTGCAGCGTGCGGATGAGCTCGCGGATGCGCGCCGACGCCGCCGCATCCAGACTGGCGGTCGGCTCGTCCATCACCAGAATGTCCGGCCGGCAGGCGATCACACCCGCAATGGCCGCCAAACGCTGCTGGCCGCCCGACAGGTCGAACGGGGAGCGATCCGCCAGATGCGCGATGCCCAGCAGATCGAGCGCGGCATCCACGCGGGACTCCACCTCGGCGGCGGGCAGCCCCTGATTGCGCGGACCGTAGGCCACGTCCTCACGGACCGTGTCCGCGAACAACTGACGCTCGGGATGCTGCATCACATAGCCCACATGCCGGCGAAGCTCACGCCGCTCCCGTTTGCCCGCGCGCGCCACGTCGATGCCGTTGACCGTGATGCTGCCCGACTGCGGTTTGCCGAGCGCGCAGATCATGCGGGCCAGCGTGGATTTACCCGTGCCGTTGCGCCCGATGAGTGCCACCGTCTCGCCCTGCGCCACGGTCAGATCGAGGTCGGCGAGCACCGGAACGTCGGGGGAGTAGGCGAAGGAGACGTGGCGGACCTCGATGGCGGGGGCGCCGCCCGGCGTTTCGTCGGACGGTTGGACGGCACGTCGGTCGCCCAACCGATTGGATGGTTGATCAGCCAGCCGGTCGACCGGATGGTCCGATCGGTCGTCGGCAGGTCGGCTGGACGGTTGATCGGCCGACACGCGGCATGTCGGTTGCCCGTCCGGCCCGTCGGCCGAGCGAACAACCGACCGATCGTCGGTCACGCGGCCGGAGGAGACGGTCACGATCCGTTCGCCGCGGCGGGCCTCGTCGGCGCTGTGCGTAATGTGCACGATCGTGGTGCCCCGCGCATGCAGTGTGTCCAGAATGCGCAGGATGTCCGCCCGGGCGGCCGTGTCTAGCATGGCGGTCGGCTCGTCGAGGATGAGCAGTTCGGGATCCATGGCGAGCATGCCGGCGATCGCGGAACGCTGCTGCTGCCCGCCGGACATGCGCGTGGGATCGTCCTGCGCGTGGCCGGCCATGTCCACGGCATCCAGAGCCGCGTCCACGTGCCGGACAATGTTCCCGCGCTCCATGCCGAGGTTCTCCGCGCCGAACGCCACGTCGTCCGCCAATACCGTGGTGACGATCTGATCCTCCGGATTCTGGAACACCATGCCGATGCGATGCCGCACGGCCCGGTATTCGTCCGGATGCGCGCCGGAACCGCTACTGTCGGCGTCACTCCCGTCGGCGTAGCTGTCCGCACCGGCACCGGCGTGGGAGGGGCCGTCGAACACGCGGTGCCCGAGCAGATCCACCGTTCCGTCGTCCGGGGCGGTCAGACCCGCCATGATGAGCGCCAGCGTCGACTTGCCGGAGCCGTTCGCGCCCACCACGCACACGTATTCGCCTCGGCGGACGGTCAGGTCAACGCCGTCCAGCGCCCATGAGGCAACGTCGTGGTAGCGGAAGCGGACGCCGTGCAGGCGGATGGCCGGCGCGGAATCGAGGGGTGTCATGTCGGGGGATGTCAAGTGTTTTCCCTTCGGGACGCAGAAGATGGGAACATCGGGAGATGATACGCGCGTGGGGCACGGCCCCGCCGGTGCAAACGGATGCCCGGCAAAGACCATGCCCCACGAACGGTCACGGGATGCTATGCGCGCTTGTCCAGCAGGTTGGAGATCGGCTTGTAGATGAGGAACGTGACCACGCCGTGGATCGCCATCTTGATGATGTTGAACGGCAGGAGGATCGGCACGATCATCGGCACCACGGCGGAGACCGGCATGTTGAAGTAGAACGGCGAGACGATGAGGTTGCCCACGATCGCCGCCGCGATGGCCACCACGGCACCGGCGACGATGCCGATGACGGCACCCTTGCGCGTGCGGTTGCGCTTGTAGACGAACGCGGCCGGCAGGCTCAGCGCCAGCGAGACGAGGATGGCCATGGCCGCGCCCCACGGGTCGGTGAACACGTGCGGCACGAAGCCGAGCACGGAGACGATGGCCGCGGCGGCCGGACCGTACGCGAAGCCGGCCACGAGGGCCACGATGCCGGACGGATCGTACTTGAGCCACTGCACGCCCGGCAGGATCGGGAATTCGATGAAGCTGAGCACGATGGTCAGCGCGACGAACAGCGCGTAGACCGCGATGCGCTTGGTGGACCAGCGTCCGGAATCCGAGACGCCGGTGGAATGATCGGTGGTAGGCGAAGACACGCTCATGAGAGCACCCCGTTTCTTCCATCCGGACTGTAACCGTTGGCCCCGGAATCCCACCGGATCAGCCGCCTTCGCGGGTCGCGGGCTTCGGCGGACCATCCGTTATGCATGCCGGATGCGCCGTTACCGCCAGTAAGGAATTGCACCTTCCCTGAAACTTGCAAGCGTCACTATACACCATGTCCGGACGACCGCGGCCGTCCGGACGCGAATCGCGGGACCCGCCGGCGCATGATCTTGCTCACAATCCCGCTCGCACCGGGCGAACGGCGGCACGCCCGCGCCCCGGCGGCGGGATAATGGGAACCATGGAACATACGCAACTCATTGATGCCATCGATATCCGCACCGCCGTGCGCGCCTACGACCCCGACGAGATCGCCGACGACCAGGCCCGCCAGCTGAGCATGACGCTCGACGCGGTCAACATGCTCTCCGGGCTCAACATCCAGCTGGTGCGCGACCAGCCCAAGGTGTTCGAGGAGGCCAATGCGTCCGGCCATTACACGAACGCGGCCAACTATCTGGCGCTCGTCGGCCCGAAGGGCGACGACGAGGCCAAGGAGAAGGCCGGCTTCTACGCCGAGCGCGTGGTGCTGGCCGCCACGCTGTACGGGCTCGGCACCTGCTGGGTGGGCGGCAGTTGGGACCGTGTCGAAGCGGCGAAGCACTGCCGCGTCACGCCGAGCCAGGAGCTGTACCTCGGCGTGGTGATCGGCCACCCGGAGCATCACCTGACCTACACGTCCAAGTCGTTCGACGAGCTGTCCGAAAACCAGCGCACGCACAGGCCATCCAAGTCGTTCGAGGATCTCACCCGCACCATGGACGCGCAGACCCGCGATCAGGCCCCCGACTGGTTCAGGGCCGGCGTCGAGGCCGCGGCGAAGGCGCCGAGCGCCATGAACCGCCAGCCCGTGCTGTTCTCCTGGGATCCGGAGACCGGCACCGCCATCGCTTCCATCGACCCGGAGCTGAAGAGTCCGGCCTCCCCGATCGATCTGGGCATCGCCAAGCTGCACTTCCAGATCGGCGCCGGCGCCGGCGACTGGGGCTGGGGCGATGGCGCCATGTTCATCAAGCGCTGAACGGCACCGGCGCGTCCGGCGTCCCGCGCCTGCGGAGTTGACGCCGGACACCGGCCGCATACGCCGGTTGCGCACGGTCACTGTCCGCCTTGTCCGTCCCGCCCGCCGTGCCCGGCACCTTTGCGCGCATTCTCGCCGCGCAAGGCGACGGCCGCACGGTAGGCCACCTGCCGCAGCCCGGTGGGGACGAGCCGGTACAGCGCCCGCACGGCGACGTTGCGCGCGAACTGAACTGGCGTGACGAATCCCATGCGCAAGAATTGGCGCTGCAGGCCGATCTCGCCGCGGAACATTGCCATCCCTCCGCGGCGGGAGTAGGCGCCGGCGTCCACGCGGTACAGCACCAGCACGTCCGGCACGTTGTGCAGCGTCGCGCCGCGCATGATGAGCCTCGCCCAGAGCAGGTAGTCCTCGAATCGGCCGGCCCGTTCCGGGTACCCGCCCGCCGCCAGCACCACGGACCGGCGGAACGCCACGCTGGGATGGTGCAGCGGCGACTGCATGCGCGCGTAACGGTCCAGCGCCTCTCCGCCGGCCGGCAGCGTGCGCACCTGCCCGCGTTCGAGCGTGCCGCCGCTCTCCGTGAACTCCTGGATGGCCGAACCGACCAGATCGGCGCCGGCCTCCAATGCCGGAATCTCCACGGCGTAGCGGCTCGGCAGGGCGATGTCGTCCGCATCCGCACGGGCCACGAACTCATGGTCGCACGCCTTCAACCCCGCGTTGAGCGCCGCCGCGAGACCGGACGGGCGGGGCAGACGCACCACCGTCGCCCGGATGCCTTCGCGTCCCAGCTCGGACGGCAGTCGGTCCAGATACTCCTCGATGTCTGACGGAACCTCGCCGTCCCGCGCCACCACCAGCTGCGCCGGCCTGACCGTCTGCTCGACGGTGTTCGACTCCACCGCGCGCCGGAAGAACGTCAACGAATCGCCACCGTACACCGGCAGCAGCACCGAAAAATCCTGCATGCCGACCATCCTACCCACAGGCGCCCATCACCTGAACGGTCCACCCGTTCGCCCCGTCCGTCCGCCGCAGGCGCGCCGGGCCTCTGGTTCGGCAGAAGGTCATGCGAATCGTTGGGGACAATGTCACCGCCGTGGGGTGACGGCGTGGGCACAATGTCCCCGGCATCCCATGGACATCTGTGGCTCGACGCGCGACGGAACGTGTCGGAGCGGATCGGTAAGGGGACGCAATGGCTGACCGGGCGGCGGTCCGGCGTCGGGCGGGACAACGGTCGGACCGCGTGGGAAAGCCGTTGCCCGGCCCGCTATAATGACGCTCGTGAACAGAGCAACCGTTACCGCCGTAGTCGTCTCGTACAACCGTCCGCAGCTGCTGCGCGAATGCCTCGACGGGCTTGCGGGGCAGACCAGACCGGCGGACCGCGTGATCGTGGTCGACAATGCGAGCACGGACGAGGCGCCCGAGGTGGCCAGAACGCATCCGATCGGTGCGGATGTGGTGGAACTGAGCCGCAACTACGGGGGAGCGGGCGGTTTCTGCGCCGGCATGGCACTGGCGTTGGACGCGGCGGTGACCCCGGACTTCCTATGGGTGATGGACGACGACACGATCCCCACGCCGACCGCCCTGAACGAGCTGCTCAAGGCCGCGCAGGCGTGCCGGGAGGCGAACGGCACGCTGCCCACGGTGCTCGGCTCCAGAACGCTGTGGAAGGACGGGCGCGAGCATCCCATGAGCCGTCCGCGCCCGCGAATGTGGCTGTTCCGCGGCGAACGAGAGTTGCCCGCCGCACACGAGGGGACCGAACGTGCGTTCCAGGCGAGGTCCATGTCGTTCGTGTCCTGTCTGGTGAACGCACGGGCCATGCTGGAGCTCGGCGCGCTGCCGTGCACGGCGTTCTTCCTGTGGAACGACGATTTCGAGTTCACCACGAGGCTGCTCAGACGCGGCATCGGCTACTACGTGCCTGCCAGCGAAGTGGTGCACAAGACGAAGGTGTTCGGCTCGTCCGATGCCGACCCGGGCCGTCGGTTCCGCTTCGAGGTGCGCAACAAGATCTGGATGATGCGCGCATGCCGCGGCGACTTCACCGCCCGCGAGTATATGGAGTTTCTGCTCAAGACCGTACGGCGCTGGACGCTCACGTTCGTGCGCTCGAAAGACCGGGCCCTGCTGCGTCGCAGCGGCATGGAGGGACTGCGCGAGGCACTGGCCGCACCGCCCGCGTCCAACGCCGAACTGCTGGCGGCGGAACCGGACGTGTGTCGCGCTGTGGAAGCGGCCGAGAACGCGCGGTAGAATCGCCTCGTACCGGTTCGCTAGCCCTTCTCACGCAAAGGAGATCGAAGATGATTGCAACAGCTCAGGCGTTTGGCGTCGACATCGGTGGTTCGGGCATCAAGGGAGCCCCCGTCGATCTGGAGCAGGGAGACCTTGCCGAGCCGAGGCTCAAGATCCTCACCCCCGAACATTCCACGCCGGATGCGGTCGGCGCGATCGTCAAGCAGCTGCTTGACCACTTCGAAGTGCCGGCCGACGCCCCGGTGGGAATCGCCTTCCCCGCCCCGATCAAGCCCGGCAAACCGCTGGACTTCATGGCCAACCTCGACCAGTCGTGGATCGGCGTGGACGTGCAGCAGTGCTTCTCCGAGGCGTGCGGACGCCCCGTCACCGTGGTCAACGATGCGGATGCCGCAGGACTCGCCGAAGTCCAGTTCGGCGCTGCAAAGGGCCAGGACGGCCTCGTGATCGCCACCACGCTGGGCACCGGCATCGGCACGGCGCTCATCTACGACGGCGTGCTCATCCCCAACTCCGAGCTCGGCCATCTGGAGCTTCCCAAGGGCAAGGGCGACGCGGAAAAGTACGCCGCGGCCTCGATCCGCGAGCAGGAGAGCCTGGGCTACAAGCGGTGGGCCAAGCGCCTGACCAAGTACTACGGGCTTGTGGAGCACTACTTCAACCCCGACCTGTTCGTGGTGGGCGGCGGCGTGAGCCGCGTGAGCGAGAAGTTCCTGCCGTACGTGGACATCAAGACCCCGATCGTGGCCGCCAAGCTGCACAACTCCGCGGGCATCGTGGGCGCCGCCTATTACGCCAGCATCAAGAAGTGACGGACGCCTGCCGCGTCCCGTGACTTTTCGCCCGCCCGTCCGGCCCGTTCGTCCGCCGGCCGGGCGGGCTTTGTTGTTATGCGGCCGGTCCATGGATGCGCGGCGAGCTAGAGTGGATGCCATGACCGTGCATTTCTCCAACCGTGTGGGCCCGCGCGCCCTCAATCCGATCGCCGTCGCCGAACTCGCCGTCAGGGAACGCGGCGTGGCGCTGGGCAAGCTCAACGATTCCAACCCCACCCGGCATGGACTGAGTTCCGCCGAGGTGCCGTGGACATATACGGCCGAACCGCGCGGCCCGCGCAAGGCACGCGAGTCGCTGGCCCGTCACCTGACCGCCCTGCATGCGCGGGAAGCGGACGGGACCGGCGCAACGTCCGGAACGACGGCAGGACCGATCGACCCGGACGACCTCTACCTGCTGAGCTCCACCTCCGAGGCATACTCGTGGCTCATCAAACTGCTGTGCGACGCCGGGGACGCGGTGCTGGCGCCCAAGCCGGGCTATCCGCTCATCGAGTCGATCGCCGGACTGGAATGCGTGGACGCGATCGAATATCAGCTGCTCTTCGACGGTTCGTGGATGATCGACGTGGCGGGCATCGAATCGCTGCTGGACGGTTCCGACGGCGACCGCATCCGCGCGCTGGTGCTCATCAACCCCAACAACCCCTCCGGCTCGTACATCAAGCCCGACGAGCGCGAACGCATCGTCGCCCTGTGCCGCGAGCACGGCATCGCGCTCATAGCCGACGAGGTGTTCTTCGACTACGCCCTCGAACCGTTCGATAACCGTTCGAGACTGGCGGGGGAGACAGGTGCCCTCACCTTCGCGCTCGACGGATTCTCCAAGATGCTGGCCGCGCCAAACGCCAAGGTCGGCTGGATTCAGGTGTCCGGACCGGCCGAGGACGTGGCCGAGGCCAAGCGTCGCCTTGACGTGATAGCCGACGACTACCTGCCCATGAGCGACATCATCGCTAGTCGCATGGACGCGTTGCTCGGCGTGGCGGGGGATCAGACCGCACGGGTTCTCGAACGCGTTCGAGGCAATCTGTCCCGGCTGCACGCCCTGCTGGCGGCGGACCCGCTCGGCGTGGTGTCCGTCCTGCGCGCCGAGGGCGGCTGGAACGTGCTGCTGCGCTTTCCGAGCGTGATCGACGAGAACGAGCTCGTGCTACGCCTCATCGCCGACCACCACCTGACCGGCCAGCCCGGCTACTTCTTCGACATGACGTCCGACGGCTATCTGGCGATCTCCCTCCTGCCCGAGCCGGACGAGTTCGAAGCCAACGTGCGCGCGGTGCTCGCCACCGTGGCCGCCATGCTGGAGTGCTGAGGCAGCAGGCTCGGTTCCCCGTCTACCGCGCCGCTCGCAGGGCCTCGGCCTTGCGTCGGATCAGCTCCTCGTAGAAGGCGACGGCGTCGTCCGGCGTGCCGTCGAAGACGATCTGATGCTCGTCCAGTACCAGCGTGCGGCCGATCGCATACTCCGGCCGGCGGATGAGATCGGTGTCGTGCGTGGCGAAGATCACCTGCTTGTTGTAGCTGAACAATGCCGCCGCCACATGCGCGGACCCGACCTCGTCCAGCCCCTTGGTCGGCTCGTCGGCCACGATCGCGGCCGGGTTGAACAGCAGGGCCGCGGCGATGGCCAGCAGGTGGCGCTTCTCCGCGTCCATCTCGGATGCGGCCCGGCGTGCGCTGTCCGACAGCTTGAAGTGCGCCAGCAGGTTGCCCACGATCGCATTGCGCTCGCCCTCGTCCACCTTGCGCTTCTTCAACGGCTGGGTGAGCGCGTCGGCGATGTCCTTCGCCTGGTAGAACGCGTTGGGGATCTCCTCGCGGCGCACACGGCCCACGAGCTGTTCGATGCGTTTGAGATCGTGCTTGGACGCGGTGTTCAGCGTCTGCCCGCCGACCGTCACCCGCACGCCCTCGGACGGCACCAGCGCACCGTCGAGCAGCTTGAGCAGCGTGGTCTTGCCCGAGCCGTTGAGGCCGATCACCGCCACGCGACGGTCCGATTCGGGGATGGACAGCGTGGTGCGCAGCAGGCCCACGCCGCCGTCCTCATACGTGTAGCCGACGTTGCCGAGCTCGAACGAGGCCGTGTCCGGATGGTCCTGGAATGATTCGCGCTTGCGCAGAAAATCGAACAGCATGCCTCCAGTATGGCACAGTCCGGTGAACCCGCGCGGTCCGGACGGTTACAGCGCCTTGAACCAGGATGCGAACGACGTCCACAGGTCGGGCACGAGTCGGTACATGGAGTCCTGACGGCCCACCACGAAGATGGAGAAGAACGTCACCACGGCGGAGACGAGCACCAGGGCCATGGCGATGCGCGTCATGCGGCGCTGCCCCAGCGGCACCGACAGCGCTGTCGAACGTTCGATGCCATCCGCAGCGTCTCGCGAGGGGGTGAAGTCCATGAACGCGAGCATGGCGAACAGCGCCGCCAGTGTGACGAGCCAGCTGAAATCGGTCATGTACCGCCAGCCGAACCCGGCCTTCTGCGCGTCGAACAGCATCACCGCGGCCGCGCATCCGAGCGCCGTCCAGCCGAACCCCCACAGGTGGCGCGCATGCAGCCTGCGGCGCAGGAACGGGAATGCGAAGGCGAGCAGCAGCACCGGTATGGCGAAGAACAGGCCTCCGATCGACGGTTCCATGTACTGCCAGTTCACGTAGGGCGAGGGACTGATCGCCAGGAACGGGAACACGTCGATGAACCGCGGCGGCAGCGCCAGGAAGTAGAACAGCGTGAGCGGTAGGTCCGCCAGCGGCGCCTTGTAGTGCGTCAGGTCGATGACGGTCATCTGGTAGTCGTTGCCGAAGTCCAGGAACGAGCCGAACCGCCAGCGGTTGTACCACAGCAGCGGCAGGGCGACCGCGATCGCCGGGACGGCCATGGCGGCCAGCGGCTTGACGATCTCGGCCGCGCCCATCGTCCGGTTCCTCACGCCCGTGAGGATCGCCTTGATGTCCTGCCAGAAGATGGGGAAGGCGAGCAGGGCCGCGAACACGTACATTGTGCGGCACCCCAGGTTCGCCGCGATGCACAGCGCGCCGAAGCCGACGCGCAGCCACGAGAGCCTCCCATCGGGGCGCTTGGCGCCGAGCCACAGCCACAGGCCGAGCGTGGTGAGCAGCAGGGAGGAGGTCATCGGCACCGCGTAGAAGTTGCTGCGGTAGCACAGGTACGGCACGTTCGCGCCGCCGACGAACACGAGGATCGCCAGCCCCACCGCGGCAAGCGACGTGCCGGGGAAGTAGCGGCGCACGATGCGCACCACGAGCAGCGCGCCGAAGACGAGCGCGCCGAACATCATCCACGCCAGCGCGGTGGCCGTGGGCAGCATGCCGCCGGTGACCGCCTGATACGGCAGATAGAGCAGAACCGCGGGGATCGCCCCGAAGTACGAGTACCAATGGCCCTCGAAGAACACGTAGTCCCAGTACACGGGGTGCACGCCGGCGCGCACGAGCTCGTTGCGGGTGGCGATGTCCAGCGGGTTGGCGGCCTCGGCCAGCTCCTGCGGCACTGGCAGGTCGAGCCACGGCTGGCCCTTGAGGATCGAATCGGCCAGATGCGCGTACTGGTCGAAGTCGTACGTGAACTGGCCCGGGTGGTGGTAGACGCCGGGGGAGAAGAACCACACGTTGCCGACGGTGATGGACAGGGCCGCGATCGCGGCGGGCGTGAGCAGCGCGGCCATGGCCCAGCGCTGGGCGCGCGAGTGCGTGTCGAGCGGGATGCGCCACAGTGCGCTCGAGGGGCGGAAGACGATCAGGAAGGCGGCCACGCACGCCATGGCAAGCAGCCGGATGGGGTTGACGGCGAGCGGCACGCGGGCGTTGACCGTCATGGACGTGAAGCGGATCTTGCTGCCGGCGGCCTCCTGGAACCACAGGCGCACCGCCTGGACATTGCCGGGGATGCGGTTGCGCAGGTAGTTCGATTCCTCGATGTTCGCGTTGTAGAGATCGGCCCGGTTCGCTTGCCACTGCCCGTCGAGCTTCACGTCGAGGCGCACGTTCGTCATGGACAGCGTCTCGTTGGCGTTGTCGTACGTGTCGTCGAGCAGGGCCAGTCCCCACGAGTCCTTCGGCCGGTTGTCCTGCGTGGTCTGGCGGGCCTGCTGGAGCATCTCGTCCCATGAGCCTTCGGCGTCCACGTGCACGTAGCCCACCGGCGCGTCCACCCGGTCGATCTCAAGATAGGCCTGCGTGGGGTCGGTGATCTCGTAGGCCCCGGTACCGCGCACCGCAAGACCGGACCCGACCGTGGCCTGCGCGGCGTCTGCGGCGGGCGCGGCGGAGGCGAGCGAACGCCAGTGCGGCAGGTTGAAGACGAACAGCTCCGCCAGTGCGATGACGAGGACCGCGATCCAGATCGGGCGTGTGCATCGATGGAACAGGCGTGTCATGCGGGGCTTCCTCCGGTGTCGTTTTTCTCAGGGCTTCATGTCGGCCAGCGTTGGGACAATACGTAGCATGTCTCAAAAGCCCCAGTATAAGAAGCACGCCGGATTGCGGCGGATCATCGACCGGCTCAGGGGACAGACGGGCCGCGGCACCGACACCTTCGCCGAGGCGCTCCGATCCGTCGAGGAGCAGCGCCGGTCCGGCGGCAGTCCCGACATGGTCACCGAACTGACGCGGCATTCCCGTCCGCTCGGCCCGCTGGTCAAGCGCCGCGTGTTCGACCACGGGCTTGACGGCGTGCCCGCCGGACTCAAGCTCGGCTGGGCGCAGCTGCCGCAGATGCGCGGCCGGGGCTTCTCGCTCGGCGTGTTCTGCGGGCGGCACGATGCTAACTACGCGCAGATCGCCTTCGCGGACGACCAGGGCCGTGTCTTCGTCACCACCGACCCCAAGGCGGACGTGCACGACATGACCCCGCGCTTCCTGTTCGGCAAGGAAGGCAAGGTGCGCCTGCCCTACGGCCGCCGGTTCGGCAAGGACGACCGGGGCGCCGAGACCGTGGAGGCGCTGACCGGCGGCGTGGCCGGACGCGACGACGCCGGCAACCTCAACTGGCTCGCCTCCTGGCTCAAGGTGGGCGACCGCTACACGCTCGAACAGCTGCGCCCCAAGCTGCCGGACGACCTGCGCTACGACCTCGAATACCGCGATGCCATCGCCATCGCGTTCTTCGCCACGTACATGCTGCCCCAGATCCACGGGCTGCTCGTCGGCTTCGGGTCGGGCAACATCTTTCGCCGTCTCAACCGCGAGGCCCCGATCGGCGCGATCCGCCGCTCCATCCGGGACACGCTCGAGGCGAGGGCCAAGGGCATGCGCGCCTCCGGGCTCGAGGACCAGTTCGCCGACCTGATGCGCGAGGCCGGCGCCCTGGGCGACGTCTCCGGGCTCGAACCGGTCCACGGCGCCGAACCGCTCCACCTGTACACGTCCAGCTATTCGGGCGGCTACTTCTTCGGGTGGGATTCCTCGCTCGCCTTCCCCGCAGCCCTGCGCTCGCTGAAAATCGAAGGCAACCTCAACCGCTTCGCCGCGGTGAGCAGCTGGCTGGAACGCAACGCATCCATCGGCGCATTCCCCACCGAGGACACCGTCACCCGCGCCGAAGCCGCGCAGATCGACCAAGCCATGCTCGCCAACCCCGCGCTCATCGCCCTCGGCACCGACGGCTACGCGCCCGACTTCGACCCGGTGCACGCCGACGGCACCGCGGCCGCATGGCGCATGGTGGACATCGCCCGGCGCACGGCCGACGGCATCCGCGCCGAACACCCCGACCCGTGCCGGCATACGGACGCCGGAGGAACCGGGGCCGACGCCGCGAACGCCGGACCGTCCGGGGCATCCGAACCGTCCGAATGGGTGTACCGCCAGACCCTCGGCTCGCTCGTCCGCCGCCTGCGCCTGCCCTACCGGTTCGACGTGGAATTCCGCTCCGACCTGGCCGCCGGCACCGCAGCGCTCGCCTTCACCACCGCCGGCACCGCCATGATGCCCTCCAGCCGCTATGACGAGACGCATCACCGCTGGGTTGACCTTTCGGACGCAGCACGCGCCCACATGAGCGCCGCCTACAACCTGCGCGTCGGACTGATCATGGCCGCGCTCGCCTTCGGTGCGGACGAAGGCATCCGCGAAGTCTGCCTGCGCATCGACTCGATCGGTCTGGAGGAGGCCGTGGCCGAGCAGGACTCCGCCATCAGCGACATGATGCGTCAGGCGCTCGCCACGTTCGAACGCATGCGCGCCGGCTCGCTCGGCGTGCCCGGTCCCAAGGCCGGCCCCAAGGACGGCGACGTGCACGGCGACCCGTCGCACACGCTCGTCTCCGGGGAGGAGAGCGCCCCGGCACCGGCGGCCGATCCGTCCAAGGACGCGACCGTCGACCCGGCCGCGGATGCGAACGCCGCTTCGAATGCGCAGCCGGAAGAGGCGGAAGCGTCCGGCGGGACCGCGGCCTCCGGTCCGTCGGACGGGGACGGGACCGCGGGCAACGGCTCCGGCGCAAGACCCAGCGACGATCAGGTCAACGCCGAGTTCCGCAGCCTCATGCAGGGCGCCGATCTGGACGAGACATTGTTCGCCCCGGCTCCCGGCGGCAACATGGACGGCAACATGGGCGACGGTTCCGTGGCCGGTTCCGGTCGGGACGGCGAACCGGACGCCATGGACGGGCTCATGCAGGCCGACGCCGACGAAGACGGCGATGATGATGTCGATGCCGACGATGACGACCCGATGGCCGTGCTGCGCCGCAACCCCTCGGTGCGCAACCTCGTCAACGTCACGTTCGACCGCGATCGCTTCCTCGAACGCTACCGCAGCGAGGGGCTGGCCCATCCGCTCGACTTCTACCGTGCGTTCCGCGCCGTGATGGACGTGGACCCGCAGGGCGGGCTGAGCCCCGTGACCGCCGACTTCGACCTCGGCGACGCCCGGTTCGCCCCGCGCGGCTCCCAGGAGGAACCGGAACTGTCCACGCGGAGCCTCGACCCGGCACCCCGGCGCATCCTCGGCTGCGAGGACACCACGGGTCTGGCCATCCAGCGCGAGGACCTGCTGCAGCGTGCCGTGGCCGACTTCCACCGGATCGCCGCGGACGAGGGCGAACCCTCGGTGGCCAAGGCGCAGCATGCGATGGCGATCGTCAATCGCATGGCCGACCCGGAGCTCGTGGAGCTGGCGCCGCAGGTCACCAGTGCGCTCATCGACGGCCGGGACACGCCCGAGCTCCGGTTCGATCTGGCGCAGGGACTGGACCGCGAGCGGCTCAGGGCCCGCGACCAGCTGTTCTCCGGGCAGACCGATCAGGCCATCGAGACCATCGAGGCGGCCCTGAAGCGCATGGACGACACGTTCGCCGCGCAGGGCGTGCCGCGGTACTTCAACTCGTACGCCGAGCGCGTGGTCTACAACCGCCTGTTCGCCACCCCGGGCGAGACGACGGTGCTCATTCCGGACAACCTGTTCTACGCGCACATGGAGATAGCGGACGTGCTGGCGCAGCTCAAGGGTGCCAAGGCCGCGTTGCCGCACCTCAACCGCATGGTGGCGTACGCGCCCGCCTACCCGCTGTCCCACATGCGGCTCGGCGTGCAGCTGGCGCGCAGCGAGGACTGGGATTCCGCGCGCGCCGCATGCCTCAACGCGCTGCGCGTCTCGCTCGACCGGGACGACGCCGCCTACGCCTACTACCGTCTGGCCTATGCGGCGTGGATGCGCGACGAGTTCGACGTGGCCGCCGCCGCGTACATCATGAGCGACCACATCTCCGCCGGGTCGATCGGCTCACTGAACGGCGAACTGCAGGAGCTGCTCGCCCGCGCCGACTCGCAGTGCATCCCCGTGCCGCGAGACGTGCCGCAGGCGCAGGCCGTGCTGCGCGAGCGTGAACTGCCGGTCTGGCCACACACCGAAGTGGCCGGAATCGTGCGCGACGCCGCCCGCGTGACCGTCGATCAGGGCATGTTCGTACCCGCGCGCACGCTGTCCGTTGCCGCCGCCCGCATGAACGACGGCGACGACCGAGGCGTGGACGCCGTGCAGGCGCAGTTCCTCCGCTCGCTCAACGCGTAAGGTGCGAACCGGGTCGCAGCAGGCCGGGATATGACGACCGGGGCATAACGGCCAGCCGCCCCGCTACCATGGCAACCATGCAACAGGAACATCGCGAAGAACGGCACGACGGCGGGAACGAACAGCTCGCATGGGACCTCGACGGCGTCACGGGCGGCACTGCGGGCGAGGGTCCCGCAGTGGGCGTGGACCCGGTCGAGGACACGGGCGCGGCCGCCTACGCGCCGGGCAGCGCGCGCTGGATCGCCGCCCTCGCGCCCACCGACGCGGACGCCATGCGCCTCGACCGGCTCGACGTGGCCGCGCTCGGCAGCGAGGAGGCAGCCCGCCTGTGGGCCAAGGTGGCCGCATGGGTGGAATCCGACCAGATCGCCTACTACATCGACGACGCTCCCGTCAGCTCCGACGCCGCCTACGACGCCCGCATGCGCTGCCTGACGCGCCTCGAGGCCGAATTCCCCTCACTCGACACCCCCCAGTCGCCCACCAAGCGCGTGGGCGGCACGTTCTCCAACGAGTTCGCCTCCGTGCGCCACCCCAGCCGCATGATGAGTCTGGACGACGTGTTCTCCGTGGAGGAGCTGCGCGACTGGTACGACTCCGTGCTGCGCGACCTCGACTGGCCCGACGGCAAGCCCCTGCCCATGAGTTGCGAGGTCAAGATCGACGGTCTGGCCCTGAACCTCATCTACCGGGGCGGCACGCTCGAACAGGGCCTCACCCGCGGCGACGGCGTGACCGGCGAGGACATCACCATGAACGTGCGCACCATCGGCTCCATCCCCGCCACGCTCGGCGGCGAGCCGGGGGACATCCCCGACTTCGTGGAGATCCGCGGCGAAGTGTTCATGCGCTGGGACGACTTCCGCACCCTCAACGACCAGCAGGAGGACGCCGGCCGCGCCCCGTTCGCCAATCCGCGCAACGCCGCCGCCGGGTCCCTCAGGCAGAAGGACCCGCGCATCACCGCCACCCGCCGGCTCAGCTTCTACGCGCACGGCATCGGCCGGCTCGACTGGGGCGCCGACCATCCCGCCGGCACGCACGACACAGTGAACGAACAGTCCGAGGCCTATGCGCTGTACGCCAAATGGGGCATTCCCGTCTCCCCGCACAACCGGTCCGTCACCTCGTTCGGCGAGATCCTCGACATGATCGACTACTACGGCGAGCACCGAGGGGACATCGAGCATGCGCTCGACGGCATCGTCGTCAAGGTGGACGATCTGGCGCTCCAACGCACGCTCGGCGCCACGTCGCGCGCGCCGCGCTGGGCCATCGCCTACAAGTACCCGCCCGAGGAGGTCAACACCGAGCTGACGGACATCACCGTGCAGGTGGGCCGCACCGGGCGCGTTACTCCGGTCGCCGTCCTCAAGCCCGTGTATGTGGCCGGCTCGACCGTGGCGCGCACCACCCTGCACAACGCCTTCGAGGTCAAGCGCAAGGGCGTGCTCATCGGGGACACCGTCGTGGTGCGCAAGGCCGGGGACGTGATCCCCGAACTCGTCGGCCCGGTGCTCGAACGCCGCCGCGGACGCGAGGACACGCTGCGCGAGTTCGTCATGCCCACGCACTGCCCGTCCTGCGGCGCCGAACTCGCCCCCGCCAAGGAGGGCGACAAGGACATCCGCTGCCCCAACGTGGAATCCTGCCCCGCCCAGCTCGCCGAACGCATCATCAACCTCGCCTCGCGCAAGGCGTTCGACATCGAGCACCTCGGCGACCAGTCCGCGATCGCCCTGACCAACCCGGAGGAGAACCGGCCCGATTCCCCGGACACCTACGCGCCGAACGTGACCGAGATCGTCGTCGGACCCGGCGAGGAGCCCGAACCCTACGTGCCCGCGCCGGGCCTCGAACTGCCGCCCGTGCAGACGCCCGCGCTCTCCAGCGAGGCGGGCCTGTTCGCCCTGAACGCCAAGGACCTCAAGGACGTGCGCGTGTGGCGCGAGGCGCAGATCGTGGAGGTGCGCGAAACCGTTGGGGACAACGGCCGGCCGCGCAAGGTGCGCCGGCACGTGGGCGGCTCCGGACTGTGGCATCAGGTGCCCGCCTTCTGGACGGCCCCCACCGCCGCGAGGAAGACGAAGGCCTCGGGGGATGCGGGCGGGAGCGGCGAGACGCCGGCCGGCCCGTACCCTGGCTACGACGTGCCCGCTGACGCCGAAGTGGTACGCGTCGATCGCAAGACCACCCGAAACGGCACCGTCGAAGTGCCCGTCTACGTGCGCCCGGGCGAGAACACGCGCAAGATGTTCGACGAAATGGACAAGGCCCGCCACGCCGACCTGTGGCGCGTGCTCGTCGCCCTGTCCATCCGCAGGCTCGGCCCGCCCACCGCGCGGCTCATCGCCACCGCGTTCGGTTCGCTCGACGCCATCGAACACGCCAGTGCGGAGGAACTGTCCGCCATCGACGGCATCGGGCCGGAGATCGCCGAATCCGTGGTGAACTGGTTCGCCGCGGCCCGCACGCCCGGCGATTGGCGGGGCGACGTGCTTGACGCCTGGCGGCGGGCCGGCGTGGGCGTCGGACACGCCGAATCCAGCGGGCTGCTGCAGACGCTGGCCGGCAGGACGGTCGTCGTCACCGGCTCGCTGGATGGCTATTCGCGCGATTCGGCCAAGGAGGCGATCATCGCGCGCGGTGGCAAGGCGGCCGGGTCGGTGAGTAAAAGGACCGACTGGGTGGTCGTGGGCGCGAACGCAGGTTCCAAGGCCGCCAAGGCGGAGGAGCTCGGCATCCCCATGCTGAACGAATCCCAATTCGCGCTGCTGCTGGAGACCGGTTCGCCCACAGGGGAACCGCCGGAGGAGGAAAACCCGGGGGAGAATCCGGGGGAGGAGCACGTGGAGGAGACCGCGGAGGCGTAGCGGCGCGGCGCGGTTCACGCCGGTATGCGTGGCATGCAACCGGCGGCTGGCTGTGGGCGACGGCGGGTGATGGCACGTGGTGCGGCTGGCTGCGGCCGTCCCCTGTTCGGACGGTCGCCCGGTGTCACCCACACCGCCCCGGCATGACTCTGGCATGACTCTGGCATGCCGCGCCACCGCACGCTAGGCTGGTACCCGGCAAAAAGGAGGACGCATGACAGAAACCCGACCCGCAGGACACATCGAAGCGCAGATCTACGATCGGCTCAGCCGCGTCATCGACCCGGAGCTGGGCCGATCGGTCACCGATCTGGGCATGATCGCCGCCATCGACGCCATTCCGACCGATAATGGCACCGAGCACCGCTACGACGTCACCGTGCACGTGGAGCTCACGGTCCCCGGCTGCCCGCTGTCGGAAACGATCACCAACCAGATCAACGGCGCCATCGCCTCCTACCCGGACGCCACGCTCGTCCCGCACATCGAGGTCGGCACCATGAGCCGTGACAAGCTCGATACCCTCGTGGCGGATCTCAAGGCCGAACGCCGGCAGAACCCGTTCAACAAGCCCGGCACCAAGACGCGCATCTTCGCCATCGCCTCCGGCAAGGGCGGCGTGGGCAAGTCGTCCGTCACCGCGAACCTCGCCGCCACGTTTGCGGCCCTCGGCTACAACACCGCCGCCATCGACGCGGACATCTACGGCTTCTCCCTGCCCAAGCTGTTCGGCGTGACCACCCAGCCCACCAACCTGAACGGCATGCTCATGCCCGTCACCGCGTGGGGCGTCAAGCTCATCTCCATCGGCATGTTCGCCGGCGCCGACCGGGCCATCCTGTGGCGCGGACCGCGCCTGCAGCGCTCCCTCGAGCAGTTCCTCTCCGACGTGTGGTGGGGCGAGCCGGACGTGCTGCTGCTCGACCTCGCGCCCGGCACCGGGGACATGGCCATCTCCGTGGCGCAGGCACTGCCCAACGCGGAACTCGTGGTGGTGACCACGCCGCAGCCGTCCGCCTCGGACGTGGCCGTGCGAAGCGGACTGGTGGCCCTGCAGGTGCCCATGAAGGTGCGTGGTGTGGTGGAGAACATGAGCTACTACGAGCACAAGGGCGAACGGTTGGAGATCTTCGGGAGCGGCGGCGGCGAACGCGTGAGCGCCCAGCTCACCGCTGCGCTCGGCTACGATGTGCCCCTGCTCGCCACGCTGCCGCTGGTGCCCGAGG
Organism: Bifidobacterium sp. LH_389; assembly: GCF_056357235.1. NCBI lineage: Bacteria > Bacillati > Actinomycetota > Actinomycetes > Bifidobacteriales > Bifidobacteriaceae > Bifidobacterium > Bifidobacterium sp. LH_389. The sequence goes on from NZ_JBKEVR010000001.1 coordinate 221,163, forward strand.
TGCGCGAAGTGGGGGAGTCCGGCCGCCCGGCCGTATTGACGCCGCAGGGTGCGCTCGCCGCCACGCCGGTCGCCGGCGAATTCGCCAAACTGGCCAGGCGGCTCATGGCTCTGTGACGATCGGAGCGTCGTCCGTCGTGCCGGCCGGTGCCGGGCTGCCGGGTTGCCGGGTTGGACAGCGGGCTTTGCCTGTCCGTCAGGAGTGTCGGGGCCGTCGGGCCTGCCTGGTCTGTCGGGGTCCGTCGCATTGAGCCGGACATCTGGACTGCCCATCTGAGCCGGTCATGAATGCATAGCTATTCCGCAACAACTGCGATCTCTTGCGTGTTCCATGCGTCTTGGCTGTCGTACGATGTGATGCGTATACACGTTGTCAACGGGGACAGGAGACCATCATGATCAATTTCGGAGCGCGCGGCCACGACGTCACGTGGGCCAAGACCCCCGAGCAGCTCGCACAAGGGCTGGCCGGCTACGGCGTGCACAACGTCCAGCTCGCCCTGCCCAAATCCTTCCCGGCATGGTCCGGCGCCGATGCCATCAACCCCGGCATGGGCCTGCATTTCCGCCGCGTCATGGCGGAGCACGGCGTGGACATCGCCGTCATGGGATGCTACTTCAACATGACCCACCCGGATCCGGATGAGCGCGAGGCGGGGCTTCGCCGCTTCGAGGCATATCTGGCCAATGCGCGGTTCTTCGGCGCTCCCGTCGTGGCCTCCGAAACCGGGTCGGTTTTCCCCGGTCCGGGACAGTTCACCGAGAGGAACTTCACCGAGGAGATGTACCAGGAGGCGCTGGCTTCCATACGCCGGCTCGTCGCCGCAGGCGAGCGGTTCGGTACCGTCGTGGGCGTGGAGCCCGGCGCCAACCATCCCATCCACGACATCGAAACCACCGTCAGGCTGCTCAACGACGTAGATTCGCCATACCTGGGCATCGTCCTCGACCCGACGGCCTGCACCACGCCAAACGGATTCACCTGCGACGGGTCGGATCAGGTGACGTTCACCCGGCACGCATTCGATGCATTCGGCGACCGCGTGGTGGCCGTGCACATCGACGACTTCACGACGGACGCCTCGGGCATCCATCGCTGCAACGTGGATGAAGGCACCATGGACGTGGCCGGAATCCTGCGCATCGTGGCGAAGCGCCGCCCGCTGGTGCCGGTCATCCTCGAACAGACCACCGACGAGGCCATCGCCAGGGCCGTGCAGCGGTATGGGAATCTCTGACGGACGATTATCGGTTCACGCGATATTTTGCGATTCAACTTGTGAACCGGAATTCATGGTAGGTTTTGCGGGCGGAACCTTGGAATGAAGCCAAAATGCGTGTGCGGTCGGGTTCGCATCTGTGCGTTTTCCGGTTCACAAGATTTTCGGCAAGTCATCGTGTGAACCGGAATTCATCAGCAGTGCGTCATGGGTCGCCACGATCACCGCTCCGGGGAAGTCCCGCAGCATCCGTGCCAGCGCCTCCTTGGAATGCAGGTCCAAATGGTTGGTCGGCTCGTCCATCACGATGAGCTGCACGCCGCGGACCGTGGCCAACGCCAGCATGAGCTTGCGCAGTTCCCCCGGCGAGGGGTTGCCACCGTCGATCAGTCTGTCCGGATCGGCGTTGAGCCTCGCGTAGGCGGCCAGAGCCCGGGCACGCTTCTCCGGCGCAAGTCCGGCGAGCTTCGCCATTGCCGCTCGTGCGGCATCGGCTCCCACCCGTTGGCCGATCGTCAGCGTCGGGATGATGTTCCCCGCACCGGCGATGCCCTCGCGTCCGGTGATTCCCATGTTGCCGTCCTCGGGTGCCGTTCGACGTAGCTCAAGCTTCTCCGCCATGGTTCGCAACAGCGTGGTCTTGCCCAAGCCGTTCGGGCCGGTGAGCGTGATGTGATCCCGCGGGCCCACGCTCAGCTCCGGAACGAGCAGACTGTCGCCGTCCGGGTCGGTCTCCTCGAGCGTCCATACGCCGTTCCGCCCGACGGCAAGCCTTGCGCGAGGCGTCACGGATGCGGCGCCTGCGGTCCTGTACCGCAACACTCCAGCCGCCACGTGGATCAGTTCCCTGCGGTAGCTCGGTTCCGCTCCCATCCACACATCCCCGTCATACCGTTTCGCCGCCACGGACAGGGATTGCACCGCACGCCGGGCCGCATCCAGCCGGCCGTCGAGCTGCGCCGCAGACCGGGAGGCCGCCGTTCCCAGACTCGGCTTGCCGTACTTGAGACGGGCGCGCGCATCATGGTCCTTGGGATCGATCCGGCTGCCGCGGGCCTTGCCCGAGTCGAGGCTGCGCGCGTGCTCGGCCCGCTTCGTCCGTATCCCGGCGAGCCGACGCTCCGTACGGTGCGCCTCGTCCAAGGCTGCGGCATCGCGTGCGACATCGGTTTCCCGCTGTGCCGACGACTGCGCGTAGCCGCCCTGGTACGCCGCTGCCACGGTGACGTTGCGCCCGCGTACATGCCGCCGTTCCAACATCACGCAACGCGAACACGTCGCATCGATGAGCGCAGTATCGTGCGAGATCAGGATCCCGATGCCGTCGAACGCCTTCATGGCCGCGCAGATCGCATCCCGCGCCCGGGCGTCCACGTGGTTCGTCGGCTCGTCCAGTACCAGCACGTCCGGGCGGTTCGCGAACGCGCAGGCCAATTGCAGACGCTTCGCTTCCCCTCCGGACAGGGTGGACCATCGCCAGCACCAGTCGCCGGCGATGCCAAGCGCATTGCGGACCGCCTGTGTTTCGGGCGACCAGTCCGCGGCGAAATCGTCGAGGTTCGCCGGAGGGTCATCGATGCGCTGCGGACAGAATGCGGCGGCATACGAGTGCGGTGAGGGGCGGACGCTGCCCGAATCGGGGCGCAGCGAACCCAGTGTCAGCCGGGCCAGCGTGGTCTTGCCGATGCCGTTGTCTCCGAGCAGCGCGGTCCAGCCACGCGTGAACTGGGCGGACACGTCCTCGAACAGCGGGATCGATGCGGAGGGATAGGTGAAATCGACGTGATGCATGGTCAATGCGGATATCATTCCAGCTCGTTTCGACGTTGGCGCACTGCCGGAATCACGCTGCCTTGCGTGCATGCGATCTGACGACGATAGACGGATGCGGCAGCGCGCCCTCGAGCGCACGGTCCACGTCGCCTATCACATCACCAAGATCCGCGCCACGTCCTTTCGCTTCGACGCATCGACGGCCACAGCATAGCACGGGATTTCCGCTGCGGGCAACGCGCCGGCGGGGACTCCGTCCACCGCATGCTCCGCAACCCGCCCGCCGCCGTGTACATCCGGTCGGCCGGCTGTGGACGACACGCCCGGCCGGTGGATAACCGGGCACGTTCGACCACATGACCCCGAAACCCTGCGGCCGTCCGCGCCAGGTGCCGTACGGTGGGCTCATGGCAGACACCTCAGCGTCATCATCCTTCATGCTGCGCGAAGCGAAGCTGCGCAGCGGCGAACAGTTCGCGGCATGCAGCCGTGCGACCCTGCTCATGGACATCACGCCCACGTTCTCCCACACCACCGCACTGCAATACCAAGGAGTGGCGGTACCCGACGACTGCACGCTCCCGTCCGGACTGCACATCTCGTTCGAGAACCGCGGCGCCCGCCGCCGCTTCGACGGCACGCACGCGCATTACTGGAGCGGCGATTTCCAAGTCACGCTCGACGAGCGGGGTGGGTTCTATATCGCCAATCCGGCCATGGCCTGGGCGCAGATGGCCGCGCACGTGAGTGAGGAAAGCCTGATGGTCATCGGCGGGGCACTCATCTGCCGCGACCCGGCGCGCAAGATGGCGACTCTGCAGGATCTGCGGCGATACGTCACGGACAACCGGGGTTTCAAGGGCCGTCGGCAATGCGAGTCCGTACTGCCGTTGCTGGTGGAGAACGTGGATTCGCCTCCCGAAACGCGGCTGGTGGCGCTCATTATGAAAGCGGGACTGGGACGGCCTCAGGTGGGCTATCGGGTCGAACTGGCCTCCGGCGGCCATTGCGTGGCCGATGCGGCGTTTCCCGATCTCAGGCTCGACATCGAGTATCAAGGCGCCTACCATGCCGATCCCCTGCAGATGCGGAAGGACATCGAGCGGTGGAACCGGTTGAGGGATGTCGGCTGGGAAATCATGTTCGTCACGGGCGACGACATGCGCACCGAGCAGGCGAGGGCCAGGCTGATCGAGCGAATCCGCTCCATGATGATGCGGCAGGCGGCTCTGCGGGGACTCTCGCTGGTGCTGTAGGGGCGCACAAGTGGTGGTGTAGCCGGCCGATGTAGTCGGCCGGCGGAAAATCCAGTTCACGCGATGTTTTTCGAGTCAACTTGTGAACCGGAATTCATGGTAGGTTTTGCGGGCGGAACCTTGGAATGAAGCCGGAATGCGTGTGCGGTCGGGTTCGCATCCGTGCGCTTTCCGGTTCACAAGATTTTCGACAAGTCATCGTGTGAACCGGAAATGAAGTCCTTCACCGTTTTCCAGTACAGATCGGGGTCCGTGGACGCGCTCATGGCATGTCCTGCTCCGGGGACGAGGAGTTTGCAACGTAGTTTGCTGTTGCAAGCGTTGAAATTGGCATCCAGGAATGAGGGAGGCACGAATGTGTCCGCGGAGCCATGGATGAACAGCATGGGAATGCGGGCGCGGCGAAGTTGCGACACGCTTGAAGCCTGACGGAACCCGTAGCCGGCGCGCATTCGGCAGATGGCGCTCATCACGGCGAGAACCGGCACCGCCATCCACCGCGCAGGCACGTGGTAGAGCGTGAGCGCGTTATCCACGAATTCGTCCCATACCGAGGAATACCCGCAATCCTCCACTGCCGCCATCACGTTGCGGGGCAGATCAGGCTCTCCGGCAGTCATCATCACGGTTGCTGCACCCATGGAAACCCCAAAGAGCAGAATGCGCGCGTTCGGGTCTTCCTTTGCAAGCATGGCCGACCAACATACCAGGTCCCGCCGCTCCAGCCAGCCCATGCCCACGAAGCGCCCTTCGCTCAGTTCGTGGCCGCGTTGCGCCGGAACGAGCACCTCGAACCCCATGAGGGAAAGTCGGTATGCGTATTTGGCCATGTCCTTCGGGCGGGCCGTGTACCCGTGGCAGCAGATCGCATAGCGGTGGGGTGACGGGGATAGCGTGTTTGCAGGCAGCATCCAGCCGTGCAGTTTCAGCCCGTCCTCGCTCATCACGGTGACCGGCCGCCGACGCCGCGCGAACCAGTGTGAAGCATCCCGCTCCTCGTCCGCGTCCAGATGCCGGCCCTCGAGTGCGGCCCCTTTGACCCTGCCGGAGGAGACCAGTTTCATCATGGAGATCGGTGCGCGATTGTCGAGCGAGAAGTGGAACAGGAAGTCTCCGGCCGCCAGTATGACCATTCCGGCAGCGGCGCAAATGGTACCCGCAATGCCTGCAATGCCACCAATGCCTGCAATGCGGCGAATTGCGTTGCGGCGGCGTTGCTTGCAGTGGTTGCATGGTGTCATGGCGGCCCCCTATCTCGTTTTCAGCATAACGCTTCGGCGGGGCGCCGGGGAACCTTAGTCCGAGTCCGTGGGCACACCGATCAATCGCAAGCGGTGGGACTGCGGACTCGGTCATGCGGATCGATTCGGACGATTCGCCGGTGAGCGAGGATCTGCGCGAGGTGTTCCACCTCGACTGAGCCGCTCAGTCTGCGCCGGTGATGCAGTGGTCGGCCACGGCCGCCAGCTCCGAAGGCTTGAGCCAGTTGCGGATCATGGTCGGGTCGCCCTGACCGAACTCCATGGCGCCGCGCGAGCCGGGGGAGTAGCGTTCCCAGCACGGCAGGCCGGTGTTGCCGTTGGGATCCCCGGACGCCGCGAAATTCACCCAATAGCGGCGCATCGTGCGAGACAGATCCCAGTCCGACCCGTCATAGCGTCCGGGATCGCGCATGAGGGCGCTGCCGAACACATAGGGCAGTTCGCTGCCGTGACCGGCATGAGCGTGCGGGTCTCCGCCCGGAATGCGGGAGAACCGGTAGAAGTACGGGCGGACGGAGGTGCGGTCCAGCAGCATGTCGCACATGGCGGCGTTGCCCACGGCGAACAGGTTGTACGTCGCGCGCTCGCGTATGCTGTCGCTGTCGGTGCCTGCGCCCGCATCGCCTCGGCATGCCGCAATATATTCCACGGCCTGTCTGCCGAACGTCCGTTGCGCGTACGCCTCGAGTCCTCGCGGAGAGACGTCGTCCGGCCCGTTGATGAATTCCTCCGCGGCCACGCCCGCCAGCAGATCGCACGGGTTGATGCGCCCGGCGGCGAAGGATTCGGGAATGCCCTGCGTGAGGAATTTCCCATCCACGCAGACCGGGCAGTTGAGCATGAGGTCCCATCCGGTGAACGGCGCGGGACCGTCCAGAAGCGGCGGTTGCTCGATCATCGCCGCCAGCAGTGCGTTCGGCTCGATCGTACGCGCTTGGGTCAAAGACCGCGCACCCAGAACGTCATGCAGGAAGCGTTGGCCGATGCACTGCGCCTCGGCAAGCGTGTTGAGTTTTCGGTTGGCCTGCGCCACGCCCGCGCCGCTCTGGCTGATCGCCCTGCGGAACAGCCCGGCGGACATGGGCGAGCACATATGCGCCACCACGCTGGAGGCTCCGGAGGAGAAGCCGAAGATCGTGACGTTGCCCGGATCGCCGCCGAATGCCGCGATGTTGCGTCGCACCCACTGCAGGGCGAGCTGCTGGTCCAGATAGCCGAAGTTCGCGCATGGTTCGTCGCCGCATTCGGCTGTGAGGTCGGGATGGGAGAAGAACCCGAACACGTTGGTCCGGTAGGCGACGCTGACCACCACCGCACCTTCCCCGGCCAGCCATTCTCCCCGGTAGCGTCCGTCCGCCGTGGAGCCGTACTGGTTACCGCCGCCGTAGAACCACACCATGACCGGCAGGTTCGCATTCGTGTCCATGGATGGCGTCCACACATTGAGATACAGGCAGTCCTCGCTGGTGTCCTCGCCCGCGATGCCCAGCGAGCAGCCGCGCGGATCCTGCGCCGCCGTCGCCTGAATGGGTGCCGGGGCGAATCGCGTGGCGTCCCGGGTGCCGCTCCAGCGGCCGGCCGGACGCGGCGCCCGCCAGCGCAATTCGCCAACCGGAGGCTCGCCGTACGGCACGCCCAGAAACGCGCTGATCCGCTCGTCCGTGCATGCCTGCCCGCGCAGCCTGCCCTGTTCGATCGTTGCAATACGTGGAATCATGGGAATGGTCGTCCTTTCTTGCCTCTGCGTGGATTGGCCTGCGCGGATTGGCCTGCACGTTTTCGGAGAAATCGCCCCGGGCGTCGGGAAGGGGAGCATGGGGAGCATGGGGAACATGCATTGCGCGCCCGGAGCGATGATTCTCATGTCAGCGCGTCACACGGCCGCTTCGTCGATGGCCGCCTGCACCTCGGCAATGAGCTGCTCGGCCGCCTGGTCGGCGGTGATCTTGCCGAACACCACGTTCTGCTGGTAGCGGGAGATCACCTTGTCGAGGTCGGAGGCGCCGGCCGGCATCATTTCGGGGGAGTCGCCGACCTTCTGCTTGTATGCGTCGGTGAAGTCGAGCAGCGTCTTGCTCGGTCCGGTGGCGGTCGCCGCTTGCTCCTTGAACACCGTATTGTTGGCGGGCACGCCGCGTTCGATGCCGTTGGCCTTGCCGGAGGTTTCGCTGTTGACCAGATAGTCGATGAGCATGGCGGCCTCGGCCGGGTGCTCGGTCTTGGATCCCATGGACCAGTACATGCACGGTTTCATGTACGCCCACTTGCCTTGCGAGTCGGACGGCAGCATGTACAGCTTCACGTTGTCCGTGCCGATGGTCTTGGTGTACATGGGCAGCATGTTCGCGTTGATGAACAGCACGGCGGACTTGCCGGTGCCGAATTCGGAGGTTTCGATGTTGGAGCTGTTGTTTTCCGCCCAGCTGTCGGCGCTGCCCACCAGACCCATGTCGATCTGGTCGACCGTGCGCTGGAAGAACGCGGACAGCGTTTCGGGCTTGATGGCGAGCTTGCCGTCCTTGAAGAGCACGTCGCCGTGCTGGCGGGCCCACAGTTCGAGGCAGTACTTGTTGTTCATCATGGTGGCGCCGTGCACCTCGCCGTTGGATTTGTCCACGATCTGCTTTTCGAATGCCTCGAAGTCGTCCCACGTCCAGGTGTCCGTATCCGGCATGTCGATGCCGAGCCGTTCGACGATGTCCATGTTGACGGCCACGCCGAACGGGGTGGTGCCAGTCGGGATGGCGTACAGGGTGCTGTTGCTCTTGCCCATGTCCAGCAGGCCGGCGTCGATGTCGTCCGTGGCGATGCGCCCGGTCTGCGACAGATCGTACAGTGAGCCGTTCGTGGCATAGGAGTTGAGGTACGAACTGTCCATCTGATAGACGTCCGGCATGTTGCCGCCGGCGATCTGCGTGGCGAGCTTGTCCCAGTAGCTGCTCCAGTCGGCGTATTCCATTTCCACGTGGATGTTGGGGTGCTCGGCCTCGAAGCCCTTGACCACTTCCTCGGTGATGCGGACCAGGCTGTCGCCGCCCCACCAGGAGAGTTTCAGCGTCACGTCGCCGGAGGAGGTTTCGTCTGCATTGCCGCCGCCTCCTGCGCCGCATCCGGCGAGCAGCATCGCCATCGATGCCAGGGCCGCGGGAATGGCCATGCGCATGCGCTTGTTCATCATCGAACGTTCCTTTCCTTGGGGGCGACGGGCATCCGGTCGTTTCCGTCCCGATCGTCGTCCGGCGGTTTTCGCCGTCGCGCGAGTCGAGGAGGGGAGTGCCTGGCTGCGTCCGCCGCATGTCAGTGGTTGACAGTGTCTCAGCAGTGAGACCGTTTGGGTGAGATTGTTTGGTGCAACGTTGTACGTTGTACTGAAAAGGTAACGCCGCCCGTGTTCGACTGCGCACTTCGTTGCCATGATTTGCATGGCGGTGCCGGGGCGGATGTAAAACACTCGACGCTACCGAGTTTGTCGCTGCGCTCCGGTGCGGCGGCTTGACCGATGTCATTTCCTGTCGCATCCCGGATAGGGTATGATTGTAAGTAATTCATTACTTAGGGAGGTTTGCTATGAGTGTGGTGATAGATGTCGCGAAGGTGACGGCCAAGGGACAGATCACCATTCCGGCAGACGTGCGCAAGGCCGTCGGCATCCGGGAAGGTGACAAGGTCGTTTTCGTGCGCATGGATGATGGCAGCGTGTCGCTGCGTAGCTCGAACGTCGATGCGTTGGTACGTGCGCAGGCCGGCTTTGACGGCGCGGCCGAGGAAGCGCATTTGCGCGATGAAGAAGATCTGACCGCCCTCGTCAAATCGGTTCGCAGGGAACGCGCCGCTGGGAGATGAGCATGCGTGTGATGATCGACACCAACGTGCTGCTCTCCGCCGTGATCTTCAGATCGTCCAACTCCGTCGGGGTCATGGCGGACGCAGGATGCGGCGACAACACGTTGCTGCTGTCCACCTACACGATCGACGAGGCGCGTGAGGTGGTGACCCGCAAATGGCCGTCGAGGGCCGCGGTGCTTGAGCAGTATCTGTTCGAGTTGAGTTTCGAGACCGTTGTCACCCCGTTGACGCCGAAGCCGGGCCTGTTCGAGATACGCGATCCCCTTGACTATCCAGTGTTGTACTCGGCGATCGTCGGTGCCGCGGACGTGTTCGTGACCGGAGACAAGGACTTCGATGACGTGATAATATCCAGTCCCGTGATCGTCACTCCGAGCGAGTACATGAGCGTCTTCGCTCGGTGAAACGCCATTTGGCTAGTCCCGGTGCCGAATCCGAATACGGGAAGACCCCGGCGGGCAACGCCGAAGCGTGTGCCTTCCGGGGTCTTCCGAACCGGCTGAATTGGGCAGAGGCTACGGTCCCAGCGTGCAGTCAGGGGTCGCGGTCTCGCCGCTTGTTGCGAGAGGAGGCCGCTTGAGGGCGACCGTTTCCAGTACAACTCGTTTGCGCGTGTTTCGGTGTGGAGCGTATGGGGGCAGGCCTGTCTTAGTGGGAACCTAGTGGGAAGTGCTTTCCCGCTAGGACGAGTCAACTAACTTGCATGTAACGGGCGCGTGGCTGTCGTCCGGCAGCGGGCTTCGGGCTGGTGGACGACGACCCCGTAGGCGCGGTGGACGAGTTCGTGCAGGAAGTCGTTCGCGTCGTTCAGTTTGCCGTCCAGTATGGCGCTGGCGACGGTCAGACCGGGCGCGACCTCGTACAGGAGCATGCGCATCGGCCCGTAGTTCAGACGGGCGGGCACCGGCGCCGGGGTCATGATCCGCCTTCCGTCCCGGTGAACGTGCCCCGTGCGGCGGTCGAGAGTGAGTAGAACACAGGCCGCTGCCCCTCGGCGGCGAGCACGCCGTGCCCGGTCAGGGAGTCGAGGGCGTGGTTCACGCGGTCGCGTCCCACGCCCAGGGCCTCGCGCATCTGAATGCGGGTCATCCGGTGCGGGGCGACGCCGAACAGCTCATCCTGCACGAGCATGGCGACGACGTTGCCTTCGTCGTCGCTCCATCCGCTTTCACCGCTCACGCGGTCTATCTCCGAGAGGGCGCGCAGGAGCGCGGAACGTTTGCCGGAAAGGTCTTCGATGATTCGGTTCTGTGCTTCCGCGATGAATTTCAGCATCCTGTAGACGAACAGGCTGGCGTCGCAACGGTTCAGCGGGTGCTGTGCATCCTCGAACGCCTTGTAATACCGGTCTTTGCCATCCGAGATCACAGGGCTGAGACTGATTGCGGTCGGCACGCTCAGATGCTGGCGCAGTTGAAGCGCGAACAGGAAACGTCCCGTGCGCCCGTTGCCGTCGTAGAACGGATGGATGCATTCGAATGTGAAATGGCACAGTGCGGCCCGGATGATGGGCGGCACGTTCCGGTCGCGTGCGAGGCTGAGCCATTGGGTGAGGGCCACTTTGATCTCCGCTTCGGGTGTGACGCCCGTGTGGATGCGTCTTCCGGTGGCTTGGTCGTCGATGTAGACGGGACCTTCCCGGAACAGCACGCCGTCCGGTTCGTCCTCCGTGGCGAGCTCGCCGGCCATGACACGGTCGTAGATTCCCCTGATGTCCCCCAGCGTCGCCGGCATCGCGTATCGCGCGGGGTCGTCGTCGCTCAACGCGAGGAACAGTTTCGCGAATTCCCCGAACCGTGCGTGGTGTGCCTCGCCCTTGGCCGCCTCGAGCGCTTCGCTGATCTCCCTGCGTGTGGAGCGGACTCCCTCGATGCTGTTGGTGGATTGCATCTCCGCCCCGATGAGGTCATACAGGTAGGCGCGGCGGGCGATGGGTGGCAGCGCCTCCCAGAGTTCGGTGACCTTGCCCTCTTTTTCCCTGATGGCGTCCGACAGCGTGGCCATTTCACGGAAGCCCACTGCGAAGACCTCGCGGCCCCGCAGGATAATGCCTGTGCGGAATGTGCTCCACCCGTTGAGCCGACGCTCGTATTCCTCGTCCGCGATCTCGTCCGGCCGTTTCGACGTGCGGCTCATGTGCATGGTCTGTCTGATGGTCTTGTAATCCACGCTATGCGCTCCTTTCGCGTTGAACGGACGTTACAGCCACTATATCAATACTTCTAATAGCCGTTTTTGACGTTTTCGTATCTTAGATACCTGTCATGGTTCCATAAAGGCGGGCAATGCGCCGATACGGCCTATTCCGTCTCGTTCGGGTCCGGATCGAACTCGTACCCGTCCTCGCAGGCGGCGAGGCTCATGGGATCGGCATGGAGCAGACGGAGGGTCGCATCGACGTCGACCTGCTCACGGGCGGCTGTCGCGGCAAGAGTCGGCAGGGAAGGGGAGAGCATTCGCGGATGTGTGTCAGGCTACACCGCATGCACTCTCGGGACATACGCCAGTACCTCGTCCGACTTCGCCGGTTCCGAATGCGCCTCCCCATGCTTTTCCGTCCCATCCGGATTCGTTGCCGGAGTTGGACGAGCCGCTGCTGCTGTTTCCCGTGTTCTTCTTTGTTGTGCTGTTCCCGGTGTTTTTCTTCGCGTTGCCGTTGGTGTTTTTCTTCGCCGAGGACGATGTGCCGGTCGAGGAGGATTTTTTCCGTGTTTTCGCCGCTTCCGCTGCTTCGGTTTTTGCCTTGGCTTCGGCGGCCTGTCGGTCCGCTTCCTCCTTCGCGGTCTTGCTTTGGCTGACCGCGTCCATGGCGCTGCGGATCTGTTCCGTTGACTTGTTCGCGTCGTCGACGGTGTCGGCGTTGGCGGTGTCGATCGTGTTTTTCAGGGTGTCGCGGGTCGTGTCGTCCTGCACTTTGCCGTCGGTCGTGTCGTAGAGCTGCTGCGCCTCGGTCTTGAGGGATTCCAGGGCGTTGCGTGCGTCGGTGAGCGTTTTCTCGTCGCGTGACGCGACGAGCTTGGCCGTCGCGTCGGCGAGTTCGCTTCGACGGGTGCCCGCTTCGACGGCCAGCGTTTTTGCGTTCGCCGCGGCCGCGTCCAATGTGGTCCTGTCCGCCGTTTCGTCGCAGGTCGGACTCGTGTCGCGGGTCTTCGCCCGGCCGACCGTGTGCGTCAGCGCGTCGACCGTCGCGGGATCCGCCACCTGGCCGGCGGTGATCTTCTGCGCTTCCGTGACGTCCTGCCCGTTCAGGGTTTCGTCCAGCAGACGGTACGCCTCGTCCAGGTCGGACAACTGTATCCTGCAGGCCGCCAACGCCGCCTGCCGTTCCGTTTCGACATGGTGCCGCCATACGGCCACGCCAGTACCGCCCGCGGCCAGCAGTGCGACCGCGGCGCCTCCCGCGATCGCCGGCGTCAGCCACTTCGGATGCCTCCCACGGGCGGGCGCTTCCTCATCGTCCGCCCGTGGGCCCGGTCCGGCCGGGGGCAGGACCCCGGCACCCTTCACGTCATCCGTATCCGCGGTGCCGCGGCTCTTCTCCTCGTTCATCCTGCGTCCTTTTGTAACGTCGGGCCACATATGCAACTGTGCGTGCAGATATTCTCCACCCTTCATTATGCACCCTTGGATCGGGGTTGCGTAACGTTCATCCGGCTTGGCTTCAATACCAGAACAGAAAGCCCCTCCGGAAGAACCGGAGGGGCTTTCTCAATTCTGATCGCTATGGCTACCTTTTGGCTACCCCTAGCTCAAGAACCGGCTGAATTCCAACGAATCCGAGCCGTAGAACTCAGATGTGGAAGTAGAGCTCGTACTCGAGCGGGGTCGGGGCCAGACGGGCCTGATCGATCTCGCCGCGCTTGAGGTCCAGCCAGGTCTCGATGAGGTCGTCGGTGAACACGTCGCCGGCGGTCAGGAAGTCGTGGTCCTCCTCGAGGGCGTCCATGGCTTCGGCGAGGGAGGCGGGCACCTGCTTGATGCCGGCGTGCTCTTCGGGCGGCAGCTCGTAGAGGTCCTTGTCCACCGGCTCCGGGGGCTCGATGTGGTTCAGGATGCCGTCAAGGCCGGCCATGAGCTGGGCGGAGAAGGCGAGGAACGGGTTGCAGGACGGATCCGGCGCGCGGAACTCGATGCGCTTGGCGGCGGGGGAGGTGCCGGCCAGCGGGATGCGGATGGCGGCGGAACGGTTGCGGGCGGAGTACACCAGGTTGACCGGGGCCTCGAAGCCGGGGACCAGGCGGTGGTAGGAGTTCAGCGACGGGTTGGTGAAGGCCAGCACGGAGGAGGAGTGCTTGATCAGGCCGCCGATGTACCAGCGGGCGATGTCGGACAGGCCGGCGTAGCCCTTCTCGTCGTAGAACAGCGGCTTGCCGTCCTTCCACAGGGACTGGTGGCAGTGCATGCCGGTGCCGTTGTCGCCTGCGATCGGCTTGGGCATGAAGGTCACGGCCTTGCCGGCGAGGGCGGCGGTCTCGTGGACGACGTACTTGTACTTCATCAGGTCGTCGCCGGCGTGCTGCAGCGTGTTGTAGCGGTAGTTGATCTCCTGCTGGCCGGCGCCCGCCACCTCGTGGTGGGAACGCTCGAGGATCAGGCCGACCTTCTGCAGGTTGGCGACCATGTCGTCGCGCAGGTCCTGGGAGTGGTCCAGCGGCGGAACCGGGAAGTAGCCCTTCTTGACGCGGTTCTTGAAGCCGATGTTCGGGGTGCCGTCCTCTTCGGTGTCGATGCCGGAGTTCCACGGGGCCTCAACGGAGTCGACCTCGTAGAAGGAGCGCTGCATGCTGTTCTCGAAGCGGACCTTGTCGAAGATGAAGAACTCGGCCTCGGGGGCGAAGGAGGCGGTGTCGGCGATGCCGGTGGACTTCAGGTAGGCCTCGGCCTTGCCGGCGACCTGACGCGGATCGCGGGAGTAGGGCTCGTCGGTCAGCGGGTCCACGATGGAGAAGGCCACGTCAAGGGTCTTGTGCTTGCGGAACGGATCGACGAAGGCCGTGGTCACGTCCGGGACCAGCTTCATGTCGGACTCGTTGATGGCCTGGAAGCCCTGGACGGACGAACCATCGAACGGCATGCCGTCGGTGAAGGCGTCCTTGAGGAACTCGCTGGCGGGCACGGTGAAGTGCTGCTGGACGCCGATCAGATCGGTGAAACGAACGGAGACATACTCGATGCCTTCCTGATTGATAAGGGCCTCGACGTCTTCCTTGGACTTGAGTTCGGTCACGGGACCGCTCCTTTCATGAGAACTTACGAGTGACAAGTGTAGATTTCGTGGTTTCGCGGACGTGCAGTTTGGGTTACGAGCATGTTACTTCACGGAGGACTGCGGGCGAACGGACCGTGCCTCGGGCGTTCCGGCGCAACGGTTTTGCAACGCTTCGGGCGGTTTGCCGGAGAATACGGCGGGCCCCCGCAGTCGCGAAGGATTGCGGGGGCCCGTGTCCGGTATTCGGATTGCCGGTGCGTCAGATCAGTGGCGTCAGAGCGGTCGCGTCGTCAGCGGCCGCGCATGGCTCGGCGGGAGACGCGCTGCGGACGCGTCGGGTCGATGCCCTTGGGGATGCCGAAGGCGTTCTGGCGCTGCAGGGTGCGCATGCGGTTGTTAAGTTCCTCGAGTTCGGTCTTGGTGAGCTTGACCTTCTGGCGCATGACCTTCTTCTGCAGGTCGCGCAGCTTGACCTGGTTGGGGCCGTCGCCCACGCTGAACTTGTAGATCGGGATGGCGGAGCCGCGGGTCACGTGCTTGATCTTGTTCTCCTCGCGGTCCATGGCGTGCATCACGCGGGCGTAGTCGCCCTCTCCCACCAGATAGACGCCGGTGCGTCCGGAGCCGCGCCAGACGGCGTCCTTGGTGCGCGGGTCGATCCAGATGGGCTCCTGCGGGAAGTAGAAGCCGCCCTTCTTGATGGTGCTCAGGATTGCGCCGGTCGCGCCCGGACGGCCTTCCATCTGACGGTAGCCGACCTTGTCCGCACGGCGGGTGAGCATCCACGTGGCGGCGAGCAGGCCGAACATCACGCCGGCGATCATCCACATGACCCATCCGAGCACGCTCATGCGGGCCACGAGGCAGATGATCGCGAACACCAGCACCGGGGCGACGAACGAGCCGAGCAGGATCCACGGCAGGTTCTTGTCGTCCTTGACGGTGAAGGCGTAGATCTGCTTGATCTTCGCGAAGGTGCTGTTCTTCCTGCGCTCGGCCCTCTTGGCGGCCTTTTCGGCCTTCTTGTCGGTCTTTTCTGCCATTCCTCATCCTTTACGATTTGCTAACGATGCCGTGGACGGACACACACTGAGTACGGCATTGTAGCAACTCCCGTCTACCTTGCCGGCGGTGCCCCGTTTCGGAACGTGGTTGCGGTGCCGGGTTCCTTCATCCCGTTCGCATCGTGCGGTTCGGAAGGGGGGCTTCATTGTTCTTCGCACAGTGAATGAAGTCGCACGATTTCTACACGCCGAAGCCGGAAAGTCATAAAACTGGTTGCAGCCGGTTGTGGTACCGGCCGCAACCAGAGGATATGGGAATGCTAGCGCTTCAGGTCCGAGAGCCGGATCTCCCCGGGCAGCGAGTCTCCCGAATCGCCGTCCACGCGTTGGAAGGCTGCGTCGGACGCTTGAGCGCTTGCCGTACTCGCATCTCCCGACGCACGGTAGACGCCGGCCGTTGACCCGGTGATGTAGTACTGCTCTGCCTTGTCTCCCGGCAACCCGGATTTGACGAGGAACAGCATCACCGTGTCGTCCTTTGCCAGCAGGCTGCCGGAGGCGGTGTCCTTCGTCCCGGTCTGGCGCACCGTGACTTCGGTCTTGTCCCCGACGCTGCCGGAGACGACGGAAAGCACCTGCACCTTGGCGAGGGTGAAGGATGTGGAAGCGTCAACGTCCTTGACCGTGTCGCCGTCGCTCTGCACCTTGCCGATGATGACGGCATCGCTGTCGCCCTGCATCTCGCTGACCGAGGAATAAAGCTTGACCCGGGACATGCCATTGCCCGAGGAGTTGGTTCCGCAGGCGGAGAGTCCGGAAACGAGTATCAGCGCCGCAAGAACCGCGGCAACGACTTTACTGCGATTGAGCTTCATGGTGATCAGCCTCCTAATACAGACTCTTATTAGCCGTTGATGTCATCGGCAGTCAGGTACCTCACGCCATTCCTGTAGGCTCCCGTCGCCGATTTATACATGACGGTGTTGCTGTCGGAATGACAAAGACCCCAAACATGTGACAGTTCGTGGAGCCACAGCACTCTGATCTGCGCTATAGGGGATGACGGGCCGATATTGTATTTTCATGCGCTTTTCCTTATTGTAAAATCGGCTAATTTGATGCTCGCGACGCTCCCCTTCATTGTCAGAGCGGCAGTATGCGAAAGAGATGTCAGCCGTTCCTTGCCAAAACGCTGACGTATATCTAATTATATAGGGGGGGGTGAAGGGGTTGTCAATCGGTCCCGGGCCCCACAGCCTTCACCCTTGCCAAGGTGCAGGTGCTTTCCGTCGTTTCCGGCAGTGTCGGCGGCAAGACCGAGGTCACGGTGCGCCAGACCGGGACGAAGGACACCGCCTCCGGCAGCCTGCTGGCGAAGGACGATACGGTGATGCTGTTCCTCGTCAAATCCGGACTGCCGGAGAACAAGGCGGAACGGTACTACCGCGTGTGCAGGGGCCGGCCGTCCGCCTTGAGCAGCGCCTCGCCGAGCGCTTCGGACACCGTGGGGTGCGGGTGGATGAGGCGTGCGGCGCGGTGCACGGGCACGCGGTTGCCCACGAGCTGCTCCGCTTCGGCGATGATCTCCGAGACGTTCGGTCCCACCATGTGAACGCCGAGGACCAGCGGCGTATCCGGGTCCGCGGCCGCACAGCCGGTCACCAGCGAGAGCGACCCGTTCGCGCCGGACATGAGCACGCGCGAGTTGGAGAGCATCGGGTACTGGGTCTCCTCCACGCTCACGAAGTCGCCGCGCGCCTCCGCCTGCTCCAGGGTGAGGCCCACGCTGGCGGCCTCGGGATGGCTGAACACCACCTGCGGGATGGTCATGTCGTCCACGGGGGTGGGGGCGGGGGAGATACCGGCGATGGATTCGGCCACGACGATGCCCTGCTCGAAGGCGCGGTGGGCGAGCTGCGGTCCGGGCGTGATGTCGCCCACCGCCCACACGTGCGGTATGGACGTACGTCCGTACGCATCGGTGACGACCGTGCCGTGCTCGTCGAGCCGGATGCCCCGGTCGCGCAGCCACGGGGCGTCGGTGTTCGGCTCGCGGCCGATCGCCACGAGCACCAGCTCCGCCTCGCGCGTGAGCTCGGTCGGGTCGTCCCCCTTCACGTAGTGCACGCGGGCGCCCAGGTTCACGCCCGTATCGATGCCTTTGACCGCCGTACGGTCCAGCACGGCGACGCCCTGACGCTTGAACTCGCGGGTGAGCATGACGGACGTGCGGCGGTTCCACTGCGAGAGTACGCGGTCCTTGCGGATCATGAGCGTCACGTCGCAGCCGGCCGAATGCCAGATGCTCGCGAACTCCAGGGCCACCGCGCCCGAACCGATCACGATGGCGGAGGCGGGGAACTCGTCGAGCGTGAGGGCGGCGTCCGAATCGATGACCGCCGCGCCGAACGGGATGTTCGGCAGTGCGCGGGCCCGGGCGCCGGTGGCCAGAACGATGTCGTCCGCCTCGAGCTCAAGCGTGCCGTCGCCCGGCTGCGTTACGCGCACCGTGTGCTCCCCGGTCAGCTCCGCCTCGCCGCGGATCACCTCGACCTTGCGGTGCGCCAGCAGGCCGGTGAGGCCCTTGACCATCGCGTCCACGGTGGCCCGCCGGTAGTCCGCCAGACGGCCGTAGTCGATGCCGGCCATCTCCAGATCCACGCCCAGCTCGCGCGAACGCTTCGCCAGATCGAGCGTGTGGCACACGGTGAGCAGCGCCTTGGTGGGGATGCAGCCGCGGTTGAGGCACGTGCCTCCCACGGTCCGGTCGCGTTCCACCATCGCCACGCTGCGGCCCAGCTCGGCGAGGCGCAGCGCCGTGGAATAGCCTCCCGGGCCCGCCCCGATGATGATGACGTCATACTGCCTGGCCATGCGGTCCTCCTTCGTTCGATTGCCAAGAATCCAAGAATAAGGGCCGCCCCAGCTGGGACGGCCCGGTTACGCGCAAAGCCCGCGTCGGCTCACTTCGGCCACACGCCGCGCTTCGGCTCGCGCGGCTTGGGCACGCGCCAGCGACGCATCTGCATGGCGCGGCTGCACGCGTACGAGCAGGAGCGCATGCCCTTGGACACCGAACGCTCGCCGTACTTGGCCACCAGCAGCGGCTTGAGCTTGCGCCACATGAACCACAGGTCGAACGCGGCCACGCCCACGTAGCCGTAGAGCAGCACGAACACCACCATGGAGGCGGCCATCGCGAAGTCAGTGTACTGGAAGGCGGAGGTGAGCACCAGGGCCACGACCATGAGCACGCCGGCCACGGGGATGAACCATTCGGCAACGTTGAATCGGGCGTCGATGTAGTCGCGGATGTAGATGCGCCACGGCAGCTGCTCGGTCTTCGGCATGTTCTTGATGTCGCCGGTCTGCATGGCTTGGTATTCGGCGTCCTGCTTGGCGCGCAGCTTGGCCTTCGCTGCCTTGTTCGCGGCCTTGCGGTCCGCGGGCACGATGGGCCTGAGGTTCTCCGCCTCGGCCTGCCTGCGCTTGGGGGTGGGGCGCCCCTTGCCGCCGGGCTTGCCCTGGGACTCCACGGGCTTCTGAGCCTCTTCCTCTGTGGTTTTACGCTTGAACGGGTTCCATGTCATACGAGCAGGTTACGGTGACGCCTAGACGCTCAGGGCCCGTCAGGCCCGGCATTTCAACCGTACGACGCAGCGAAGGAGTACCCACTATGACCGCAATGGCCAGCGAGAAGGCCGTCAGGCGAATCGACGCGGACGCGATCCGCGAACGGGTGGACGCGGATTGGACGCGCATTCTGGACGTGCTTGCGCGCAAGATCGCCCTCAGAGCGGTCTCCGCGGAGGGCATCACCGGCGAGCACATGAAGAGGTCCGCCGAATTCGTGGCCGAGGAGCTGCGGCACGTGGGCGTGGATGCGAAGGTGGTGCAGTCCGTCAATCCGGACGGCACCCCCGGCGCGTGGGAGGTCGTGGGCTCGAGGATCGTGGACCCGGCCGCCCCCACCGTGCTGCTGTACGCGCACCACGACGTGCAGCCCGTGCCGGATCCGGCCGACTGGAACACCGACCCGTGGACGGCCACGGAGATCGACGGCCGCCTCTACGGCCGCGGCAGCGCGGACGACGGCGGCGGTCTGGCCATCCACTCCGGCGCCTTGAAGGCCCTCGGCGACGACCTGAAGGTGAACGTCAAGGTGTTCATCGAAGGCGAGGAGGAGATGGGCTCGCCGAGCTTCATCCCGTTCATCGAGGCGCACCGCGACGAATTCGACTCCGACGTGATCGTCGTGGCCGACTCCGGCAACTGGTCCGACGAGATCCCGTCCCTGACCACCTCGCTGCGCGGCAACACCGGCGTGGACGTGACCGTGCGCGTGCTCGGCCACCCCGTCCACTCCGGCCAGTACGGCGGCCCGATCCTGGACGCCAACACGCTCGCCGCCATGCTCATCGCCTCCATGTACAACGAATCCGGGGACCTCGCCGTTCCCGGCATCAAGGCCGAAGAGCCTGTCGGCGGACTCCAGCGCGACGTGGACGAGGCGCAGATGCGCGCCGACGCCTCCGTGGTGCCCGGCTACCGACTGGCCGGCACCGGTTCGCTCGCCTCCCGCCTGTGGACCAAGCCGTCCGTCACCGTGATCGGTTTCGACGCGCAGCCCGTGGAGGGCTCGTTCAACGTGATCGACCACGAGGCCACGTTCCGCCTCTCCCTGCGCACCGCCCCCACGCAGCGCCCCGAGGAGGCACAGAAGGCCCTCGCCGATTTCCTCGTCGCCCACGCCCCGTTCGGCGCGGAGGTCACCGTCACCCCCACGGACAACGGCATGGGCTGGGCCATGGACCCGGACGCTGAGGCCACCAAGGATGCGCTCGCGGCCATGGAGGAGGCGTTCGGCGTGCCCCCGATCAATCAGGGGCAGGGCGGGTCCATTCCGTTCATCCCCGAGCTGCGCCGCCTGTTCCCCAAGGCGCAGGTGCTGGTGACCGGCCCGGAGGACCCGAAGTCCAACGCGCACAGCCCCAACGAGTCCGTGGGCCTGTACGGCCTGAAGCGCAACGTGGTCGCCGAGGCGCTGCTCCTCGCCAAGCTGGGGGAGTAGGGATTCCATTCCGCGGTGTCTTGGCGGAGTGTGGGGACTCCGCTGAGGCGCCGCCGATGCGATATAATTGCATCACTGGTGACGCACACAAATTTCATAAATATCAGGGGGCGCCATGCGTAAGTTGCGTAGGCTTGTAGTGCTTCTTTGCGCACTGGCGTTGCCGGGTTGTGGAATGTCAACGACCGGTGAGCAATTCCTGCAAGGCGGTTCGCAAAATTCAGATCAATATGAGAACCTGGCTTCCACGGTATTGTCCGACGGGCAGCTGACCGATGCCGAGTTGGAGCAGGTGTATGCAGCATTGATTCAGTGCTATGCGGAACAAGGGCTGGCTGGGGAATATGCCTATGATGTGAAAGCAAATGCCTGGGTGCTTGCGGGTTATGGTTTAAGCAGATCGCATCCTGAATATGCGCAAATGAAAGATGAGTCTTCGCAAGAAGAGCAACAGGCCTATAAGCGTGCAACGCAAGCAATGGAGAAGGCGTCAAGTACATGTGATGGTCATTTCCAGAAAGTTCAGGATTTGCGTTTGGCCACTGTTGACTTCAACGCGTTGGCATCTAGGGAGTATGACAACATGTGCCGTTGCCTCGCAAATGCCAAGACGGATATTGCGGATGCCATCGATTCGGCATGGGGGCATGATGAAGACGGCCTTTCGTCCCTGTACGGTCTCATTGACGATGCTTTGGCGGCCGGTGACCTTCCCGATTCGCAGCTCGATGCAATAGGAAAATGCGCCCAATGGTCGGGCAACGTTCCACATGCTTTCGGGAATGAGTAACGGGGCCGTGGCTAGATACGAATGTCCGCGTACCAATAGCGGCGGCCGTCGGACAGCTCGGTCTCCAGCGATCCGCCGTGTTTGCGCAGATTTCGTTCCAGCGCAAGCAGCCCGTGTCCGCCGGTCATGTCGTCATCGGGCTTGGTGACGTTGGAGGTAACGATCAGTGCGCCATCCTGATTGATGGTCACCGAAACCGTGTATTCCTCGTCTTTGACGGCATGACGGGCTATGTTGCCGTACATCTCTGCCGCGGCGTCGAGGATGAGCGCCTGCGCGTGGTGGTAACGATTTCACAGCGTAAACGTGACAATGCAATAGTGCATACGTTCTTCCGTTTCGATGGCGATGGAGCCGCCACGGGCCCTGATGCGATCCTGCAGGCTGTCGAGTCCGCGCCCTGCGACCATATCGTCATTGGCTCTGGCGGCATTGCTGCTGGTTACGCTGACGAACTGTGAGTGAGCGATGACGGCAAGTGAGTAGTTCTCGGACGGGTCACCGTGGCGTGCGATGTTATTGGCCAGTTCTGTGATGGTATCCAGTATGAGCTGACGGCATGAAGGATTGGAGAAGCGGACGTCCTTGCCGATGTTCACGATTGGCTGACCGTGGAATCCGGCCGATGCGAGACTGGTCGCCTTGTCTGCGACGAGCGAGCGAACGCGATTCGCGAAGGCGTCGTTGTCTGCCGCTTCGGAGGTTGACTCGACCGACGTGTTCGCGATGTGATCCAGCATGTCAATGACCTCGCGTGTGTCGGCCAATGCCTTTCGCGCAGATCGTTCCACCTCCAGCCACGCTTTGCGGTCGGCATGGTCGTTGTCGGTGCTGCCGGGGTCAGTGCGAAGCCGATGCTGCGCGATGCGAATGATCATGACCAGTTCTCCGGTAACGTGGTCATGGATCTGATTGCCCAAGGCGACGGCATGCCGGGAGTAGTGCAGGGTCTGTTCGGCACTGATGCGTATGCGGGCCATTTGCTCACTGACCCGTACCATGCTCCCGGCCAGTGCGGCGAGCAGATAGGTGACGGTGATAGCCGCATATGGCGGATATGAAAAATCGCCGCCGAGAAACAACCATTGCTGTACGGCCTGCGAGACTGCGGAGACAGCGAACGTGATCGCTGCTATGACGTTATCGGTCTCGTAGCTGAGCAACCCGATGGCGAGGAACATGCCGGCGAATGTGGAAACGTGGACACCGGGGAATGCGGCTGCGCAGAAATCCGTGGCGATGAGCGCAATGCCGGCGACTTTAGGGAAACGTATAGTTGCAATGACACCGATGGTTTGCAGAGCGTACCAGAACATGGCGGTCAGTGTTGCGATTCCGGTATCAAAGATGCTCCATATGATGAAGCAGACGGCAATGCCGGAGAGCGCAATGCGCACGATCTGAGGACGGTCTACGGGATTGGCCGATGGATTGTATTTCGGCGGATTGGCTTCATGCATGTGGTTTAGGCTTCCGGACTTAATGACTGTGCTTGTTCGACCAATAAAGTGCCGCTTGACGTGTGGTGCTGAATCCAAGTTTGTGCAGGACATGCTGCATGTGCTTGCGCACGGTATCTTGAGTGATGCCCAGACGGAAGGCCACATCGGAGTCAAGCATGCCTTCGGAGATCAGACCGATCACCTCCTGCTCCCGTTTGGTGAGTTTCTGATGTTGCTCTTCTTCTCTTTGAATTCTGCGATGAGCGTTATCCGCCGTCTCAAAGCCTGCAAATGCTTCGCCCCGAAGCAACAGCCGCGCCGCCCGGATAATGGCGTGATCGTCGCTTTTGTCCACCAGTGCCTGTCCGCCAGCGGCAATAAGGGCGTCACGGTAGCGCCCAAGCGAGAAACTGGTGACGCCCAGTACCGGCACTGTGGCATTGATGGCACTACCCCTCAGTTGCCTGCATAGATCCGGCCCCTGAAGGTCTTCCAGCGACATATCCAACACCCATAGGTCCACTTTGCTGCAATAGGCAAGTGCTTCCTGTCCTTGTGTTGCAGCAAAGGTGATAGTTGCGAGTTCAAGCAACCGCTCGATGGAAACGCTCAAAGATTGCAATGCACGGGGGTCGTTGTCAACGATGGCGATTCGCGTCGCCTGACCGTTCATGATGTCCTGTGATCGTTGCCGTAGGCTATTTCTTGCTGCCGCAGATGAACCACAGCCACGACGGGCAGTCGATGGAATACAATGAGGCTTCGTTGGCGCGGATCCCGAAGTCGCGTGAATCCTTGGCTGCGGGCATGATGGGGCCGATTGCCAGCGTCAATGCGGTAATCAGGGCAACGAATTTCATGAGACCCTCCTTGTCTCGGTGATCTTCCTCCATGATAGATTGCCGCCATATTCACAACACGCGAAGATTTTTGACAAATGTCCTCTTCGTCTCATGCGTTCGCCTTAACTGGCATTCACAACATGCGAAGAGAACAACCGCTCCATGATACACTGGCCATGAAAGCTTTCAGCCTTGTTCTTCTCCAGATGGCAGTGTTGCCGATCTGACCTGTTGGCGTTTAGTTTTTCGGTGTTGGGAGGTGCCTATGTTGAACATGAGCAGACGCATCGGCGTTGTGGCATTGGCGGCGGTCATGCTGACTGCCGGGTGCGGAGGGCCGACAGGCGAGACGTTCGTCGACAACGGCGTGCAGACGGGCAATCAATACGAGCGGCTTGCCTCCAAGGTCATGGAGGACGGGAACGTGACCAATGCGGAGCTGGAACAGGTGTACGAGGCGATTGTGCAATGCTACACCGAGCAGCACCTGGCTGGTGAATACGCCTATGACGTCAACGCGGACCCGTGGATCGGCATCTCCTATCAGCTCGGCAAGGACCATCCCGACTTCGCGCTGGTCGACGATGCGAATTCGCCGGAAGGCAAACGCACCATAGACCGCGTGGGGAAAGCGATGGACAAGGCGTCCGGCACCTGCAACGGATACTTCCGTGCCGTGGAAGACCACCGCATCAGCACGGTTGACTTTGATGCCTTCTACGCGCCCCGATACCGGAACCTTCTGCTCTGCGTCAGCAACATCGATGCGGACATGGCGGCACATATCGAATCCACATGGCCGGCAACCGAGGAGGGGCTGCGCTCCGCGCATGATTATCTCGAAAGCAGCTCCCAAGCCCAGGGTCTTGCGCAGCAGACACGGGAGTCGATACGGCAATGCCTGCAATGGGATGGACAGCCCGTGCACCGGTTCGGCGTTCAATAGGTTGTGCGGGTGATCTGGATTGCGGTCTCGTTTCAGCGAGAAGCTGGTGACGTCCGGCATGCGACATGGAATATAGGCAAGCGCATTGAAGATGCTCACAACACGCGAAGAATGGAAGCACAGCTGGTTTGATAGGCTGAAATTGCCGGAGAAATCCGAGCATCTCTTCCATCATCGATCATCGTTGATCGTGGACTTACCGATTGGTTCGCTCAATGCAAAAGAAAGTCAGTCTAATGGTAAAGAAAAAGAGAATTGCGAGTTATATTACCGTTGTCGTTGCTATAGCTGCACTCACATTTGCTCCTTTTGCTTCTGCAAATGACTTACTCAGTAGAGTAGTTGTTTTTGGGAATGAGTGTCAGGCTCTTCTTCAAGCGCAATATGCTAATGGAGTGGTGACAGCTTCAACAAGAAATTTGTCCAATAAGTGTTCTCAAGTGGGTGTGTATGTTCATTACACAACTTCTAAAGGAGAAAAACGTACCTCAAAACAATTTTTAGGTTACCTATCTGCAAGTTTGCGGATCACGAATGCTTCTGAGCTTAGAATGTCAATGCATTCCGGTTGGAATGAACCACAGTTCAGTTGGGAAAGTGTTGAGTCGCTTTACTACTGAGAGTGATATTTTTGTCGGTGCCATTGTTTTGGCACCGACAAAGTTGCGAGGAGCATATATTGAAACTTTTGCTTGCAATGTTTGTTATTGTTGCCGTTTCTCTTACTTCAGGTTGCGTGAATCGATCTTTAAAAGAGCAATATGTCGTCGGTGTAGATGCTCGGGAAACAGGAGCATATCAGACATTGGTTGACGATATTCTGGCTGACGGAAAGCTGACGCGATCGGAGACGGAGCAGGCCATAGAAAGTCAGATGGATTGCTATGAGGAGCATGGCCTTGCGGGGGAGTACGGCTACGATCTGGACATCTATCCGTGGACGATCAACGGCGACTTTGGCTTGTCCCGAAGCAATCCCCACTACAGGTTGTACTCGCCGCAGGATCCCGACGCGTCGGAACTGGATCCTTATCTCGGGAAGGCGATGGCGACCTGCGATGCGGTGTTCCAGCCCGTCGAATCGTTGGCGGTCGCGGGCGTGGATTGGCAGGCCCTAGCCACCAAACGCTTTAATGCTGTAGTGCAATGCCTGTCCAACAACACCCCTGAATTCGCCCGGCGCATCGATCCCGCATGGAAGGACGACAGTCCGGAGGATGCCGTCGACAGGATTTGGGACGTATACCTTCCGCTCAGGGACAGCATGAGCGAACGGGAACAGTCGACCATCGAAACCTGTCTGCAGTATGCGTCCGCGACGCGTAGGACCTTCGGCGGCGAGCAATGAGCGAACGGCATCTTCCATGGCTTCATCAAGTCGTCAACGGTAAGGAGCTGTCATGAGAAAAGAGACTTGTTCCCGGGCGGCGGCGATGGATGGTGAACGTGCAGCTTTGGCTGATTTATGGCACCTATGCGCTGGGCAAGTTTCACCCGGACTGCCGGTTTTCCTCGACCACATTTGGAGATCTGGGATGGCGGCATTTGCGTGAACGCCCGCCGCCTGTTCGCGCCGGGGCTCCGAACCAGTGGACAATCAACGCCGGCGAAGCCGGTTCATCCACAAGATCAAGGATTTCGGGGGCATTGCGGTCTCGTTTCAGCGAGAGCTGTTGGCGCCCGGCATGCGGCGTGGGATATAGGCAAGCGCATTGAAGGCGTTCACAACACGCGAAGAATGGAAACATGGCTGGTTTGATAGGCTGAAATTGCTGGATAAATCCGGGCGTCTCTTTCATCATCGATCGTCGCCGATCGTGGACTTCGGTTAGTGGTCAATTCATGGGGTTTGGGGGCAATGATGCTTCGTCGTGGGAATCGCTCGTTGGGGATTGTTTGTTGTGTCGTTGTCATGCTGCTGGGCGGGTGCGGCGCGGGAGCGGGTGGTGATCAGTTCATTGATGCGGGGGATGGCGGGGGTACCGATCGGTATCAGCGTCTGGCGGATGCGGTCCTGGCGGACGGAAAGTTGACGAGGCCGGAGACGGAGCAGGCGATCGAGGCGCAGATAGCTTGCTATGTGGACCATGGTCTGGCCGGTGAGTACGGGTATGATCTGGACATCTATCCCTGGATCATTGGAGGGGCCTATGGTTTGGCGATGGACAATCCGAATAATCAGGCGACCGGCGAGAGGCCGTTGGCGGATACCGCGTTGGGCAAGGCCTTGGCGGCTTGTGATTCGGTCTTCGATCCGGTGGAGCAGATGGCGTTTTCCACCGTGGATTGGGATGTGTCCCGGCAGCGGCAGTACGAGGGCAGGGTGCGGTGCATGGCCAACACCGTTCCCGAGTTCGCGAAAAGCATCGAGCCGGTGCTATCGGGACTGGACATAGCCGAGGCGTCGGTGAAGATCTACGATCTCGTTGATGAGGACACCACCATGAGTCGGGAGGATAATGGGGCTGCGACCCGGTGCCTGACGTACTCGTCCGCGCAGAGGAAGTTTTTCGGCGGCGGGCTGGAGGAGCATCAGGAGGAACTCCGGAAGGGAGAGCAATGATGTGCCGCTCGAGTCATCTTCCGGACTACACGGGTTGCGGGCTGCGCCAACGCGCGCTGATAGACTTGGAATAAGGCCGATCTCACCGAGGAGATCGTTGCGGAGAGGGGTGACGGACATGCGCAAGGCACTGGCATGGATCATCGTGGCGCTGCTGGTTGCGGTGCCGCTGGCGGGAGTGGGCGTGTTCTCGTGGGTGCAGGCGCAGGACCCGGAAACGCTGTCGCCCAAGCCGGTGGCCATCCTGCAGCAGCCGACCACCGTGAACGACGACGGGGCCATGGACGGCACCATCACCGCCACGCTCACCCCGGGCATCCGGGTCACCGCGCCGGCATGGCAGGGCGGCGTGGTCACGCGCGTGGACGTGAAGCCCGGGGATACGGTCTCCACCGGCGGCATGCTGCTCGCGATCGACGGAATCGGGCGCATGGCGATCGCCTCTCCCGCACCGTTCTACCGCATGCTCACCGTGGGGGACTCCGGCGACGACGTGCTCAACCTCGAACAGGCACTCAAGACGATCGGCGACTTCGCGGGCACACCCAACAGGGACTACAACGAGACCACCGCCGCGGCCGTCAGGAAACTCGAGAAACGGCTCGGCATCGGCGCGCCCACCGGCGTCTTCGACCCGCTGTGGGCCGTATGGCTGCCGGCCGAGGGACTCACGGCACAGACCGTGCACGTGGCCGTCAACGCGGCCGCGCCCACCCAGGGATCCGCCGTGTTCGCCACCGCGCCGTCCATCGCATCGGTCAAGCTCTCCGGCCCCGCCGGTCCCGTGGACTTCGCATCCGGCGCCTACGTACTCGCCCAGAACGGGGCGGACGTGGCCGTGATCCACGGCGACGGGGACGTGAACGCGGACCTGCTCGGCAAGCTCACCGCGCAGGACAGCGGATCCACGGGCGGGACCTCCGGCGGCGGTTCCATGGGCGGCGGCTCCGGCTCCGGCTCGGCGGAATCGTCCGCGGCACCGCGCACCTACACCGTGAGCCTGCGGCGCGAGCAGGCGACCACGCTCCTGTCCGTGCCGTCGTCCGCCGTCATGACCGGCGAGGACGGCGCGACCGTGTGCGTGTACGGCAAATACGGGCGCGAGGACGCCGACTACCAGGCCAAGACGGTCACCGTGGCCGGCGGCTCGCTCGGCGTGACGCACATCCAGCCCGCGGACGACCTCAAGACCTTCTACGTGCTGGCCGACCCGCTGGCCGTCATGCAGGAGACGCCGACATGCCGGTAACGCTCAGCAACGTGCACTTCCGCTACGACGCCAAAGACCCGGAAGTCCTCTCCGGCGTGAACCTCACCGTTCCCGACGGGCAGATGATCGCGCTCGTAGGGCCCTCCGGCTCCGGCAAGACCACGCTCCTGCAGCTCATCGGCGGCATCCTCAAACCCACCGAAGGCACCGTGGACAACACCACCTCGCAGGGCGACATGCGCTGGGTGTTCCAGACCCCCACCCTGCTCGCCCGGCAAAGCGTGCGCCACAACATCGACATCGCCGTCGTCTCCAGCCCGTGGGGCGAAGCCGAACGCCGGGCGCGCGTAGACGAAATGATCCGCGACGTGCGCCTCGAACCCTTCGCCGACGCACCCGTCAACCGCCTGTCCGGAGGCCAGCAGCAGCGCGTGCAGATCGCCCGCGCCCTCGCCTCCAAACCCCCGCTCGTCCTGGCCGACGAACCCACCGGCCAGCTCGACCACACCACCACCGGCGTGGTGCTCGACGCCATCCGCGCCGCACGCGACCGCGGCACCACCGTGATCGTCGTCACCCACGACCAGTACGTGGCCGACCGGTGCGAACGCATCGTCACCCTCGAGGACGGCGGCATCCGCACCGACCGCATGACCGGGGAAACCGCGGGCGCGGCTGCGGATGCGGGCGGCGCGGCAGATTCGACGGGCTCGGCGGACGTGCCGGATGCGGCGGATGCATGCGGGCGGCCGGCCCCGGAAACCGCACCGTACGCCGAGGCGACACAAGGAGGCGAGCCCCATGACCCGCAACCCGAACCGTAGCCGGACGACCAAACGGCCCCGCAGCCGCAGCGACACCGGACCCGGCTGGCCGCTCGCCGCAGTATGGCGGCAAGTACTCCGCACGCTCGCATGCCAACCCGGCACCGCACTGCTGCTCATCCTGCTCGTCACCCTCACCTGCGGCGGACTCACGCTCGCGGAAGCCAACATGCGCCAGAACGCCTTCGACTACCAGACCCGCCTCACCGTCTCCGGCCAATACATGCTCAAGGCCTCCGCCCGCACCGAAACCGGCGAAGGACTCATCTCCGCCGCGGCATGCGTCAACCTCAACCGCGTCACCGGCGTCAAGGCCGCAGCCGGATTCGCCGGCGGCGCACGCGGATTCACCTCCACGCAACTGACCAAGGCGCCCGGCGAATACCTCACCACGCAAACCGTCGTCGGCAACGTCGCACCCATCATCGACCCATCCTCACCCGCCCGCTACGAGGACGGATTCCTCATCGACGCCACACTCGCCAAACGCCTCGGCATCGCCGAAGGCGCGCGGCTCGAACTGGCCATGGGAGACCGCAACGCCGGCGAATCCACATGGCAGCGCCAAACCGCCGTCGCCCACGTGCTCGACGCCTCCGCACGCAAATTCAACGAAAGCCAGACCCTCTACGCAATGGGCCCCGCCACCGGCACCGTGGCCGAATGCCTGGTCGAATTCGAACCCGGCGCCTACAACGACACCGCCCGGCAGACCCTCGCCGCAGCGCTCGACGACGGCCACACCGTCATCTCCATCACCCCGTTCCTCACCGCTGACTCCAACGCCACCCCGCCGCTCGACCAATACCGCGCACGCATCTCCCGCTGGTTCTGGCTCGTCTCCGGACTCGCATGCTGCCTCATGCTCGCCATGCCGCTCGTGTTCCGACGCCACGAATTCGCGCTCTACCGCAGCGTCGGCGCCGGACGCAACCCCACCGCGCTCATCTACGCGCTCTCCAACGCGTTCATGCTGGCCGTGGGGCATGCGGCCGGGTTCCTGTGGATGCTCCTGCTGTTCGCTTGGACGCACCGGAGCCTTCCGCCCATGGCCGGCGCGCTCGCCATGACCTCCGGTGCGTCGTTCCTGGTGGCGCTGGGAGCGGTGACGCTGTGCTGCATGCTGCTTGCCCGCGGCAACATGGCCACGTTCATCCAGAAGCGGCTGTGACACGGGTGGAATATGGAGAATTTGTGATGGAATGCGGTTTCGCGCGGGAAACTACGTTGAATGGCATACGGCTATGCGAAGTGTGAAAGTGGCCTCGCAGTGACCTCGCAGATAAATCCGATTCGTGTGGTGGATCCTCGGCCGCCAGCCGGGTATCCACACTGAAATTTCGCTGTTTTCCAGTGGCCCTATCCGGCGTTCGGCACGGATACCACCACACGAATCGGATTTATCGGTATAGGCAGGGCGCCGGAATGCGCCGGGAGCGCAATCCGGCGGCTGTAAGTCCTCTCCGGGCCCGATCGCGGCATGCGCAACCCGGATGTTATCCGGAAAACCCTTCGGCAGATCCTTGACGATCCGCCGGATCATGCTATGGTGTCCCATGACACGGGAGCTGCATGCGTCAACGCCGTCACGAACGGCGGAACGCCGCGGCTGAGAGGAGGCAGATCGCCTCGACCGATTGAACGTCGCCGGGCAATGCCGGTGACGGACGTCTCTCCGCCCGTGCCTTTGGGAAGTTACAGAGAAAGGCACATCCATGTCTACCGAAACCACCGCGAAGCCGAACCTCACATGGCGCGTGGTCGACATCGCCGTCGCGTCCGTGATCGGCGTGGCGAGCGCACTGATCTACTGGCTCGTCGCCACCCTCACCTACGGACCGTGGGCCGCCCTGGACGTTCTGGTCCCCGGCCTGCCCGGCCTGTTCAACGGCCTGTGGCTGTTCGCCGGCCCGCTCGCGGCCGTCATCGTGCGCAAGCCCGGCGCGGCCATCTACGCCGAAGTCGTCGCCGGCGTGCTCGAGGCGTTGCTGGGCAACATGTGGGGCGGTGCGGCCACCTTCCTCATCGCGCTCGTGCAGGGCATCATGGCCGAAATCGCGTTCCTCGTCTTCGCCTACCGCAAGTGGACCCTGCCCATCACCATCCTCTCCGGCGCCCTGTCCGGCCTGGGCTGCTGGGGATACTCCTTCTTCACCAACCTGCAGGCCATCGACCTGGGCGGCTCCTACGGCGTGATGTACCTCGTGACCACCGTAATCTCCGGTATCGTGTTCGCCGGCGTGCTCATGTGGTTCCTGTACGTCGCCATCGCCAAGACCGGCGCGCTCGACAAGTTCGCGTCCGGACGCGAAGTGCGCGGCGCCTGACGCCCGCATTCCGAACCGGCCCTCTTCCTTCCGAAGGGGGCCGCATTGCGTTTTTTATCACGTATTCTTTGCATCGTTGCGTTCCGCATGCCGCGCGAACGCCGGGGAAGGACGAACCGCCATGCAAGGCACCGAGGAGAAGCAGGCCGTACGCCAACTGGCGGCACGAGAGCCGGGCGGGCGCAGCCAAGGCAGCCGCAGCGAGCGCAGCCAAGGCAGCCGCAGTTTGGGCGAGCGCGGCCGGGACGGGGCGAACGGTGTCGACAACGCGACGCTGACGTTCGACGGCTGGGGCTACCGCCATGCCTCGCGCCGGCACTTCGCCGTGCGCGACCTCAACCTCACCGTCGAGGCGGGCCAGCGCGTCCTGCTGCTCGGAGCCTCCGGCATCGGCAAGTCCACCATCCTCGAAGGCGCGGCCGGTCTGCTCGGCGCGGACGACGCGGCCTCCGCCGGTTCGGACGGACGCGGCACCGGCACGGAGGACGCGGACGGCGGCGTGACCGAGGGACGCATCCTCGTGGACGGCATGCCCGTGCGTCAGGCCCGCGGGCGGGTCGGACTCGTATTGCAGGATCCGGACGCGCAGGCGGTCTTCCAGCGCTTGGGCGACAACGTAGCGTTCGGTCCGGAGAATCTGGGCGTGCCGCGCGAGGAGATCTGGCGGCGCGTGCGCGAGTCCCTGGACGCGGTGGGCATGCACGGCGTGGAACTGCACCGGTCCACCATGCACGTCTCCGGCGGGCAGCAGCAGCGCATCGCACTGGCCGGCGCGCTCGCCATGCGTCCCGGCGTGCTTTTGCTCGACGAGCCCACCGCCAACCTCGACCCGGACGGCGTCACGCAGATCGTGGATGCCGTTCGCCGTGTGCTCGATGCCCACCGTTCCACCATGGTGCTCGTGGAGCATCGCGCCGGGCCGTGGATCGACCTGATCGACCGCGTGGTGGTGCTCGGCCTCGAAAGCAGCGAGCAGGCCGCCGCCCGCGTGGAGGGCACCGGCGAGGAAGGCGACGTGGACCGTTCCGGATTCCGCCGCACCGTGGTCGTGGCGGACGGCACCCCGGACGAGATCTTCCGCGACCCGGACATCGATTTCGCCGCGCTCGGCATCTGGGTGCCGGACCGCTACCGCCGTCCCGAGGACGAGATCCGTCGCATCCACACGCCCGGCGAGCCGGACACCGACCCGGCCGTCGGCACCGGGGAGACGCTTCTGAGCTGCCGTGACCTCGCCATCGGACGCCACGGCAGGGCGATCGCGCAGCACATCAACCTCGATTTCGCCGCCGGGCAGATCACCGCGCTCGTGGGCGCGAACGGCGCGGGCAAGTCCACGCTGTCGCTCACGCTCGCCGGCCTGCTCGAACCGGTCGGCGGCGCCGTGGTCGCCTCGCCGCAGCTTGCCGAGGGGGCGGACGGCGACTCCCCGTTCGCATGGCAGTCCGCCCAGCTGGCCTCGCGCATCTCCTACGTGTTCCAGAACCCCGAGCACCAGTTCGCCAAGGGCAGCGTGCTCGAGGAGGTCATGGTCGCGCCCCTGCGCTGCGGCATGAGCCCGAAGGATGCGGAATCCCGCGCCCGCGCGCTGCTCAGGCGCTTCTCGCTGAGCCAGTACGCGAACGCCAACCCGTACACGCTCTCCGGCGGGGAGAAGCGCCGTCTGACCGTCGCCTCCGCGCTGGCCGCCGCGCCGCGCGTGCTCCTGCTCGACGAGCCCACGTTCGGTCAGGACCGCCGCACGTGGATGCAGATCGTCACGCTCATCAACACACTCAGGGCGGACGGCGTGAGCATCATCGTCGTCACGCACGACCGCGAACTCGTCACCGCGCTCGGCGCCCGGCTCGTTGAACTCGTGCCCGAACGCGCCGAAGGGGAGTGGAAATCCGACGTGGTGCGCGTGAGCGAGGTCAACGCACGCACCGAACCGGTCAAACAGTCGAGCCGCTCTCCGCTGCTCGCCTCGATCAACCCCGTTTACCGACTCATCAGCGCATTCCTGCTGTCCATCCCGCTGCTGTTCACCCTCGACTGGGTGTCCGCCAGCGTGGCGCTCGGCATAGAATTCGCGGTGCTGCTCGCCATCGGATTCACCCCGTGGCGGGTCGTCAGATCCACGTGGCCCATCTGGCTGGGCGCGCCCACGAGCGCGCTGGCCGTGCTCCTGTACGGCAAGGCCGGCGGCGATCTCTGGTGGCACTGGGGGCTCATCCACGTGACCGACCGGTCCGCCGAACTCGCCGTCGCCACCGCCATCCGCATCCTGGCCATCGGCATCCCCGCCATCATCACCGTGCTTGGCATAGACGCAACCGATCTGGCCGACGCGTTCAGTCAGATCCTCCACCTGCCGGACCGCTTCGTCTACGGAGGACTCGCCGGCCTGCGACTCTTCTCCGTCCTGCAGGACGACTGGTCCGCGCTCACCGCCTCCCGCCGCTCGCGCGGACTCGGCGACGAGAACAAATTCAAGGCGTTCGGCCCCCAGGCCTTCGCGCTGCTCGTACTGTCCGTACGCCGATCCACCACGCTCGCCACCGCCATGGAGGCCCGCGGATTCGGCGGCACCGGACCGCGCAGCCACGCGCGCGTAAGCGTGGTGCACCCGCGCGACAGGGTGTTCCTCGCGGTTTGCCTGATCATTCCCGCCGTCGCGCTCGCGGCCGCGTGGCAGGCCGGCACGTTCTCCTTCATGGGCGGCGCCGCCTGACCCGCGCCCCGGGAGCCCGCGCTCCCGCGCCCGGATACTCGGATGCGCAAACTGGAAAGTTTGACCGCGAAATGGGCCTTTCGAGGGGCTGTTTCGCGGTCAAAGTTTCCAGTTTGCGGTAAAAGGCGTGCAGATTGGAAAGAATGGACGTGCGTGCGGGCGGTGCGGGTGCATGCGGCGGCCGGCGGACGTGGCACCGGCGGACGGACCGGGGTACGGGCGAACGGCGGGCTGGCAGCGGTCGGATGTGATGCAGGCGGCGGGCGGCGGTCGGCCGGGTTGCTGCGGTCGGCGGACCGGCACGGCCGACTGTGGATAAGTCGGCCGCGACACGCGCGAACCCACACGTTCGGGGGGTACGTTCGACCACACAGTCCCGACCGGCTTCCGTCGGACATTGACGGCCGCATACCGTGGCAACATGAACGACAACGAACGACTGCAACTGGCGCTCGCCGTCACCGAACGAGAGGGCATCTGCCTGAGGGCCCGCAATTCACGGCGGCGACGCATCCTGCGCGCGCGGGCGGCCAAAGGCGAACTCCTCGCAGTGCGCGACGACATGTTCGTCCGCCCGGAATACTGGAACGGACTGACCTATCGCGAACGCATCATGCATCAGCTGCGCACCGCAGCACGCATGCACCCGAACGCCGCATTCGCACAGATCAGCGCCGCCGCAATATGGGGACTGAACGAAACCTACCGCATGCACGACCGCATCCACCTCGCCACCGACTTGCAGTCGCACTGCCGGGACCGCCGCTACTACGCATTCCACTTCATGCCCAAGGTGGAAGCAGAACAACATGAAGGGCTGAACGTCACCGGCCTGCTGCAAACGGTATTCGACTGCGCCCGCACGCTGGACTTTCCGCAAGCGCTCGCGATCTGCGACGCGGCGATGCGGATTCATGGGGTCGTCCGGCACGCGCTGGAGGTGTTTGTCGAGGGGCGCCGGGGATACAAGGGCGTAGCGGCGGCGCGGAACGTTGTTGCGCACGGGGATGCGCGCAGCGAAAACGGCGGGGAGTCGATCGTGCGGGGGTTGCTGATCGAATGGGGGTATGTCACGCCGCTGCTGCAGCAATGGATTCAGGATCCCGTGACCGGTCGGTGGTACCGGGTGGACTTCCTTTGGGTGTTGCCGACGGGGGAGATGATCGTACTGGAACTTGACGGGCGAGAGAAGTACGTGAATCCGGACATGCTTGCCGGCGGCGACGGCATCGACGCAGTGCTGGCGGAAAAGGAGCGCGAAAGCAACATCCGGTTGCGGGGCGGCATCCGATTCGTGCGTGCGACGTATCGCGAGTTTGAACTCGAGCCGGAGAAGGTGCGATTCAAGCTCGATCTCGCCGGCGTGCCGAAACTCTGACCTGCGCCCGCCCGCACTCCGGGCGCCCGGATGCGCAAACTGGAAAGTTTGACCGCGAAACGGGCCTTTCGAGGGGCTGTTTCGCGGTCAAAGTTTCCAGTTTGCGGTAAAAGGCGTGCAGATTGGAAAGAATGGACGTGCGTGCGGGCGGTGCGGGTGCATGCGGCGGCCGGCGGACGCGGCACAGGCGACGGACCGGAGCGGCCGGGTAGACTGGGGCGCATGCCCATCAACATGCAGATCATCGACAATCCAAGATCCGAACGAGTGCGCCGCGTGGCGTCCCTGACCTCGCACAACGCGCGCGAACGGTCGGGCCGCTTCCTCATCGAGGGGCCGCAGTCCGTGCGCGAGGCCGTGCGCTGGCGGGCCGACGCGGTGCAGGACCTGTACGTGGCGGAGGATGCCTCGCCGGCCGTGCGCAGCATAGAGGAGG
Organism: Bifidobacterium sp. LH_389; assembly: GCF_056357235.1. Lineage (NCBI taxonomy): Bacteria > Bacillati > Actinomycetota > Actinomycetes > Bifidobacteriales > Bifidobacteriaceae > Bifidobacterium > Bifidobacterium sp. LH_389. The sequence goes on from NZ_JBKEVR010000001.1 coordinate 257,274, forward strand.
AGTCGCAGCGCGCCGATTCGCCGATCTACGTCCACCATGTGACCGAAGCCGTTCTGGAACGGATGAGCGGGGACGCGCAGGGCGTCGTGGCGGTGGGAAGCGTCGAGGCCATGCAGACACGGCCGGATGAGCTGGAACTGGGCGGCGCCGAAACTGACCCGGCCCCCGCGCTCGTGGCCGCGTTCTGGCAGGTGCGAGACCCGGGCAACGCCGGTACGGTGATCCGAGCCGCGGACGCCGCCGGATGCGCCGCGGTGATGCTGGTGGACGACTGCGTGGACCGGTTCAACCCCAAGACCGTACGCGCCACGGCCGGCTCCCTGTTCCACATTCCCGTGCTCGCCATGGGCACGGACGAATTCTTCGCCTTCGCGGCCGAACGGTCCATGCCCGTATGGGCCGCGGACGTGTACGGCACGGACGCACGCCGCCCCGAATCGCTGCCGGACGTGCTGGCGGCAGGCGGCGGCATCGGCGGCACCGGCGTCGGCGCAGGCGCACGCGGCCCCCGGGCGGTGCTATTCGGCAACGAGGCCCGCGGTCTCGAGCCGGGCGAACTGGACCGCTGCGAGCGGATCGTGTCCATCCCGATCTACGGGAAGGCCGAATCGCTCAACCTCGGCACCAGCGCCGCCGTAATGCTCATGAGCATGGCCATGTCGAGTCATGCTGGGACAATTTTGGCGGTTTGACGGTAAAACACGAAAGGATTCTCGTGGCAGAAACGTTGCGTTTCGATGCCGCCGAGGTGACCGCGCAGGTCACCGAGGGCATCGAGAAGATCCAACAGGCCTCCAGCACGGAGGAATTGAAGGCCCTCAGGGCGCAGTATGCGGGCGCCGATTCGGCGATGACCCAGGCGAGCAAGGCCATCGGCTCGCTGCCCGCCGACCAGAAGAAGGACGCCGGCAAGCTCATGGGCAAGCTGCGCGCCGATTTCGGCCGTGCCTTCGCCGCGCGCGAGACCGAGGTCAAGGCCGCCGAGGAACAGGCCGCCCTGGCCGCCGAAACCGTGGACATGACCCTGCCCGTGGACCGTCGCCCGCTCGGCGCCCGCCACCCGCTGGCCAAGCTCATGGAGGACGTGCAGGACTTCTTCACCTCGATGGGCTGGATCATCGCGGACGGCCCCGAGGTGGAAACCGAATGGTACAACTTCGACGCCCTGAACTTCGGCCCGGACCACCCGGCCCGCCAGATGCAGGACACCTTCTACGTCAAGGGCGACAAGGCCCGCGACGCCGCCGGATTCGTCGGCTCCAACATGGTGATGCGCACGCAGACCTCGTCCGACCAGGTGCGCTCGCTGATCAAGCACGGCGTGCCGCTGTACCTGGCGTGCACCGGCCGCGTGTTCCGCACCGACGAGCTCGACGCCACGCATTCGCCGGTGTTCCACCAGTGCGAGGCCCTCGCGGTGGACAAGAACCTCACCATGGCGGACCTGAAGGGCGTGCTGGACAAGCTCGCCGTCGCCATGTTCGGCGAGGGCGCCAAGACCCGTCTGCGCCCGAGCTACTTCCCGTTCACCGAGCCGAGCGCGGAGATGGACCTGTGGTTCCCGGACAAGAAGGGCGGCCCCGGCTGGATCGAGTGGGGCGGCTGCGGCATGGTCAACCCGAACGTGCTCAAGTCCGCGGGCATCGACCCGAAGGTCTACTCCGGCTTCGCGTTCGGCGTGGGCATCGAGCGCACCCTGCTGCTGCGCCACGACATCAACGACATGCACGACCTCGTGGAGGGCGACGTGCGCTTCAGCGAACAGTTTGTGATGGGGGAGTGATTTCGACATGCCTATGGTAGACATCGATTGGCTCAAGGAACACGTTGAGGTTCCCGAGGGCCTGCCGTACGACCAGCTCGCCAAAGACCTCGTGAGGGTGGGCCTTGAGGAGGAGGAGATCCACCGTTCCACCGTCACCGGCCCGATCGTGGTGGGCTACGTGGTCGACTGTGTCAAGGAGCCGCAGAAGAACGGCAAGACCATCAGCTGGACCCATGTGGACGTGGGAGACAAGTACAACGAGATCGACGAGAACGGCAACAAGGTGCCGCGCGGCATCGTGTGCGGCGCCCCGAACATGGCGGCCGGCGAGAAGGTCGTGGTGACCCTGCCCGGCGCCGTGTTGCCCGGCGACTTCCGGATCGAGCCGCGCAAGACGTACGGCCACGTGTCCGACGGCATGTGCGCCTCCGAGCGCGAGCTGGGCCTCGGCGACAGCCACGACGGCATCATCCTGCTGCGCGACTACGGTTTCACGCACGAGCAGTATGAGGCGCTCAAGCCCGGCGACGACGCGATGCACCTGCTGCACCTCGACCAGCCGATCCTGGAGATCAACATCACCCCGGACCGCGGCTACGCGTTCTCCTACCGCGGCGTGGCCCGCGAGTTCCATCACTCCACCGGCGCCGCCTACACCGATCCGGTGGCCGAGCTCAACAAGCATGTGCCGGACCTGTCCGCCGATGCCCTCGACCCGTCCGTCACGCCGGACATCGAGGTGGCCGTGGAGGACAACAACCCGATCCACGGCGTGACCGGCTGCGACCGCTACTATGCGCGCATCGTCCGCGGCTTCGATCCGTCGTCCCCGACCCCCAACTGGATGCGCCGCCGCCTGACCCGCGCCGGCATGCGTTCCATCTCCCTGGCGGTGGACGTGACCAACTACGTGATGCTCGACCTCGGTCAGCCGATGCACGCCTACGACCTCGACAAGCTCGAGGGGCCGATCGTGGTGCGCCGCGCGAACGAGGGCGAGAAGCTCACCACGCTCGACGGCAAGGAGCACGTGCTCAGCCCCGAGGACCTGCTCATCACCGATTCGCCGAACGGCCAGCGCGCCTCGCGCATCATCGGCCTTGCCGGCGTGATGGGCGGTCTGTACGGCGAGGTGACCGCAGAGACCAAGAACATCCTGCTTGAGGCCGCGCACTTCGATCAGGTGTCCATCGCCCGTTCCGCCCGCCGCCACAAAACCCCGTCCGAGGCATCCCGCCGCTTCGAGCGCGGCGTGGACCCGCAGCTGCAGCCCGCCGCCGCCCAGATGGCCGCGGAACTGCTCACCCGCTACGGCAACGGCGAGGCCTCCAAGCACCCGGCGGACCTCAACAACACGCTCAAGCCGAAGTCCATCCACTTCAAGGCGAGCGAGGTCAAGCGCCTGTCCGGGCTCGATCTGGGCATCAACACCATCAGCGACGTGCTCACCGACATCGGCTGCAAGCTCGGCGGCGGCGGCAACGGCGAATTCATCGTCACCCCGCCCACGTGGCGCCCGGACCTCACCGAGCCGTGCGATCTGGTGGAGGAGGTCGCCCGACTCGTCGGCTACGACACGATTCCCGTGCGCGTGCCCGCCGCGGCCGTCATGATCGACGGCGGTCTCACTCCGGCGCAGGCCCGCCGCCGCTGGGTGGCCGACACGCTCGCCGAATACGGCCTCGTGGAGACCCTGAGCTACCCGTTCGTGGGCGACGAGGACTACAAGGCGTTCGGCTACGATCCCGAAGCGACCAAGCAGGTGAGCGTGGAACTCGTCAACTCGCTGTACGGCGACCGCAAGTTCCTGCGCCGTTCCCTGCTGCTCACCCTCGCCCAGACCGTGCAGCGCAATCTGCGCCGCGGTCTCGAGGACGTGCGCCTGTACGAGATCGGCCACGTGTACCTGCTCGACCCGAACGCCCCCGCCATTCCGGCCCTGCCCGGCGGCGTGCGTCCCTCCGACGAGGACCTTGCCGCGCTGGACGCCGGCCTGCCCGTGCAGCCCAACCAGGTTGCCGGCATCCTCACCGGCAACGCGGTCGACTCCGGCTGGCTCAAGGAGAAGCGTCCGGTCGACTGGTCCGACGCCGTGGAAGCGGTCAGCCGCATCTCCGACCGTCTGGGTGCCAAGCTCACGCTCGACCAGCCGCAGGCGCAGGACGTGCCCGCGCAGTGGCATCCCGGCCGCATGGCCTTCGTGGCCCTGCCGGACGGCACGCATATCGGCGAGGTGGGCGAACTTCACCCGCACGTCAACGAGGCGCTCGGCTTCCCGGCGCACACCGCCGCGTTCGAGCTCGACCTGACCGCGCTGCTCGCCTCCCTGGACGACAAGCCGTTCCAGGCGAAGCCGATCTCCACGTTCCCGCCCGTCAAGCAGGATCTGGCCTTCACCGTCTCCGACGACGTGACCGCCGCCCAGCTCGAGGCCGTGATCGCCGAGGCCGCCGGGGATGTGCTCGAATCGATCCAGCTGTTCGACGTGTTCACCGGCCAGCAGCTCGGCGACCGCCAGAAGTCGCTCGCGTTCGCGGTCACGTTCCGCGCGCCCGACCGCACCCTGACCGCGGAGGACACCGAGTCCATCCGTCAGGCCATCGTGGACAAGGCCGCCACGCTGGGAGCCCAGCTGCGCGCCTGACGCGATGCGTTCCGCCGCCGGGAAGGCCGGTGGCGGAACGCGACGGTATGTCCATGGGCCGTCCCCATGAGTGGGCCGCCCGTTCGCCTTCCTTATGGCGGACGGGTGGCCTTTTTGCTACTGTCGAATGCAGCGATCGGTTCCTGCGGCCGGCCGATGCCTCTCGGCGGGCCCGCATTGCAGCCATACCTCATCCACACACCACACCGAAGGATGCCATGAACGATTCGGAGCACCAGAACGTCAACGGAAACGGGAACGCCGGCAACGCCCAGACGGGCCCGGTCCCGGCGAATGCGGCGAACCCGACGAACGGGAACGCCGGCAGACCGGAATACGGCGCCATGCGCGGCGACTACCCCGCGTACAACCCGTACCTGTTCGGCGCCCCGGATCCGACGCCGGCTCCGGGACAGGAGAACGCCGGGAATGCGGCGCAGCCCGGGCAGCCCGCGAATGCCGCACAGCCGGGACCATACGGCCAGTTCGGGCAGCCGTACGGCGGGCAGAACGCGGCCGGCAATCCGTACGGCCAAGGCGGGCAGTACGGGCAGAACAATCAGGGCGGCCAACCGTACGGCCAGCCCTATGGTCAGCCCCAGCAGTACGGACAGCCCCAGCAGTACGGTCAGGCTCCCTACGGGCAGCAGCCGTACGGCCAGCAGTCCCAGCAATACGGCCAGCCGGGACCGTACGGCAACGGCCAGAACGGCCAGCCCGGTCCTTCCAATCCGTTCGACAGGGCGAGCCGACGCTACGGCGTGAACCTCGACGATCCGCGGCAGAACCCGCTGTACGGGCATTGGGACGCCTACGCCATCCTTTCGTTCGTGTTCGCCATCCTGTTCTCCTCCATGCCGGTGCTGCCCGCGGTGATGGGCGGTCTGGCCATGTGGCGCACCAAGACCTTCCGCATGAAGGGCTTCGGTCTGGCGCTGGCGGCCGTGATCATCAACGTGATCACCTCGCTCGTCATGCTGTGGGCGTTCACGCACGGGCTGAGCCTCGAGGATCTGGTGCTCCAGCTGTACGGCTACCAGCCGACGGGTTCCGGTGCCGGCGATTCCGGTACGCAGTCGGTCATGTACCTGTGAGTGTCCGGGCCTTTTCTTGTGCGTCTGGGGGTGGGGTGCGTCCCCTGCGCGTGCGCGACGAGGAAGACCGGTGCGGAAGGGGGCGCAGACCGTAACGTTGCGGCCTGCGCCGGGCTTGTATCGCATTGCGAAACGCCGTATTGCATAGTTATGCATAAGTCTGCATAGAAGTGTATAGTCATGCGAGTAACAACGCGTGACAAAGGACGTGATATGGCGAAATACACGGTTGCCGTGGCGGGTGCCACGGGCTATGCGGGAGGCGAGGCGCTGCGCATTCTGGCCGCGCATCCCGAATTCGAGGTGACCTGCGTCGCCGGCCATTCGTCGGTGGGGGACAAGCTGGGCAAGCACATGCCGCACATCCCGCAGCTGGCGGATCTGACCGTGGAGGACACCACCCCCGAGGTGCTCAACGGCCATGACGTGATCATCCTCGCCCTGCCCCACGGCGCCTCCGGACGGCTCGCCGCGCAGCTCGATCCGAACGCCGTGGTGGTGGATCTGGGCGCCGACCACCGCCTCGAGGAAAAGGACGCGTGGGATGCGTTCTACGGCGGCGACTTCTACGAGCACTGGACGTACGGCATGCCCGAGCTCATCACCGGCAAGGACGCCTCCGGCGCCTACACGCGCCAGCGCGCCGCGTTGCCCGGTACCAAGCGCATCGCCGGTCCCGGCTGCAACGTGACCGCCACTACGCTGGCCCTGCAGCCCGCCGTCGCGGAAGGGCTCGTGGAGCCGAAGGACATCGTGGCGGATCTGGTCGTCGGCTACTCCGGTGCGGGCAAGAACCTCAAGCGCACCAACCTGCTCGCCGCCGAGGCGCTCGGTTCCGCCGTTCCCTACGGCGTGGGAGGCACGCACCGCCACATCCCCGAGATCCTGCAGAACTTCGCGCACGCGGCAGGCAAGGACGCGGCGGCGGCCGGCGAATTCACGCTCGGTTTCACCCCGGTGCTCGTACCCATGTCCCGCGGCATCCTCGCATGCGTGTCCGCAAAGCTGTCCACCAAGGGCGCGGCGCTGAGCGACGCCGAAATCCGTGAGGTCTGGGCCAATGCCTACGAGGGACAGGACTTCATCTCGCTGCTGCCGGAAGGCGTGCTGCCGGCGACGGCCAACATCATCGGCTCCAACGCGGCGCACCTTCAGGTGGCCGTGGACCGCCACGCAGGCCGGCTGCTCGCCTTCGCCGCGATCGACAACCTCAACCGCGGCACGGCCGGGCAGGCCGTCCAGTCGCTCAACATCGCGCTGGGGCTTCCGGAAGATCAGGGATTGACGAAGATTGGAGTGGCACCGTGAGCGTCACATTTGCACAGGGGTTCTCCGCGGCGGGCGTCGCGGCAGGCATTTCCGCCGTCGAAGGCAAGAAGGATCTGGCCCTCGTGGTCAACAACGGACCGCTGGACGTGGCCGCGGGCGTGTTCACCTCGAACCGCTTCTGCGCCGCGCCGGTGCAGTGGTCCCGCAAGGCCGTGGCGGACGGCCACATCAAGGCCGTGATCCTCAACTCCGGCGGTGCCAACGCCTGCACGGGCGCGGAGGGCTACCGCCAGTCCTCGCTGACCGCGCAGACCGTCGCCAATCTGGTGGGCGCGGCCCCGCAGAACGTGGCCGTATGCTCCACCGGGCTCATCGGCGAACTGCTGCCGCTCGACCGCGTGCTCGCCGGTGCCAAGGCCGCCTATGAGACGCTCGGCACGGACGCCCAGTCCGGCGCGGACGCCTCGCACGCCATCATGACCACGGACACCAAGCCGAAGACCGTCACGCTCGAAGGTGCCGGCTACCGCATCGGCGGCATGGTCAAGGGCTCCGGCATGATCGCCCCGCAGCTGGCCACCATGCTGTGCGTCATCACCACCGATGCCGTCGTGGACGCGGCTCTGGCCAAGGACGCGCTGCACGCCGCCGTGGAGACCTCGTTCAACCGCATCGACGTGGACGGCTGCATGTCCACCAACGACACCGTGCTGCTGCTCGCCTCCGGCGCTTCCGGCGCCAAGGCCAACCCCGCCGAGTTCAAGGCGCTCGTGGCCGAGGCCTGCGCCTCGCTCGCCCGCCAGATCATCGGCGACGGCGAGGGCGCCAGCCACGACATCCGCATCGCCGTCACCGGCGCGACCAGCGAGGGCGCCGCACTGGCATGCGCCCGCGCCGTCGCCGCCTCCAACCTGCTCAAGTGCGCCATCAGCGGCAACGACCCGAACTGGGGACGTATCGTGAGTTCCCTGGGCACCGTACCCGAGGACGTGGCCCCGTACGACTCGTCCAAGGTCACCGTGGACGTTAACGGCGTGCGCATCTGCGAGAACGGGGGAGCGGGCCGCGACCGCTCCGAAGTGGACATGACGCCGCGCGAGGTCCACATCGACATCGACCTCAACGCGGGCGGCGCCGAAGCGACCGTCTGGACCGACGATCTGACCCACGAATACGTGCACATCAACGCGGACTACGAAAGCTGAAAGGACACCGAATTGGCAGAGGTCAAGGGACCCGGTTTCCATTTCGACGTGCACACCGACCTGCGCGCCGACCAGAAGGCGGAAGTGCTCATCGAGGCGCTGCCGTGGCTCGAGGAGTTCGCCGGCCAGCGCATCGTCGTCAAGTACGGCGGCAACGCGATGGTCGACGAGCATCTCAAGGCGTGCTTCGCCGAGGACATGGTCTTCCTGCGTCAGGTGGGCATCCACCCTATCGTCGTGCACGGCGGCGGCCCGCAGATCTCCAAGATGCTCAAGGCCCTGCACATCGACTCCGAATTCAAGGGCGGCCTGCGCGTCACTACGCCGGAAGCCATGGACGTGGTGCGCATGGTGCTCACGGGCAAGGTGTCACGCGAGCTCGTCGGCCTCATCAACACGCATGGCCCGCTCGCGGTCGGCCTGTCCGGCGAGGACGGCGGCCTGTTCTCCGCCATGCAGCGCAAGCCCATCATCGACGGCAAGCCCACGGACATCGGCCTCGTGGGCGACGTGATGAGCGTGGACGCCTCCGCGGTGGAGGACCTCATCGCGGCCGGGCGCATTCCGGTCGTCTCCTCCGTGGCGCCCAACGAGGACGACGCCACCGAGGTGCTCAACGTGAACGCGGACTCCGCGGCCGCCGCACTGGCCGCGGCCGTGGGCGCGCACAAGCTCGTCATCCTCACGGACGTGGACGGCCTGTACGCCGACTGGCCGGACAAGAACTCGCTCATCGGGCGCATCGGCGTGGAGAACCTGCGCGACATGCTGCCCGACCTCGAGTCCGGCATGCGCCCCAAGATGGAGGCCTGCGTGCGTGCCATCGACGGCGGCGTGCCCCAGGCGCACATCATCGACGGCCGCAAGCCGCACTCCATCCTGAACGAAATCTTTACGTCGGCCGGCATCGGCACGATGGTCATTCCCGAAGACGGCATCGAAATGAGGAGCTCCTATGGCTATTACGGCGACTGAACAGCTCGGACCGAAGGACAGCAAGTGGATCGGCGAATACCGTGACGTTCACATGAACGTGTTCGGCACGCCGCTGCGCGTCATGGACCATGGCAAGGGCGCGCACCTGTGGGACGTGGACGGCAACGAATACCTCGACTTCCTCGGCGGCATCGCCGTCAATGCGCTCGGCTACGCGCACCCCAAGTGGGTGGCCGCCGTGGCCGAGCAGGCCGGCAAGGTGGCGCACACCAGCAACTACTTCGCCACCGAACCGCAGATCAGGCTCGCGGCGAAGCTCATCGAGCTGGCCGGTGCCCCCGAGGGCTCGCACGTGTACTTCGGCAACTCCGGTGCGGAAGGCAACGAGGCGGCCATCAAGCTCGCCAAGCTGTACGGCCGCACCCTGCACGGAGCCCTGCCGGACTTCGGCGGCAAGCCCGCGCGCATCCTCGCGCTCACCCACGGCTTCCACGGCCGCACGCTCGGCGCGCTGTCCGCCACCTGGAAACCGTCCATCCGCAAGCCCTACGAGCCGCTCGTGCCCGCCATCGAATTCGTGGAGTCCGGCGACATCCAGTCCATGCGCGACGCGTTCTCCGCCACCGGGCGCGGCGAATACGGCAAGGGACCTGTCGCCGCCGTCATCATGGAACTCATTCAGGGCGAGGCCGGCGTGCGTCCGCTCGGCGCCGACTACGTGAAGCAGGTGCGCGCCCTGTGCGACAAGTACCATGCGCTGCTCATCATCGACGAGGTGCAGACCGGCATTGGCCGCACCGGAGCGTGGTTCGCCTTCCAGCGCGAGGACCTCTCCGGCGGCATCATCCCGGATGCGGTCACCTTCGCCAAGGGCGTGGCCGGCGGCTTCCCCATGGGCGGCCTCATCGCCTTCGGCTCCAAGCTCTCCGCACTGTTCACCCCCGGCTCGCACGGCTCCACGTTCGCCGGCAACCCGCTCGGTGCCGCGGCGGCGCTGGCCACGCTCGATGCCATCGAAAGCGAAGGGCTCATCGCCAACGCGGAGGAGCGCGGCCGGCAGCTGCGCGAAGGGCTTTTGGCCACCGGCAACCCGCTGTACGTCTCCACGCGAGGCAGCGGTCTGCTGGACGCCGTGCAGCTCGCCCACCCGTGCTCGCACGCACTGGCGAACTGGGCGCTCGAACGCGGCCTGATCGTCAACGCCGTCGCACCCGACGCGCTGCGCTTCGCCCCGCCGCTGATCGTGACCAAGGAGGACGTGGACCAGCTCATCGCCGTCCTCGCTCAGGCCCCGACCGACCTCAAGAACGACTGAAACGCCGGCGGCCCGATTGGCTCGGCGATGGACGCGCCGCGTCGATCGGGCCGCAACTCGGAACGTAACGAACCGCGAACCGCGGAAACCAACGAAACACCAACGGATTTAAGGAGAACGTGACATGACCGGACAGCTGCGCCACATGCTGCGTGACGACGACATCAACCACGAGGAACAGAAGCAGATCCTCGAACTCGGCATGCGCTTCCGCGAGAACCGCTTCTACTCGCGCCCCTTCGAAGGCCCGCAGGCCGTGGCCGTGCTCTTCGACAAGCCCAGCACCCGCACCCGCTCCAGTTTCTCTATCGGTGTGGCGGAACTCGGCGGCTACCCGCTCGTCATCGACAAGTCCAGCTCCCAGCTCGGACGAGGCGAGCCGGTGGCGGACACCGCGCGCGTGCTCACCCGCATGGCGTACGGCATCGTGTGGCGCACCTTCGGCCAGGACCGCGTCGAGGAGATGGCCCGATACGCCGACTGCCCGGTCGTCAACGCCCTGACGGACCAGTTCCACCCGTGCCAGATCCTTGCCGACTTCCTCACCATCGCGCAGTTCCGCGGCGGCGTGGACGCGCTCAAGGGCAAGACCATCGCCTACGTGGGCGACGCGGCCAACAACATGTCCAACTCGTACCTGCTGGGCGGCGCGGTCGCCGGCATGGACGTGCGCGTGGCCGGCCCCTACGGCTATCTGCCTGATCCGGCCATCGTGGCGGACGCCGAGCGCATCGCGGCCGAAAACGGCGGATCCATCCTCGTGACCACCGACGCGAAGGAGGCCGTGAAGGACGCCGACTGCGTGTTCACCGACACCTGGGTCTCCATGGGCGAGGAGGCCGAATACGCCATCCGTTCCAAGCCGTTCTGGAACTATCAGGTCAACGACGAGCTCATGGCCCTCGCCAAGCCGGACGCGCTGTTCCAGCACTGCCTGCCCGCCTACCGCGGCAAGGAGGTCACCGCCTCGGTGATCGACGGTCCGCAGTCCGTGGTGTGGGACGAGGCGGAGAACCGGTTGCACGCCCAGAAGGCGCTGCTCACGTGGCTCGTCGCCCAGCAGCGCGGCGACCTGAGCCTGCTCGGGGACGTTGCCTGAGAACGGTCCCAAGCGCTATGAGTGACGACGGTATGAGTGTCGATCGGTCCGACGGCAGGCTGCAGCGTCCGAGCACGCGCGCGGCCCGCCACAGCCTCATCGAATACGCGCTGGCGCATTACGTGATCACCTCGCAGCAGCAGCTGTCCGACGTGCTCGCGCGGCAGGGCGTCGAGGTGACGCAGGCCACGCTGAGCCGCGATCTGGACGAAATGCACGCGGCCAAGGTGCGCAGGCCGGACGGCACCACCGCCTACTCCACGCCGAGCATGGCCGACGAGGTCGTCCAGCAGGTGGTGGCGGACGCCAAGGCCGAGGCGCAGATGGGCCGCATCCTCAACGGTTTGCTCACCTCGGCCGCGGCGGCGCGCAACCTCATCGTGGTGCATACGCCGTCCGGGGCCGCGCAATACGTGGCCAGCGTGATCGACCGGTATGCGATAGACGGCGTGCTCGGCACCATCGCCGGGGACGACACCGTGCTGGTGATCGCCAAGGACGACGCCACGGCGGCCGACCGCGCCGACTGGCTGCTGACCCTCGCCTCGCGCAGCTGAACGCGGCCCGTCCGTATGCCGGTCGGGACGCGTACGCCGATTCGCCCGGGGAGGCCCGGGGAGCGCGGGCAAATCGGCGTGCGGCGGGTTTGCGGTGCGGTTTTTCCATACGGAGGCCTTTCCACATGGTGGACGCGCCGCGCCGGGATTGCATATTTATACAGAGTTATGCATATACTTATGGGTATTCGTCAGCCCGTGATTGAAAGGGATGTTCCATGGCAGACAACAGCCGCATCGTACTGGCCTATTCCGGTGGCCTCGACACTTCCGTAGCCATCTCGTACCTCAAGGAGCGTACCGGCAAGGACGTCGTCGCCGTGTCCCTCGACGTCGGTCAGGGCGGCGAAAGCCTCGAGACCATCAAGAACCGCGCTCTGGCCTGCGGCGCCGTGGAAGCCTACGTGGTGGACGCTCGCGACGAGTTCGCCAGCGAATACTGCATGAAGGCCCTCAAGGCCAACGCCATGTACGAGGGCGTCTACCCGCTGGTCTCCGCCATCTCCCGCCCGCTCATCAGCAAGCATCTGGTGCGCGCCGCCCACCAGTTCGGCGCGGACACCATCTCCCACGGCTGCACGGGCAAGGGCAACGATCAGGTGCGCTTCGAGGTGTCCATCGCCTCCATCGACCCGGCGCTCAAGGCCATCAGCCCCATCCGCGACCTGTCCCTGACGCGTGACGTGGAGATCGCGTTCGCCAAGGAGCACAAGCTGCCCATCGAGCAGACCGAGAAGAGCCCGTACTCCATCGACCAGAACGTGTGGGGCCGCGCCATCGAGACCGGTTTCCTCGAGGATCCGTGGAACGCGCCCACCAAGGACTGCTACACCTACACCGACGATCCGGCCTTCCCGCCCGTGGAGGACGAGGTGACCATCGAGTTCAAGCAGGGCATTCCGGTGAAGATCGACGGCCGCGACGTCACCCCGCTGCAGGCCATCGAGGAGATGAACCGCCGTGCCGGCGCACAGGGCATCGGCCGCATCGACCTCATCGAGGACCGTCTGGTGGGCATCAAGTCCCGCGAGCTGTACGAGGCCCCGGGCGCCGTGGCGCTCATCACCGCGCATCAGGAGCTCGAGAACTGCTGCCTCGAGCGCGAGCAGCACCGCATCAAGCGCGACATCGACAAGCGTTGGGCCGAGCTGGTGTACGACGCGCAGTGGTTCTCCCCGGCCACCCAGTCCCTCAACGCGTTCATCGAGGACACCCAGAAGTACGTGTCCGGCGAGATCCGCATGGTGCTGCACGGCGGCCGCGCGGTCGTCACCGGCCGTCGCTCCGACGCCTCCCTGTACGACTACAAGCTCGCCACCTACGACTCCGGCGACACCTTCGACCAGAAGTCCTCCAACGGCTTCATCGACATCTACGGCCTGCCCAGCCGCGTTGCCGCCGCGCGCGACATCAAGTTCGGCAACGCCATCGACGTGCCGGACAACACCGTGGAGTGACTGACACCGCGCCAGCAGTCGCCTTCGGGATGAGCTGCCGCCGCGAGTCAGGCGGCTGTCCGTAGTCCGGACCTGTCAGGCCTTCCTCGGGTTTGCCCCGGGGAAGGCCTTTTTGCACCGCGCGCTCTTTGCACCGCGCATTCGACGTCCGCTTGGGAACGGCGTAAGTTGGAATTGCTGCGGAACATCAAGGAATCGCCGCTCGGCAGAGATGACAGTTGAAAAAGGAGGTCGGCATCATGCGGCTGTATCATGGCAGCAACGTCGAGGTTCGGAATCCTCGGCTGCTGCGTTCGGATCGTCGTTTGGATTTCGGCCCAGGCTTCTATCTGACCAGCAGTCTGGAGCAGGCTTCGCGATGGGCGGTGCTGTCTGCTAGACGTCGGAGGAAGGGTGGCCCTTTTGTCACCGTGTACGAGTTCGATGAACATCTTCTCGATGAGTTCGATACGCTTGGATTCGCCGGTGCCACGGCCGATTGGCTGGACTACATCGCAATGAATCGAAGCGGGGAACCGCTCGACGATGATTATGATATCGTGTTTGGCCCGGTGGCGGATGATGCCACCATGCCCACACTGAACGGTTTCTTCGCGGGAATCTATACTACGGAAGAGGCCTTGAAACGATTACTGCCCCAAAGGCTGAAAGACCAGTACGCATTTCGCACGCAACGGGCGATTGACGCCCTGACCTGCATCGAGGTGATTCGTCCATGACCACATTGGAGCGGGAACTGTTGATCCACTACGACCGTGAGATCGTACAACGGATATGCCAAAAGTACGGTTTTTCTCCCATGAAGGCCTTGGAGTCCTTCATCCATTCGCAGACATACGGTATGTTGCGAGACCCGGAATTGGCTATGACTGACTTTTCCCCGGCGGGTATTTTCGACATGTGGGAGGTCGAACAGGTTACCGGGGATCCCAGGGATTCGCTGTACTTGAGGAGGGACGAGATTGACGCGTGAAATGGACTTCTTCATCTATCTGCTCGAGCAGTATGCGGGAGACAACGCCCGCTCCACTTCCGATGTGCTACGCGAATGGGACGAGCATGGCATCACGCAGGAGATTTATGACATGTACGAGATGTACCATCAAGAGAACATCCGCAACGCCTACGAGGATATCGACCATCTCGTGGCTACCGGTGAGCACAAGTGGTAGGGGTTGCATGATCGCCGCATGAGCCGGCTTCCCTCCCGCCGTGACCGTCCCCCGGGGGGATATCATTGAACTCGTAGAACAACGGTGTTTTCGGGGGAGTACACAATGAAACGGCGGAACATAGTCACCTCGGCCCTGATGGTCATGATCATCCTGACGGGCGCGTTCGTCCTCGTCGCGGGTTCGGCCCTCGAATCCGTCCCCGATATGACGATCCCCCTGCTTGCGAGCCTGCTGCTGTGCGCGATGCTGTCTACGGCCTATGCGATCGTACGCGGGTACGTCGATCTACGGGAAAGCAAACAGGACGAACCGTTTGCCGCACCGCGATTCATCGTCCAACTGTGCATCGCGCTCGGCTTCCTTACGGTCACGGTCTGCTTCGGCGTCGCGCTGGCCAGCGGACAGACACCGGCATGGATTCCGACGGCAACCCGAGTGCTGGGCTGGGCCGCCGTGATCCTGGGAATCGCGAACACCGCAATCAGACGCAAACACCGGCAGGACTGCGACAACGCCGACACCGGAACCGCCGACGCCACCGCGGAACGACACTAGCCGTCTGTAGCGGCGCGCTGGTATGCTTCCCTCAGTTTGTGCGAACGCATTGCACCGCGAACCGCGAAGCAAAACCCAAGGAGAGCACGCCATGGCCGAACAGCCCAAGCAGCAGCCTGCCGACAACACCGAACACCTCGCCCTGTGGGGAGGCCGCTTCACGTCCGGCCCCTCGCCAGAACTCGCCCGACTGAGCAAATCCACCCAATTCGACTGGCGACTCGCGGACGACGACATCGCCGGCTCACGCGCCCACGCCCGCGCACTCGGCCGCGCAGGACTGCTCACCGACGACGAACTCGACCGCATGGAAGCCGCACTCGACGAACTCCAGCGCCGCGTGGACAACGGCAGCTTCACCCCCGTGGAAGACGACGAAGACGAAGCCACCGCACTCGAACGCGGCCTGCTCGCCATCGCCGGAGACGAACTCGGCGGCAAACTGCGCGCCGGCCGCTCCCGCAACGACCAGATCGCCTGCCTGATCCGCATGTGGCTGCGCCGCCACGCACGCACCGTCGCCGGCGGACTGCTCTCCCTCGCCAACGCCCTCATCGCCCAATCCGAACGCGCCGGCCGCACCGTCATGCCCGGCCGCACCCACATGCAGCACGCCCAGCCCGTCCTGCTCGCCCACCAGCTCATGGCCCACGTCTGGCCCCTCCTGCGCGACGTGCAACGCCTCGTCGACTGGGACCGCCGCATCGACGCCTCCCCCTACGGCTCCGGCGCGCTCGCCGGCAACACGCTCGGCCTCGACCCGGAGGCCGTCGCCCATGAGCTTGGCTTCAGCCGCGTGACCAACAACTCCATCGACGGCACCGCCAGCCGCGACCTCGTGGCCGAATTCGCATTCGTGGCCGCTATGGCCGGCGTGGACGTCAGCCGTCTCGCCGAGGAGATCATCATCTGGAACACGCAGGAATTCGCGTTCGTCCGACTCGACGACGGCTATTCCACCGGCTCCTCGATCATGCCGCAGAAGAAGAACCCGGACATCGCCGAGCTCGCGCGCGGCAAGTCCGGCCGTCTCATCGGCGATCTCACCGGCCTGCTCGCCACGCTCAAGGGTCTGCCCACCGCGTACGCGCGTGACCTGCAGGAGGACAAGGAGGCCGTGTTCGATCAGGTCGACACGCTCGAGGTGCTGTTGCCCGCCTTCACCGGCATGGTGGCCACCATGAAGTTCGACGCCGAACGCCTGGAGGCCGAGGCCCCGACCGGATTCGCCCTCGCCACGGACATCGCCGAATGGCTCGTGAGAAACGGTGTTCCCTTCCGCCATGCGCACGAGCTTTCCGGAGCCTGCGTGAAGATCGCCGAAGGCCGCGGTCAGGAGCTGTGGGACCTCACCGATGCCGACTTCGCGGACACGTTCAAGGACTTCCTGCCTGCCGACGTGGCCCCCAAGGTGCGTGCGGTGCTCTCCAGCCACGGGTCCGTCTCCGCCCGCAACGGCAAGGGCGGCACCGCGTACGAGCGCGTCGTCGAGCAGATCGGTGAGGCGAAGAGCGCCATCATGCCGCTCGCCGCGTTCGCCGGATCCACCTCGGACGGCCCGGCATACCGCGTGCCCGGCAGCTTCTGAGCCGCAAGGCAGGTCGCCGCGTACACCTGACTTGCGGAGCGAACCTGCGTGTGCGCGGCCGTACCCGCGTGTCTCAAGCCGCCACCGTTTTCGCCGACGGTGGCGGCTTGAGTCATATCTGGGGCGTGTCGTGTCCCAAATCGCATCCAATCGCATCCAATCGCATCCGAAAGCCGATTCAACGACCCGCCGGCAAGATCATCCGTGCGGATGAGCCCGGGCGTGACCCTCGCCGTATACAATGCATCACGACAGCGAAAAGTGACGGGTTTACGGCAAAGGACGCGACCATTGGCATTGAAACGATTGCTCACGCGCAACGAGATCAGGCGGCTGGTGCAGCGCCACGGCGCGGACATCATCGCGCACGACCACATGGCCATCGAACGGCGCAGCTACCAGCACGGAGCCGTCACCACCTTCGCGCACTCCATCCGCGTGGCATGCCTCGCGGTGTGGCTCGCCGACCGGCTGCACCTGTGGAACCGCGTGGATCTGCCCTCTCTCGTGCGCACCGCCCTGCTGCACGACTACTTCCTGTACGACTGGCATGATGACGACAACGGCGCCCACCGTCTGCACGGCTTCACCCACGGGCATACGGCGCTGGTGAACGCGCTGAAGGATTTCCGTCTCAACGAGATCGAACGCGACGGCATCGAACGCCACATGTTTCCCCTGACGCCCCTGCCGCCGCGGCATCTGGAAGGCTGGCTGGTGAGCGCCGCGGACAAGATCAGCGCCACGCGCGAAACGCTGTCCGTGGAACGCTTCAGCAAGCCGAGGAAGGCCGGAATGCCGACGCGGGCCGAATCGCCCGAGAAGGGAGGGTCGGTCCGATGAACGTGTTCGCGCAGATTCTCCTCGATCTGGAATACATCTTCCTGTGGGTGCTGCTCTACAGCTTCATCGGCTGGGTGTACGAGTCGATCGTCGTGTCTGTCCAGCAGCGCAGGCCCGTCAACCGCGGGTTCCTCAACGGCCCGCTGTGCCCCATCTACGGCGTGGGGGCGGTGGGTGCGGCGCTCGTGCTGTCTCAGGTGCGCAACCCGGTGCTGCTGTTCGTGGTAGGTGCACTGCTGGCGTCCGTGCTCGAATACGTCACCTCGTGGGCGATGGAGAAGCTGTTCGATGCCCGCTGGTGGGACTACTCGCAGTACCGGTTCAACATCCACGGGCGCGTGTGCCTGTACGGAGCGGTGATCTTCGGCGCGTTCAGCGTGGTCGTGGTGCTGTGGACGCAGCCGCTGATCGAATCGTTCTCGGACCGGGTGCCCATACCTGCCGTGCACGCCATGGCCGCGGTGTGCTTCGTACTGCTGGTGATCGACATGGCGGTTACACTCTCCGGCATGAGCGGATTCATGCAGCGCGTGGAGCGCTTCGGGCAGATGGCCTCCGAGTACGGCGTGAATGCGCGGCGGACGGTCGACGAGTATGCGAACCGTGCCGGCGAATCGTTCAACGCGGGGCGTCAGGCCATGGGGGCCGCCGTCGGAACCGCCATGGAGGGCGCGGTCCGCACGCTGTCCGCCGGACCGCAAAGCTCGCTGAACCGTTTGCAGGAGAAGGCCTCCAAGCTGTTCACCGACCAGCAGAAGCGCATGCTCAGTGCCTTCCCCGAACTGACGTCCTTCGACCATCGCGAGCTCATCGACCAGCTGCGTGCCGTGCTGCGCCTCGGCAACCGCAGGAAATAGTCGCCCCTCGATTCGCGCGCCCGGTCGACCGTCTGGCTGCTTGGTCGCATGGTCGCATGATCGCATGATCGGTCCAACCTGTGGCCCCTCTGATGCAGCTTGGACCGATCGTGCGAAAAATGGGCCGTTTTCGAGGTCAAAAATCGCATGATCGGTCCAAGCTGCGATTGGAAGCGCACAGGTTGGACCGAATGGGAGAAATCGGGCGGGGAACGGGGCTGATGCGGACGCAATCGGCGGCTGTAGGCGGCAGCCTGCGACAGTCGGCGGGCGAGTGTTCATTGGGCGGACGCCCGTGTTCCCGTATAATCCGGTGCGGACCGAGGACAGCGGTCAAGGGGAGGAATGATGGCATTGCAATGGTGGCAGAAACCGATCGCGCTGACCGAGGGGCTGGTGGCGCAGCACACGGTCAAGCTGGCGCCGGAACCGGAGGGTGCGCGCGAGGGGACGATCCGGCCCCCGAAGGCCGATGCCGCGGCCGGAACGCGTCCGATCACGCTGGTCACGGTGGGAGACTCGCTTACCGTCGGCTGCGGCGTGGAACGTCAGGCTGACGGGCTCGTGCCGGACATTGCCCGAGCCATCGCAGGCATCACCGGGCGTTCCGTGAACTGGCGCACCTACGGCAGGCTGGGTGCCACCATGCGCCGCGCGCGGTTCCGCCTGCTGCCCAAGGTGGAGGGGCATCCCGACCTGCTGGTGCTGTGCGCCGGGTCGAACGACCTCATGGCCCGGCGCAGCGAGCAGGAGTGGCGCGCGGACCTGAGTGCGGCCATCGACGAGGCCAAGGCGCTGAGCCGGCACGTGGTGGTGATCAGCTCCGGGCAGGTGTACCGTTCGCCGGCGCTCGGCCGCACGCTCAGGCAGGCGATCCTCGACATGACCGACCGTCAGACGGCCGTCAGCAAGGCGATCTGCGCGCGCGAGCAGGTGACGTTCGTGGACATGACCCACCACGACACCGGACTCACGGACGAGGAATTCTGGGCGTACGACCGCTTCCACCCCTCCAAGCGGTGCTACCAGCTGCTTGCGGACGGCGTGGTGGAGCGCATCGGCGAGGACGTGCTGCGCGCTCTGTGACGTGTGCGGCGCGGGGATGGCCGCATGGACCGGGTCGCGGTGTCGCCCTCTGCTGAGACACTGGGTAGGCTCAATTGACACAATTCGATAGGGAGAAGCGACCAAGCATGGCTCACGTCACCAACTTCAAGGAAGCGGGTTTCGGCAACCTGCTCGATGAACTGGAATGGCGCGGGTTGATTTCCCAGTCCACCGACCGGGATCGACTCGCCAACGCGCTGAACGGAGAGCCGATCACCTATTATTGCGGGTTCGATCCGACGGCCGCCTCCCTGCACATCGGCAATCTGGTGCAGCTCATCAACATGCGCCACCTGCAGCTCGCCGGGCACCATCCCATCGCACTGGTGGGCGGGGCGACCGGATTGATCGGCGATCCGCGCCAGTCGGGGGAGCGCACGCTCAACCCGAAGGACGTGGTGGCCGGATGGGCCGAACGCCTGAGGAAGCAGATCGGCGGCATCCTCGAAACGGCGGGGGAGAACCCCGTTCGGTTCGTGTCCAACTACGACTGGACCGCGCAGATGTCCGTCATCGACTTCCTGCGCGACGTGGGCAAGAACTTCCGCCTCGGCACCATGCTCGCCAAGGACACCGTGGCCCGCCGACTGAACTCCGAGGAGGGCATCTCCTTCACCGAGTTCAGCTATCAGGTGCTGCAGGGCAACGACTTCCTGCACCTGTTCGACGAGTACGGCTGCACGCTCGAGCTCGGCGGCTCCGACCAGTGGGGCAACCTCACCTCCGGACTGGACCTGATCCACAAGGTGCGCGGCGCGGACGTCAACGTGTTCACGAGCCCGATCATCACCGACGCGCAGGGCAAGAAGTTCGGCAAGTCGGAGGGCAACGCCGTCTGGCTGGACGGCACCATGCTCAGCCCCTACAAGTTCTACCAGTTCTGGCTCAACCGCCCGGATGTGGAGATGGAGAGCCTGCTCAAGGTGTTCACCTTCCTGCCCAAGGCGGAGATCGAGCGACTGGTCGCCGAATCCCAGGCCAATCCGGGCGCGCGCGAGGCGCAGCGCACGCTGGCGTGGGAGGTCACCAGCTTCGTGCACGGCGAGGCCGCGACGCAGGCCGCCATCGATGCCTCCTCCGCGCTGTTCGGGCGCGGCGGCGACTTGGCGGACATCGACGAGGCGACCCTCGAGGCCGTGTTGGAGGGCTTCAAGGTGACCGACGAGAACGGTGATCACGTGTTCCCGGCGGCCAAGCCGGGCGACCGCGTGATCGACGCCGCGCAGGCCGCCGGTCTGTTCAAGACCGGTTCCGAGGTGCGCCGCGCCATCAAGTCCGGCGGCGTGTACCTCAACAACGTGCGCGTGGACAGCGACGAGGCGACGCTGTCCGAAGGCGACTTCCTGCAGGGACGGTTCGCGCTGATCCGCCGCGGCAAGAAGGCGCTCGGCGCGGTGGAGAACCGCTGACGGGCGGACGACGGATAGCCGAAGAGACAACCGACAACGACAGACAATCCAACGACGACAGACGTGCCGGCGGCAAGGCCGGCGGAACGAACGCCCATGTTCGCATGTTCATGGGCCAACCGATAGGTGAAGGACGACCAACATGGCAGAAGAACGTAGCAACGGTTCCCATCAGGGCGGATACCGTCCGCATCGCTCCGGCGGCTTCGGCGGCTCGCGCGGCGGCAACGGCGGACGCGGCGGATTCCGCGGCAACGGCGGATACCGCGGTCAGGGCGGTTCCGGTCGCTCCGGCGGATTCCACGGTGGCAAGCCGCGGTTCCAGCGCGACGGCGAAGGCTTCGACCGCAAGCCGCGCGAGGACGGCGAGCAGAGGCGCGACGGCGGATTCCGCGACCGCGACGGCGGATTCAAGGGCGGCGACCGTCCGTTCCGCAAGGGCGGTCAGGGCGGTTTCCGTCGCGGCGGCAACGGCGGCGGCTTCCGCAGGGACGGCGGTTTCCGTCACGACGACCGCCGTGACGATCGTCGCAACTGGCACGATCGCGCCGACGGCGAGCGTCGCAATGCCGGCGAAGGCACCGGCGAGGGCGGCGAGCGTCGTGAATTCCACCGTGACGGCGGCTTCCGCGGCAACGGCGGCGGCTTCCATCGCGATGGTGGTTTCCGCAAGGGCGGTCAGGGCGGTTTCCGTCGCGGCGGCAACGGCGGCGGCTTCCGCAGGGACGATCGCAACGATCGTGACGGCCAGGGCGGCGGCTTCCGTAAGGACGGCGACCGTCCGTTCCGCAAGGATTTCCGCAAGGACTTCAACAGGGACGGCGAGGACCGCCGCGATTTCCGCCGTGACGGTGACCGTCCGTTCCGCAAGGACTTCAAGAAGGATTTCCACAAGGATTCGCGTCGCGACGGCGAGGACCGCGGCGGCTATCGCGGTGAGCGCGGCGGCAACGGCGGCTTCCGCCGCGATGGTGACCGCCCGTTCCGCAAGGACTTCAAGCGCGACCGTGACTTCCGCCGCGACGGCGACGACCGTCGTCAGGGCGGTTTCCGCAAGGACTTCCACAAGGACGGCGAGGACCGCCGCGATTTCCGCCGTGACGGTGACCGCCCGTTCCGCAATGATTTCAAGAAGGACTTCAAGAAGGATTTCCATCGTGACGGCGACGACCGCGGCGGCTTCCGCGGTGAGCGCGGCGATCGCAAGGATTTCCGTCGCGATGATCGCGGCGGAAATCGCGGCGAACGCGACGGCCAGGGCGGCAAGCCCCGCTTCGACCGCAACGACCGCAGCCGCGGTCGCTACGACGACGAGGGCAACTTCCACGAGAACCGCCGCGGCGGCCAGCATTGGGACAAGGCCCGCCGCAATTCCGACGGCACCATGTCGTTCCCGTCGCAGAACCCGTACACCGACGCGCGTCCGGGCGAGCCGACCATGCCCAAGGGCATGGAATGGTCCATGCTCTCCAAAGACGATCGCGAACGCCTGCGCGGCCTGAGCAAGGAGCACGCGGAGAACATCGGCCTGCACATCCTGGCCGCGTACACGCTGGAGGCCACCGACCCGAAGTGGGCGCTGGAACACGCCAAGTGGGTGGCGCGTCAGGCCTCCCGCATCGACTTCGCGCGCGAGACGCTGGCCCTCGTGGCCTACCGTCAGGGCGACTACAAGACCGCCGTCAAGGAGTTCCGCACTGCCTTCCGCATGAACGGCTACCTCGACTACCTGCCGTTCATCGCCGACTGCGAACGCGGTCTGGGCAATCCGAAGAAGGCCGTGGAGATCGCACTGGGCGACGAGGCCAAGCAGCTCAGGGGCGAAAGCAAGGCCGAGATGTTTCTGGTGTACGCCGGTGCGCTGGCCGATCTGGGCCGCTGGGACAAGGCGGTCGAGATCGCGGACACGCTGGCGCGCTCCAAGGGCCTGTCCGGCGAATACCGCATGCGTGCCTTCCAGGCCGAGCAGTACTTCCTGGAGCAGGACGGCAAGCCCGAGGAGGCCGCCAAGCTCGACGACGTGCTCGACCGGCTGGAAAGCCAGTACGCCGAGGAGGACATCGACCCGAACTCCGACGACGTGGTGATCGACCACGATCTGGCGGACTTCAGCGATGATCAGCTCGACATGCTCGGCATCAGCGAGGACGAGGCCCAGTACGCGCCGGACTACGACGAGGAAGAGGACGAGGAATCCGAATCCGAGGATGATGCCGCCGAGTCCGAGGATGAGGAGTCCGAGGACGCCGACGCGGAGACCGACGAGTCCGACGCCGCTGAGTCTGCGGAATCCGACGACGAGTCCGACGGCGCCGGTCCCGTCGAAGAGAAGATCGAACGCGAGGACGACGCCGCCGAGGACGAGGCGGAAATCGCAGCGGAAGCCGAGAAGGCTCAGGCGGACAACACCGACGGCGAATCCGCGGACGACGAGGAGACCGTGCCGGCCGAAACCGCGCAGGACGGCGCCGAATCCGTCGAGGAACCCGCTCAGGAGGCCGAGGCCAACGAGGCAGAGACTGACGATTCCGAATCCGACGAAGCGGCGGAGCAGGCGTGATGACACGCTTCCTCAAGGGCATCGATACGTCGGTGGCACGTGCCTACCGTCTCGCCCTGCTGGATCTGGACGGCGTGGTGTACCGCGGACGCAACGCGGTGCCCTACGCCGCCGAGGCCATCGCCGAAGCCGAACGCAACGGCATGACCATCGAATACACCACCAACAACTCCTCCCGGTTCCAGCACGTCGTGGCCGACCAGCTGCGCGGCTTCGGACTCGTCGTGGAGGACTGGCAGGTCATCACCTCCTCGGTGGTGGCCGCCCGCATGGTCGCCCACAGCGTGCCCGCCGGCGCGAAGGTGCTCACCATCGGCGCCCCGCACCTTCGGGAGGAGGTGGCCCGCAACGGCCTCGTTCCCGTGACGAACGTGGACGAGGGGCCTGCGGCGGTGATTCAGGGCTGGTACCCGGACATGCCGTGGACCGAACTTGCGCAGGCCGCCTACGCGGTGGAACGAGGAGCTACGTACTTCGTGACCAACCGCGACCTCAGCATTCCGCGCGAACAGGGCATCGCCCCCGGCTGCGGTTCGCTCGTCAACGCGGTGGTTGCCGCCACGGGCGTCCAGCCGGTCGGCTCGGCGGGCAAGCCCGAATCGGCCATGTACGACGAGGCGCGCATGCTCAACGCCGGCGAAGGCCGCGATCTGGCGCCCAAGGAACAGTCCATCGCCATCGGCGACCGGTTGGACACGGACATCGAGGCCGGCAACCGCGGCGGCTACGACTCCATGGTCGTGCTCACCGGTGTGGCGAATCCGCTCCAGCTCATGCAGGCTCGCCCCGAACTGCGCCCGACGATGATCGCACGCAACCTCACCGGGCTCAACGTGCCGCACGCCGCCCCGCAGCGCGAGGGCGAGGGACGCTGGTCCTGCGCCGAAGCCGCGGCATGGCTCGACGCGGACGGACGCATGGCCGTGAGCGATCCAAACAGCCTTGACGCCCTGCGCGCCGCATGCTGCCTGGCATGGGAACTTGCCGACCGGGACGGTCAGGCATTCGACGCCGATCGTCTGCCCGCCTTCGCCATCGACCCGGTGGCTGCGGATACGGCTGCGGGTACGGCTGGCGATACGGCGGCGGACGATGCCGCCAACGAGGCGTGAGCGGCATGCACGACGACGAGACGCGCAAGCCGCTTGCCGAGCGCTTCCCTCAGTTCGAGGGATTCGATTCCCTGGACGACGAGCAGCGCATCGACGCCCTGCAGGCGACGCTCGACCGTCTGCTCGCCGAACTCGACGCGCAGAGGGACTAGCCGTATGCCCGGCAACCGTCTTGACACGGAACTCGTGGCGCGCGGGCTGGTGGACACCCGTTCCAAGGCGCAGCGGCTCATCCGCGCGGGCGCGGTGACGGTGGACGGCGCAACGGCCGCCAAACCGTCCGAAGCCGTGCCCGCCGGCGCGGCGATCGCGGTGGACAAGGGCGACGACTACGTCTCCCGCGGCGCCTACAAGCTCATCGGAGCCCTCGACGCGTTCGGCCCGCAGGGGCTGCCCTCGCCGGCCGGCCGCATGTGCCTCGACATCGGCGCCTCGACCGGCGGATTCACGGACGTACTGCTGCGCCGCGGCGCCGAACGGGTGATCGCCCTCGACGTGGGCCACGGCCAGCTCGACCCGCGCATCGCCGGCGACCCGCGCGTCACGGAAATGAGCGGCACGAACATCCGCGACGTCACGCCAGCGGACCTGCCGTACGCGCCCGACTACATCGTCTCCGACGTCTCGTTCATCTCCCTGACCTACCTCATGGACCCGATCGCGGCCCTGGGGGCGCCGGGCGCGCAGATCGTGCTGCTCGTCAAGCCCCAGTTCGAGGTGGGCCGCGCGGGACTGGGCAAGGGCGGCATCGTGGAAAGCGACGCCCTGAGGCTCAAGGCATTGGACACCGTCGTCGCCAGCGCGCGCGGACACGGACTGACCGTGCACGCCCACGCCGATTCGCCGATCGCCGGCACGCACGGCAACCGCGAATACCTGCTCTGGCTCAGCCTTCCAGCCTGATCCGCTCGCAGTTGCCCGTCACCTGCAGCGCCACGGACGAACGGTCCAGACTCAGCGTCTTGGTGCACGTCACGTCCTGCGCGAAGCTGGAGCCGCGCAGCGTGACCGTATGTGCGCGGATCTGCGGGCAGGAGAGGTCCTTCGCATCGAGATCCTTGCAGGAGATGCTGTCCGCCGTACTGCCGTGGTCGAACTGGCGGAAGCACGTCCACGAGAGCATCATCGTCTCCAGCGGGTGGATGTTCACCGCGCCCACCGCATGCAGGTCCGCCACCTCCACGAACCCGTCCACGTCCACGCTGTCCGCGTCGATGCGCTGCGGATTGCGCAGGATGCCGCTCAGATCCAGACCGCGCAGCACGCGCAGGGTCCGGTCGGCCGTGAGGATGCCGGTGAACTGCATGCGCCCCACGCGCATGGCGCCCTCCACGTCCACGGCGCCGTTGCCGCCGAGCGTGCCCACATGCATCGAGCCCGTAGCACGCATCGTCCCGTCCACCACGAGCACGCCGCCGTTCACGTTGTGGGCCACGATCGAACCGTGCACGTCCATCACGTCGAACTGCGCCTCGTCGTCGATCGTGGCGTCGCCGTAGATGCGGATGCGCCCGTAGCGTCCCGCGCGCACCTCGCCGCCGGCCGGCAGGGTCAGATTGGTCGTGGTGGTGTGATGATGATCCATGGCCCCGTCGCCTTTCCTCCGCCGCAACGGCGGATGCCCTTCCTCCCCATTATGGGCAGGCCAAGGTGACGGGAACGTGTCCGCGGCGAGAACCGGGACGGAACAGCGGGCGACTTTCCGGGCGCTCCCTCACGCAGGAGGAAGAAACGGCGGAAACGAAGAAGGGCCGAAGCCCGGACCGCCCGTCAGCTTCGGATGAACCGGTCGATCTGGTCCTGCAGCCCCAGCACGATGAGCTCGTCGTCCCGGTGCATCACGGTCTCCTCGTCGCCGTGGCGGAACGGCAGGCCGGGCGTGATGGCGCCGATCACCGTGATGCCATAGCGTTCGCGGATGCGCGCCTCGCCCACCGTCCGGTTGACCATGGCGGCCGGGGTGTGGATCTTCACCACGGTGTACGGGCCCTCGATCTCGATGTAGTCGAGGTAGTCGCCGGCCACGAGATGGCCGACGCGCTTGCCGGCGTCCGATTCGGCGCTGATCACGTGCCGCACGCCCATGCGCTGCAGGATGCGCGTGTGCTCGCGGGAGACCGACTTCGCCCAGATGTCCGTGAGCCCCGCGTCGAGCAGGTTGCCGGCCGTGAGCACCGAGGCCTCGATGCTGTCGCCGATCGCCACGACCGCCTTGCCGAACTCCGCGGCGTCGATCTGCTCGATCGCCAGCATGTCGGTCATGTCCGCCTCGACCACGTTGAACACGCTCGACCATCGGGCCACGAGCGCCGGGTTGCGGTCCACGGCGAGCATGTCCTGCCCCAGGTCGTTGAGGGTCTGCGCCACCGCGCTGCCGAAGCGCCCGAGGCCCACCACGAGCACGCTGTTGGCGTTGTTGCCGGCCATGTCTGCCACCTTTCCTTGGAAATTGCCTGTTCACGCATTCCACGTGTGCCCTTGTGCGTTCCCGTGTGCGTCCCGTGCGTGCGTCGCGTACGGGACACCGCGCCGGTCAGCCCACGCCGATCGACTCCTCCGGGTAGCGCACCACCGACTGCGGGCGCGTCTTGGAGGACGTGTAGGCGATCGTCATCGGGCCGAGCCTGCCCACCAGCATGAGAGCCGCCAGAATGTACAGCGATGCTGGCGTGTCGGTGCGGGCCACGCCCACCGAATAGCCGCCGAGGCTGAACGCGGAGCTCGCCTCGAAGATCGCGTCCCCGAAGGAGCACCCGGTGGTGACGATCAGCGCGATCGCCCCCGCGTACACGGCGGTCAGACACGTGGCGGCCACGCTGACCGCCATGATGCGCACCTGACGGGGCAGCCGGCGCCGGAACGCCGTGACGTCCCTGCGGTTGAGCAGCGCGGCGCGACAGATGAGCGCAAGCACCGCGAAGGTGGTCACGCGGATGCCGCCGCCGGTGGACGAGCTGCCGGTGCCGATGAACATGACCGCGCTCATGAACACCTTGGTCTGCTCGGAGACCTGCGGCACCCACGTGATGTCGAACCCGGAGGAGCGCGGCATCACCGCCGCGGACAGGGCGTAGCGGAAGCGCTTGGAGCCGTCCGCCCCGTAGAACAGGTTCTGGTTGTTCCACTCGTTGGCGAGGAACCATGCCAGCGACACGGCCACGATGATCCCCGTGGCGGCCAGCGTGATCTTGGTGTTGAGGCTCCAGTGGGCCGGCGACTTGCGCGCGCGGGCCGTGCGGAACACGTTGAGGATGACGGGGAAGCCGATCGTGCCGCAGAAGGCGCTGAGCATGATGGGCAGGCCCACGTTCCAATTGCTCACCACAAGTCCCGTGGCGTCCGGCGTGAACCCGGTGTTGTTGTAGGCGGAGACCGCATAGAAGAGCGCCTGCCAGACGGCCCTGCCGAACAGGCCTCCGTTGGCGCGGTACAGGCCGGGGAACAGGGCGGCGAACGTGGTCGCCTCGATGACGACCGTGCTCACCAGCACCACGGTGATGATGCTCTTGACCTCGCCGAGCTTGGTGGTCCCCAGCTCCGTGGCGGTCAGCAGCCGCTGCGAGACCTTGATCCTGCGGCTGGCGGCGATGGCGAGCATGGAGGCGAACGTCATGACGCCGAGCCCTCCGAGCTGCACGGCCACCAGAATGACCGCCTGACCGAACATGGTCCAGTGGATGGCGGTGTTCACCACCGGGATGCCGCACGTGGTCAGCGCGGAGACGGCCGTGAAGACGGCGATGTGCGGGGACGTGAAGCCGCGGTTGCGCGAGGAGAGCGGCAGCCACAGCAGGAACGCGACCAGTGCGATGAGCGTGAGGAAATAGCAGATGGACAGCAGGGCGGGGTGGCTCAGCAATGCGTCCGCCCGGCTGGGCCACGGCACGCGGGCCGCCTTGCGCCGGTCGGGGGACTGCGAGTCGGCGTGCAGGGCGTGGCGCACCCAGTCGGGGGCTCCGTGCTCGTCCGCCCGCCCGGCGGCGGCCATGGCCTCATCGCTCTGCGTGGTGACCAGATCGGAGGTGTCCGCCCGGCGCTTCCACCCCGGCAGGCTCAGGGCACGCGCGACCGCACGGCCGGCTTCCCTCGGCCGGTGCCAGTACGTCTTTCTGATCCTTCTGCGTTTCACTACCAAGGATGATACGCCGATTTGCCGCGCTGGCCGCTAGGATTGGAGGCATATCGCGTCGAAAGGAATCCTATGAGCACACGCCATGCCGTGGTGGTCACCCATCAGCGCCTGCGCGCCAGCGGCACCGTCGTCGCCGAGGCCGTTGAACAGCTGCGCCGCGTGGGGTTCGAAGTGACGGTGGTGGACAACCTCGAGGCACCCGCGTTCGGCGTGCAGCCGCCCGTCGTGCGTCCGGACACGGAGATCGTGGTGGTGCTCGGCGGCGACGGGACGATCCTGCGGGCCGCGGAGCTCGTGCACTGCACGCGGGTGCCGATCATCGGCATCAACATGGGGCATGTGGGTTTCCTGGCCGAGTTCGAAAGCTTCCAGCTGTCCGACGCCATCCGGCGCGTGGGCGAGCACGACTACTCGGTGGACGAGCGCATGATCGCGCACGTGGACGTGACCCTGCCCGGCGGGGGCGAGCCGATCCAGGACTGGGCCCTGAACGACATCACCGTGGAGCGCGCCGACCGCGGCAAGATGGTGGAGATCGGCATCCGGGTGGACGGCGTGGACATGAGCTCGTTCGGCTGCGACGGCGTGATCGTCTCCACGCCCACCGGCTCCACCGCGTACGCGTTCTCCGCCGGCGGGCCGATCATCTGGCCGAACGTGGAGGCCCTGCAGCTCGTGCCGATCGCCGCGCACGCGCTGTTCGCACGGCCGCTGGTCATCGGCGCCGGCTCCACGTTCACCATGGAGATTCTGGACGATTCGATGTCCGAGGGATGGATCTGCTGCGACGGCCGCCGCCAGCGCGTGCTGCCCAAGGGCACGCGCATCGACGTGCGCCAGTCGCGCGACACGCTGCGCCTCGCCCGCCTGTCCGGCGTGCCGTTCACCAACCGGCTCGTCACCAAGTTCGACCTTCCCGTGGTCGGCTGGCGCGAGCAGGCCCAGCAGGCGCAGGAGGCGCAGCAGCCCGGTCGTAAGGGGGAGCGCTGATGCTCGAGGAACTGGAGATCCGCAACCTCGGTCCCATCCACCATGCCGTGCTGGACTTCGCGCCCATCCGCCACGCGCTGCTGGACTTCGCGCCCGGCATGACCGCCATCACCGGCGAGACCGGCGCCGGCAAGTCCATGCTGCTCAACGCGATCCGCCTCATCTCCGGCGCGCAGGCCGATTCGGGCCGCATCAGCGCCGGGGCGGACGAGACCCGCGCGCAGGGCATCTTCGCTGTGCCGGACGGCTCGCGTGCGGCCGCCATCGCCGAGGACGCCGGCGCGCCGGGGGAGGACGGCGAACTGTTCCTCACCCGTTCGGTGCCCGCCAAGGGCCGTTCGCGCGCCATGCTCAACGGCCACAGCGTGCCGCGCGGCGTGCTGGCCGAACTCGCCGGAGAACTGGTGACCATTCACGGTCAGGCCGACCAGCTGCGCATCGCCTCCGCCTCCCGCCAGCGCGAATTCCTGGACGCCTACGCCGCGGACGCCGACGCGTTCGAGGCGTACCGCGTCGCGTGGCAGGCCCTGAAGGACATGGACGCCAAGCTCGCCAAGCTGCACGGTCAGGAGGCCGAGGCCCGCCAGCGCGCCGACTACCTCAAGGACGCCGTGGCGCGCATCGACCGCGTGGATCCGCAGCCCGGCGAGGACACGGAGCTCAAGGCCCGGCGGGACCGCATCGAGAACGCGGCCGCCATCGCGCAGGGCGTGGGCGGGGCGGTCTCGGCGCTCGACTCGTCCCAGATGGACTACGACGACGGGGCCGAGGGCGTGGCCCAGCTGCTGGACCGGGCCGTGCAGTCGCTGCGCGGCATCCGGCTGGGCGGCGTGTTCGACGAGGCCGCCGACCGGCTCGAGGCGATCGGCGACGAGGTATCCGACGTGATGCTCTCGCTCACCCGCGAGGTGGACGAGAACGAGGACGGGGCCGATCTGGACGCCATCAACGAACGCATCCACGATCTGGACGAGCTCGTCAAACGCTGGGGCCCCACGCTCGAGGACGTGCTCGACTGGCGGCGGAAGGCCGGTCTGGAACTCGAGGATCTGGACGCCTCGCCGGAGAAGATCGACGAGCTGACCCGTCGCCGCGCCGCACTGGCCGAAAAGGCCGTCAAGGCGGCCGGACGGCTCCACCAAGCGCGCGTCAGGGCGGCCGGCGAGCTGAGCCGCAGGGTGAGCGACGAACTGGCCGATCTGGCCATGTCCGGCGCCGGGCTGGCCATCACCGTCACCTCGCGGCTCGGCAATGCGGGCGCGGATGCCCCTGCGGCGGGCGCGGGCACCGTTCGCGCGGCCGACGCGCTCGAGGCGCACGGCGGGGACGACATCGCGTTCCTGTTCACCCCGTTCCCCGGCTCCCCGCAGCTGCCGATGGGCAAGAGCGCGTCCGGCGGCGAGCTGAGCCGACTCATGCTCGCCCTCGAACTCGCGGCCGCCGAACGCCGCGGCACCGCCGGAACGGCCGGCGAGGCACGCCCGGGCATGACGTTTATCTTCGACGAGGTGGACGCCGGCGTGGGCGGCAAGGCGGCCGTGGAGCTGGGCAGGCGCCTGGCCACGCTGGCCCGCAGTGCGCAGGTCATCGTCGTCACCCATCTGGCGCAGGTGGCCTCCTGGGCGGACGCGCAGTTCGTGGTGAGCAAGGCCGCGGCGGGCGCGGACGGCGGGACCGGCCCGGCCGGTGCGGTATCCACCGCCGTCCAGCGTGCCGAGGGCGAGGACCGTGTGCGCGAGGTGGCCCGCATGCTCTCCGGCAGCGAATCCGAAACCTCGCTCGACCATGCCCGCGAACTGCTCGCCCAATCCAGACTCGACTGAAGGGAAATGCCATGACAGCCACCACTGATTCGCTCGCCAACGCCGGCAAGGCCGCCATCTTCGACCTCGACGGCACCCTGCTCGACTCGATGGGCGTGTGGGACCAGATCGACATCGACTCGCTCGCCAAACGCGGCATCGCCGTGCCGGACGACTACGTGCTCAAGGTGGGCTCCATGCAGTTCCGGCAGATCGCCGAGTACACCATCGCCCGGTTCGGTCTGCCGGACACGCCCGAGCAGCTTATGGCCGAATGGGACGACATGGCCCGCGAGGCCTACGGAACCATGGTGGAGGCCAAACCGTACGCCAAGGAGTATCTGGAGTACCTGAAGGCCACGGGCGCCCGACTTGCCGTGGCGACCTCGCTGCCCCCGTCCCTGAGGGAGCCGGCCATGCGCCACGTGGGCATCCTCGACCTGTTTGACGTGATCGTGAGCGTGGATGACGCGAACGACGTGGGCAAGGACCGCCCGGACGTCTACCTGCTGGCCGCCTCCCGGCTCGGCGTCGAGGCACATGACTGCACCGTCTTCGAGGATCTGCTCGTGGGCCTGCGTTCCGCGAAGTCCGTGGGCATGAGCGTGTGGGCCATGCACGACGATTCCTCGAACCGCGACTGGCCCGCCATCTGCGAGGAGGCCGACGGCGTGCTCTTCGACTTCTCCGAGGCGCCGCGCACCCTGTGACGAGGTGACGGCGGGCTGCGGATTGCGCACCGTGGAGTGCGGACCGTTTCGGCCGTCCCCGCGCGCTGCGCCATGACGCGCCGCGACACGCCGTGTCTCGCCCGGCTCGTGGAACCCCCGCGCCGGCGCCTGACCCCGCGCCATACAATGGGACCGTTCGTTACGGGCTCTGCGGCACGCCGCGCCGCATAAGGAGAAGAGGGGCCTATGGGTACCGCAATACTCGTTACGGAAATTCTGTTCGCCGTCCTGATCTCCTCGTTCCTCAGCCGGTTCCTGCCCAAGATCTCCACCCCGCTCATCCAGATCGCCTTCGGCATCGTCTGGTACTTCACCCCCACGCTGCAGAACGTGCAGTTCGAACCGGACATGTTCATGCTGCTGTTCATCGTCCCGCTGTTCTACCTCGAGGCGCGCAACATCGACCGCAAGGCCCTGAGCAAGGACATCTCCCTGTCCCTGTCGCTGGCCGTGGGACTGGTGCTGGTCACCATGGTCCTCAGCGGCGTGGCCCTGCACGAGATCTGGCCCGCCATCCCCATGATGGCCGCCGTGGCCATGGGCGCCGTGATCAGCCCCACCGACGCGGTCTCCGTGGCCCAGCTCGGCGGCGTGGTCGAGCTGACGCCCCGCCAGCAGTCCGTGCTCCAGTCCGAAAGCCTGCTCAACGACCCGGTCAGCCTCGTCGGCTTCCAGACCATGCTCGTGGCGCTGGCCACCGGCAGGTTCTCGCCGGTGAGCTTCGGCGGGCAAGTGCTCGCCAGCTTCGTGTTCGGCACGCTCATCGGCGCGGTGGTGGGACTGGTGTTCGACCGGCTGGTGCTCCTGCTGCGCCGGCACAACCTCGAGGACGTCACCACGCGCATGCTCATGGAGTCGTTCCTGCCGTTCGGCGTGTACCTGCTGTCCGAGCACGTGGGCATCTCCGGCCTGCTGGCTGTGGTGGCGTGCGGCGTGGTCATCACATTCCCGCGCGCCGGCGTGGGCGGGGACGTGGCCCGCGTCAATCTGGTGTCCAACTCGGTGTGGCACTTCGTGGACTTCACGCTCAACGGCACGGTGTTCGTGCTGCTTGGCATCGAGCTGCCCATCGCCATGCGGGCCATCTGGGAGGATCCGCGCGTGGACCTGTGGGCGATGATCGGCCTGGTGCTCCTGCTCACCGTGCTCACCCTGCTGCTGCGTTTCGTCTGGTGCGTGGGCACCCTGCGCCTTGCCAAGGACGCGGTGACCGGCCTGCGGCGCAAGATGACCCCGGAACGCTGGCATTCCGCCGTGGTGATGACCTTCGGCGGCCCCAAGGGCGCCATCTCGCTGGCCATGGCGTTCTCGCTGCCGTACTCGATCGACTCCGGCGCCTCCGTCCCGGTGCGCAACATCCTGCTGTTCCTCGTCTCCGGGTACATCGTGCTGTCGATCGTGATCTCCAACGTCATGCTGCCGCTGCTCTCGCCCAAGCCGGAGGACACGTCCAGCAACGAATGGTCGCGGCGGGACATCGAGATGCTGCGGCGCACCATTGCCAAGATCGTGGACGCGGACACCGCCGAGACGCATGCGGCCGTCACGCAGGTGCTCAAGAGCTACAACGACCGCATTGCGCGCGTGGAATCGAACATCCGCTACTCGTCCTCCCCGCGCGAGGCCAACGAGCTGCGCGTGCGCACGCTCAGGTGGGAGCGCGACTGGCTGCGCGACGCCATCGAGGCGCGCGAGGGCGTGGCGAACCCGGATGCGGAGACGCTCCTGCAGCTCAACGGCGCACGGTACCTGCTCGAGCACATCGAAGGCGTGCTCGAGCGCATGGACCCGGGCGACGGCGAGGGTGCCGTACCGCGCGGCGTGCGCGGCCTGTCGTTCCGCGTGGCCAAGCTGCGCCGCCGGTTCATGCCGATCATGCGCCGCTTCTGGGAGGGCATCGCCCGGCGCACGCCCGGCCTCGAGGCGGAGCGCACGAGGGCCATCCGCTCGGTGCAGGTGCCGCTGTACAACGACGTGATGGAGAAGCTCCAGGACCTGCTCCTGAGCCACACCTACGATGCGGAGCTGGTGGCAGGCCTGCTCGTGGAGTACCGCCGCGGCCTCAACCAGATCCTCGACACGTCCATGTCCGCCGTGCACATGGCCGAGCCCTCCGCCGTGGAGGCCGTGCGCAACGACGCCATGCGCATGGAGCTGGACACCATCCGCGAGATGCTGGAAAGCAAGGAGATCACGCGCGAGGACGCCCGGCTCATGCGCGCCAACGTGCACCTGATGCAGGCCGAGACCGTGCTCATGTAGGCGGCGGGCCGCGGGCGCGCCCGGTGCGGGCTGCGCCGTTTTCCCCGGCCGGGTCCGCTGCGTTGCGTCTTGTTTCGTTGCCTGCCCTCGACGGCCCGTTCCGACACGCCGGCCGTGCAACTGTTATGCAGCACAGTTGCACAGTTGCCCGATGTTGTTGTACTGTTATGTATGACAGCAAAACAGTACTGCGACAGCCGTCATCGACCCATTCGCATCTCGGGATGGGGCGTCGCATCGGAAGGGAGCCTCGATGAAACTGATCATCTCATCGACGTCCGGAGAGCCGATCTACGAGCAGATCAAGCATCAGATCCGCGAAGCCGTCCTCAGCGGCGAGCTGGGGGCGGGGGAGGCGTTGCCCTCCCTGCGCCGGCTCGCCAAGGAACTGCGCATCTCCGTACTCACCGTCGCCAGGGCGTACAACGAACTGGCGGACGAGGGCATCGTGGAGAACGTGCAGGGCAAGGGCACGTTCGTCATGGAACGGGGCGGGGAACGCATGCGCCAGCAGCTGGTCGCGCGCGTCAACGCCTCGCTGGATGAAGCCTGCGCCGCCGCACGCACCGCGGGCATCCCGCTCATCGACCTGCTCGGCATGCTCGAAGCCCGGTACGGCGCCTTCCCATCAGGAAAGGAACCACGGTGACAGCCATGCAACGGGAACGGTTCGCGCTGCGCGTCAGCGGCGTGGGCAAGCGCTACCCCGGAGGATTCACGCTGGAGGACATCACCTTCGACCTGCCGACCGGCTACATCATGGGGCTGATCGGCCCCAACGGAGCCGGCAAGTCCACGCTCATGAAACTCATCCTCAACATGATCCAGCGCGATGCAGGCAGCATCGAAGTGCTCGGGCGCGACAACATCGCCGCCGAGGAAACCGTCAAGGAGCAGCTCGGCGTCGTGTTCGACACCAGCTACTTCGTGGACCTGTGGACCGTGAACCGGGTGGAACGTGCCATGCGCGCCCTGTACGCCACGTGGGACGCCCGCGCGTTCGAGGGCTACCTCAACCGATTCGGGCTCGACCGGCGCAGGAAGGTCAAGGAACTCTCGCGCGGCATGCAGATGAAGCTCATGCTCGCCGCCGCACTGAGCCACGAGACGCGCCTGCTCATTCTGGACGAGCCCACCAGCGGACTGGACGTGCTCGCCCGCGACGAGCTCATGGACATCCTCCACGAATACATCGAGGACGGCGAGCACAGCGTGCTGTTCAGCACCCACATCACCTCCGATCTGGAAAGCGACGCGGACTTCATCACGTACGTCAACCGCGGCCGCCTCTACTACACCGGTCCCAAGGACGAGCTGCTCGACGCCTTCCGCGTGGTCAAGGGCGGGCTCGCGGACCTCGACGCCTCCGTGCGTGCCCGCGCCGTGGGCATCCATACGTACGGCACCGGCTTCGACGCGCTCCTGCATGCCGAGGACGTCGCAGCCGCAACGCAGGGCGGGGATCGGACCCGTCCGCGGCTGCTCGTGGAGCCCGCAAGCATCGACGAGATCATCCGACTGACCAACGCGACGGCCGGCGCCGCGCGCACGAACGACGGGGAGGCCCTGAAATGAAGGCGATCATGACATCCATGCGCGTGGACTGGATTCGCATGACGAGCTGCGGCGCGGGGCTGATGGCCTTCTACCTGCTGTCCGAACCGGTCACGCTGCTGCTGTTTACCGTAGCCATGGGCGGCGGGGACGCGGACATGCCGTCCCTGATCAATGCCGTGTTCAACTACGTTGCCGGCCTGTCCATGCTCACGTTCGCGAGTTTCCTGACCTTCCCCGGCGTCTATCAGGACATGGGCGGCAACGGGAGGATGAACGGCATCATGCCGGCCGGGCGCGACCATCAGGTGCTGGGCCGCTATGCGTATCTGGCGATCTTCGCGGGCGTGTTCGCCGTCATCTCCCTGTGCTCCTACGTGCTGGCGTTCGCCGTTGCCGGCCAGCTGGGCGCCATGGGCGGCGTGCCCTGGCCGCGCATCGGCGCGCTGACGTTCGGCTACGTGCTGCTCGCCTCCGCGGCGCTGGCGTCCACATACCGGTTCAAGCCGCAGACGATCATGTATTCGCTCGCGCTGGGCGGATCGGTGGTGGCGATCCTGCTGTTCGCGGCGGCGCTGCGCTTTCCGGACCGGCTGACGGCCATCCTCGGCTGGCTGGACGCCCACGTGTTCGTCTCGCCGTGGCTGACGGCGCTGCTCGCCGTGGCCGTCGCGGCCGCCGCCGTGGCCGGTTCGCTCGCCAGCTCCCTGCGCGCGTACCGGCGGAAGGACCTGTAGGCGCTGCCGCGCCCGCGGGCCGCCCTTACAATGAGCGTATGAAGATCGCTGCATTTGACGTAAGGGAAGACGAACGCGCCGATTTCGCCCGGGCCGCCGAGCGCACGGGTACCGAGGTGGAGCTCCACGCCGAGCCGCTGACCGCCGCCAACGCCGAGCTGGCCCGGGGAGCGGCCGGCGTGAGCGTGCTGGGCCACAGCCAGCTCGACGCAGGACTACTGGAGACGCTCCGGGACGAAGGCGTGGCCGTGGCCGCCACGCGCACCATCGGCGTGAACCACATCGACCTCGAGGCGGCGGGGCGGCTCGGCATGGCCGTCCTCAACGCCGATTACGCGCCCAACGGCGTGGCGGAATACACCGTGATGTTCATGCTGCTCGTGCTGCGCAACTACAAGCCGGCCCTGTGGCGCGGGCAGGTGTACGACTTCTCCCTCGAAGGCCTGCAGGGCCGGGAGATGCGCAACCTCACCGTGGGCGTGATGGGCACCGGACGCATCGGGCGTACGGTCGTACGCATCCTGACGGGCTTCGGCTGCCGCATCCTCGCCTACGATCCGCACCCGAACCCCGAGGTCGCCGAGGCGGCCGAATACGTGGGATTGGACGAGCTGTACCGGCAGTGCGACCTCATCACGCTGCACATGCCGCTCATCGAAACCGGCCCGAACGCCAACCGGCACATCATCAACCGCGACTCGATCGCCCGCATGAAGGACGGCGTGGTGCTCATCAACTGCGCGCGCGGCGAACTCATGGACCTCGAGGCGCTCATCGACAACATCGAGGCCAAGAAGATCGGCGGACTGGGACTGGACACCGTGGAGACCGAGGAGGAACTCATCCACCGCGACCGGCGCACGGACATCCTCACCAACCGCGGCATCGCCTACCTCAGGCAGTTCCCCAACGTGGTGATGACCCAGCACATGGCGTTCTACACGGACGCCGCCGTGCGTTCCATGGTCGACCACAGCGTGGAGGGCATCCGCGCCGTGGCCGAGACGGGGGAGTACCGCACCCGGCTGGTGTGAGGCGCCGGATCACGGCGGCCGTCCGGCTGAAAACCGGTGGCGATCTGAGACAGAAAAAGGCCCCGCAGTGTCTCGAATCGCCACCGTTGTTGAATCCGGAGGCGATTCGAGACACGGGCGGGGCCCGTCAAGGTTGCCGGTCGCGTTGCGTCGGAGGCGTCGGAGGCGTCGGAGGCGTCGGAGGCGTCAGAGGCGTCGGAGGCGTCAGAGCGCGGCGGCCGCCTCGGCCACGAAGCCCTCCATGCCGGCGATGTCGATCGCGTCCGTGAACCGCACGGGTGCGGTCTCCAGTCCACGCAGCGCCGCCGGGGCCGTGGTGCCGGTCGCCGCCGCCAGCGCGTCCATGCACGCGAAGTCGGTGCCGGTCGCGTCGAACCCGAGCGCCTCGTTGACCACGCGCGGGAACTTGTACGGGCTCGCGGTGGCCAGCAGCACGCGCGGGGTGAGCGGGTCGGCCGGCATCTGCCGCATCACGTAGTAGCCGCACGCGGTGTGCGGGTCGATCACGTAGCGGTTCTTCTTCCAGCAGTCGGCGATCGCCTCGCGCACCTGATCCTCGTCCGCCCAGCCGCAGCCGAACACGCGGCGGATGCGGGCCAGCATGTCCTCGGGGATCTCGTAGCAGCCGTACTTGGCCAGATCGTTCATGAGCATGGCGATCAGGCGCGTGTCCCCCTCGGAGAAGTAGTAGAGCATGCGCTCGAGGTTCGAGGAGATGAGGATGTCCATCGACGGGCTGATCGTCTGGAAGAACGGACGGTTGCGGTCGTACGTGCCCGAGCGCAGGAAGTCGAACAGCACGTTGTTGCGGTCGGAGGCGACCACGAGGTGCTTGACCGGCAGGCCGAGCAGCTTGGCGTAGTAGCCGGCGAGCACGTCGCCGAAGTTGCCGGTGGGCACCACGAACTCCACCTCGTCGCCGGTGTTGATGACCTGCTGGCGCAGCAGCTGCGCGTAGGCGGAGAAGTAGTAGACGACCTGCGGCACCAGACGGCCCACGTTGATCGAATTGGCGGAGGAGAGCGCCACATGCGAGTCGGCGGCGAGACGCGTGGCCAGGTCGCGGTCGGCGAAGATGCGCTTGACGGCCGACTGCGCGTCGTCGAAGTTGCCCTTCACCGCGGCCACCTTCACGTTCGCGCCGGTCTGCGTGGTCATCTGCAACTCCTGGACCTGACTGACCTTGCCCTCCGGATAGAACACGGTGATGCCGGTGCCGGGCACGTCCGCGAATCCGGCCAGCGCAGCCTTGCCGGTGTCGCCGGAGGTGGCCGTGAGGATCATGACCTTCTCGTCCGCGTCGCCGCCGGCCGGCGCGGTGCGGGCCATGAACCGCGGCAGGATCTGCAACGCCACGTCCTTGAACGCGGAGGTCGGGCCGTTGAACAGCTCGAGCACGTAGTCGTCGCCCAGCGGCCTGAGCGGCGTGATGGCCGGATCCGCCCACTGCCTGCCGTACGCGCCCCGGATGCACTCGGCAAGCTCCTCGGCCGTGTAGTCGCCCAGCAGCGCGCCGAGCACATCGAGGGCGATCTCCTGATAGCTCTTGGCCGCGATGTTGGCCAGATCCACGCGGGCCTCGCCCAGCGAATCGGAGACGAACAGGCCGCCGTCGTCGGCGATGCCCTTGCGGATCGCCTGCTTGGCGGTGAGGGAATCGGTGGTGCTGCGCGTGCTGTGGAAGGTGGTCACGGATGCGTCCTTTGCTGATGGTTCACGGCTTGACTTTTCAGGCATCAACAGTCTAGCGGACGCGCCATACCGCCGACCCCTCGCGGTCCACATACGGAAACGGGCGGGTGCCCGGCGCCGTTCTCCCGCGCCGGACACCCGCCCGCCCATCCCGGACCGTTCGGCCGGACCGGTCGCGTCGGACCGATCTCAGTCGGCCTCACCGCCGCGAGCGAAGATGCCCCGGTCCGCATGGTGCCCCTGCACGAACCAGTAGGCCAGCCCCACGAAGACCGCACCACCCACGACGTTGCCCAGCGTGGCCGCGGACAGATTGTAGAGGATGCCGCCCACGCTCACCACATCCGCACTCGCCCCGGAAGCCGGCAGCGCATAGCCGGACAGCTTCGCCGCAAGCCCCACCGGCAGGAAGAACATGTTCGCCACGCAGTGCTCGAACCCGCACGCCACAAACGCGCTGATCGGCAGCAGGATCCCCACCACCTTGTCCGCCACCGAACGCGCCGCGAACCCGATGCGCACCGCCAGGCACACGAAGATGTTACACAGAATGCCGCGGAAGAACAGCGTGAACCAATCCGGCGAGATCTTCGCCGCCGCCACCGCGATCGCCGTCGTACCCGCGGCCCCGCCGTTGAGATCCAGAATCCCCGCGGCGGATACCAGCCCCACCGCCACCAGCGCGCCCAGAAGGTTGCCGACCCATACGATCGCCCAGTTCCTCAGCATCGCCCCCCATCCGATCCGATGCTCCATCGCACCCGAAACCATCAGCGAATTGCCCGTGAACAGCTCCGAACCGCAGCACAGCACCAGCACCAGACCCAGGCAGAACGCCAAGCCACCCAACAGTTTGCCCGCCGCGAACGACAGCGCCGAATCCGACGTCACCACAATGAAGAACAACGCACCGAACCCGATGAACGCCCCCGCGAACATGGCCGACACCAACAGCCGCCCAAACGGCGTGCCCACCTTCTTCTCCGCGGCCGCATCCACGGCCTCCTCCACCTGCCCCGGCGTCAGGGCATTCACCGACGGCTGCGACTGCGACATACTTCCTCGTTTCTCTCTGCACCGGCCACCATGGCCGACCGCTGCACTGCCAGCCAACACCATAGCGCGCCACCACCCCCGCCCGCCCGCCGTTGCCATCCGTTGGCACCCGACCAGCCCAAGGCAGGGGTGCGACTATCATCAAGCCCCATAGTTCACCCACACGGGACGCACAGGAAGGGGAACACACGGCATGAACGCACCCACCGACGCCCTCGACCCGGAAATCCAGCACCGGGTATGCGCACTCGCCGACCGCGCCGCCGCCGCACAGACGACGCTTGCCCAGGCCAATACCGAAGCCAAGAACGAACTCCTGCTCGCCATGGCCGACGCCCTCGACGCCCAGGCGGACGCCATCACCGCCGCCAACGACCTCGACATGGCCGAAGCCTTCGACTCCGGCATGGACGCCGGCAAACTCGACCGCCTCCGCTTCGACGCCACCCGCATCGCCGCCACCGCGCAAGGCGTGCGCGACGTGGCCGCCCTGCCCGACCCCGTGGGCGAAATGGTCCGCGGCCGCCACATGCCCAACGGCATGCGCCTCACCCAGGTGCGCGTACCCATCGGCGTCATCGGCATGATCTACGAGGCCCGCCCCAACGTCACCGTCGACGTGGCCGCCCTCTGCCTCAAATCCGGCAACGCCGTCCTCCTGCGCGGCGGACATGCCGCCGAACGCACCAACGCAGCCACACTCAAGGTCCTCGCAGGCGTACTCGACGCCCACGGCTTGAACCCCGACCTCATCGCCACCGTCGATCCCTTCGGCCGCCAGGGCGCCACCGCCATGATGGAGGCCCGCGGCCACATCGACCTGCTCGTGCCCCGCGGCGGCGCCGGCCTCATCCAGGCCGTGGTACGCAACTCCAAGGTGCCCGTCATCGAAACCGGCGCCGGCAACGTCCACATCTACGTGGACCGCTCCGCCGACCTCACCAAGGCCATCCCCGTCATCCTCAACGCCAAGACCCAGCGCGTAGGCGTATGCAACGCCGCCGAGAAACTGCTCGTCCACCGCGACGTGGCCGCCGCATTCCTGCCCTCCGCCGCCCGCGCGCTCGCCGAGCGGGACGTGCAGCTGCGGGCCGACCGCGAGGCATTCGACATCATCGACGCGGCCGGAATCGAGCCGCTGGACCTCGTGCACGCGGTGGAGGAGGACTGGGACACCGAGTATCTGGCCCTGCGGATGGGCGTCAAGGTGGTCGGTTCGCTCGACGAGGCGATCGCGCACATCAACGCGCATTCGACCGGGCACACCGAGGCGATCCTCGCCGAGGACTACTCGGCGATCGAATGCTTCACCCGCCGCATAGATTCGGCCGTGGTCATGGTCAACGCCTCCACGCGCTTCACCGACGGCGGCATGTTCGGACTGGGCGCGGAGCTCGGCATCTCCACGCAGAAGATGCACGCCCGCGGGCCCATGGGGCTCGAGGAGCTGACGACGACCAAGTGGATCGCATACGGAACGGGGCAGGTGCGCGCATGAACGAGGACGAACTGATGAAAGTGCTTGACGTGGACACGACCGACCAGCGGCTCGGCTTCAAGATCGCCTCCGAGCGGCTGAGCATGGTCCGCTACGTATTCCTGGTGCAGATCGAGGACGGCATCGCCACCGCGGAGCAGCGCGCGTCGCTGGAGTACGCGGACGCGGTGCTCATCCGCTGGCCGAACGAGGACGCGCCGGAGGTGGCCACGCTGGACGAGGCGCAGGTCAGGGTGCTGCGCGAGCAGATGGCCATGATGGAGCAGTACGTGGGCCGCTTCCGCACCATGGAGCGCGAGCGTGACGTGGACGGCATGACGGACACGCTCATCCGCATCACCGAGCGCGTGGCGGAGGTGCGCCGGCTGTTCCAGCCCGACTTCCCGCTGCCCACGTTCGCGGAGATCCGCCGCGTGGTGCAGGACGAGTGGGACGAGGAGATGAACCGCATCGACCCGGGCAGCTCGGACCCGACCGCCGAGCAGATGGAGCGCGAGACCCGCGCGGAGGACACCGAGGCGCAGCAGACCGCGGCGGCGGAACGGGAGCATGCGGCATGACGGATCCCATGGACGATCCGGCTTCCGTGCACGCCGAACCCTCGCCTGCCGCCACCCGCCGCATGTCCGACCTGTCCGCCCTGTCCGAAGGCCGCACCTCCGCGCGCGGCAATCGGCACGCCGTGCCCCGCGTGGGCATCATGGGCGGCACGTTCGACCCCATCCACAACGGGCATCTGGTGGCCGCCTCGGAGGTCTCCTGGGTGTACGACCTCGACGAGGTGATCTTCGTGCCCACCGGCCGGCCGGTCTTCAAGCTGGACAAGCACGTCACCAACGCGGAGGACCGCTACCTCATGACGGTCATCGCCACCGCGTCGAACCCCAAGTTCACCGTCTCG
Organism: Bifidobacterium sp. LH_389; assembly: GCF_056357235.1. NCBI lineage: Bacteria > Bacillati > Actinomycetota > Actinomycetes > Bifidobacteriales > Bifidobacteriaceae > Bifidobacterium > Bifidobacterium sp. LH_389. The sequence goes on from NZ_JBKEVR010000001.1 coordinate 300,210, forward strand.
CGCGTGGACATCGACCGTCCCGGCGTCACCTACACCATCGACACGCTGCGCGACATCCGGGCCCTGAGGCCCGATGCGGAGCTGTTCTTCATCACCGGCGCGGACGCGGTGGCGGAGATCGTGCGCTGGAAGGATGCGGACCGCATGTGGGATCTGGCCCATTTCGTGGCCGTCACGCGCCCCGGCTACTCCTCGAGCATCAAGGGACTTAACATCGACGCCCTGCCGGACGGCAAGGTGGACCTGCTGGAGATCCCCGCGCTGGCGATCTCCTCGACGGACGTGCGCCGGCGCAGCCAGGCGGGGGAGCCGGTGTGGTATCTCGTGCCCGACGGCGTGGTGCAGTACATCGGCAAGCACGGACTGTACCGGCGCTGACGGCTCGCCGGGCGGCATGCGTGCGGCGGCCGGCATGTGACGGGGCGTTCACCGGCCGGCCACCTTGGCGACACCTTCCCGTCGCCGGCGGTCTGCGGCGCTCGTTACACTGTGAAACCGTCAACTACGCGACGTCGACGTTTGGAGACCATGGTGAGCGCAATCCTCGAAGGAAAGCCCGACAAGAACCTTATTCTGGTGACCGGCAGGGCCCATCCCAAGCTGGCATCGGACGTGGCCGATCAACTCGGCATCGAAGTGCTGGAGACCACGGCCTACGATTTCGCCAACGGCGAGATGTACGTGCGCTACACCGAATCGGTGCGCGGCGCGGACGTGTTCGTGCTCCAGACGCACTCCAACCCGGTCAACAAGGCCATCATGGAGCAGATCATCATGATCGACGCCCTGAAGCGCGCCTCGGCCCGCTCCATCACCGCCGTCTGCCCGCTGTTGGGCTACTCCCGTCAGGACAAGAAGCACCGCGGCCGCGAGCCCATCTCCTGCCGTCTGGTCTTCGACCTGCTGGCCACCGCCGGCGCCGACCGCATCATGAGCGTGGACCTGCACGCCGCGCAGTCCCAGGGCTTCTTCGACGGCCCGGTGGACCACCTCATCGCCATGCCGGTGCTCGTGGACTACATCCGTGACCGGTTCCGCGGCCAGCTGGACAACGTGGCCGTGGTCTCCCCGGACGCCGGCCGCATCCGCGTGGCCGAGCAGTGGGCGCAGCGCCTCGGCGGCGGCCCGCTCGCCTTCGTGCACAAGACGCGCGACATCACTCGCCCGAACCAGGCCGTCGCCAACCGCGTGGTAGGCGACGTCAAGGGCAAGGACTGCGTGCTCGTGGACGATCTGATCGACACCGCCGGCACCATCGTGGGTGCATGCAACGTCCTCAGGGACGCCGGCGCCAACTCGGTGACCGTCGTCGCCACGCACGGCGTGTTCTCCGGCCCGGCCGTGGAGCGCCTGAAGAACTGCGGGGCGCGCGAGGTCGTCGTCACGGACACGGTCCCGATCCCGGAGGAGAAGCGCTGGGACGGCCTGACCGTGCTGTCCATCGCCCCGCTGCTGGGCAGCGCCATCCGTGCGGTGTTCGACGACGGTTCCGTGGCCGAGCTGTTCGACACGTACCCCGAGCACCACGGGCAGGGCTTCCTGTTCGCCTGAGTTCTGCGGCCCGGACGGTCCGTCCGGTGGTCCGCGCGGTGCGCGTGTCACGCCGGTCCGAACGTATGGCATAATGAACACTTGGCGGGTTTTGCCGCCCGCCGCATTCCCCCATGGTGTAATGGCAGCACACGGGTCTTTGGAACCCTTTGTCTTGGTTCGAGTCCAGGTGGGGGAACTCGCCAAACGGGTCGTTCGCTTCGATCGTTCGAGGCGGGCGGCCCTTTCGCATACTGGAAAGGAACCTCAACTCCATGGAGCTTTCAGCCGCCATCATCCTGGCCGCGGGCGAGGGGACCCGCATGCGTTCCGCCACGCCGAAGGTGCTGCACACCTTCGCCGGCAAGACCTTTCTCAACCGGGTGATGGATTCCGTCTCCGCGCTCAACGTCGGCACGCTCGCCGTCGTGGTGCGCTATCAGGGCGAGCGCGTGGCCGAGGCCGCGCGCTCTTACGATCCGGACGTCACGATCGTCGAGCAGGACGAGATCCCCGGCACCGGGCGCGCCGTGCAGTGCGCCATGGCCCGGCTCGCGGCGGACGCACCTCAGGGTGCACTCCACGGACCGGTGCTCATCGCCGCGAGCGACATGCCGCTGCTCGACACCGCCACCCTCGAGTCCCTGATCGAGTTCCATGCCGCCAACCGCAACGGCGCCACCGTGCTCACCGCCAGGCTGAACGACCCCACCGGCTACGGGCGCATCATCCGCGATCAGGACGGCTCCGTGCTGCGCATCGTGGAACAGCGCGATGCCAACGAAAGCGAACTGGCCGTGCACGAGGTGAACACCTCCGTCTACGTGTTTGAGGCCGACGTGCTCGAACGTGCCATCGCGGGGCTCGACGCCAACAACGCGCAGGGCGAGTTCTACCTCACGGACGCCTTGGAGACCGCGCGCGAACTGGGCCTGAGCGTGGGCGCGTTCGCAGCTCCCGATGCGCTGAGCGTGGAGGGCGTCAACGACCGCGTGCAGCTCGCCGCCCTCGCCAAGGCGCACAACCGCCGCGTCTGCGAGCACTGGATGCGCGAGGGCGTCACCGTCCTCGACCCGGATACCACGTGGATCGAGGACGACGTCGAGCTCGGCCGCGACGTGACCGTGCTGCCCGGCTCCTTCCTGCAGGGCCATACCGTCGTCGCCCCCGAGGCGGTGATCGGACCGTATACCACGCTCATCGACGCGACCGTGGACGAGGGTGCGCACGTGGAGCGCTCCCGTGTGCAGGAAAGCCACATCGGCGCGCGCGCGAACATCGGCCCGTGGACCTACATGCGCCAGGGCAACGACCTCGGCCCGGACACCAAGGCCGGCGCGTTCGTGGAGATGAAGAAGGCGCACATCGACGAAGGCACCAAGGTGCCGCACCTGAGCTACATCGGCGACGCGCATCTGGGTTCGCACACCAACATCGGCGGCGGCACCATCACCGCCAACTACGATGGCGTGCACAAGAACCGCACCGAGATCGGCTCCAACGTGCACGTGGGCGCCGGCAACCTGTTCGTCGCCCCCGTTCAGGTGGGCGACGGGGTGACCACCGGCGCCGGCAGCGTGATCCGCCACGCCGTGCCGGACGACGCCATGGCGTACTCGGAGAACACGCAGCACGTGGTCGAGGGCTGGAAGCCCGTCTGGGAGCGCTGATCGGATGGCCGCACTGCAAAGCTCCATCGACGCCGTCCGCATCGCCGCGCGCGCCGCGGATAAGATGAAGGCCACCGACATCGTCGCCTTTGACGTCTCCCAGCCGCTCGGCATCACCGACGCGTTCCTCATCGTCTCCGCCTCGAACGAGCGTCAGGTGCTCGCCGTGGCCGAGGAGGTCGAGCGCAAGCTGCACGAGGAGGCCGGCCTCGACGCCCGCACGCGCGAGGGGCTGACCGAGGCGCAGTGGGTATTGCTCGACTACGGGGACTTCGTCGTTCACGTGATGCATGATGAAACCAGGGAGTTCTACGGCCTCGAACGGCTGTGGAAGGACTGCCCGGCCATCGAACTCGACCTGCCGGCCGAACCCGCCGCACAGCGCGAGACCGTGACGCAGAACGGGAACGCTGCGGACGGGGAGGGCCCGGTCGACTGACCGATCCGCGGGCGGTCCGGCAACGGCATTGCGACGCATACGAAAGGGGACGACGCCATGGCATCCATCATGGACCTGTACGGGGATACGGAGCACGAGCACCCGAAGCACGTGGGCACGGTGATTCTGGTACGGCACGGCCGTACCTCCTACAACCACGAAGGGCGATTCCAGGGGCAGGTGGACATTCCGCTCGATGAGGTGGGCGACTGGCAGGTGCACCGCACCGCCGAAGCGCTCAAGTCCCTGTACGTGGACCGCCGCCCCGGCACGAAGCAGCTCGTGGTCTGCTCCGACCTGTCCCGCGCCGCCGCCACCGCACATGCCTTCGCCGATCCGCTCGGCCTCGAGGTGCATCCGGACGTGCGCGTGCGCGAACGCAGCTTCGGTGACTGGGAGGGCGAGGCCGGCACCGTGCTGCGCGAACGCTTCCCCGAGGACTACCGCTCCTACGCCACATGGCAGGGCGGCGAGCTGAAGCACGGGGCCGAACCCCGGCGCGAGGTGGGCAAACGCGGCGTGGCGGCGCTCAACGACTGGGCGTACCGCGCCGGCAACGACACCACACTGTTCGTGTTCTCCCACGGCGCGTGGATCTCGCAGGTGGTCTACACGCTATTCGGCCGCGAATCCGACAATCCCAACTACTGCGGCGTGGTCTCCATGCGCAACGCCCACTGGGCGCGCCTGTCGCTGACGAATGCGGCGGACGGCACCGAACGCTGGCGGCTCGTGGACTACAACCACGGTCCGGCAGCCGCGGACACCGAGCAGTGGGACAATCCGGCGCTGTAGCTCCGCTGCCGGTACCGGTCGGGTATCGGTCGGGATGCGAGCGGCGTTAGGAATATGTAAGGATTCTGAAAAATAACGTGCCGCCGCCCGTCTCTTCGGCGCAATCCCCAGCGTTTCCGTCGCGGAACGTGCTACCTTGCCTGATTGCATAACTGTTGTTCTCAGGTTCCGTACGCCCGACCGACCGTCGGGAGCGGGGGAGGTTGTTGGTTGAAAGGGTTCTTCCGGAACATCTCATGGGTGCCGATCGTGGCCGGCGCACTGGCTGCGGTCACCTCGTTCCTGCTGTCCGCGCACATCGGTCTGGCCGGTTCGGTGATCGGCGTGGCGGTCAGCTCGATCGTCACCGCCATCTCCTCGCAGATCTACCAGAACGTGCTGCGCGACTCCACGAAGAAAATCCAGCAGACCGTGGGCGCAGGCTCCAGCGACGCCGACGGGGATGCCTCACCGGACGAGACGGCTGGGGCAACCGGGTCTGCCGGGACGACCGAGTCTGCCGAACCCGCCCGATCCGGCTCCGCCGCATCGGCCGATGAGACTCTGCCCGGCGCCGGCGACGATGCGGCCGTCGCGGATGGCATGTCCAGCAAGGACGGCGATGCAACGGCCGCGGATCGCCCGGATGGGGAAGACGTCGACGGACGGACCGAGGCCGCGCGAGCGGACGGGCCGCGCGTGATCGCCGGGGGAACGGAACGCAGCGCGTCTCCGCGCATCATCGAGGCGTCCACCGCGCTGCCGCCCTCGATCACGCGCATGCAGCATCTGCGCGCGGAGAGCGTGCTTGCACAGAGCCGCGCCGCCGCACGTCGCAAGCGCACCGCCATCGTGGTCACCATCGCCAGTGCGCTGCTGGCCGCCGCCGCATCCGCCGCGGTGATCATGCTCGTCACGAACGGCAACGGCACCGACTCCGTGGTGCGAGATCTGGTCAACACGTCCACCAGTGTCAAGACGACGCCCACGCCCGTGCCTACATCCTCCCAGACTTCCTCCGCTACGACCGACAAGGGCGCCAAGGGGGAGGACGAGTCTACGGGAGATTCCGCGAAGGAAGACTCCGCGACCGGTGGATCGACCGCCACGGCATCTCCCAGCGCCTCGTCGAGCGCCTCCGCCACGGCTGGATCGGAAGAGTCCGACAGCACGTCCGATGGCTCGAACAACTCGAATTCCGGCGGCTCGAACACTGGCAGCGGCTCTGGGTCCGGGACGGGCTCGTCCGGCTCCTCGAACGGCTCCGGCTCCGGGTCCCCATCCGGAACGGGCACGGGTTCGTCCAGCTCCGGATCGTCCGGTTCCTCGTCCGGGTCGGGTTCTTCGGGCACCGGCTCTTCCGGATCGTCGTCCGGTTCCTCTCACTCCGGCAGCGGGTCCGGTTCCTCGTCCGGGTCGAGTTCATCCGGCTCCGGGTCTCAGTCGTCCGGCACCTCCGGGCAGAGCAATTCGGCCGCGGACGAGCAATCGGGCGTCACCACGTCCGAACACTGACCGTGCAGGGCGCTCCCGTCCGTTCCGGTCGTTCGCCATCGCTAGTGTGGTCACCGAGCAAGGAGAACGAATGAACATCATCGAGGCCATGTCCGAACGCCATGCCGTGCGCGATTTCAGCGACCGGCCGATCGAAGACGCCACGCTGGATGCGATGCGCGAACTGATCGGCCAACTCAACGATCGCTACGATCTCAACATCCAGCTGGTCCATGACGACGGTGACGCATTCGGCGACTGCCCCACGCACTACGGCCGGTTCAAGGGCGTGCGCTACTGCATTGCGCTGATCGGTGCGGACCGGGGCGATCCCGCCGGCCTGGATGAGCGCGCCGGATACTGCGGCGAACGTCTGGCGCTCGAAGCAGTATCTCTCGGTCTTGATACCGGCTGGGCCGTGCTCCATGAGTCGACCGAGCACGCCGGCGCATGGACCATGGGCGAAGGGGAGCGTATGCCCGCCGCCGTCGCCGTCGGTTACGGCAACCGCCCCGGGCGGCCGCATCGCAGCAAGTCCATCGAGGAGTTGGGCGCCGTGGAGGGCGTGGCAAACGCCGGCGAACCGGATTCGTTGGCCGGGGCTCCCGCATGGTTCGTCCAAGGTCTTGAAGCCGTGCAGCTGGCGCCGAGCGCGTTGGGCAAGCAACCGGTGCACTTCACGTTGCTGGCCGACGGTCGTACCGTGCGCGGCGAGGCGCTGGAAGGTGTGCAGGCCGAGATCTGTCTGGGCGTGGCCAAGCTGCATTTTGAACTTGGCGCCGGCGAAGGCAATTTCGTCTGGGCGTAAGGCCGCGGCGATACCGGCTGCGTGTCGCGTGAAGCCGCTTGCGGGTGACATTGCGCGACACGCAGGGGTTGCATTCTGTGGGAAGATGAGTATATTGATGCAAGTTGCTTGAACGAGCACGGGGCTATGGCGCAGCTGGTAGCGCATCTCCATGGCATGGAGAGGGTCAGGGGTTCGAATCCCCTTAGCTCCACGGTGCGAAGCCTTCGCGATCGGTGGATGTTGCCGAGGGTTTCGCCGCCGGGCTTGCGGCAGGCCGTACGGGGCTTGCGGAGTCCGATAACTTCATACGGGGCTATGGCGCAGCTGGTAGCGCATCTCCATGGCATGGAGAGGGTCAGGGGTTCGAATCCCCTTAGCTCCACAGACAACAAGGGCCGGAGATTGGCGGAATGACGCCATTCCCCGGTCCCTCTTCTTATTTGGTCTGCGAACAATCCCACGAGAATCCCGCGAATCCAGCCCGCTTCCGCTTGATCGGTCCAACCTGTGCCCTCAAATTCACAGACGCCAGAGGCGCGGAGGGGAAACTCACGCATCCGCCCGCCTCTCGGTCTTTCTCCGTCCCCGTCTCCGCCTCTTCTCCGCCTCTTCTCAGCGTACGTTTTCGTATCAGCCGATACAATTTACGCCGTCTGGCCGCTCCTCGTGTACGTTTTCGTATCACACGATATGATTCACGCCATCTAGCCGCCGTCAGCGTACGTTTATGTATCGGATGATACGTTTTACGCCATCTGTGCGACCTCGGGCCTGTGCCTTGACCAGCCGGGCATCGGCAACCGTGGAATCGTGCGATCGGTCCAACCTGCATCAGAGAAGCGTCATGGGTTGGGCCGATTGGGGCGTTGCACTTCAATCGGGGTCCGAGGCAGGTATGTGCTGCAAGGCCCGTCCGTGGCAGCGTCACATGCGTTCCTTGGACAGCCTCCATGGCGGTCGAGCGCGCGTTTGGCCACGGATGGGACCGGGCAGTCATTGAAATCGACGGATGTAGTTTGCTTTTCCGATTTGTGCGGTTGATTGTGTGGGGCGGCTCCGATAGCAGCGTTGGGAATTCAACCATATTGCAGCACCGATACCGCACCGGGGCAGGGAATTCGACCGCACAAATCGGCAAAAGCAATGCGGGGCATGGCCGTTCCATGCAGAGTGGCGCGTTGTTGACGGCGAAAAACGTAGTTCAGGTGCCTGCGCAGTTCAGGTGCCTGTGGCGATGCACTCCGCATTTGTCCGATCTGCACATGTTGCCGCCAAGGGACGGCTCGGGCACATGGAAGCCACGTATCATGGCCACAGATTGACATCATCCGGCGTAAGGGAGTTGCCATGACATTAGGACGCACGCACGGGGACGGAGTTCGTCATGCGAACGAGGTGGAATACCGCGATGGAGAGCGCGTTTCTACGGTCCGCCGGAAGCGTAAGACGGTGGCTGCGCTGCTCGCGGTCGTGCTGGTGTCTGCACTGGGAACCGGAGCGGCCGTGGCGTGGCATCGGCTCGCCGCGGTCCCCTCGCTGATCGGAACCGCGGCCGGGCGGGCGGGTTCCGGTGCGGCAGGGGCGATCGGGGCGCCGGGAACCGCCGGGACGCCGACCGACACAGTGCCCCTGACGATCGTGCAGAGCGTCACCGACTACAACGCCAATGGCATCGACGACACCACGGACATCGTTGCCGGCGCCCGCAAGGATGCGCAGGCCGAACCCGCGTACGACGACGGCTACTATGCGGGCGGTTATCCGCCGGCGGACCGCGGCGCCTGCACCGATCTGGTCTGGCGTGCCTTCCGCGAGGCCGGCTACGATCTCAAGGCCATGGTGGACGCGGACGTGGCCGCCCACCCGCAGGTCTACCGGGCGGTGGCCTCCACGCCGGACCCGAACATCGATTTCCGCCGCACCGGCGTGCTGGACGTGTTCTTCAAACGCTACGGCCAGTCGCTGACCACGGATCCGACGGACCATGCGCAGTGGCAGCCCGGGGACATCGTGACGTTCGAAACCACGAAGCACATCGCCGTCGTCTCCGACAGGGCCAGCCGCGCGACCGGCACCCCGTACCTGCTGCACAACATGGGCGTGCCCGGTCGCGACAACGACTACCTCGATGCGCCGAACCGCATGGCGGTCAGCGGTCACTACCGTTTCGATGCAGCGAAGGTGCCGGCCGACGTGCTGCGCGCCTGGAAGGGTTGATCGACAGGGCTGAGCGAAACGGCCGGCCCTGTCGATTACTCTTTCCGCTTCGTGACGATCGACAGGAGCACGGCCGCGAAGATGAGCGTGAAGCCCACGACCGAGTTCCACGTGACGGCTTCGCCCCAGAACAGGATGGAGAACGTGACGGCGAACAGGCTTTCCGTGCACATGATGATCGAGGCCTGCGAGGGTGGCACGTGCGCGAGCCCGATGTTCTGCATGATCTGCGCGATCATGGTGGCGCCCAGGAACAGGTACAGGAACGCGACCACCACGTCAGGCTCCAGCCACCCGGCATTCGGCGCGGGTTCGGTGAACAGGGCTCCCGCGACGAACAGCACGCCGGCCACGAAGAATTGAACCCACGTGACGGCGATCGGGTGGAACCGCTTGGCGTACACGCCCAGGAACGTGAGATTGAATGCGAAGATCACCGCGGTGCCGAGGGTCAGCCAGTCGCCCGCGCCCAGTGCGAACGAGCCACCGTTCTTGAGCGAGACGAAGCCCACGCCGGTCAGGCAGATCACCGCGGCAACGAGGTTGATGGTGCCCGGGCGGGATTTGGTGACGATCCATGAGGCGAACGGGGTGAGCACGCAGTAGGCGGCCGTGAGGAACGCGCTGCGACCCGGATCGATGGTCTTGAGTCCGATGGTCTGCGTGACCATGGTGCCCCAGTAGGTGACGCCCACCACGAGCGCCGGCACGATGATCTGTGGTTTGAGCGCCGGAATGATGCTGCGGTGGAACAGGACCAGCATGACCGTGCAGGCGCCGAGCACGCGCATGCCCATGAGCCACTGCGGGGGAATGGCCGCAATGGCGAACTTGGCGACCAGATAGCTGCCGCCCCACAGCGCCGCGCAGGTGAGCAGCATGAGCCGCGCCAGATTCGGCGGGAACGAGCGCGACCACGTGCTGCGCAATTGCTGGAACCGACTGCGGACCGCCATGGGATGCCTACTCCTTTGTTCGTGCTGCGTTGCGAACACTCATACAGTAGCCGCCGGCCTGCCTTGATCGGCACGCTCGGCGCGGCGTCGGCGCGGCGCGCGTGATGTTGCCCACAAAACGCCGAAATGCGCCGGAATCGCGTGCGCCCGCGCCTGCGATTCGGTACGCTAGACAGTGAGTCAGCATCGCTGTAGAACCTCTGCAGAACGTCGTCGAAAGGAGCCATCATGGCAACCATCACCCCGGAAATCAAGGAATTCGTCGAGAACAATCTGGGCTGGATCTCCACCGTGTCCAAGGACGGCGAGCTGGACCTCGGCCCGAAGATGAGCCTGTTCGTGCTTGACGAGCACCACATCGCCTACCATGAGCGTACCGCCGGTCAGGCCTACCAGAACCTCAAGGACGGCTCCCCGCTCGTCATCGCCTTCGCGAACCTCGCCGAGAAGAAGGGCTACCGCTTCCGCGGCAATGTGGTCCTGCACGTCGACGACGACATCTACGCCGCGCAGGTGAAGGTGGCCGAGGAGAAGGGCACCAAGAAGCCCGCCGTCATCCCCGTGCTCGAGGTCACCGAGATCCAGGACCTCTCCTCCGGCGCCAATGCCGGCAAGACCATCGAGAAGGACTGAGACCGGCGAATCGCCTGGTTCGGCCCGCCCGCTTCCGCCCCTTTCCGTGTGCCGCACAGGTTACGCGGGAGGGGCGGACCCGTATGCGAGACGCATGCCAGCCAGACACGCGCAAGAAAGGAATACCACCCACGATGACCGATCAGGACACCGCCAAGCAAGCCAAGGAAACCAAGGACGAAGGGGCCTCCGACAAGCGCAACGGCCTGCCGGAACCCGTCACGCACACCACGCGTCACAGCGTCACGGTGGACGGCCGCGCATGGACGTACGACGCGACCATCGGTACGCTGGACATCGACGCCGGCAAGGTCAAGCCGGCCGCCAGCATCTTCTATGCCGCGTTCACCGCCGTGGACCCGGCCACCGACGGACCGGACCGCACACGCCCGGTCACGTTCGTCTTCAACGGAGGGCCCGGCTCGTCCACCACCTTCCTGCTCATGGGCTCGCTCGCCCCCAAGCGCATCAGCGTGCCGGACGCGGCCCCCGTGCCCGCCGCACCCTACGCGCTCGTGGACAACGCGTACACATTGCTGCCCGTGAGCGATCTGGTGTTCATCGACGCGGCCGGCGCCGGCTTCTCGCAGATCGCGGAGAAGGCCAAGGCCGAGCTGTGGAGCGTGGACGGCGATGTCAGGGGCTTCTCCGCGTTCATCCGCCGCTGGCTGAGCGTCAACCACCGCTGGAACTCCCCGAAGTACATGCTCGGCGAGTCGTACGGCACCACGCGCGGGGCGGCGCTCGCCTACCGTTTGCAGTCCGACGGCGTGGCCCTGAACGGCCTGACGCTCATCTCCAACATTCTCGACTACGCGTTCACGCTCGACACTGGCGACCAGTACTACATCGGCTATTTCCCCACGTTCGCCTCCGTGGCCAAGTACCACGGCCGCGCCGCCTCCGACGTCGAGCTGGGCGAACATCTCAGGGCCGCCCGCGCCTTCGCCAACGGCCCGCTGCGCATGGCCCTCGCCATGGGGGATTCGCTCGACCCGGCCGTCAAGCGCCGCGTGGCCGAGCGATACGCCGAACTGACCGGTCTGGACGCGCAGTATGTCTACGAGTCCGACCTGCGCGTGGTGGACATGCGCTTCCGCAAGCAGCTGCTGCGCGATCGGGATCGGATCGTGGGCCGCTACGACGGCCGCGTGGCCGGCTACGATCTGGACCGCATGAACGACGAGGAGACCTTCGTGGTGGATGACGCGTTCCTCGACCCGGCCTACTCGTCGCTTGCCAACGCCTACCTGCGCGACGAGCTCGGATGGGAGGGCGCCGAGGAGCGTCGCGGGTTCGCGGACTTCGACTGGAACGCCACCGAGCCAGGCAAGGGCTGGACGTGGTGGCACACGCAGCCGGAGATGACCAAGAGCTCGTGGGGATCCAAGATCCCGTTCCCCAACGTGGTGCCGGACCTCGCCGCGGCGATCGCGCACCAGCACACGCTCAAGGTGCTCATCGGCAACGGTGTGTACGACCTGTGCACCCCGTTCTTCCAGACCGAGTACGACATTGACCACATGGGGCTGCCCGCTGCGCTGCGCGGCAACGTGGCGTTCACGTACTACCCGGCCGGGCACATGCTCTACTCGAGCGAGGAAAGCCTGCGCAAGTTCACGGCCGATCTCACGCGCTTCTACGCGGCGGACGTGGACGGTCTCGCGGCCATCGACGAGCGCCCCGCGCCCGAGCAGCCGGCGATCGCGCTCTGACCTAACCGTGCGCCGCGGCCGGCGGCCCGGGCGCGGCGCTACGCCTTGTGCGTCACGACCAGCAGGTGCGTGCCGTCGTCCGCGGTCGTGGCGAACACGTAGGTGTCGCCGCCGTCGCGCAGACCGAGCTTTTTGCGCAGTTGCGCGACGGTGAGCGGGAAGTTGCGTACGGCCACGTTCGCTTGGGTGACGCCGGCGAGCGCGGCCTTCAGTTCCCGCTTGTTCATGGTTGAGATGCGCTCGATGACGAACACGCGGCCGGGGAAGCCTGCTGCGGGGGTCTTTCCGGTATTCACGAACAGGTGGCTGTTCGGCGCGACGGGCGTGACCGGGAAGAGGCGGGACAGCAGCGCGAAGCAGCTGGCCTTCATGATTGAGGCATTTGGCTCATAGAGATACGTACGTACGTCCATATCGGTCGGGCAGGCGGCGGTGTCGGTTGCAGTACCGGTGCCGGCCGTGGCGGCGGTTCGGTGCCGACCGGGGGAGACGGTCCACTGTGCGTACGATCGTACGTTGTGCTGCGCGTCCCTTTCCTCGCCAAGCGCATAGTCCAGACGCTGGCCGTCGTTCACGCACACGACCTGCACCTCGTCTTCCGGAACGATCTGTCGCTGCAACACCACGAGCAGCTCCTTGCACTCGTTGCCTGTGGAGACCAGATGCACCTGGGCGACGGCTCCGGCGAAGTCCGCGACCGTCTTGCGCCAGTCGAGCATGGGGGAGAGCTTGACCATGACGATCGGCGCCACGTCCAGCAGCCGGTCCTTCAGGGCCAGCACGTCCGGCGTGCAGTCGGAGATCGCATAGGTGCGCGAGCCGTGCGCGTCGCGACGGGCCGGATCCGCGTACACCATCGTCGCCGCATCGGCCGGCAGCCCGTTCAGGTAGCCGACCGCATCGCCGTGGACGATGCGCACATGCCCCAGCCCCAGCACGGCCATGTTGTGCCGTGCCAGATCGCACAGCGCCTCCTGCCGCTCCACGTAGACGGCACGGTCGAACGCGCGGGCCATGGCGGAGCAGTCCACACCGAAGCCGCCAGTCAGGTCCACGAGCGTCGTTTCGCCCTGTGCTACGCCCTGCGCCACGCGCGCGCCGCTGGCCGCCGCCGCGATGAGAGCGCGGGCGAGGTCCGCCTTGTAATCGGCCGTGAACTGCGAGGAGCACTGTTCCATGGCCAGATGCGGCGGATAGACGATGCCCTCGCACGCGGCCCAGGAAGGCAGCTTGGTCTCGGCGCGGCGTCGACCGGCGATCTGGTCGAGCGCGAACGGCAGATCCACGCCGTCAGTCTTGCCCGGGTGCAATGCCAGTTCGCGCACGTCCGCGTCCCGATGCGCGGCGATGAACGCGCGGGTCTGTTCGGTGATGTTCTCCAGATTCGGCATGCCGTCATTGTAGCGTCGTCTCGCCCGTCGGCATCGGGCCGCTGCTACAGTGCTGACCATGACCGATCTGAGCATCCGCCGCTCCGGCACCGCCGTCACCCTGGACACCGCCACGCTCGCGCTCACGTTCGAACGCGACGGGCACGTGTGGCACACCGCCGCCGGCATCGAGCCCTCCATCGAGCTCACAGACGGGCCGCACGCCCGCATTCCGTTCACCGCGGCGGCCGAGATCCGCCACGACATCCGCTCCTTCGGCACCGGGGAGGGCGTCGTCACGCACGTGGCAGGCATCCCCGGACTGCCCGGACTCGCCTTCGATCTGTTCGTCTGGGTGGAGGAGGGCTGCGGGGACGTGGTCGCCGAATGGATCCCCACCGGCGAATGCAAAGCCTACCCCGCGCCCATCGCCGCCGTGCGCTGGCCCGCACCCTTCGCCTTCGACGAGCCGCGCGCCGACTGGGGCACGCTCATCACCCACTGCCAGGGCACGCTCATCCCCAACGACTGGCCCAACCCCACCGCACCCATACCCTTCAACGGCCGGTTCGGCACCGAAGGCGGCTACATGCCCTGGTTCGCCCAATTGCGCGGCGGGGCGCTCGAACCCGCCCCCGATGAGGACGGACTGCTCGCCATCTGCGAAACCCCATGGAACGCCGGCTACGAGATCGACCACCCGGCCGGCGGACCGTACACGCACGCGGGCGTCTGGTTCGAGCCGAGCCTGGGGCGCATGGACTACCGACGCATCCTGCGCTACCGCATCCTCACCGGCGAAGCGGCCACCGTCACCGGCGCGGCCAAGGCATACCGCCGCCACGCCGCCGAGCACGGGCGGCTCGTCACCCTGCGGCAGAAGGCCGTCGCCAACCCGGGCGTGAAGGACCTTGCCGGCGCGATGTGGATGCACGTGGGCATCAAGACCGTGGTGCAGCCCGACTCGCGCTTCTGGAACGCCGAGCACCCGGAGCGCAACCGCAGCCTGGTCGCCTTCGCCCAGCGCGAGACCCAGCTGCGCCGGCTGCACGACGACTTCGGCGTGAACCGCCTCTACCTGCATCTGGACGGCTGGGGCCAGCCCGGCTACGACAACGCGCACCCGGACTACCTGCCCGCCTGCGAGGAGGCCGGCGGCTGGGAGGGCCTGAAGGCGCTCGCCGACGCGGCGCATGAGCTCGGCTACCGGTTCGGCCTGCACGACCAGTACCGCGACTACTACGTCACCGCCGCCAGCCACGACATCGCCAACGCGGTCCGGCTGCCGGACGGCACGTACCCGGAGCATGCGCTGTGGGCCGGCGGCCGGCAGCACTACCTGTGCGCACAGCTCGCCCCGGACTACGTGAGGCGCAACTACCGCGAGATCGCCGCCCACGGGGTGAGGCTCGACGGCACGTATCTGGACGTGTTCACCTGCAACGAGGGCGACGAATGCGCGAACCCCGCCCACCGCATGACCCGCCGCGAATGCCTGGCCAAGCGTGCCGAATGCTTCGACTGGCTGCTCGCACAGGGCATCCTCACCAGTTCGGAGGAGGTGTCCGACTGGGCCATGGCGAGCCTCGTGTTCTGCCACTATGCGCCCTACGACTTCCAGATGCGCAGGCCATCCGAGCCGCGCGACGGCATCCCCGTGCCCCTGCAGAACCTGGTGTGGCACGACTGCGTGATCGAACCGTGGATGATGGACCGTCCGGCCGGCGGCGAGGACTACATGCTCTACGCACTGCTCAACGGCGGGGCGCCCTACCTGATCCGGGACGCCGCCTACGCCGGGTTCGACGGCGATCTGGACGACGACGGCGTGCGCGAACTGCGCGAAGACGTGGCCCGGTGCCGTCAGGTTGCGGCCCTGCATGAGCGGGTCGCCATGGAGGAG
Source organism: Bifidobacterium sp. LH_389 (assembly GCF_056357235.1). Lineage (NCBI taxonomy): Bacteria > Bacillati > Actinomycetota > Actinomycetes > Bifidobacteriales > Bifidobacteriaceae > Bifidobacterium > Bifidobacterium sp. LH_389. Next base: position 315,701 of record NZ_JBKEVR010000001.1, read on the forward strand.
ATGACCGGATTTACCTTCGTGGGAGGCGATCCGAAGGTGCAGCGCACCGAGTTCGCCGACGGTACGAGCGTGACCGTGGACTTCGCAAGCGGCACGTGGAAGGTGAACGCCGGCTGAATTCGCCCCGCTTCGGCCCGGCGCGCGGGGAACTCGTCCCGGAGGGGACTATCCTAGAGCGAGGTAAACGGCGCGGCCCCGGGCATTGCGGGCCGCCGGCGAATGGAAACGGGAGGCGGGTGAAGACCATGTTGCGCATTTTCAGCACCATCAACGGCCAGGTGGAGCAGATCAATAAACCGGAGAACGGTTCGTGGCTGTGCCTGTCCGAGCCGACCGACGTGGAGCTCGCCACGGTCGCCTCCCAGACCGGCATCGACCTTGCCGACCTGCGCGCCCCGTTGGATGACGAGGAACGCTCGCGCGTGGACGTCGAGGACGGCTACACGATGGTCATCGTGGACATCCCGACCGTGGAGGAGCGCGGCGGACGCGACTGGTACGAGACCATCCCGTTGTCGATCATCGTGACCGAGGGGCTCATCATCACCGTGTGCATGCAGGACACGCCGGTGCTCCATCCGTTCATGGAGGGCACCATCCGCGGGTTCAACACGTTCATGAAGTCCAGGTTCATCCTGCAGATCCTGTACCGCAACGCCACCATGTACCTGCGCTACCTGCGCATCATCGACCGGGAGAGCGACAAGCTCGAACTCAAGCTGCGCCACTCCATGCAGAACCGTGAGATCCTCTCGCTGCTCGAGCTGAGCAAGACATTGGTCTACTTCGCCACGTCGCTCAAGTCGAACGAGATCGTGCTCGAGAAGCTGGGCACGCTGGCGCGCATCAAGCAGTACCCGGAGGACGCGGACCTGCTGTCGGACGTCATCACCGAGAACAAGCAGGCCATCGAGATGGCGAACATCTACAGCGGCGTTCTTGCGAACATGACCGACGCGTTCGCCTCGATCGTCTCCAACAACCTCAACAACGTGATGCGCATCTTCACCATCATCTCCATTACGCTGTCCATTCCCACGCTCGTGTTTTCCATGTACGGCATGAACTTTCAGGAAGGCATGCTCGGCATGCCGTTCACGGACAAGCCGTGGGGCTTCGCGCTGGTGATCGTCATTTCGCTGGCCGTCTCCGCGGTGGTCACGTGGTTCCTCACCCGCTCGCGCATGTTCAAGTAGGAGTCCACATGGTGGAATCGTGGGCGCAATCTTGCCTGCGACTATACCTCACCGTTACAAATCCGTGTTAGCCTGACCCTCCGTTAGCGCAAAGGCGGGAAGCCCGCGCCTGTTATCGCAAGAAAAAGGGGTGTCACAATGACCGAGAACACCGAGACCGCGACCGCGGCGGCCACCGAATCCGCGGACCATCCGCTGGTGGAGCTGAGCCATGTGGAGAAGCACTTCGGCGATCTGCACGTGCTCAAGGACATCAATCTCAAGGTGGCCAAGGGCGAAGTGCTCGTCATCATCGGACCGTCCGGCTCCGGCAAGTCCACGCTGTGCCGCACCATCAACCGTCTCGAATCCATCGATTCGGGGGACATCCGCATCGACGGCAAGCCGCTGCCCCAGGAGGGCAAGGAGCTGACCAAGCTGCGCGCCGAGGTGGGTATGGTGTTCCAGTCGTTCAACCTGTTCGCCCACAAGAGCATCCTCGACAACGTCACCCTCGCCCCGCGCAAGGTGCGCAAGATCCCCAAGGCGCAGGCGGAGAAGGAGGCCATGGACCTGCTCGCCCGCGTGGGCGTGGACTCCCAGGCGTCCAAGCTGCCGGCACAGCTGTCCGGCGGCCAGCAGCAGCGCGTGGCCATCGCCCGGTCCCTGGCCATGCACCCCAAGGTGATGCTGTTCGACGAGCCGACCTCCGCGCTCGACCCGGAGATGATCAACGAGGTGCTCGACGTGATGGTCGACCTCGCCAAGGAGAACATGACCATGATCGTGGTCACCCACGAGATGGGCTTCGCCCGCCAGGTGGCCGACCGCGTGGTGTTCATGGCCGACGGGCAGATCCTCGAGCAGGGCACGCCGGACGAGTTCTTCTCGCATCCGAAGACCGAACGCGCCCGCGACTTCCTGAGCAAGATCCTCGAGCACTGAGCCATCCGCGCCGCCGGCCGGGTCCGTGGCCGGACCGTCCCATCGCGTCTGCGTCAAGAGGGCAAACGTAAATTCCGCGTAAACGGATGATGTCGCACGAAATATGACGCCCCTACGATCGAGAGCAGTTCGGCACCCTGAGCGCCGACCGTAAGAGAGGAAAACACCATGAAGCACATGTTCAAGAAGGCTCTGGCCGCCGTCGCCGCCGTGGCCTGCCTGGGTTCGATGGCCGCCTGCGGCTCGTCCAACGACGCCGCCAAGTCCGACGGCCCGAAGATCACCATCGGCATCAAGTTCGACCAGCCCGGCCTCGGCTTCAAGAAGGGCAGCGAATACACCGGCTTCGACGTGGACGTGGCCAAGTACGTGGCCAAGAAGCTCGGCTACTCCGAGGACCAGATCGTGTGGAAGGAAGCCCCCTCCAAGCAGCGCGAGACCCTGATCCAGAACGGCGACGTTGACCTCATCTTCGCCACCTACACCATCAACGACAAGCGCAAGGAGGTCGTCGACTTCGCCGGCCCGTACTTCGTCGCCGGCCAGGATCTCCTGATCCGCAACTCCGACGCGGGCAGCATCACCGGCCCCGAATCCCTCAACGGCAAGAAGCTGTGCTCCGTGACCGGCTCCACCTCCGCGCAGAACGTGAAGGACAAGTTCGCCAACGAGGTCCAGCTCATGGAGCAGACCGGCTACGCCGAGTGCGTGACCGCCCTGATCTCCGGCACCGTGGACGCGGTGACCACCGACGACATCATCCTCGCAGGCCTCGCCGCCGCCAAGGGCAACGGCCAGCTCAAGGTCGTGGGCAAGACGTTCTCCGAGGAGCCCTACGGCGTGGGCCTCAAGAAGGGCGACACCGAGCTCAAGAGCAAGGTCAACGCCGCCATCAAGGACATGATCGAGGACGGTTCGTGGCAGAAGGCCATCGACTCCAACATGCAGGGCACCGGCTACACCCCGGACGCCAAGCTCAACGCCAAGGACGCGCTGGAGAGCCAGCTGTCCTGACATCCGGTCGTCACGACCAGACCGACCGCGTGGTTCCGGGCGGGGAGGCGAGCCCTTCCCGCCCGGAACCACGTCGGAACACGAAATTGTTGTACATACGAGAGAAATGAGGTGCGATGTCGGGATTCGCCGATCTGTTCAGCCAATATGACATCCTGGCCGCGTTCCTGGTCAACATCGAACTGACCCTGTGGAGCGCGTTGATTTCGTTGATACTGGGCGTGGTGCTCGTCACCATGCGAATCTCGCCGATCGCCTCCCTGCGCGGCTTCGCGGCCGGATGGGTGGAGTTCTTCAAGAACATGCCGCTGACCATCATCATGGTGTTCATGGTGCTCGGCGTGTTCGGCCAGCTGAAGTTCCAGTTCTCCGACAACTTCGACACGAACTTCTTCTGGCTGGCCGTCACCGGCCTGTCCGTCTACACGTCCGCGTTCGTGTGCGAGTCGCTGCGAAGCGGCATCAACACCGTTCCGCTCGGCCAGGCCGAGGCCGCCCGATCGCTGGGCCTGAGCTTCTTCCAGTCGGCGTCGATCATCATCCTGCCGCAGGCGTTCCGCGGCTCCGTCGCCCCGCTGGGCAACACGCTGATCGCCCTGCTCAAGAACTCCACCGTCGCGGCCGCCGCCTCCGTGGCCACCGAGACCTCCAGCCTCATGAGCACCATGATCGAGTACAACGCGAACCTCATCGTGACGATCTTCCTCATCTTCGCCCTCGGCTACGTGATCATGATCATCCCGATCGGCCTGCTCACCACGTACCTGTCCAACAAGCTCGCGGTCCGCCGCTAGAAGGGAGCGCACCATGGCCACCAGCACATCCGCATCCGTGCTCTTCGACGAACCGGGCCCCAAGGGACGCCGCAAGATCTTCGTCGCCAACATCATCGGCGCCATCCTGCTCCTCGGCCTGCTCGCCGCCGTGCTCTACCGCCTCGCCAACCCGCCCCAGGGTCAGAACCAGCTGAGCTGGGAGCTGTGGGAGCCGGCGCTTAACGGCGAGGCGTGGGTCGACTTCTACCTGCCCGGCCTGTGGAAGACCCTCGAGGCGTCCGTGATCGCCATCGTCGGCGCCGTGGTCTTCGGCGTGGTCTTCGGCATCGGCAGGCTCCTCGAGTTCTGGCCCGTCAAGCTCGTGGCCTCCGTGGTCGTCGAGTTCTGCCGCGCCGTGCCCGTCCTGCTGTTCATGATCTTCCTGTGGCGTGGCTTCTCCTTTATGGGCATGAGCGACAACGCCTCCTTCTGGGCCGTGGTGTGGGGCCTGATCCTCTACAACGGCTCCGTGGTGGCCGAGCTCGTGCGCTCCGGCGTGGGCAACCTGCCCAAGGGCCAGCACGAGGCCGCCGTGGCGCTCGGCATGGGTCCCGTGCGCGCCCTGATGAGCGTGGAGGTGCCGCAGGCCCTCATCGCCATGCTGCCCGCCATGATCACCCAGCTCGTCGTGGTGCTCAAGGACACCGCTCTGGGCTCGATCATCATGTACACCGACCTGCTGCAGGAATCCCGCCGCCTCGGCTCCATGTACTTCAACATGCTGCAGGCGCTCGTGGTGGCCGGCGTGATCTACTTCATCCTGAGCTACCTGCTCTCCAAGCTTTCGGAAAGCCTGCCGGAGCGCATGCAGCGGCGCACGATGGGCATCGCCAAGCCTCCCGTGCAGGCGCCCATCGCCATCATGGACCCGTCCAACGTGCCGGCGCAGGAGCGCGCCCAGGAGCGCGAACGGCCGCAGGGCGGCACCGAGCCGCTCTACCCGGACCACTACCACGGATCCAACGCCGTGACCGAGGACTGGCGCACCTCGCACCTCGAGCACGGGCACGATCCGAAGCACCCGGACATGAAGCCCAAGCTGTTCCAGTGAGGGCTTGACGATCGGTCCGGCCCGGCGGTTCGCCGCTCGGACGGACGCCCGCATGAGGGGCCCCGACTTCCCGCACGGAAGGCCGGGGCCCCTTCGCATTCCCGGCCGGCGCGTCCGCGCTTTCGTCATGTGATACGCCGGCAAGCCGTGTCCAGCTGAAAGTCAATAATCAAGCACTATGAGTGACACTGAGAAGCACACCGATACCACGTCCGGCGACGAGCCCAAGTTCCGCTACAACGCGGCGCTCGCACAGGACATCGAAACCAAGTGGCAGCAGATCTGGGACGAGAAGGGCACCTTCTGGGCCGCGAACGTCCACGGCGATCTCAAGGACGCCGAGGGACGCAACGCCGAGGGACGTCCCGCCTTCTTCGCCATGGACATGTTCCCCTATCCGTCCGGCAAGGGCCTGCACGTGGGCCATCCGCTCGGCTATCTCGCCACCGACGTGGTCTCCCGCTACCACCGCATGAAGGGCGAGAACGTGCTGCACGCCATGGGCTACGACGCCTTCGGTCTGCCCGCCGAGCAGTACGCCGTGCAGACCGGCCAGCACCCGCGCGTGACCACTGAGGCGAACATCGCCAACATGTCCCGCCAGCTGCACCGCATGGGCCTGAGCTTCGACAACCGCCGCAGCTTCGCCACCATCGACCCCGGCTACGTGCGCTGGACCCAGTGGATCTTCTCGCGCATCTACGACTCCTGGTACGACGACGAGGCCACCAACCGCGACGGCGGCAAGGGCTGCGCGCGCCCGATCGCCACGCTCGTCGAGCAGTTCGCATCCGGCAAGCGCACCATTCCGGGACACGAGGGCAAGGCGTGGGCCGACCTGAGCGAGGCCGAGCAGGCCGACGTGCTTAACGACTTCCGTATCGCCTACATCTCCAAGTCCCCGGTGAACTGGTGCCCGGGACTGGGCACCGTGCTCGCCAACGAGGAGGTCACCGCGGAAGGCAAGTCCGAACGCGGCAACTTCCCGGTCTTCCAGCGCGAACTCAAGCAGTGGTCCATGCGCATCACCGCGTACGGCCACCGGCTCATCCACGACCTCGACGGCATCGACTGGCCGGACAAGGTCAAGCTCATGCAGCGCAACTGGATCGGCGAATCCCACGGCGCCTCCGTGCACTTCGCGGTTGAGACCCCGGCCGGCGAACGCGACATGGAGATCTACACCACCCGCCCGGACACGCTGTTCGGCACCACGTTCGCCGTGGTCTCCCCGGAGCACGACCTGCTGGCCGACGTGCCCGCCGAGTGGCCCGCCGAGACGCCCGAGGCTTGGAAGGGCGGCTACGCGACGCCGGCGGAGGGCGTGAAGGCCTACCGCCTCGCCGCGGAATCCAAGACCGCCAAGGACCGCGTGGACGAGGGCGGCGAGAAGACCGGCCTGTTCACCGGCCTGTACGCCGTCAACCCGATCACCGGCGCGAAGCTGCCGCTGTTCACCGCCGACTACGTGCTCATGGACTACGGCACCGGCGCCATCATGGCCGTCCCCGGCGGCGACCAGCGTGACTACGACTTCGCCGTGAAGTTCGGCCTGCCGGTCATCTACACCGTTCAGCCGCTGCCCGAATCCGGCGACGATCTGGCGAACTACGAGGGCAAGGCCCCGTTCGTCAGCCACGACGGCATCGTGATCAACTCCGCGGTGGACGCCACGAAGGCCAAGGGCGACGCCCTGAGCCTCAACGAACTTAGGGTGGACGAGGCCATCGCCAAGGTCAACGCATGGCTCGAGTCCGCCAGCGTGGGCAAGGGCACCACGTCCTACCGCCTGCGCGACTGGCTGTTCAGCCGCCAGCGCTACTGGGGCGAACCGTTCCCAATCGTCTACGGCGAGGACGGCACCCCGCACCTGTTGCCCGATTCGATGCTGCCCATCAACCTGCCGGACGTGCCGGACTACAGCCCGCGCACCTTCGACCCGATGGACGCCGAGTCCAACCCGGAGGCCCCGCTGAGCCGCAACGAGGAGTGGGTCAAGGTCAGGCTCGATCTGGGCGACGGCGAGAAGACGTATTACCGCGACACGAACACCATGCCGAACTGGGCCGGCTCCTGCTGGTACTACATGCGCTACATCGACCCGTCCGACACCGCCCACATGGTGGAGAAGGATGAGTTCGACTACTGGATGGGCCCGAACCACAACAGGTACTCCGGCCGCGAAGGCGGCGTGGACCTGTACGTGGGCGGCGTGGAGCACGCCGTGCTGCACCTGCTCTACTCGCGCTTCTGGCACAAGGTGCTCTACGATCTGGGCTACGTGGATTCGGCCGAGCCGTTCCACAAGCTGTTCAATCAGGGCATGATCCAGGCGTACGCCTACACCGACGACCGCGGCCAGTACGTGCCGGCCGACGAGGTGGTGGAAGGCCCCGCCGGCCCGGACGGCGAGCCGACGTTCACGTGGCACGGCGAGCACGCCAACCGCGAGTTCGGCAAGATGGGCAAGAGCCTGAAGAACATCGTCACCCCGGACTACATGTACGAGAACTACGGTGCGGACACGTTCCGCCTGTACGAGATGAGCATGGGCCCGCTGGCCGAGTCCCGTCCGTGGAACACGCGCAACGTGGTGGGCGGCATGCGCTTCCTGCAGCGCCTGTGGCGCAACGTGATCGACGAGACCACCGGCGAGGCCCACGTCTCCGACGATCCGCTGGACGCCAAGACCCTCAAGCTGCTCAACAACACGATCGCGGACGTAACCGTGGAGATGGAGGGCATGCGTCCGAACACGGCCATCGCCAAGCTCATCGTGCTCAACAACCACCTGACCTCCCTGAAGTCCGTGCCGCGCGCCGCCGTGGAGCCGCTGATCCTCATGCTCGCGCCCATCGCCCCGCACATCTGCGAGGAGATGTGGAACCGGCTGGGCCACGCCGAGTCCCTCACCTACGAGCCGTGGCCGGTGGCCGACGAGCGCTACGTGGGCCAGGACACGGTGACCGCCGTGGTGCAGATCAAGGGCAAGGTGCGCGCCAAGCTGGAGGTCTCCCCGGACATCGCGCCGGACGAGCTGGAGAAGCTGGCGCTCGAGGCCGTGGCCGACCGTCTGGGCGGCAAGGAACCGCGCAAGGTGATCGTCAAGGCGCCGAAGATCGTGTCGATCGTGCCGGCCGAGTGATCCGGGGCAGATTCCGGATTGCGCCCTGAGCGAACCCCATCCGCATGACGCGGGTGGGGTTCCTTGCATTTGCGGGGCTTGTTCACATTCGACCACAGGGGTGCGCCGATTGGACCCACGCACGGGCACGGTCCACGGTGGAGGCATGGAACCCATGACCGCCCTCGCACGACCCGGCACGATGCCGTCACTGCTGTGCCCGCCGCCTCCGCCGATGCCCGGCGTTGCCGCGGTCTCGCAGGTTGCGTCGACTGCGGTCGGCGGGGCTCCGGGCCCCTCGGCGGGCTCCACAGTGGAATCCGCGCCGGATCGAGGCATGCTGGGTCGCTTGGCCGGGGTGAATCGCAGCGATGACCTGATGCGCGAACGCGAACTCGACGAGTCGGCGCGCAACCGCACCAGACCGCGGCTCACCCTCACGCCCATGCATGCGCTCGTCATCATGCTGTTGCTCGTGGGTGCACTGGCCGCAAGCCTGACCCTGCTGGCACGGCAGGCGATGAACGCGGCGCGCGTGGACGGTGATGTGGTTGCGGCCGCAGCCGCCGGGGAATCGCAGCAGTCCGAGCCGGGCCCGTCTTCCGGCGTGACGGCCTCGCCTTCAGGCTCTTCCTCGTCCTCGCCTTCGCCGGACGACGGCCGCGTGAACCTCAACACGGCCGGGGTCGCTCAGCTCGACGCGGTCAAGGGCATCGGCCCGGCCATCGCGCAGCGCATCGTGGACCATCGCAATCGCAACGGGCCGTTCTCCAGCGTGGACGACCTGCTTGACGTGCCCGGCATCGGCCCCAAGACCCTGGCTAAAATGCGCGACCAGCTGGTGGTGCGATGAATGCGGCAGACAGTGGAGGCGCATCGCATCGGCGGCTCCGCCGTGCGCGGCTGCAGGCGCATGCTCGATCGCGGCGACCAATGTCGTGGCGGGTGTTGCGGCGGATTCCGGACACGGCTCATGAGCAGGGCAGCCGAGACTGGCGGCTGATTCCCGCGGCCGCGGGTGTGTGGACGTCGGCCCTGCTGTGCGGCGGTCCGGTTTCCGGCGGGACTCTGACGGCGCTCGCGGCGCTCGCCGTGCTGACGGTCGTGTGCGCGGCGGCCATGGTCCTTGCGGCGCGTGGCGATCGACGGGCCGCGGCCGTCTCCCGACGGATTGTATCCGCCGATCGGCGCGGTGTCTCCGTTATGCGGCGCCTCCTGCGGTTCGCGCTGCCGCATCTGACCGTGATGTGCGCGGGCATGCTCGTGGCCGGACTGTCCGCGGCAGGGCACGCGTGGGTAGAGTCGCGCGGACCGGTGCGCGCATCCATGCGGGAGCGTGGCGTGCCGGTCGCCGTGACGTTCCGTGCCGACGAGCCGCCCGTCTCCTCCGATCGGCGCGGCTACGACTGTCGGTGCGACGGCACGGTGACCGCCCTGCTGCGGGACGGCGTGCTGACTGGCGAACGCGCGTCCGTGCGTGTCTATGCCGCGGCGGGCGACTGCGCGCTGCGGCAGGGCGGCACCTACTGGATGCGCGGCACGCTGGAACGTCCCGAATTCGGCACCGCCCCGGCATGGATCTCCGCAGACGGCACTGTCGGCGGGAACGATGCCGTGCAGGAGCTGCACCCGCCGTCCACGCTGCGCCGGGCCGTCCATACCGCGCAATCGGCATTCGTGCGCGTCACGCAACGGCTCAGCGAACAGGGCCAGCTGCTCGTACCGGGACTGACCCTCGGCATGCTCGGCAGCGACATCGCGGACCCCTCCATGCGCGATGCATCGATTCCCACCGTCAACCCGGTGTACGCCACGCGAGTGGAGGACGCCTTCCGCGTCTCGGGCATCATGCACCTCATGGCGGTCTCCGGCGGGCATTTCGCACTGATCGGCGTACTCGCCCGCCGTCTGTGCGGACTGCTGCACATAGGGCGCCCCGCCATGCCGGCGCTTGTCATGGGCGCCTACGCCGGGCTCGCCGGGTGCATGATGCCCGCCGACTCGGTGCTGCGGGCCCTTGTCATGGGCGGCATCGGCGCGTACGCGCTCCTGCGCGGCAGACGGGCGCAGGGCATAAGCTTGCTGTGCGTCACCGTGGCTGCGTCGATCATTCTCAGCCCCGCTCTGGCGCGCAGCATGGGATTCGCCCTGTCCTGCGCCGCGGTGGCGGGCATCGTCTGGTGGGCGCGGCCGATCGGCGAGGCGCTGGCCACGTTCGTGCCGGAGCCCGTGGCCGAAGCCGTGGGCGTGACCGTGGCCGCGCAGGCGCTCGCCCTGCCGCTGCAGACGCTCATGGAACCGCAGCTGCCGCTGCTCGGCGTGCTCGCGAACCTGCTGGTCGCCCCGGTCGTCGCCTTCGCCACCGTGGCGGGGCTGCTGGGATTGGCCGTCAGCTGGCTGTCTCCTGCGGCCGGCTACGCGTGCGCATGGATCGCCTCCTGCGGTACGCGGCTCATGGAGGTCACGGCCCTGTGGTGCGCGGACAGCCCGATCGTCGTGCTGCCGTGGGCCGAGGGAGCCGCAGGTGCTCTGCTGCTGCTCGTCTTGGGAATCGCCGTGGCGTTTGCCGTGCGGTGGGCGGGTCGCGGCGGCATCCCGAAAACCGATGGCGCACAGCCGCCCGGACACGCGTCGCCGTACCGGCCGCATGCCGTCGCCCGGCTCGGCAGATGGCTGGATGACACCCGGGCCATGCTGCGCGCCGGCACATGGTCAACGCGCACGAGATAGTCGGCCATGCGGCCCGCCGCATGGCCGGCACCCGGGATACACTGTGTACGATCACACGGGAAGGAGCGGCGGACCATGGTACGAACGGCACGCGCACAGGACGGTAAACCGCCTTTCCGTATCGTCTTCGGCGGGGACGCGTACCTCAACGACCGCATGGCCCGCGACCTATGCCACCGGGCCATGGAAGCCCGACCGGACGCCGAGATCATCGATCTGGACGCCGCGACCGCAGACTCCTATGCGTTCGACGAAGCCGTCAGCCCCTCGCTGCTCAGCGACGTGGCCATCGTGCGCGTGGCCAATCTGCAATCGGCGGACGAGCGTCTCGGCAACGCCATGGCCGCCTACGCCAAGCAGTGCGTGGCAGACCCGGCGAATTCCAGCATTGTCATCTGCCGGCACGAAGGCGGCAACAAGGGCAAGCGCATCGTGGACCAGCTCATACGCGCGGGAGCCGTGAAGGAGGACGTGCCGGACCTGAAGAAGCCGGAAGCCAAACTCAACTTCGTCTACCAGTGCTTCGAGCGCGACGGCCGGCGCGTGGATCCGATCGCCGCCCAGCAGCTCGTGAGCGTACTGGGGGAGCGGACCGGCGAACTCGCCGCCATGTGCCACCAGCTCGCCTTCGACTTCGACGACGACCCCATGCCGCTCGCCCGCGTCAACCAGTACCTTACCGCCAACCCGCAGGTCACCGGCTTCACCGTCGCCGACCGCGCCGTGGAAGGCCGCACCGCGGAAGCGATCATCGCCATGCGCTCCGCCGTGATGCAGGGCACCGATCCGATCGCCCTGATCGGCGCGCTCGCCAGCAAGCTGCGCACCCTCGCCAAGGCCTCCGCCGTCAAGGCCGGCACCATCAGCGCCGCGGAAGCGAAAACCAACCCGTGGGTGCTGCGCAACGCCACCCGGCAATTGGGCGGATGGACGAGCGGCGGACTCTCCCGGTGCATCCAGACCCTCGCCTGGGCCGACGAACAAAGCAAGACCAACGGGGGAGACCCCCTCTATGCGCTGGAAACCAGCATCGAACTCATCAGCAGGAAAGGCCGGAACGAGCCATGACCGCCACACACGGCAACCCCACCGCATCCATCGGCATCGACGTGCCCACGGACACGGCTATGCGCACCCTCGGCGAGCGCATCGCATCCATGCTCCGCGGCGGCGACGTGCTGCTCCTGTCCGGACCGCTCGGCGCAGGCAAGACCACGTTCGCGCAGGGCATCGGCACGGGACTGGCTATCACGGGACCCATCGTCTCGCCCACGTTCACCATCGCCCGCGAGCTCGACGGCCGGTTCGCGGACGGCACGCCCGCCCATCTGGTGCACGTGGACGCCTATCGGCTCGGCGGCTCCGGCTACGCACCCGGTCAGGACGCGCGCGACGCCCTGCTGGACGAACTCGAATCCCTCGGACTGGACGAGGAGCTCGAGGACCCCCGCGACGACACGGTCGTGCTCATGGAATGGGGCGAGCAGATGGCCGCGGCGCTGATCGACGAACGGCTCGAGATCCACATCGACCGGCCGGCCATGGCCGTCGGGGCGGCAGGCGACGATCCGATCGGGGAGCCGACCAGCGATGGGACTAGAATCGTCACCTTGGTGCCGGTCGGCGGCAAGTGGGCCGACCGCATCGCAACGCTTGCATAACGGCCGGATATACGCCGGACAACGCTGAAAGGAAGGCACGCATGGCGGCAACGCTGGTGATCGACACCTCGTACGGGTCCACCGTGGGGATCGTCGGGCACGAACCGATCGTGGAGACCGATTCGCGCACCCACGTGGAGCGGCTGCAGGTCAACATCGCCCGCGCCGTGCAGGACGCCGGACTCAAACCCGGCGACATCGACCGCATCATCGTCGGTCTTGGCCCCGCCCCCTTCACCGGGCTGCGGGCCGGGATCGTCACCGCCAAGGCGCTCGCCTTCGCCACCGGGGCCGAACTCATCGGGCGCAACGTGCTCGAACCGCAGGCGCAATGGAACCCCATCCGGCGCGGCGGCGACGGGCACGCCGCGAACCCCGGAGCCAAGCGCGTGCTCACGCTTGCCGTGAACGACGCCCGGCGCCGGCAGCTGTACTTCGAACTGTGCGACCAGCCGTATGACCCGCACACCGAGGACGACGGGACCGCCGCACACCCCGTGCCGTCGGAACCCCTGATCGCCATGGACATCGACTACCCGGCGAACATCGCCAGCCGTGTGAACGACGCCGTGAACGCTTATGCTGCCGCCCGTCCCGGCCTGGATGCGGCTGACGTGACCGTGGATGTGATCGGCCACGGCGCCGCCAAATACGCCGACGCGCTCGCCGGCATCGAGCATCTCGGTGATGTCGTCGACGCCTCCGTGCTCGACCAGGGTAAACAAGGGCTCGGCATCTTCGCATGCGATGCCCTGCTGGCCCATCAGGCCAACCCGGACGCGCCCGTGGAGCCGCTCTATCTGCGCCGACCGGACGCCGAGGTGCCCAACCCGTTGAAGCACGTGCTGGGCCACGGCGGCACCCGCAAGGACGCCTGAACCATGATCGTGGACATGAACGAACTGGGCTTCGAACGTTCCGTGGCCGCCGTACGCGCACTGGAGGTCGAGCTGTTCGGCCCCCACGCGTGGAGCGAGAACGCGGTGCGTCAGGAGCTCGCCGCGCCCGCCCGCACCTACCTGTTCGATGTGGACAGCGACGCGTGCAACGACGGTGACACGGTCGGCACGGTCGGCACGGTCGGCACCGTGCGTGGATTCGCCGGCTACTGGTACGACGGCGACGACGCGGAGATCATGGACGTCGGCGTCGCCAAGGCCTTCCAGCGCCGCGGCGTCGCTTCCCGGTTGCTTGCCCGGCTCATCGACTCCGCCCGCGGCCGGGGCGCTCGCCGAGTGCTCCTCGAAGTTGCCGTCAACAACAACCCGGCCATCGCTCTCTACCGGCGGTTCGGCTTCGAGCCCATAGGACTGAGAAAGCGTTACTACCAGCCCGAAGGCATCGACGCGCACGTCATGGCACTGGACCTCAACCCCCGGCCCGTGGGATTCGCTCCCGCCGGCCCGTCAGATACGGTCAGCCCAATCAGTCCCGTCAATCCCATCTCGACCACTCGCAAGGAAGGAACCGCGCAATGAGCGAACCCGTGGTGCTTGGCATCGAATCGACATGCGACGAAACCGCCGCCGCCATCGTGCGCGGCCGTGAACTGCTGTCCAACGTGGTCGCCTCCTCCATGGAGGAGCACGCCCGCTACGGCGGCGTCATTCCCGAAATCGCGTCCCGCGCGCACGCGGAGGCCTTCGTGCCATGCGTGTCCAAGGCGCTCGCGGACGCGAACATGGACCTTGCTGACGTGGACGCCATCGCCGTGTCCGCCGGTCCCGGACTGGCCGGATGCCTCGCCGTGGGCGTTTCCGGCGCGAAGGCGCTCGCATGGGCCGCGAACAAGCCGATCTACGGCATCAACCACGTGATCGGGCACATCGCCGTCACCCAACTGCAGTTCGGCCCGTTCCCGCCGGACACGCTGGCCCTCATCGTCTCCGGCGGCCACACGTCCCTGCTGCACGTGCAGGACGTGGCCCGCCACGTGGACGTGGTGGGCACCACGCTGGACGATGCGGCGGGGGAGTGCTTCGACAAGGTGGCCCGTCTGCTCGGCTTCCCCTACCCGGGAGGCCCGCACATCGACCGTCATGCGCAAAGCGGCGATCCGCACGCCATCAAGGTGCCGCAGGGGCTCACGCAGGGTCAGGCCGGCGCCCGACACCCGTATGACTTCAGCTTCTCCGGCGTCAAGACCGCCGTGGCCCGCTGGGTGGAGGGACGGCAAGCCGCCGGACTCGACGTGCCCGTGGACGACGTGTGCGCCTCCCTTGCGGACTCGGTGGCCACCGTGCTCGCCAGAAAGGCCATGCACGGCTGCGAACAGTACGGCTCCAAAACGCTCATTGTGGGCGGCGGTTTCTCCGCCAACTCACAGCTGCGCGCCAAGCTCCTCGAATACGGTGAGCGCCATGGCGTGGAGGTGCGCATTCCGCGCGTCCAGCTGTGCACGGACAACGGTGCCATGGTCGCCATGCTCGGCGTGAACCTCGTGGAGGCCGGCGTGGCCCCCAGCGCTCCGGACTTCGCCATCGATTCCGCCATGCCCATGGACCGCATCTCCATGTGACCGTGCTGCCGTGCTGCCGTGCGGCTGTGCGGTGAAGGGGCGCTGTGGTGGCCCGCGTTCCGGCGCGTCGAGCCGTTGCGCGGCAATGCGCATGGACTACAATCGCCGGGCATGAGGCATGTGAATCCGCAACTGTTGGTGACGCTCTGGAACGTGGCGCGGTGCGGGTCTCTTGCGGCCGCCGCGCGCGAGATCGGCTGGTCGCAGCCGGCAGTCAGTCAGCAGATCCGCAAATTGCAGGATGAATGCGGATGCGTGCTGCTCAAGCGCACGTCGCACGGCGTCACGCTCACGCCGGCCGGCCAGCTGCTCGCCAAGCACGGCGAGATGATCGCCAACCGTCTGCTGCAGGCCGAACAGGATCTGGCCGAATACCGCCGCGGCAGCGAACGCCGGCTGCACGTGCTCGCCCCGCCGTCCATCTGCTCCACCATCCTTGCGCGTACGCTCGTCAGGATCGGGCAGACTTCGGACATCACCGTGCGCCTCACGCAGATGGAACCGCCGGAAGCCGTGCGCAGTCTTGCCGCCGGTGGTGGCGACTGCGCGCTCGTGTTCCAATACGATGCGCTTTCCCGCGCCCCGCTCGCCAACGACGACTGCACGGTGGAATACTGCGGTCGCGACCCGCTGCGTCTGCTCGTGCCGCGGAGCTCCGCGGTCGGCCGGCGGCACGAACGTGACGGCGAGCCCGTGGACCTGTCCCGGCTTGCCGACCAACGGTGGATCGCCGGTTGTGAAACGTGCCGCGCCAACCTCATGGGCATGGCCCGTTCCGCCGGTTTCGTGCCGGTCATCACCCACTCGACCGAGGACACGTGGGTCACGCAGAACCTCGTGGAAATGGGACAGGGCGTCTCGATCGTCTCGGCACTGTCCATCCACAACGCGCTGCAGGGTGATCTGACAGCCTGCCCGATCGCGGACGACCGGGCCTACCGCACCATCGAGATGGTGACCCGCAAGGGCGACGAACGCCCCGAACTGCAGCAGCTCCGGGAAGCCATCCGCCAGACCGCCAAGCGGTTCCTCATGGTGTGAGCGGTCGGGTTGCACGAGAGGCGCCGTCAACCGGCATCGGATTTGTAACATTGTTACAAAAAGCATGGCTGACAGGCCGTTGGAGACGCGTTTTGTAAATCCGTTACAAAATACGCCGCTAAGCCGCGCTGGGACACCCGAATTGTAACGGCGTTACAAATATGATGGCTTAGCGCGCGCCCGAGACCAGATTTGTAACTTTTTTACAAAACGATTGTGGGGAGAGGAGCGGACGGACAGAAGCGGACGGGCAATCGGGAAGCTATGCATGCGGACCGACCGTCGGCATTGTCGGCCCTGTCTGGCGACGGCGGCCGTCTCGCCGTTGCCGTCAACCTGCTGGTCAACCCTGCCGGTCAACCCACTGATATAAGCAAACCATGGGGGAGACTAAGCGGCATGCTGCGCCGGGCGGTGGCTCGCGGCCGTCGCGTCGGGCAGACTCGAACCATGGATACCATGACACTGCATCGCCCCGCACGAACCGTTCCCGCGCCCATCGCGGAGCATCGTCTCCTCGAGGGAGATCCCGCCGCAGCCGGATTCGACGCCCGTGCCATCGACGCTCAGACTCCCGAGCAGCTTGCCGCCACATGCAGCGACAAATGGACCCGCTACCCCGGTTGCACCGGTGCGTTCATCGCGGAAATGGATCTGGGTCTCGCCCCGTGCATTCAGAACGCGCTCATCGACGCCGTGCGCCAGTGTGAACTCGGCTACATCTCCGACCCGTGGAAGCGCCGCGTGGCACGGGCCTGCGCCGACTGGCAGCGCGAACGGTACGGATGGGACGTGGATCCCGCGTGCATCCGCCCCGTGCCGGATGTGCTCGAGGCGTTCGAGGTGTTCCTACGCGAATTCGTGGGAGCCGGGCGATCGATCGTCGTCCCCACGCCGGCCTACATGCCGTTCCTCAGCGTGCCGCGTCTCTACGGCGTGAATGTGATCGAGATCCCCATGCTGCGTGCCGAGGGGAGCGATGGCGTGGACGGCTGGTCGTTCGACTTCGCCGCGATCCGCACCGCGTTCGAGCATGGCTGCCGCGCCTTTGTGCTGTGCAATCCGCACAATCCGATCGGCAAGGTGCTCACCGTGGACGAGATGCAGACCATTTCCGCGCTCGCCGCCGAATACGACGTGCGCATCTTCAACGACGAGATCCATGCGCCGTTCGTGTTCGAGGGCCGGCACGTCCCGTTCGCCACGATCGGCCCCACGGCGGCCATGCAGTCCATGACCGCCACGTCCGCTTCCAAGGCGTTCAACATTCCCGGCATCAAGTGCGCGCAGGTGATCCTCACCAATCCCGCCGATCTGGAGATCTGGATGGGCCGCGCCGAATGGTCCGAACACCAGACGGCCACCATCGGGGCGGTCGGCGCCGATGCCGCTTACCGAGGCGGCGCCGCATGGCTCGACAACGCGCTCGCCTACCTGCGTCGCAACGTCGAGCTCATGAACCGCGAAATGACCGAACGCTTCCCCGGCGTGCACTACGTTCCGCCGGTCGGCACCTACATTGCCTGGCTCGACTTCACCGCATTGGGCTTGAACGACCCCGCCGCCTACTTCCGCGAGCGTGCCCAGGTGGCCATGACCCCCGGCATCGAGTGCGGCGCCAACGGCGTAGGCTGTGCGCGCTTCAACTTCGCCATGCCCTATCCGCTTCTGGAGCGCAGTCTTGATCGGATGCATGCGGCCCTCGAGGAGGACGGGCTGATAGGTGCCGGCGTGCCGTCCGCGCGTTCGTTCGCCATGCGGGCATAAGCGTGCGGCCTTCGGATCGAAGGGCGGAGATCCAGCACGAGCGCCGTCGCCTGCGCGAGAGGGCCGAGGCTTACGCGTAGAATACCAACCAACGACAACGCAGTCAGCAAGGAGAACAAGGCCCATGGCCATCATCACACCCGCAGCAGTACCGAATCCCGCTCCCGCGCCGAAACCCATGACCAAACGCGAACGCATGCTGCACGCCATGCACAACGAACCGGTGGACCACGTGCCGGTCGGCTTCTGGTTCCATTTCGACCATGAGCACAGCGAAGGCGAGGCCAACGTCGAAGCGCATCTCGACTTCTACCGGCGGACGGATCTGGACTTCGTCAAGATCATGTGCGACGGGTTCTTCGCCTACCCCGTGGACTGGGACGTGATCGAACGCCGCGCGTGGGGTGAGCTCGAACCGCTCACGGCCGACGACCCATGGATCCGCGGGCAGGTGGACCGCGCGAAGGCGATCGTGGAGGCGATCGGCGGGGAGCGCTGCGTGTTCTACAACGTGTTCCAGCCGTTCTCCTCCTTCCGCTTCTCGCTCGAGCCGTACGGCCAGTCCTCCCCGGAGGCCACGCGCTACCTCAAGGAGGATCCGATCGGCGTGATGCGCGCCCTGGACGTGGTTGCCCAGTCGAACGCGCTGCTGACCGAACTGCTCATCCGCGAGGCCGGGTGCGACGGCGTGTACTACTGCGTGCAGGGCGGCGAATACGACCGGTTCACCGAGGAGGAGTACCGGTCGTGGATCGCGCCGAGCGACCTGTATGTGCTCGAACACGCCAACCGGTTCTCCGAGAACAACATTCTGCACATGTGCGGCTGGGGCGGCGACCGCAACCGGCTCGAACTGTGGAAGGACTATCCGGCGCGCGTCATGAACTGGGCCGTGTTCGTGGAAGGGCTCGACCTCATCGAAGGCCGGCGCTTCTTCGGCGGCAAACCCTGCATGGGCGGCTTCGAGACGCATTGGGACGGCAACGGCCACCAAGGCGTAATCTACGACGGCACCGAAGACGAGGTGAAGGCGTACACCCGCAACCTAATTCTGGACCACGGCAAGCGCGGCCTCATCCTCGGCGGCGACTGTACCGTGGACGCCAAGCTCGACTGGGAGCGCATGCGCTGGGTGGTCGAGGCGGCCCGCAGCCTATGATTGCCGGGCGCGCTCGCCGTCCGCTCACTCCCTGAACGTGGCGTGCCGGTAGTCCGCCCAGTCGGGGCGCGGACCGCCGACCGCCGCGGCGGAGCGGATGTCGCCATAGTAGTGCAGCTTGCGCAGGATGTGCGCGTGCGCCTCAGCGATGAGCCGCTCCTGCTCCTCGATCGCCGTGCGGCGCGCCTCGAGGAGGGTCATGATCTCGTCGATGTGTCCCTCCTCGTCCGACTCGAACGAGAAGAACCGCTTGAGTTCGTCGATGCTCATGCCGGCATGCTTGAAGCAGCAGATCGAGCGCAACCGGTTGACATGGCACTGCCGGTACTCGCGCTGGCCGGTCTCGGTGCGGCCCACCCCGGTCAGCAGCCCCTGCTCCTCGTAATAGCGCAGCGCGGAGGGCTGCATATGGAACATCGTCGCCACCTCGCGGATGGTGTACGACCGTTCCGTTCCGTCCGGTCCGCTCGTTGCATTCATTGTGTCCGTCATGACACGCCTCCCGATAACTCAGTCGACATCCCGATTTGCCTTCAAGTGTACTTGAAGTGCGATGATCGAACCATCGGCCGGTCATACGGCCAACGAACACATCAAAGGAGAACGCATGTTCGAACCCACCGTCGCCTACCAGCCCGCCGTCACGCGCTACAGCGACATGACCTACAACCGCTGCGGCGCCAGCGGCCTCAAGCTGCCCGCCGTGAGTCTGGGCACCTGGCACAACTTCGGCGACCACAATCCGTACGAGCAGATGAAGCAGCTGCTCTTCACCGCGTTCGACAACGGCATCACCCACTTCGATATCGCCAACAACTACGGCCCCGAACCGGGCGCCGCCGAAAAGAACGTAGGCCGCATCATCCGCCAATACTTCGCCGCCCACCGCGACGAGCTGATCATCAGCACCAAGGCCGGCTACGAAATGTGGAGCGGACCCTACGGGGACATGGGCAGCCGCAAGTACCTGCTCGCCAGCCTCGACCAGAGCCTCAAGCGCCTCGGCCTCGACTACGTGGACATCTTCTACCACCACCGTCCGGACCCGGACACCCCGCTCGAGGAGACCATGGGCGCGCTCGCCCAGGCCGTCGCCTCCGGCAAGGCGCTGTACGTGGGCCTGTCCAACTACGACGGCCCCACCATGGAGAAGGCGGCCGCGATCCTGCGTGAGCTGCACGTGCCGTTCGTCATCAACCAGAACAAGTACAACATCTTCGACCGCACCGTGGAGCGCAACGGGCTCAAGGAAACCGCCGACCGCATCGGCAAGGGACTCATCACGTTCTGCCCGCTCGCCCAGGGCCTGCTCACCGACCGCTATCTCAACGGCGTTCCGGCGGACAGCCGCATCGCCGCAGACGGCCGCTTCCTCCATCGCGACGCGCTGACCCCCGAGCGCCTGCAGCAGATCCGCGACCTCAACGCGCTCGCCGCCGACCGCGGTCAGACGCTCGCCGAAATGTCCCTCGCATGGCTCCTGCACGACGGCAAGGTCACCAGCGTGCTCATCGGCGCCTCCAAGCCGCAGCAGATCCTCGACAACATCGGCGCCCTGAAGAACACCACGTTCAGCGACGACGAGCTCGCCCGCATCGACGAGATCGCCGCGCGGTAGGACGGCCCCGCGGCGAGTCAGCGGACTATCGTGCGGTCGGTCGGCGTGTAGCGTCGCCTACGCTTCGCCGCCGACCGGTCCGACCTGCCCCGCCATGGCCTGTCCCGTTCCGGCGGCGTCCACGGCGGACCGCGTGCCCCTGCCCGTGCGGCGCATCGGCATCAGCCGCTCCTCGCCGCTCCACGCGGGCACCGTGTCGATGATCGGATCGTTGGTCTCCAGACCGAACCATTCGACCGGCTTCGACATGACCCGCTTGAGCGACTGGTAGGCGCGCAGCAGCGTGCGGTCCGCGTCGGGCAGGGTCGACTCGGGGCTGATCACCCGGTGCATGAGCACGTAGCGCACGTCGCCGATGCCGAGGCGCTCGCTCCTGTTCGCCAGCTTCGGCCATTTCGGGTCGATGCGGTCGATCTCCCCGTTGACGAGCATGTTCTCCATGATCGTGCGCATGAAGGACTGCAGGTAGAACTGCGGCACCTTGTATCCGAGGCTGATCACCACGCGGTGCAGCCCGCGCCCGTAGGAGACGACCTTCCAGTCGCGGTCGAACGGACGTTCGGACTGCATGACGCTGACCACCCAGTAGGCGTGCGCGCGATGGTGGATCATGCTCACGGCCACGTCCTTCTCCACTTCGCGCATGGCGGCGTCCGGCGTCAGGTAGACGAGGTTGTCCGCCACCAGATCGCGCTTGTCGTCCTTCGTGCTGTCCGCCAGAATATGAGCCAGATCGTCCGCGTGAATGTGCCCCACGTCGCCGCTCTCCAGCTGCACGCCGCGCGAGCAGACGTGGAACATGGCGAACACCAGACCCCAGATGACCACCGTCACGTAGCCGCCCTCGATGAACTTGCTCACCGCGGCGCACAGGAACAGCAGTTCCACCGCCAGAAACACCGTTCCCGCGGTCACGGCCGCCACCTTCCGCTGTTTCACGTGCCACAGGTAGACGGACAGCAGCACGCTGTCCATGAGCATGGCGACCGTCAACGCCAGCCCGTACGCCGCCTCCATGGCCGACGACGACCGGAAGTAGAGCACCACGAACACGGTGAGCGCGGCCAGTGCGCCGCACACGCTGGGAATGTAGATCTGCCCGCGGCTCACACCCGGGTAGCGCATGTTGAGCCTGGGCAGCCAGCTCAGGCCGTCGGCCGCGGCGGTGAGCGTGAATGCGCCGGAAATGAGGGCCTGCGAGGCGATCACGCCGGCCATCAGCGCCAGCACCACGCCAAAGGGACGCGCCGCATCCGGAATGATCTGGAACAGCGGGGCGGCGTCTTCCACGGCGGTGGCGTGCCCCTGCAGCATCCATGCGCCCTGACCGAAGTACGAGCAGATCAGCGCCACGTTGACCAGCGGCCATGTGGCCCAGATGTTGCTGCGCCCCACGTGGCCCATGTCCGAATACAGGGCCTCCGCGCCCGTGAGTGCCAGGAACACGCTGCCCATGATCGCCACGCCCGCCTTGTTCTCCCCGGAGAACAGGAATTCGAAGCCGAGCGCCGGGTTCAGCGCCTCCAGCACGCTCCAGTCGCGGGTCATGGCCATCACGCCGGTCACGGTGAGGAACGTCAGCCAGACCACCATGATGGGTCCGAACAGCGAACCCAGCCGGTGCGTGCCCGCATGCTGCGCCAGAAACAGGGCCAGAATGATCGCGATGGCGATCATCACCGACAATTCCTGCGACCAGTACGCGCTGTCCCCGATCCACGGGATGGACGCCAGACCCTCCACCGCGGAGGTGATGCCCACCGCCGGCGTGAACACGCTGTCCGCCAGAAACGCGGCCGCACCGACCATCGCGAATGCCGCCGCCGGAGGCCAGAACCGGCGCACCGCCGCGAACAGCGCGAACACGCCGCCCTCGCCCTGATTGTCCGCGCGCATGGCCGTGCACACGTATTTGACGGTCACCACCATGAGCATGAACCAGAACACCAACGAGAGCGATCCCAGCGTCTGAAAACGGTTCAGCATGCCGCCCTGGGCCAGCATGAGCGCCTTGGGCGCGTAGATCGGGCTCGTGGCCAGGTCTCCGTACACGATGCCCACCGCGACGAGCATGCCCGCGGCGGTGGGCTTGCCGGGCTTGCTTGCCTTGCTGAGCTTGCTTGGCCTACCCGTTCTGCGCTGTCCGACGGTCAGACTCAGCCTGCGGGTCAGCCTGCCCGGCCTGCGGTTCGGTTTGCTTGGCCCTCTGTCCGTCCCCTCGTCGTGGTCCGCGCCTGTGACTGTCACCCTTGATCCTTCCGACGATCTCGTCCTCGTGAGCCTTCCCGCTCTCACTCTAGGAGGCGCATTGCGGAACGTCAAAGGCGACCGTGAGCAAACCGTAAGGAACACTCCGCCTGCGGGGCATCTGACCGTACGCGTTTCGTGAGGATCGGATGAGGAAGCGACTTTTGCCATTGCTGCTACAGCGCAGTTCTGCGGCATGATCCGCCCCTTCGGTGTGGCCTGTCCTTCGGTACGGTCTGCATCCGTCTG
Source organism: Bifidobacterium sp. LH_389 (assembly GCF_056357235.1). NCBI lineage: Bacteria > Bacillati > Actinomycetota > Actinomycetes > Bifidobacteriales > Bifidobacteriaceae > Bifidobacterium > Bifidobacterium sp. LH_389. Next base: position 338,815 of record NZ_JBKEVR010000001.1, read on the forward strand.
TTGTCTGTCTCACGGTATGGTCCGACGAGTTTGCTCCGACAAGCCCAACGCCCGCTTTGTAACTGTGTTACAACATCGGTCTTGAAACGCGCCTCGGAGACCGATGCTGTAACGGAATTACAAAATTGGTCTCTGACCGCGGCTTAGAAATCAGTTTTGTAACGGAATTACAACAATGGCCTCCTACAGCGCCTTGGAGATCGTTTTTGTAATTCCGTTACAAAAGATGCCTCTAGCGGGCTCGTGCTGGCAGCCGATGGTCAACGTCATGCTCCCGTTCGATCCGATTTGCTCGTTCGGTCCAACCTGTGTGCCCTGCGACGCAGCTTGGACCGATCATGCAATTTTCGGCCTCAAAAAGGGCTGTTTTTTCGCACGATCGGTCCAACCTGCGAATTGAGCCGTGCAGGTTGGACCCAACGGATGAAAATGCATCCCGGGGGAGTCGAGTCCTCATGCGTGCGAACGGGGCTGTCTTGCGCCGATGAGGTTGACTCGTCGATCGATTGATCTCCCTCGCAAAGCGGCTTGCCCCGCTATAGGAGGCTGCCTGCCGGACGGTTTATCTGTTTATCCGTCGCCCCGCGGCCTACCGCTTGCCGGCGTAGATCACGTTCTCGATGATGTCCCGGTACCGAGCGGTGATGGCTTCGCGGCGTGCCTTGAGGCTGGGCGTGACCATGCCGTTCGCCTCGTTGAGGTCGTCGGTGAGGATCTCGAACTTGCGGATCGACTCGGCGCGGGAGACCTGATCGTTGGCGGCATCCACCGCACGCTCCACCTCGGAGCGGACGATCGGATTGGCGGCGGCCTCGGCCAGGTCCTTGACCTCCGGTGCGCCCTTGAACTTGAGCCACGCGTTCGTCTCGGCAAGGTCGAGGGCCACGAGCGCGGCCACGAACGGCTTGCGGTCGCCGATGACCACGCACTGGTTGACCACCGGCGAAGTCATGACCGCCACCTCCAGCTCGGCGGGGGACACGTTCTTGCCGCCGGCGGTGATGATGAGGTCCTTCTTACGGCCCGTGACGGATACGAACCCGTCGGCGTCGATGTCTCCCAGATCGCCGGTGTGCAGCCATCCGTCCACGAGCTGCTGCGTGGTGATCTCCGGATGGTTGTGGTAGCCGGCGCACACGCTGGGGCTCTTGATGCACAGCTCGCCGTCGTCCGCCACGCCGAACGTGACGCCCTGCATGGGCAGGCCGATCGTGCCGATCTTGTAGCCGGTCGTGGGGTTCACGCTGGCCGGGGCGCAGGTTTCCGTCATGCCGTAGCCCTCCAGCAGCGGCAGGCCCACGCCGTTGAAGAAGTGGGCGATGGACGAGTCGAGCGGAGCGCCGCCGGAGACCGCGTACTCCACGTGCCCGCCGAACACGCCCATGATGGTCGAGTACACGATCTTGTTGTACACGGCATGCTTCACGGCCAGGCCGAACGGGATGCCGTCGTCGGACTGCTGGGCGCGGGACCATTCGCGTGCGGTCTTCGCCGCGTCCGCGAACAGACGGCCCTTGAGACCGGTGCCGGCCTTCTGCGAGGCGGCGTTGTAGATCTTTTCGAAGATGCGCGGCACGGCCAGCACGAACGTGGGCTTGAAGGCGCCGAAGTCCGCAAGAATGGTCTTGAGGTTGCTGGACAGGCCGAGCGTGACGTTGCCGGCGAAGCAGAAGTACTGCATGTAACGTGCGAACACGTGCGCCAGCGGCAGGAAGAGCAGCAGGCGGCGGTTCGGCTTCATGGCGATGTCCGGCATGGAACGGATGCCCGAGTACGTGATGAACACGAAGCTGCCGTGGGACAGCTCCACGCCCTTGGGTGTGCCGGTCGAGCCGGACGTGTAGACGATCGTGGCCAGATCGGAGCCGCGCACGGCCTTCTCGCGCTCGTAGAATTCCGCGTCCTTCACGTCCCTGCCGAAGGTCTCGAGGGTATCCAGCGCGCCGAGCTCGATCACGTACACGTCACCCAGATCGGTCACCTGATCGCGCACGGACTCGATCTTGTCGCGCTGCATGTCGTTCTCCGCGAACGCCATCTTCACGTTGGAATCGTTGAAGATCATGCGCACCTGCGCCGCAGAGTTGGTCTCGTACACGGGCACGGTCAGCGCGCCGATGGACATGATGGCCATGTCGAGCGCCGTCCACTCCCAACGGGTGTGCGAGACGACCGCCACCGCGTCCCCCGGCCGGATGCCGCGCGCGATCAGTCCCTTGGCCAGCGCGATCACCTTGTCGCGGAACTCCACCGCCGTGAACGAACGCCACGTTCCGGTTCCGTCCTTGTATTCGACGAGCGAATCCTGTGGGGCGCGGTTGGCTCGCTCGGCGAGGATCTCGAAGATGTTCCTGTCGTAGTCGATCGGTTCCGGCTGCGGACGCGTGTATTCCTTTTGCATGGTGCCCTCGTCTCCTCGTGTCAATCTACGTACGGATTCTACCGTGCATGCCGGTCCGATCGGCGGATGCGCGGCGATTCGGCCGATTTGATCACAATGCGGTGCCTGCCCGCCATTTCGGCCGGGTCGCGGTATATGCGTTTCCCGGTTTCGACGCCCCATCTGATGCCCCAGTGCAGGCATTTGCCGTCGCAGTGGTCGCTGTGACCGGAAACCGTGGCGAACGGGCTTCCCCGTGCCACTGTCGCGCCGACCGCCAGATCGCTGACCGCCGGCTCGAATGTGGAGGCGAACATGCCATGCCGCACGCTGACCACGTCCTTGCCTCCCACCCGTCCGGAAAACGCAATCATTCCGTCCGCCGGTGCGCGAATCATGTCTCCGGCCACAGCTTGCAGATCCACGCCGCGATGCCCGGCGAGCCACGGCTCCGGCGGTTCCTGAAACGGCTCGAGCAATGCGGGCGGTTCACCTGAAACCGTGCGCAGCGGCCAGTCCATGGTCGCAAGGCAGCCGGAGGGTCGTTCTCCGGCATCGGCAAGCGCCCGGGGCGTGGCAGTGACCATGGTGGCGCACAGGGCCGTCGCCAGAGCGGTCAGCATGGCAAAGGCGATCGCGCGCATCCGTTTGCGGAGGCACTCTTCGGCGTACCGGCGTGCCTTGGCTGTGCGGCGTCGCATTTCGGCGGCATGGCCGCGTCTCGTCATCGCCATGGCTGCGTCCTTTCATTTCTGGCTTGGAATCCTGCGGCATGGCCCGCCGATGAGGCCGACAGCCGCAGTACGGACGAGTCTGGCCGAGGCGCACACGTGGGTCCAATCGGCGGACGCCTGTGGTCGAATGTGGGTAAGACCTACGGGCGTCTGATATACGGGCTTCCGTCGCGGCGCTTCGGCGTGTCGTCTTTCTTGAGCTTTCACCCCTTCCTTCCGGTTTCAGACTGCTTTTCCCGTCGCATTGCAAGCGATGATCGGGGAAAGCGTTGCAATACCGCGGAAAACGCTGGCCGATGCGGCATCCGGCACGCCGAAGACATGCCGTAAGACACGCTGATTTGCATTTTCGCAATGCTGTTGTAAAGTATCTGTCTTGTGCGCTGGAGAAATCCACTGCACGAAAGCCATTCCTGCGTAGCTCAGTTGGCAGAGCATCCGACTGTTAATCGGACGGTCGCTGGTTCAAGCCCAGCCGCAGGAGCTCGGTTCGGCTCAGGCCGACTCGAATAATTGAACATTCCTGCGTAGCTCAGTTGGCAGAGCATCCGACTGTTAATCGGACGGTCGCTGGTTCAAGCCCAGCCGCAGGAGCTTCTGCAAAGCCCCGGTTTTTGTCCGGGGCTTTTTGCTTGGATCCGTGAGATCACATTCTTACTCCACATCTACTTGTGCACGCTGTCCGGCCGCACATCATTCGCAAAGCGTTCGGCAACATGCTGCGCATGGATGCGGATGGCCTCGTTGGCGAAGTCCGCGCAGGCCTTGCTGCCGTAAAGCGCCGCACCGCAGGGGTCGGCGAAACGCGGATCGCCGGTCAGCGCGGTGCGAATCGCGTCAAGCGTGGCCGACAGCGGTATGGCCGGCGACGGCGAGTCGGCATCGGACATCGTGGCGTTCGCCGCCGCCGCTTGGATGTTCCGGTGCAAGATGCGTTCGGCCAGCTGCTGCGCCTCCGGAGAATCCGGGGAGACGCCGGAGTCGAACAGCTGCTTCCATTGCCTGGCGTCGGCGAGCATCGCCTCACGTGCATGGCGTTCGGCATCGTCCCGCGTCCGTTCGATTCGCCTGCGTTGCTCGTCGGAGAGTTCGCCCCACCGTTGCGCTGCGGCGATTCCGTATCGGGCCAATGCCGGATTGGATGCGGTCCGGCGCATCTGGGGAATGTCTCCGTTATCGTCGCACAGGTCGGACAGGTTGTGCAGCACTTGCAACCTGTGCCGTATCGCTGCGATTTCACGGTGCAGATCCTCCGTCTTGGCATCGATGGCCTGTCGGATGCTGTGTGCCCCCGGCTGCGCTATCGCGGCGATGTCCGCAACAGACAGTCCGGCATCGCGCAGCAGTATCACGAACTGGATCCGGACCAGGGTCGGCCAGTCATACCATCGTTCGCCGCCGGCGGAGGTCTCGGTGGGCCTGACCAAGCCGGTCTCGTCGTAATACCGTAGCGTGCGCGTCGTCACGCCGCTGACCTGAGCGGCCTGATTGATCGGCCACAGCTGGTTCGCGTCCAGCAGATCGCCCTCCACGTCGAACATGCCGGCATTGATGCGGGTCCCGTTGCCCGCCATGGTTCCGTGCTCGCTCATGACACATCTCCTTATGAAAGCAGTGTTTTCCGTTCCTGTCCGCGACGCACGGTCTGCGTCGCTGCAACCAGTGTGGCCCCTTACGCAGCGTCAACCGCAAGTCGGACCCGCCGAGCATCTCGCGTCGCTATGAATCCCCGCCTGAAGTGACCCAACGGCGGATATGTGCTTTCGCGCGTTCGGCCGATCGGCGCAATCGGTCCAACCTGTGCGCCCGTTTTCGCAGTTTGGACCGATCGGACGAAAAAACGGCCGTTTTGGGGCCCGAAAATCGCATGATCGGTCCAATCTGCATCGCAGGGCGCACAGGTTGGACCGATCGCGCGAAATGCCGGTCTGGGCGGCATCACAACCCGGCGTCGGCGGGCGTCACGTAGCCCGGGTCGATGAGCATAGCCTTGAGGTTCGATGCGGCGACGGGCAGCTGGTCCTTGGCGATGGTGGGCACACTGGCCTTGTTGCCGGTCTCGTCGCTGCCATAGTCGTGCACGGACACGCCCTCCACTGAGGCTATGTCTCCGCCGCCGTTGAACGTGGCCACGGTCTGTGCGATCGCCGTGGCGGTGTCCTTGCGGTTGCCGAGCGCGGTCATCCATTGCTTGCCGTTGACGATCTGGGGGATGGTGTCCACGTAGGCGCCGTAGCCGGTGATGATGGGCCAGTCGGGGTCGTCGTCGGCGTCCTTGTCCGTGGCAGCGCCGTTGAGCGCGTCGGCAAACGGCAGCGTGATGCCGGATCCTGTGGACGGGCTGGCGGTCGGCGCGTTGGTGGGCGCTTTGCGCGGGTCGGGAACGCTGCCGCGCTGCAGGTCCACCTTGCCGGCAAAGCTGCCCACGATGTCCGAGATGCTGATCTCCGGATTGATGTCCGCCGCCGAGCCGGTGTAGCCCAGATCGGTGAGCGTGGAGACCGTCTGGGAGGCGATGTAGTCGTTCATGGCGAGAATGCCGTCGATGCGCCGGTGCTTTGATGCATCGCGCATGCCGAGCCGTTCGATGATCTCGCTGTTGACGCCGTCCGTTCCGCTGGGATCGAACGTGAGCTGCGACCAGCTGTCCTCGGTGGAGGAGGAGCCCAGAAGCCGCGAGGGGCTTACGGCCCTGCCGTCGCGGAAGTACGGGCCGAGCACCTCCCAGATGCCGGCGAAAGCCTCGGAGACGAACGTCGTGCTCACTGGCGTGCCGTCCTTGCGCGTGGCGATGTAGGGGAGCAGTACTTCGATGTTCTTGGGATTGTCCGCACTGGTACGGTCCAGTTCCAGCTTGCTCACCAGCTGTTGCGCCTGAATGCGGCCGATGTCCCGTGCGGTGGCGAACGCCACGAACAGGTCCGGCGTGAAGCCCTGCAGCTGGTTGGACACCAGCACCACGTGCATGCCGGATTCCTTCGCGAGGGTGAGCGCATTCGTCAGCCGCTGCCCTGCGGCGCGCTGCGTGCGTTCGGCGTCGGTCAGCCCGTCGGTTGCCTCGCTCCACGTCACGTCCTGACGCACATAATCGCCGTATTGGCGGGTGACGGCGTCGGACGCGGTGACGGGCGCGACGATGAGCGTGGTGGATTTGACCGCATCCTGGTCGCCGCCGTTGAGGGTGTTGACGACGTAGTCCTGCACCGCCTGGCTTTGCGCGTTGAGGTCGTTTGACGCAGTCGCCTTCACGGTCGCAGCCGCGTTCTGCGAAGAGACCGCCTGCTGGATGTCCTTGGACAGGGCCGCCCACTTGTTGGTCGGCGTGTTCTGGCTGAGCGTGAGTCCGTCGGACGGCACGAAGATGGCCACGGAACCGGTGGGGGACGAAGCGGATGCACTTGCGGAAACGCTTGCGGACGCGCCGTCGGAGGGAGCCGTGGTGGATGGGGAGGGATTGGGCCGGGCGAAGGCGCATGCGGCCATGGAAAGCGATACGGCGAGGACGGACAGCGCGCAGGCCAGTCGTGCTCCCAGTCGTCTCATCGCCTTCGACGCTTTCACGAATCGCACCTCACCACAATCTGCGGGACCGCACGGTCTGCGGGACCTCGGCACCCGGGTCAACGGACAATACGGTTCCACCTTACTACGGTCACGCCGGGGTCACGCCGGGGCACAGCGCGGGCACAATGTCCGCGGAACAACAACAAGCCCTGTGCCGTGAGTCTGCGGCACAGGGCTCGATTGGATTGCATCACCGGGAAGGCGTCACCGAGAAGGCGTCACCGAGAAAGACTCACTCGGCGAGCGCCTTGGCGAGGTTCTCGTCGAGGGCGTTCATGAAGCCTTCGGTGTCCAGCCACGGCTGGTCGGGACCCACGAGCATGGCGAGGTCCTTGGTCATCTGGCCGCCTTCGACAGTCTTCACGATCACCTTCTCCAGCGTTTCGGCGAAGTGACGGACCTCGGGGGTGCCGTCCAGATCCGCGCGGTGCTTGAGGCCGCCGGTCCACGCGAAGATGGATGCGATGGGGTTGGTGGACGTCTTCTCGCCCTTGAGCCAGCGGCGGTAGTGGCGGGTCACGGTGCCGTGTGCGGCCTCGGCCTCCACGGTCTGCCCGTCGGGGGTCATGAGCACGGAGGTCATGAGGCCCAGCGAGCCGAAGCCCTGCGCCACGGAGTCGGACTGGACGTCGCCGTCGTAGTTCTTGCATGCCCAGATGTAGCCGCCATGCCACTTGAGGGAGCTGGCGACCATGTCGTCGATCAGGCGGTGCTCGTAGGTCAGCCCGGCCTCTTCGTAGCGGTCCTTGTACTCGGTCTCGAACACCTCGGCGAAGATGTCCTTGAACTGGCCGTCGTACGCCTTGAGGATGGTGTTCTTGGTGGACAGGTACACCGGGTAGTGGCGCATGAGCCCGTAGTTGAAGCAGGCGCGTGCGAATCCGCGGATGGAGTCGTTGGCGTTGTACTGCACCTGAGCCACGCCGCCGTCCTCGCCGTAGTCGTAGACCACATGCTCGATCGGCGCGGAGCCGTCGGACGGGGTGAAGGTGACGGTCAGGCGACCGGCCCCCGGCACCTTGAAGTCGGTGGCCTTGTACTGGTCGCCGAAGGCGTGGCGGGCCACCACGATCGGCTTGGTCCAGCCGGGCACCAGACGCGGGATGTTGGAGATGACGATCGGCTCGCGGAAGATGGTGCCGCCCAGGATGTTGCGGATGGTGCCGTTGGGGGACTTCCACATCTTCTTGAGGCCGAACTCCTTGACGCGGGCCTCGTCCGGCGTGATGGTGGCGCACTTGACGCCCACGTGGTACTTCTGGATGGCCCTGGCGGAGTCGATGGTCACCTGGTCGTCCGTGGCGTCGCGGTTCTCGATGCCCAGATCGTAGTAGTCGAGGTTCACGTCGAGGTAGGGCAGGATGAGCTTGTCCTTGATGTCCTTCCAGATCACGCGCGTCATCTCGTCGCCGTCAAGCTCGACGACGGTTCCTTCGACCTTGATCTTGCCCATGCGATCCTCCTCGTCTTTCGTGGGGCGTATTCATCCACAGCAATACCAGACCGAATGTCTCCAAATGGTTACGGCGTTGGAACACGCCGGTCGCAAGGCGGCATTAGCCTAGTAGCCATGTCTCAGGAAATTGAAATCGGTCTCGGCAAGAAGGCCCGTCTCGCCTACTCTCTGGACGATGTCGCCATCGTCCCCTCCCGCAGGACGCGCGATCCGCAGGACGTGTCCACATCGTGGCAGGTGGATGCCTACGAATTCGACATTCCGGTCATCGCCGCCCCCATGGACTCCGTGACCAGCCCCGCCACCGCCATCGCGATGGGCCGCCTCGGCGGTCTGGGTGTGCTGGACCTCGAGGGCCTGTGGACCCGCTACGAGGATCCGCAGCCGCTGCTCGACGAGATCGCCGCGCTCGACGGCGACAAGGCGATCGCGCGCATCCAGCAGATCTACGCGGAGCCGGTCAAGTCCGAGCTCATCACGCAGCGTCTGCACGAGATCCGCGACGCGGGCGTGACCGTGGCCGGCGCCCTGTCCCCGCAGCGCACCCAGCAGTTTTATTCGACCGTGGTGGACGCCGGCGTGGACCTGTTCGTGATCCGCGGCACCGCCGTCTCCGCCGAGCACGTCTCGCAGACCCACGAGCCGCTCAACCTCAAGAAGTTCATCTACGATCTCGACGTACCGGTGATCGTGGGCGGCGCGGCCAACTACACGGCGGCCCTGCACCTCATGCGCACGGGTGCGGCGGGCGTGCTCGTGGGCTTCGGCGGCGGCGCCGTGTCCGCCACGCGCACCACGATCGGCGTGCATGCCCCGATGGCCACCGCCATCGCCGACGTGGCCGAGGCGCGCCGCGACTACATGGACGAGTCCGGTGGCCGCTACGTGCAGGTGATCGCCGACGGCGGCATGGGAGATTCCGGCAACTTCGTCAAGGCCTTCGCGCTCGGCGCGGACGCCGTCATGCTGGGCGCCCCGCTGGCCCGCGCCACCGAAGCCCCCGGCAAGGGCATGCACTGGGGCGCCGAGGCCCGCCACCAGACCCTGCCGCGCGGCTACCGTGCGAACGTGGGCACCGTGGCGCCGCTCGAGCAGATCCTGTTCGGACCGAGCCATCAGGCCGACGGCCGCGTGAACTTCATCGGTGCGCTGCGCCGCGCCATGGCGTCCACGGGTTACGTGGACGTGAAGAATTTCCAGCGCTGCGGCATGGTCGTCACCCCGAACGCCGCGCGCTAGGCCAACGCGTTGCAGGGGATGGGCCACGTTCGTCCACAGCGGCGTCGGCCATCCACTTATCCACAGGGCCCCGGTCGCGATTTGACCGGGGCCCTGCCATGATGTACAGCTCAGGGTAGGAGAGCCACGGAGACTTTCCGAGAGAAGGGCAAGGAAGCATCATGGACAGCGTTTCAGATTCGTTTCAGGTTGACGTGCAGCTGACGGGGGAGGGCGATGCGATTCCCCTGCGCATCTGCCGTTACGTGAGCCGGGACATGACCCGGCAGGATGGCATCGGACTTGCGGCCGCGGCGGCGCAGCTGGCCTGCCGGGCCATGGAGATCGTGCGTGGACGGCTCGACGCCGGCAAGCTCGTACGCGCGGCCACCACGCGCACCGTGCGCAAGCTGGCCACCATGGCGCTGCTGTACCGTTCGCATCTGCAGCGCCACCCGGAGCTGGGCCGGCACGCCCTGCGGCTGCCGGTCGAAGCCAAGGGCATCGACGCCGTGGTGCGCAGCGCCGACCACGTGGAGGCGTGGGTCCACCTGTGCGTGGGGCGCACCGACTACTGGTCCACCGTCGTCTTCGACTACATGGGCGGTCGATGGCTGTGCACCACGCTCGACCTGGGCTGAATTATAGTTAGGAGCATGCGCAAGGAGAACATCGAACCGATCAAGTACACCACGACGGACGAGGACACCGTCTTTTCGCTGCTGGCCCGGCGGGCGGCCGGGGATCCGGAGGGCGTGATCGCCCAATGGCAGGACGACGAGACTCGCCATTGGCACGACGTGACCGCGAAGGACATGCTGGCGCGCGTGCGCGAGGTGGCCAAGGGTCTGCTCGCCGTGGGCGCGGTCAAGGGCGAACGCGTGATCGTCTATTCGCCCACCTGCTACGAGTGGGGTGTGGTGGACTTCGCGTGCGCGGCCGTGGGCGCCGTGCTCGTGCCGATCTACGAGACCGACTCGATCAAGCAGTCGGCGGGGATCATCGAGGAGGTGGAGCCCGTGGTGGCCTTCGCCGGCGACTTCGACCACGCTCAGTCCCTCGAGCAGATCCGCAATGACGGCAACGGCTCCCTGAAATATGTGTTCAACTTCAAGGCCGATGGGCTCGATGCCCTCGCCGACTTCGGCCGTTCCGTCTCCGACGCCGATCTGGATGCCGCCATCGGGCGCGTCAAGGCGGACGATCTGCTCACCATCGTCTACACGTCCGGATCCACCGGCAAGCCGAAGGGCGCGATGCTGTCGAACCGCAACTACACGCACATCGTGCTCAACGGCTACGAGATTCTGCCCAACATGCTGTACAACGACAACCGTCTGCTGCTGTTCCTGCCCCTGGCGCACTGCTTCGCCCGCTACATCCAGTATGTGGCCATCGGCGGCCACGGCGTAATCGGCTACATTCCGGGTGCCAAGCACCTGCTTGCGGATCTGAGGAGCTTCAAGCCCACGTACCTGCTCGGAGTGCCGCGCGTGTTCGAGAAGGTCTACAACGCCGCCTCGCAGAAGGCCGGCGCCGGGCTCAAGGGCCGGGTGTTCGCCAGGGCGTTCCGCCACTTCGTCGCGTGGAGTGAAGCCGAGCAGGATGGCACCGGGCACTCGATCGTGCAGCGGATCGAACGCGCGTTCTTCATGTTTTCCGTCGGCTCGTCGGTACGTTCCGCGCTCGGCCCGAACCTGAAGTTTCTGGCCTGCGGCGGCGCGCCGATCAACAACGATCTGGCTCATTTCTTCAACGGCATGGACGGCATCACGTTCATCCAGGGCTACGGCATGACGGAGACCGCCGCCCCGATGCTCGTCAATTGGGAGGACGCCAACGAGGTCGGCTCCGTGGGCCGGCCCGGACCGGGCATGGGTGTGCGCGTGGCGGACGACGGCGAACTGGAGGTGTGCGGTCCCAACGTATTTCTGGGCTACTACCGCAACCCGCAGATGACCGCCGAGGCCATGGACGGCGACACGTGGCTCAGGACCGGGGATCTGGGCATGATCGACGACAAGGGCTTCGTGTTCATCACCGGCCGCAAGAAGGACATCATCATCACCGCCGGCGGCAAGAACATCAGCCCGGCGCCCATGGAGGACATCATCGACACGTGCCCGATCGTCCAGCATGCGGTGGTGGTCGGCGACGGCCGCCCGTTCGTCTCCGCGCTCATCGAGCTCGAACCGGACATGCTGCGCTCGTGGCTCGAGGGGCAGGGGCTCGACGGTGGCATGACGCTCGCCGAGGCCAAGGGCAACGACGCCGTGCGTGCGTTCATCCAGCAGTACGTGGACAAGGCGAACGCCGGCGTGTCGCGTGCCGAATCGGTGCGTAAGTTCGCCATCCTCACCGAGGAGTTCAGCCAGGAGACCGGCACGCTCACCCCGAGCCTGAAGGTGGTACGTCCCAAGGTGCTCCAGCGCTACGCGGATGTGATCGACGGGGAGATCTACGCGCCCAAGGGGTCCGCGCGCCCCACGCCGGCTTCGGTGAAGATCATCGACCGTACGGCGGAAACCGTGCAGCAGGTCTCCGAATCCGTTCGTCAGGCCTCCGAATCGGTGAGCCCCGTGGTCCGTCAGGCGCTTGATCAGGCGCGCGTCAACGTGTCGGATTCCATTGCTAGCGTGCAGGGGAAGATGAAGCGACCCAAGGCCCAGGACGGCGAGACCGGCGAGACCGGCGCGCCGGACGGCGAGGGCGAGGGCCGCGGCGACAACGCCGAACGTGGCGACGCCGCCGACCGCAACGACATCCACGAGGAGTAACCGACCAGTGGCCATTCGAGAAATCAGGGTCGTTCCCGACCCGGTGCTGCGCACGCCGTGCGACGAGATCACCACCATCACCCCGGCAGTCAGGAGGCTCGTGCAGGACCTGCTCGACACCGTTGACGACCCGGGACGCGCGGGCCTGTCCGCCAACCAGATCGGCGTGAGCCTGAGGGCCTTCTCCTATAACATCGAAGGCAAGGTTGGCTACGTGCTCAACCCGGTGCTCGAGGAGACCAGCGGCGAGCAGTACGGCGACGAGGGATGCCTGTCGGTGCCCGGCCTGTGGTACAAGACCCGCCGCGCCGACTACGCGCGCGTGCGCGGCATCGATCTGGACGGGCGGACCGTCGTGCTCGAAGGGCACGGGCTCATGGGCCGCATGCTCCAGCACGAGACCGACCATCTCGACGGTCACGTCTATCTGGACCGTCTGGAGAAGGAGGAGCGCCGCGAGGCGATGCGCTACATGCGCGCCCACGCCAAGTAGCGGCCGGTCCCGCCGCCGTGCTATTCTGACAGTTTGTGTGCCAACCCGGCGAGGGACGCAGTCGCAGGCGTCCCGGACCACCCATTATCGTCTAGCGGCACACGCCAAATTCGCGTCATGTCCGCGACGGCCCGTGTCGGTCGGCCCGCCCCGCGAGGGGAGGGTTGCATACGGGTGCGCATGGCCAGGCAAGAACCGACAAGAAAGGCAGTGCTATGGCACAGATCACGATGAGCGAAATGCTCAAGGCCGGCGTTCACTTCGGACACCAGACCCGCCGCTGGAACCCGAAGATGAAGCAGTACATCCTCATGGAGCGCAACGGCATCCACATCATCAACCTGTTCAAGTCCCTTGAGCTGATCGACAAGGCCTACGACTTCATCAAGGCCACCGTCGCGCACAACGGCACCGTGCTGTTCGTCGGCACCAAGAAGCAGGCCCAGGAAGCCATCTCCACGCAGGCCACCCGCGTGAACATGCCCTACGTTTCCGAGCGCTGGCTCGGTGGCATGCTCACCAACTTCCAGACCGTCTCCAAGCGCGTCTCCCGCCTCAAGGAGCTCGAGGAGATGGACTTCTCCGACGTGCACGGCTCCGGCCTGACCAAGAAGGAGCTGTTGCTCCTCGAGCGCGAGAAGGACAAGCTGGCCAAGCAGCTGGGCGGCATCCGCAACATGAACCGCACCCCCTCCGCGATGTTCGTCGTGGACATCAACAAGGAGGCGCTGGCCGTCGAGGAAGCCCACAAGCTCGGCATCCCGGTCGTGGCCCTGGTGGACACCAACACCGATCCGGAGTCCGTGGACTACCCGATCCCGGCCAACGATGACGCCATCCGCGGCATCGAGCTGCTGACCACCCTGTTCGCCGACGCCGTCGCCGACGGTCTGCTCGAGCGTTCCGGCCAGGTCGCCAAGGCCGAGGGCGAAGCCGCCGAGCAGCCGATGGCCGCCTGGGAGAAGGACCTGCTGCAGCAGGGCACCGAGGCTCCGGCCGCCGCCGAAGCCGCCCCGGCCGAGTCCGCCGAAGGCGAAGCCAAGGCCGAGTGAATCCGTTAGGGTTCGCCACTCGCTAGGATGGGAGGTGCAATCACGGTTGCACCTCCTTTTTAGCGAAGGATAACAATCGAGTTTCATCTCAAGGGAGAATTTCATGGCAGCAATTACCGCCGCTCTGATCAAGCAGGTCCGTGAGGACACCGGCGCCGGCATGATGGACGTCAAGAAGGCGCTCACCGAAGCCGAAGGCGACGTGGCCCGCGCCAAGGAGATCATCCGCGCGAAGGGCATTCAGGCCGCCGGCAAGCGCGAGGGCCGCAAGGCCCAGGAGGGCACCATCGGCTCCAAGGTCGTCAAGACCGACGCCGGTGAGACCGGCTACGCCGTCGAGGTCAACTCCGAGACCGACTTCGTGGCCAAGACCCCGAAGTTCGTCGAGTTCACCGACACCGTCGTGGACTACGCCGTCGCCGCCGACGCCAACTCCGTGGACGAGCTGCTCGCCGCCAAGGCCGGCGACGCCGAGTCCGTGAAGGTGGCCGTCGAGGAGGCCGCCGCCCTGTTCGGCGAGCACGTCAAGCTCGGCCAGTTCGCCAAGGTCTCCGGCCCGCACGTCGAGATCTACGCGCACAAGAAGTCCGCCGAGATGCCGCCGAGCATCGTGGCCATGATCGCCACCGACGAGGCCGGCGCCAAGGTGGCCCACGAGGCCGCCCTGCAGATCTCCGCCATGGGCGCCAAGTGGCTCACCCGCGAGGACGTTCCGGCCGACGTGGTCGAGTCCGAGCGTCGTGTGGCCACCGAGAAGTCCCTGGCCGAGGGCAAGCCGGAGAAGATCGTCCCCAAGATCGTCGAGGGCCGTCTCAACGCCTTCTACAAGGAGGTCGTCCTCCTCGAGCAGCCGTTCGTCAAGGATCCGTCCAAGACCGTCGGCAAGCTGTTCGAGGAGGTGGGCGGCAAGGCCCTGGCCTTCGCCCGCATCGAGGTCGGCAAGGGCGAGGAAGAGGAGTGAGACTCCCTCCCAATAGGTGAACCGTTCGTTCGGTGAACGAACCGGACGGCGAACTTGTTCAGACGGCGACGAGTCGTGCCGAGTGCACGGGTCGTCGCCGTCTGCCGTTTCTCCCTGTTTCCCGCGCGTCGCTGCCGGCCGGTGTCGTCGTTTGCGGATAGGCTGAGAAACGGTAGATTTCGCGGTTTCGCGGCATCGATTCGCCGCGTGACCGAACCGAAGAAAGGGCGCATATGACTGCAGACAGATCCCGCAGGGTACTGCTCAAGCTTTCCGGAGAGGCCTTCGGCGGCGGTAAGGTGGGCATCGACACCACCGTCATCCGTCGCATCGCCGAGGAGATCGTCCCGGCGGTCCGTCAGGGTGTGCAGGTCGCCATAGTGGTGGGCGGCGGCAACTTCTTCCGCGGCGCCGAGTTGCAGCAGGCCGGCATCGACCGTTCGCGCGGCGACTACATGGGCATGCTCGGCACGGTCATGAACTGCCTTGCGCTGCAGGACTTCCTCGAGCAGGAGGGCCAGGCCACCCGCGTGCAGACCGCCATCACCATGGGGCAGGTCGCCGAGCCGTACATCCCCCTCAAGGCCATCCGTCATCTCGAGAAGGGCCGCGTGGTCATCTTCGGTGCGGGCGCCGGCATGCCGTACTTCTCCACGGACACCGTCTCCATCCAGCGGTCCCTGGAGATCCACTGCGACGAGGTGCTCATGGGCAAGAACGGCGTGGATGGCGTCTACACCGCCGACCCGCGCAAGGACCCGGCCGCCAAGCGCTTCGCCACGCTGAGCTACAAGCGCGCCCTCGTGGACAATCTGGCCGTCATGGACGCCGCCGCACTGTCCATGGCCCGCGACAACCGCCAGTGCATCCGCGTGTTCGGCCTCGAGGAGCCGGGCAACGTGACGCGCGCCCTGGTGGGCGAGGAGATCGGCACCTTCGTCTCCTCCGCGGAATCCACCCTCGCTCAGTGACGAGCCCCGCCGCAGTGCGGGCATGGGAGACAACCCCAAGAACGACAAAACGCAACCAAAGGAGCAAACATGGCAACCGTCGTCGATCAGGCCAAGGAACAGATGGCCAAGAGCATCGAGAACACCAAGGAGAACTTCGCAGGCATCCGCACCGGCCGCGCCAACCCGGCGCTGCTCAACGGCATCGTGGTGGACTACTACGGTTCCCCCACGCCCATCAAGTCCGTGGCTTCCATCGGCGTGCCGGAGCCGCGCACCCTCGCCGTCACCCCGTTCGACAAGTCTCAGGCCGCGGCCGTGGAACGCGCCATCCGTGACTCCGATCTCGGCGTGAGCCCGAACCGCGACGGCAACGTGATCCGCGTCACCATGCCGGAGCTCACCGAGGAGCGCCGCAAGGAGTACGTCAAGATCGCCAAGGGCAAGGCCGAGGACGGCAAGGTCGCGGTGCGCAACATCCGCCGCAAGACCAAGGAATCCATCGACAAGGCCGTCAAGGACGGCGACATGGGCGAGGACGAAGGCGATCGTCTGCTCAAGGAGCTGGACAAGGTCACCAAGTCCACCACCGACGAGATCGACGCCCTGCTCGACACCAAGCAGAAGGAAATCCTCGAGGTCTGACCCCGAGCCTGCCTTCGCATCCCAACCGGAACATCCATCATGGACCAGCACGATCAGATCGACGCCATCAACAAACGCACCGGCCGTAACATGCCGCAGGCCATAGCCACCGGCGCGTTGCTCGTCGCCATCATTCTGGCGGCCCTCGCCGTCAGGATCGACGTGTACGTCGCCCTGATCGTGCTGTTCATGACGCTGGGCCTGTGGGAGCTGCGCATCGACTTCGCCACCGTGGGCCTGCACATCCCCTTCGTGGCGCTGGCCCTGTGCTCGGCGGGCACCATGTTCGCCACCTACTATGCGCCCTGGCATTTCGCGGCCATGTCGCTGGGGGTTATGGCCACGATCGTCGTCACCCTGCCAGCATCCACCGCGCGTCTGAGCTTCGGCACCCGCGTGCCCATGGCCGTGGCGCGCAAGCTGTCCGCATCGGACGCCGCCATCCGCCGCGCCTCCTCATTCAATCCCGAACGGCAGGCCCCCAAGGCGAGTCGGCTCGCCAACGTGGGCGTCACCATGCTCACCATCCTGTACATCGAGGTGCTGGCCTGCTACCTCATCTTTCCGCTCACCTTCGGTGGCCATCCGGTGGCCCACGCCTGCATGAGCGTGTTCCTGCCGGCCCTGTCGGACACGGGAGGCCTGTTCTTCGGCGCCGCGTTCGGCAAGCACAAGCTCTCGCCGCGCATCAGCCCCAAGAAGTCCTACGAGGGACTGGCCGGCTCCATGCTCTTCGCCATGGCCGGCGCGTTCGCCATCTTCGCCGTCACCTACGACGCCCAGCACTGGGCCACCCATTGGTGGGTGCCGATCGTCGCCGGCGTGCTCGTGGGCATCGTGGGCACGTACGGTGACCTGTGCGCCTCCATGATCAAGCGCGATCTGGGCATCAAGGACATGGGCCATCTGCTCAAGGGGCACGGCGGCGTGCTGGACCGCGTCGATTCGATCCTCATGTGCGCACCCGTCCTCGCCCTCCTGCTGTTCGCCACCGGGCTGTAACGGTTCCGGGCATCCCGGCTGTCCCCGCGTGGCCGCCGGCGGGGCGTCGGCGTATCATAGCATGGTACTTCAGCGAAGGGAAGGGTCAGGCATGACCAACGAGCAGCACCACGAGGGAACCGAACCGGAGACCGGCATCACCGAAGGCGGCACCGAGGGAGCGTTCCGCGACGTATTGAGCCGCGACCATGCGCGCCGCGGCAAGCCGCCCGTGCACTTCGCGGACATGACGGGCGAGGAGCGCATCGCTGCGGCCGCCGAGCTCGGCCTGCCCAAATTCCGCGTCAACCAGCTCGCCAAACACTACTACGGCAACTTCGACGTGAACGCCGCCGAATTCACCGACTTTCCCGCCGCCAAGCGCGAGGAGGCCGCCAGAACCTTCTTCCCCGAGCTCATCCACGAGGTCACCCGTCAGGTGGCGGACGAGGGCATGACCGTCAAGACCCTGTGGCGCCTGTTCGACGGCTCGCTCATCGAATCCGTGCTCATGCGCTATCCCTCGCGCACCACGCTGTGCATCTCCTCGCAGGTCGGCTGCGGCATGGGCTGCCCGTTCTGCGCCACCGGCAAGATGGGCTTGACGCGCAACATGTCCGCCGGGGAGATCGTCGAGCAGGTGCGTGTGGCCGCCAGGATGATGCGTGACGGCGACGTGGCCGGCGGGCCGGGACGCCTGAGCAACGTGGTGTTCATGGGCATGGGCGAGCCGATGGGCAACTACCGGTCGGTCCTGTCCGCCGTTCGTCAGATCAGCGCCGCACCGCCGGAGGGCTTCGGCATCTCCGCGCGCAACATCACCGTGTCCACCGTGGGCGTGGTGCCGGGCATCAGGAAGCTCGCCAAGGAGGGCCTGCCCGTGCGTCTGGCCGTCTCCCTGCACGCGCCGAGCGACGAGCTGCGCAACGAGCTGGTGCCCATGAACCGCCGTTTCGACACCACCGCCGTGCTGGATGCGGCGCATGACTACTTCCTCGCCTCCAAGCGCCGCGTGAGCATCGAATACGCGCTCATGCGCGGCATCAACGACCAGGCCGAGCACGCCCGCCTGCTCGCCAAGCGCATCAACCACTACGGCGACAACTGGGCCCACGTGAACCCCATCCCTCTCAACCCCATCGAAGGCTCCCGGTGGACGGCCTCCAAGCCCGAGGACGAGCAGCGCTTCCTGGAGATCCTGCACGCGGCGGGCATCACCGCCACGCTGCGCGACACCCGCGGCCAGGACATCGACGGCGCCTGCGGACAGCTCGCCGCCAAGGAGCGGGTCGACGTGCCCGTCGGAGCGGCCGCGGCCGAGTAGCGGGTGCCGACGGGCGTCCATCATGCGGACCGATGTAACGGGCGGAAGCTACGCTGAACGGTTGTACGGAAACGATGGAACAGCGATGGAACAGGAGTGTGGCCATGTCGCTTGCGGTTCGAGTGATCCCATGCCTGGACGTTGACGCCGGGCGCGTCGTCAAGGGCGTGCATTTCGAAAATCTGCGCGACGCCGGCGACCCGGTGGAACTGGCCCGCGAGTATTACCGCCAGGGCGCGGACGAACTCACGTTCCTCGACGTGACCGCTTCGAGCTCGCACCGCCAGACCATGATCGACGTGGTCTCGCGCACCGCCGAGCAGATCTTCATCCCGCTGACGGTGGGCGGTGGTGTGCGCACCCCAGAGGACGTGGATTCCCTGTTGCGCTGCGGCGCCGACAAGGTGGGCGTGAACACGGCCGCGATCAACGACCCGACGCTCATCAGCCGCGTGGCCGACCGGTTCGGCAATCAGGTGCTCGTACTGTCCGTGGACGCTCGCCGCGAGAAGGGCGAGCAGCACACGCAGTCGGGTTTCGAGGTGACCACCATGGGCGGCCGCAAGTCCACCGGCATCGACGCGATCTGGTGGGTCAAGCGCGCCGAGGAGCTGGGCGCGGGGGAGATCCTGCTCAACTCGATGGACGCTGACGGCACGCAGGAGGGCTTCGACCTTGAGATGATCCGCGCGGTGCGCCGCGAGGTGAAGATCCCGATCATCGCCTCCGGAGGCGCGGGCAAGGTGGAGGACTTCCCGCCCGCCATCGAGGCCGGGGCCGACGCGGTGCTCGCCGCATCGGTGTTCCACTACGGCAAGATGACCATCGGCGACGTGAAGGCAGAACTGAAGCGGCACGGCTACACCGTCCGCTGAACGGGCGGGACGCGCACGGCACGGCGGGGCGCAAACCACGAACAACGCAAACTCACGAACATTGACGGGGCGATTAGGATGACGGACATGACAGGATCGGACACGACGGTCGAATACGACAACGCCACGGCGCTGGACCCGAGGATCGCCGCGCGGCTCAAGCGCGATGCCAAGGGGCTCGTGGCCGCGGTGATCCAGCAGTACGACACCCATGAGGTGCTCATGGTGGGCTACATGAACGACGAGGCGCTGCGCCGCACACTGACGAGCGGCCGCGTGACCTTCTGGTCGCGCTCCCGTCAGGAATACTGGCGCAAGGGGGACACGTCCGGCCATGTGCAGTACGTCAAGGCCGTCTCGCTCGACTGCGACGGCGACGCGCTGCTCGTGGAGGTGGATCAGGTGGGGGCCGCCTGCCACACCGGCAAACGCTCCTGCTTCCTCGAGGGCGGGCCGCTGCCGGTCGTCGTCGGGCACCGCACGCAGGAACAGGAAAGCGAACGCGAAGGGGAGGAGAACGCACGATGAGCACGGGCACGAACACGTCTTGCAACGTCGAACATCTGGCATGGGGCGGCACGTGGCCGAGCCGCGAGGAATTCCACGCACTGGCCGATCAGGGCTACCGCGTGATCCCCATCGTGCGCAGGCTCCTCGCCGACTCGCTCACGCCGGTCGGCTTCTACGAGCGGCTCGCCGGCGGACGCAGCGGCACGTTCATCCTCGAATCGGCGGAATACGGCGGTTCATGGAGCCGATACTCGTTCATCGGGGTCAACTCGGTGGCCCAGCTGCGCTCCCGTGACGGCAAGGCCGACTGGCTCGGCAAGGTGCCGGCCGGCGTGCCGGTCGAAGGCGACGTGGTGGACGTGGCCCGCGCCGCGCTGGCCGCGCTCAAGGCCCCGGACGTCAAGGGCCTGCCGAACCTCACGGGCGGCCTCGTGGGCACGGTCGGCTGGGACGCCATCCGCCACTGGGAGCCCACCCTGCGCGGCGAGGCACCGGACGAGACCGGCCAGCCGGAGACCGTACTCGCCCTCGCCACGGACATCGCCGTCGTGGACCACGTCAACGGCTCGGTGTGGATCATCGCCAACGCGGTGAACTTCGACGACCGTCCCACGCGCGCCGACTTCGCCTATGACGACGCGGTCGCACGTCTGGACCGCATGCAGCGCGCCGCCGCCACCCCGCAGCCGCATGAGAACCGCGTGAGCGTGCTCGACCCGTCCGTGCCGCAGCCCGAACTGCGCTTCCGGTCCGCCAAGGCCGAGTACGAGCATGCCGTCGAGGACGCCAAGCGGCACATCGTGGACGGCGACGTGTTCCAGGTGGTCATCTCCCAGCGGCTCGACATCGATTCGCCGGCTGACCCGTTCGACGTGTACCGCGTGCTGCGCACCCTGAACCCCAGCCCTTACATGTACTTCATGGCCCTCACCGACGCGCAGGGCCGCGACTTCAGCGTGATCGGCTCCAGCCCGGAGACGCTCATCAAGGTGGACGACGGGCACGCCATGACGTTTCCGATTGCCGGCTCCCGTCCGCGCGGTGCCACCCCGGAGGAGGACGAGCGGCTCGCCAAGGAGCTGCTGGCGGACCCGAAGGAGCGTAGCGAGCACATCATGCTCGTGGACCTGAGCCGCAACGACCTGAGCCGCGTATGCGACCCGGACAGCGTCGAGGTGGTCTCCCTCATGGACATCAAGCGCTTCAGTCACATCATGCACATCTGCTCCACCGTGACCGGCCACGTGAGGGGCGACCTGACCGCGTTCGACGTGTTCACCTCCGCGTTCCCCGCCGGCACGCTGTCCGGAGCGCCCAAGCCGCGCGCGGTGGAGATCATCGACGAGCTTGAGCCCGCCGACCGCGGCATCTACGGCGGCACGATCGGCTACTTCGACTTCTCCGGCAACATGGACATGGCCATCGCCATCCGCACCGCGTTCATCCGCGATCACGAGGCCAGCGTGCAGGCCGGGGCGGGCATCGTGCTCGACTCGGTGCCGGCCAACGAGTGGCAGGAGACCCGCAACAAGGCGGAGGCGAGCGTGGAATCCGTGCAGATCGCCGCGCAGCTGGTCGGCGCCTGAACCGCTCAGGGAGCATTCCCGCGGCGTCCCGTTGCCCGGAACGTGGAACGTCGCGGGCGATCACGCGTTCCGGGGCCTACAGTGGCGCATGATTCGTACATGCCTTGTCCGGGCGCGGGAGTGCGTCGCAAGCATCAAGAGGGAGCATCATGTCGGTTTTGGATGATTTGGTGGCGGGAGCCGTCGAGGACGCCGCCGCGCGCGAGAGGGTCACACCGCTCGAGGAGCTCAAGGAGGCCGCCGTGGCCGCCCCCGCTCCGATCGATGCGATTCCGCGGCTGAGGAAGACCGACGGCATTCCGGTCATCGCGGAGATCAAGCGCGCATCGCCGTCCAAGGGCCGTCTCTCGGACATCCCCGACCCGGCTGCGCTGGCACGCGACTACGAGCGCGGCGGCGCCAGCGCCATCTCCGTACTCACCGAGGGACGCCGCTTTCTGGGCAGCCTCGGCGACTTCGACAAGGTGCGCGAGGCCGTGCGCATCCCGCTGCTGCGCAAGGACTTCATCGTCACCGACTATCAGGTGTGGGAGGCGCGCGCGCACGGCGCCGATCTGGTGCTGCTCATCGTGGCCGCGCTGGACGACGCGAAGCTCAAGCACCTGCTGGACCTCGCGCACGACCTCGGCATGACCGTGCTCGTGGAAACCCACACGCGCGAGGAGATCGACCGCGCCCGCAAGGCCGGCGCCCGCGTGATCGGCATCAACGCCCGCAACCTCAAGGACCTGAAGGTGGAAGTGAACAAATACCGCGAACTGGCGGCGGATCTGCCCGAGGACGTGGTCAAGGTCGCGGAATCCGGCGTGTTCGGTGCCGTGGAGGTGGAGGACTACGGCCGGGCCGGCGCGGACGCCGTACTGGTGGGCGAGGGCGTGGCCACCGCCGACGACCATGAACTTGCAGTGGAACGACTAGTAAAGGCAGGCAACCGAGTGAAAGCATCCGAAACCACCCCGCTGAGCGAACACCACGGCCCGTACTGGGGCCAGTTCGGCGGCCGCTACGTGCCCGAGGCGCTCATCACCGCGCTTGACGAGCTGCAGCGCGTGTACGACGAGGCCAAGGCCGACCCGGAGTTCACCCGGGAGCTCGTCACCCTGAACCAGCGCTACGTGGGCCGCCCGAGCCCGCTGACCGAGGCGCCGCGCTTTGCCAGGCTCATCGCCGAGAAGGTGGGCATCGAACCGCGCGTGTTCCTCAAGCGCGAGGACCTCAACCACACCGGTGCGCACAAGATCAACAACGCGCTCGGTCAGGCCCTGCTCGTCAAGCGTATGGGCAAGACGCGCGTGATCGCGGAGACCGGCGCCGGCCAGCACGGCGTGGCCACCGCCACCGTGTGCGCCATGCTCGGTCTCAAGTGCCGCATCTACATGGGCCAGATCGACGCCCGCCGTCAGGCCCTCAACGTGGCCCGCATGCGCATGCTCGGCGCCGAGGTGGTGGAGGTCACCCTGGGAGACCGGATCCTCAAGGACGCCATCAACGAGGCCCTTCGCGACTGGGTCACCAACGTGAAGGACACCCACTACCTGCTCGGCACGGTGGCCGGCCCGCACCCGTTCCCGGAGATGGTCCGCGACTTCCAGAAGATCATCGGCGAGGAGGCCAAGCAGCAGCTCAAGGACTGGTACGGCATCGACCATCCGGACGCGGTGTGCGCCTGCGTGGGCGGCGGCTCCAACGCCATCGGCGTCATGAACGCCTTCCTGGACGACGAGCGCGTGAACCTCTACGGCTACGAGGCCGGCGGCAACGGCCCCGAATCCGGTCGCCACGCCATCCGTTTCGCCCCCGGCACCGGCCAGCTTGGCATGTTCCAGGGCGCCAAGAGCTACCTGCTGGAGACCGATGAAGGCCAGACGCTGGACACGTACTCCATCTCCGCCGGCCTCGACTACGCCTCCGTGGGCCCCGAGCACGCCTGGCTCAAGGACATAGGCCGCGTGAACTACTCGTGGGCCACCGACGAGGAGGCCATGAACGCCTTCCGCGATCTGAGCCGCAGCGAGGGCATCATCCCCGCCATCGAATCCTCGCACGCCGTGGCGGGCGCCTACAAGGCCGCCGCGGACCTCAAGGCCAAGGGCTACGAGCATCCGGTCATGATCGTCAACATCTCCGGCCGCGGCGACAAGGACATGGCCACCGCCGGCAAGTGGTTCGGCTACCTGACCGACGAGCAGTCCAAGGCGCTCGACGTCACCGGCGCGCACGGGGACACCGTCGCCTGAGCGAACCGGCGCACGCGCAACGGCTCGGCACACTAGGCACATTCGGCACTTTCGCTACATCAGGACAAGAGGACACATCATGAGCAACACCGCAACCACGCCGCAGGCGGGAACGCCGTCCGGCCAGCCGCTAGGCATCAGCCACAGGCCCAGCCCCACCGCCGCCATGTTCGAGCGGCTCGACGGGGAGCGCAAACCGGCCTTCATCGGCTACCTGCCCTACGGCTTCCCGAACCCGGACATCTCCCTGAAGGCGCTGAAGACCCTCGTGGAGCATGGCGTCAACGCCGTGGAGATCGGCTTGCCGTACTCCGACCCGGTCATGGACGGCCCGGTCATCCAGGCGGCCAGCCAGATCGCGCTGAACAACGGGGAAAGCATCCACGGCGTGTTCCGTGCCGTGGAGACCGTGGCCAACGCCGGCGGCGTGCCGCTGATCATGAGCTACTGGAACCTCATCTACCATTACGGCGTGGAACGCTTCGCCCGCGATTTCGAGAACGCTGGCGGCGCCGGACTCATCACCCCGGACCTCATTCCGGACGAGGCGGGGGAGTGGATCGAGGCGTCCGACCGCCACGGGCTGGACCGCATCTTCCTGGTCTCCCCGGATTCCGCCGCAGAACGGCTTGCGGTGGTCTCCCGCGCCTCCCGGGGCTTCGTGTACGCCGCCTCCCGCATGGGTGTGACCGGCGAGCGCAAGACCATCTCCGACTCCCCGGAGGCCCTCGTGGAACGCACCCGCAGCGCCGGCGCCGAACGCGTGTGCGTGGGCATCGGCGTGTCCACGGCGGAGCAGGCCGCCAAGGTGGGCGCTTACGCCGACGGCGTGATCGTCGGCTCCGCGCTCGTGCACCAATTGCTCGACGATTCCGACCGCAAGGCCCTCGACGAGGCCGAGGGACTGGCCCGTCTGGCCGCCAAGGCGGACGAACTGGCCGCCGGCGTGGCCTCCGCCCGCTAGGATGAGGACCATGAATCTCGCATACATTCCCTCGCCCACCGTCTCGCAGTTCCAGATCGGTCCGGTGACGATCCACATCTACGCCCTGTGCATCCTCGCGGGCATCGCGGCGGCCGTGTGGATCTCCACCGTGCGCTGGAAGCGCTATGGCGGTACGTTCGACCAGATCTTCGACATCACCCTCGTGGCCGTGCCCTGCGGCATCGTGGGCGCACGCCTGTACCACATCATCACCACGCCGGAACGGTTCTTCGGGGCCACCGGCAACTGGGTGGAGATGTTCAAGATCTGGAACGGGGGACTCGGCATCTGGGGCGGCATCGCCCTCGGTGCGCTCGGCGCATGGGCGTGGTGCCGGGACAAGCACTATCCCATGGCGCTGCTCGCGGACGCCATCGCGCCGGCCCTGCTCGTCGCGCAGGCCATCGGTCGCCTCGGCAACTGGTTCAACCAGGAGCTGTACGGCGCCCCCACCACGCTGCCCTGGGGATTGAAGCTCAACACGGCCGGCACGGCCATCGGTTCCAGCGAACAGTGCTACGACGGCACCACCTGCCCCACCGGCACGCTGTTCCACCCCACGTTCCTGTACGAGATGATCTGGAACCTCATCGGTGCCGTGCTGATCGTCTGGATCGGCTCCAAGGCCATCAAGGCGCTCAAGGCCGGCTCCTTGTTCGCCATCTACGTGATGTGGTACACCGCCGGACGTACGTGGATCGAAGCGCTGCGCATCGACTACGCGCACACGTTCCTGGGCGTGCGCATCAACGTGTGGGTGTCCATGGCCGTGTTCGTGTGCGGTGCCGTCGCGCTGGTGCTCATCATGCAGCGGGGCAAGGCCACGGACCTGCTTGCGGAGAAGCTCAGGGGCGTCACCGAGCTCGAGACCTACGGCGAGGAGGACAAGGACGGCGAGGCCGGTGCCGGCGAGGTCGGTCAGGCCGCGCGCGGTTAGCCGTTTGATCCGTTCGCCGTCCCGATGGCCCGCAGCGGTCCGCAGGATCGCCATCCACCATTTCAACGTACCTACCCGACCATAGAATGAGGAGCCATGAGCATTCAAATCGCACCCAGCATCCTGTCCGCTGACTTCTGCAACCTCGAACGCGACCTCAAGGCCATCGCCAACGCCGATCTGGTGCACGTTGACGTGATGGACCATCACTTCGTGCCGAACCTCACGCTCGGCGAGCCGATCGTCAAGCGCATCTGCGAGGTCACGGACCTTCCGGTGGACGTCCACCTCATGATCGAGGATCCGGACCGCTGGGCCCCCGAGTTCGCCAAGTGCGGCGCCAGCTCCGTCACCTTCCACATGGGCGCCACCCACGCTCCGGTGCGTCTGGCCCGTCAGCTGCGCGACATGGGCGTGAAGGCCTGTTTCGCCGTGCGCCCCGCCGAGCCGGTCGAACCGCTCTTCGACATTCTCGACGAGTTCGACATGGTCCTCGTCATGACCGTGGAGCCCGGCTTCGGCGGACAGAAGTTCCTCGGCAACCAGATGAACAAGGTGCGCCGCCTGCGTGACGAGATCACCCGCCGCGGGCTTGCCACCCACATTCAGGTGGATGGCGGCGTGAGCCCCAAGACCGCGCACATCGTGGCCGAGGCCGGCGCGGACGTGCTCGTGGCCGGTTCGGCCGTGTATGGGGCCGAGAACCCCGCCGAGGCCATCGACAGCATCCGCGAGCAGGCCGAGGCCGCGTTCCGCGCCTGAACCGGAACCAGAGTGGCACCACAATTTCGAACAAGAAAGCAGAACAACACACCCATGAAGACGTTTGAATCGCTGTATGCCGAACTGAGCGAAAAGGCCAAGACCCGTCCCGAGGGTTCCCTGACGGTGGAGGAGCTGGACAAGGGCACGCATTTCATCGGCAAGAAGATCGTCGAGGAGGCGGGGGAGACCTGGATCGCCTCCGAATACGAGGGCAACGAGCGCATGGCCGAGGAGATGAGCCAGCTGCTCTACCACGTGCAGGTCATGATGGTCAAGCACGGCATCTCGCTCGAGGACGTGTACAAGTACCTGTAACCCACGCACAACACAAGGGGGAATCCACATGCTTCGCATCGCAGTGCCCAACAAGGGCATGCTGTCCGAACCCGCATGGAACATGCTGTCCGAAGCGGGGTACCGTCTGAGGACCAATCCGCGCCAGCTCGTGGTGCAGGATCCGGACAACGACATCGAGCTGTTCTACCTGCGCCCGCTGGACATCGCCGTGTACGTCGGCACCGGCACGATCGACGTGGGCATCACCGGCGAGGATCTGCTGAGGAATTCCGGCACGCCGGCGCTCGAACACCTGCCGCTCGGCTTCGGGGCCTCCACGTTCCGCTTCGCCGCGCCGAACGATTCGCCCATCAGCCGCCTCGAGGACATTGAGGGCAAGCGCGTGGCCACCACGTTTGACAAGCTCGTCCAGGACTACCTCGCCGAACATGGCATCCACGCCGAAACCATCCATCTGGACGGCGCCGTGGAATCCTCCGTGCAGCTGGGCGTGGCCGACCTCATCGCCGATGTGGTCTCCACCGGCACCACGCTGCGCAACGCGGGTCTGCGCATCTTCGCCGATCCGCTCATGCATTCTGAGGCGTGCCTCATCCGCTCGCCGCGCGTGGCCGCCGACGATCCCCGTCTCGTGGTGCTGTCCCGCCGCCTGCAGGGCGTGCTCACGGCCCATCAGTACGTGCTCATGGACTACGACATTCCGGTGGACAAGGTCTCGGCCGCCGTGGCCGTCACCCCCGGCTTCGAAAGCCCCACCATCTCTCCGTTGCACGACAAGCAGTGGAACGCCGTGCGCGTCATGGTGCCCAAGAAGAAGGTCAACCAGCTCATGGACGACCTGTATGAAGTCGGTGCGCGCGGCATCATCGTCACGGCGCTGCAGGCGTCGCGCATCTGAGGGCGTCAGGCAGGCGCTGAAGGAATCGATCGGCAATCGGGACGGCGAAGGAGGCCAGATGGGTGTGACGGCACATCGGACGGATACGGCGTACAGCCCCGAGGCGCGTGACCTCATCTGGACCGTGCCGAACGCGATCAGCCTGCTGCGCATCGTCTCCATTCCCGTGTTCGCCGTGCTGGTCGGCCATAGGCAGATGGCGTGGGCGCTCGTGGTCCTTGCCATCAGCGCCCTGTCGGACGGGCTGGACGGTACGCTCGCCCGCAAGTTCAATCAGGTAAGCAAGCTCGGCCAGATCCTCGACCCGGTAGCCGACCGTCTGCTCATCTTCTGCTCAGTGGTGGCGCTCGGCGTGGCCGGCGTCATTCCCTGGTGGGTGCTCATCATCGTCGGCGCGCGAGACCTCGTCATGGCCATCGAAATCCTGCTGCTTGCCCAGCACGGCTACGGCCCGCTGCCGGTGCACTTCGTGGGCAAGGCGGGCACGGCCATGCTCATGATGACCATCCCCGCGTTCATCATCGCGGAGATGTGGACCGGGCCGTTGACCTTGGGCCTGCACCTCATCTGCATGGCCGGCATGATCTGGGGCGTGGTGCTCTACTGGATGGCCGGGCTGCTGTACCTCAGGCAGGGCTATGAGCTCATCCACGGGGAGCGTGAACCGCGGTGAGCGAGACCTTGCCGGTCTCCGTGCCGGTACCGCCGGATGCCGTGCCGGTGCGGCGGCGGTCGGTCTTCTCCCAAGGCGCCCTGCAGCTGCGCATCCGCCATGCCGAAGGACCGCTTGGCATCCGCGCGCAGAACGCCACCCGCCGGCGCAGGCTTGCGGACGAGTCGCTGCGGCTCATCGACGACCTGACCAACCGGCCCATGGACTCCCTGTATGCCGATTCCCTGCTCGACCAGCGCCGGCGTTCCGCCCTGTCCGTCTGGTCCACGCGCGTGGTGGTGTTCCTCATCTGCGTGGCCGTGGGCGTCAGCGGCTCGGTGGTGGTCCAGCGACTGCACGCCGACCCGCGCAAGCAGCAGCGCGACTGGTACGTCAGCCGCATCGAGGAGGCATCCGGCCGGTCCGACCAGCTCACCCGCGAACTCAACGACCTGCGCGGGCAGATCACCACGCTGAGCGATCAGGTGGGCGCCGACGCCGCGGACGACCAGCTCTCGCAAGACGAGATGGTCATCGGAGGTACGGCCGTCGAAGGGCCGGGTGTGCAGATCACGCTCACCGACCCGCTCGCCGCCTCCTCCAACGGGGGCGCGACCGCGCAGATCCGCGTCGTGACCGACAGCGACCTGCAGTGGTACGTCTCCCAGCTGTGGGCCGCCGGGGCGGAGGCCATCGCCGTCAACGGCTGCCGTCTCGGCGTGCAGACCTCCATCCGCAAGGCCGGCCAGACCATTCTCGTGGATCTGACGAAGATCCAGAGTCCCTACGTGATTCAGGCGATCGGGGACTCGTCCAAGCTCAAGGCGGCCGTCAGCCCGTCCGGCGCGGGCGCGGTCAACGAGCAGCTGGGAAACGCGGGCATCCATCCGCAGGTTTCCGCGCAGAAGACCATTAGACTGGAAGCGGCGGAATCGAAGAACCTCTCGTATGCAAGGAGCGTCGAATAAATGGCAGCGGTCCTGGGACTCATCATCGGCGTGGTGACCGGCATCTTCCTGCAGCCGGACATTCCGATCGTGCTGCAGCCGTACCTGCCGATCATGGTCGTGGCCGCCCTTGACGCGCTGCTCGGCGCGGCGCGCGCCTACTTCGAGCGCAGCTTCTCCGACAAGGTGTTCGTCATCTCGTTCTTCTCCAACGTGATCACCGCCACGCTGCTCGTGTTCCTCGGCAACCAGCTCGGCGTCGGCTCGCAGCTGACCACCGCCGTCATCGTGGTCATGGGCATCCGCATCTTCTCCAACGTGTCCGCCATCCGTCGCTTCATCTTCAGGGGCTGACGGCTCATGGCACGCATGGAACACGCCGGGCGCAGCGGCAAGGATCCGCAGACCACGCTGCACCGCCAGCATCGCCGGGACCGGGCGAACGACGAGATCGCCACCGGATCCTTCCCGGTGGTGCGCCGCAAGCCGGCCAAGCGCAATCTGGACCGCAACGCCACGCGCAACCGCATCCTCACCAGCGCGCTCGTGATGGTGCTGTGCGCCCTGCTGGGCTACGGCTACATGGTGCAGGTGCACAACACGCAGTCGTCCTACGAGTCCATGACCGAGGACGAGCTGCGCCGCCTGTTCACCGAAACCAGCTCGCAGGTCAGCAAGCTCGAGGACCGCAAGACCCAGCTCACCCAGCAGCTCAACTCCATCAAGGCCGCCGCGGACAAGCAGGAGCAGGCGCGGCTCATCGCCGAGCAGAACGAGCAGACCAGCGGCATCCTTTCCGGCCGTCTGCCCGCCCAGGGCAAGGGCATCACGATCACCATCTCCGAGCGGGCCGCGCATCCGATCGACGCGGCCACCATGTTCCACCTCATCGAGGAACTGAGGAACGCCGGGGCGGAGGTCATCGAATTCGACGGCGTGCGCGTGGTCACGTCCACGGCCATCCAGCGCGTGAACGGCAATCTGGTGTGCGACGGCACCGTACTCACCAGCCCGTACGTCGTCAAGGCCATCGGCGACCCGTCCACGCTGCAGGGGGCGGTGGACATCGCCGGGGGAGTGGGCTCCGATCTCAAGCTCGACTTCGGCGCCTCGGTCAACGTGCAGCAGGCCGACAAGATAACCATCGAAACGGTGCGACAAGCTCAAGCCAATAAGTACGCAAAGACTGTAGAATAGCAATTATGACTGATCCGATCCCTACCGCAGGCGAAACCACCATCATCGGTCTGCCTGCCATCACCATTCCGATTACCACCACCGCGGACCGTCCGCTCACCCAGGAGGATCTCGACACGATCGCCCGGCTGGCCGACGGCACGGCGCTGCTCATCTCGACGCGCGGTGCGGTGACCGGTTCGCGCTACCTGCTCGACGAGGACGAGGTGAGCGTGGGCCGCGACCCGAGCGCGGACATCCTGCTCGACGATTCGACCGTGTCCCGTGCGCACGCCGTGTTCCGCCGTATCAACGGCGCGTGGCACGTGGTGGACGCGGGCAGCCTCAACGGCACGTACGTGAACCGCCAGCGCCGCGACGACGCCGAACTGCACAACGGCGACGAGATTCAGATCGGCAAGTTCCGTCTCGTGTTCTTCACCAAGTCGGCCGTGATCCGCGAACCGCGGGCCTGAGCGGGTCGGAAACGACCGGGACGGGGGAGTGATGACCGAGCTCACGTTGCGCCGAAGGCCCGCCGATGGCGGCATGGTGCAGGGTGAGCTGTTCGCCACCGCGGACGAGGAGGAATTCACCCGGGGCTATCGGGGGACAGTCGCCTCCAAGGTGGCCGGCATCACCTACCGTCAGCTCGACTACTGGGCGCGCAAGCAGATCGTCGAGCCATCCATCAAATCCTCGCACGGGTCCGGCTCGCGCCGCCTGTACTCGTTCAAGGACGTGGTGATCCTCGCCGTCTCCAAGCGTCTGCTGGATGCCGGCGTCAATCTGCAGAACGTCACCGCGGCCATCGGGTTTCTCACGCAGCGCACCAGTGCACAGCTGGAGAACATCACCATCATGTGCGACGGCGACAAGGTGCACGAATGCACCACGAACGAACAGGTCATCGCCCTGGTGCGTAGCGGCAAGGCCGTGTTCGGTGTGTCGGTCGGCTCGCTGTGGCATCAGATCGACGAGGCGCTGGAGCACGAGGACTACGTGGACCTGACCGCCATATCCGCCGGTGGTTCCAAGGGTCTGGGCCGGCCGATCGACGATCTTACCGCCGCGCGCCTGCGCATGAAGCTCGAGGCACGCAAGGCCGAGCGCGCCCGCGAGGCGGAAATCCGATAATGTACGTTATGTCAGATTGGATGGGGAGGTTGAGCCCAGCCAGCTTATAGCTGCCACTGTCGCTACTCCGCCACTGTCGCAGTTGCCGCCTGGCTCTCCTCTTTGGTGCATGCCCGATCGAAAATACGGGCTGAACGTAACGCTTTCTGCTGTTCTAAGCGCGAATCTATCGCCCCAGCGATCATTTGACGCTTAGAATTGCAGATTTCGAGATATTCAGCCCGTATTTCGAACGAGTTCAGTGCGGTCACGCTGCCATGAATGCCGCGGTCATCGAAGCGGCGCCTATCGCAAAGCAGACCACGCCGATCGCGGCTATGCTTGTCAGGCCGGAAGTGTCATGATCGGTGTCGACGGTGAGCCGCGAGCGGTCAGGCTTCATCGGATCGTATTCGACGGTCAGGCGGTCACCCATGTGGAACCGGTCCTTGTCCCCCGTTGTCTTCGTGTTCACGGTGAATGTTTCGCCGTCGACCTCGTACGTGACCTCGAAATACCAGGAATGGCTCGTTGAATCGCTGTCATCGTCGTCCGACGTGATGACCCGTTCGCTCACGATGCCTTCCGCGGATGAGGTGCATCGCTCGTCCATCAGCCGTTCGTGGCGCATGCCGAAAATCCCGATCGCGGCAAAGATGGCGCCGACGAGCGCGAACGGCAGGCCGAACATGAAAAAATTGATATCGAATTGCGGCATGCGGTCCCCCTTGCCCCGTGCGT
Organism: Bifidobacterium sp. LH_389; assembly: GCF_056357235.1. Taxonomy (NCBI): domain Bacteria; kingdom Bacillati; phylum Actinomycetota; class Actinomycetes; order Bifidobacteriales; family Bifidobacteriaceae; genus Bifidobacterium; species Bifidobacterium sp. LH_389. The sequence goes on from NZ_JBKEVR010000001.1 coordinate 371,072, forward strand.
CGTCCTACCCTCCCATTGTCGCACATGCGCATGGCAAGGTATGGCAATGGAAGCGTCGGCGGGAACGGGGACGCGGGGGCAAGCCTCAGTGCGAGGCGAAGTACCGGTTGACGGCGTCCTCGATCTGGTCCACGCGCTCGATGATCTCGTAGGCGCCGTGTTCCTCCATCTCGCCGGCGGGTGCGTAGCCCCAGCGGCATCCGATGGTGTCAAGTCCGCAGGCGCGCGCCCCGTCGATGTCCGTGTACCGGTCGCCGACCATGAGGGCCCTGTCCCCCGCCGCCGGGTCGAATCCGATGTGCTCGAAGCAGTACCGGATCACCTGATCCTTGTTGAGGCGCGAATTGTCCGTGCTGGCGCCGTAGATGCCGTCGAGCATGCCGGTCAGGTGGAAGTGCTCGCAGATCGGCACGCACTGGAACTCCGGCTTGCAGCTGGCCAACGCCAGATAGTAGCCGTCCGCGCGCAGGCGTTCAAGCTGCTCGGGAATGCCCGGGAACACCACGTTGACGAGCTGGCCGGGAACCTTGGCGCCAGGCTCGTTGGGATCGTCGAACGCGGGACGCTCGTTGTAGTAGCTGCGGTAGATGGCGATGGCATGGTCCATGCGGTCCGCCGGCACATGGTTGCGAGCCAGCGATTCGCTGATGGCCGGACCGATGAACCGGTGCAGTTCGGCGTCGTCCGGCACGGGCATGCCGAGCTCCTCGAAGGTCTTGACGACGCTTTGGATGATGCCGCCGTCGGATTTGGTCAACGTGCCGTCCAGATCAAGCAGGACAACCTTCATGGGATGGGCCATTGTGCTTCTCTCTCCAATGCCAGGGTTGCAACGCCAAGGTGGCGAGTTCCGGATATTATTATGCCCGGTCACAACGACCGGGCATGGGGAACGCGGGCATATGCCGCGCGCGTGTCGCTTTCGTCACTCGTAGTCGGGAATCCAGCCGTCGCGGTGCATCTGCAGACGCTTGTCGAGCAGGGCCTTGAGCTCGTCAATGCTGCGGCGCTCGAGCAGCATGTCCCAATGCGTGCGGGTGGGCTTGGCGATCTCGTTGGCTTCGGCGTCCTCGTCGCCCTCGCGGTGCGCGATCGCGCCACAGCGGCACTCCCACTCGTCCGGGATCTCGGCGCCCTCGGCGAACGGCAGGATGGTACGGTGACCCTTCGGGCACACGTACGCCACGTCCGTCCTTGCAGCAAAATCCACGTTGTCGTCGGATTCCAGCGACTTCGCGCCGATGCTCATTCCCCTCAGGGAGCGTTCCGCCATGTTGCCTCCTTCAAAACAGCCTTTCCAGTTTACCCAACCACGGGGACGACGGGATTATTCCCGCCGCTCGCCGCACGTGCCGGCCCGTCCTCAGTCGATGCCCGAGTACGCCACGATGCCGCGGTTGATGGCCTCGTACGCCTGTCTGGCCGTATGGGCGAGTCTCTTGCCGCGCTCCCCCAGGAACGTGCCGGTCTGCGCCACCTGCTGCAGCACGTCCGCAAGCCGTTTGGCGTTGCGCACGAAGTCGCCGCCGGTCAGATCCGAGTCGCGCAGCACGTCGGACAGGTCCCGGTCGCCGGCCCACGCGTAGATCACGTCGCAGATGCCGAAGTCCAACTTGGGTGGGTCGTCCAGACCGTTGTCCTCGCACAGGGCGGTGATCCGCGAACGCAGCACGCCCAGCTCCCGGGCCGCGTTGAGGACCGCGCCCTTCGCGCCGCCGGGGTAGTGTCTGGGTTCGCCGCCCATGCCCCTGCGCGCCTCATACACGATGCCGGAGAGCACGGATGCCAAGGCTTCGGGACTGAGGTCGTCGAGCACGCCGGCCTCCAGTGCCTCGGCGAGCACCAGATCCTGCTCGCTGTAGATGCGTCGCAGGAGCTGGCCGCGTTCGGTGAGCCGGTAGTCGGTGCGTGTGCCGCCGTACGGGTCCGTCGTGTCGTGGCGTTCCAGATAGCCGAGCTGGCTGAGCAGTTCGCAGATGCGGTCGAACTGCCGTGCCACGGAGCCGGTGCGCGAATCGTAGCGGTTGCGCACGCGTTCGAGCTCGTGCATCTCGCGCGCCCACCGGTGTCCCCACTTGAGGTGCTGGGCCAGGTCCGGGCAGTCGCGGCACGGATGCTCCTGCTCGCGCCGCTTGAGGTCCGCTATGCGCTCGTCGAGCCCCTTCCATGCGGCCTTGCGCGCGGCCTCGGAGGAGAACACGGCGTGCTTGAGCTTGCGCCGCTCCCCCTTCTGCAGGTCGGACAGCCGCATGCGGATGGTCATGAATTCGCGGAAGTCGCCGTGCTGGCAGACGAAGGCCTTCTCATAGCCGTCGAGCGCCCGCTTGAGCATGTCCATCTGTTCCTCGAGCTGCGTGGCGGATTCGTTGGCCTCCCACTGGGCGAACGAGTGGTCGAGCGTGATGCGCGCGGTGGCGTAGTCGCTGGCGTTGAGCAGGTTGACGGCCATGTTGAACGTGGGGCGGAAGCTCGAGTGCAGCGGGTAGACGCGCTTGCTGGACAGCGCCGCGGCGGTCTGCGGCAGGAATCCGGCGTGGTCCACCACTATGGCGTGCCCGATCGGGTCGATGCCGCGGCGCCCCGCGCGTCCCGTCAGCTGGGTGAACTCCCCCGGCGTCAGGCTCACGTGCCCGGTGCCGTCGAACTTCTCCAGCTTCTCCACCACCACGCAGCGCGCCGGCATGTTGATGCCGAGTGCCAGCGTTTCCGTGGCGAACACCATCTTGACGAGACCCTCCTCGAACAAGCGTTCGACGATTTGCCGGAACAGGGCGACCATGCCGGCGTGGTGCGCGGCGAAACCCTCCTCGAGCGCGAACCGGAACTGGCTGAAACGCAGGGTCTTGAGGTCCGCGGCGGAAAGCTGGCCTTCGATCATCTCGTCCACGATGCGCCGGATGCGTCTGGCCTCCTCGTCGCTGGTCAGTTCAAGCCCAGCGTTGATGCACTGGTCCACGGCCTGGTCGCACCCGTTGCGCGAGAAGATGAAGTAGATGCCCGGCAGCATGCCGAGGTAGTTGAGCTCGTCCACCACGGCCCAGCGACGCGGCGTGTGACGCATGGGCTTGCCGTCGCGGCCGGCCACGCGTTCGCGGCCCACCTTCTTGGTGCCGTGGGCATGTTTGCCCGCCCCGGCGCGGCGTGCGGCCTGCCGGTCGAGCTGGCTGAGACGCAGCACGAGCTCCTGATTGAGCTGCGTGGTCTGTTCGCCATCCGAGCCCCGCCGGTACAGGTCGATGACCTCCGGCTCGCTGCGGTCGTCCGCCTGCACGAGCACATGCTGCTCGAGCGGCACCGGGCGGCGTTCGGAGACGACCAGTTTGGTGCCGCCCCTGACCGAGGAGATCCATGCGGAGAAGTCCTCCACGTTGGAGACCGTGGCGGACAGGCCGACCACCTTGACCGACTGCGGCAGGTGGATGATGACCTCCTCCCATACCGGCCCGCGGAACCGGTCGGCCAGGTAGTGCACCTCGTCGAGGATCACGTAGCGCAGCGCGGTGAGCGTGGAGGAGCGCTCGTAGAGCATGTTGCGCAGCACCTCGGTGGTCATCACCACAATGTCCGCCTCGGAGTTGATGGAGTTGTCCCCGGTGAGCAGGCCCACGCGATCCTCGCCGTACACGGCGGCCAGATCGTGGTACTTCTGGTTGCTCAGTGCCTTGATGGGCGTGGTGTAGAACGCCTTGACGTTGCGTTCGCTGGCGAGGAACATCGCGAAGTCGGCCACGACGGTCTTGCCCGCTCCGGTAGGGGCCGCCACGAGAACGTTGTCGCCGCCCTCGAGCGCGTCGATGGCCTCGCGCTGAAAGTCGTCCAGCGGGAAGCTCAGCGTGCGCTCAAACCGTGCCGCCGCGGTGGAGGCACGGCGCTGGCGGGTCTTGAACGCCGCATAGCGTGCCGCCGCGGACGCGGGCGCGGCAGCGGATTGCTCGGTGTTGCGGTTGCGATGGTGATGTGCTGGCATGGGGATCCCTATTCCGCCCAGCGCCTCCAGACGTCGGCGTGGCGGTCTTCCTTTCTGGCTTTGCGGCTCAGCAGTGCGGCGTGCGCGGCTATGTAGCGTTCGAGCGGCCCCCGCAGCGGCTCGGCGAACGACGGCGTCTGTGCGTCCTCGTTCCCATCCGCGTGCAGCTCGCCCAAGGCGGACAACGGTCCGGAGACCTTCTCCCCCACGTCCCCCAGCGTGCGCAGTGCGGCGATGGCCCGCAGGATCGCATACGCGATGCCCGCAATGAGCATGGCGAGCATGAACAGGGCGAGCAGGAGCCAAATCCACCACGGCATAGCAGCCTCCTACGCCTCGGCCTTCGCGCCCAGGGAGCGTTCGCGCTCGGCACGGGTCACGATCATGGAGCGCAGCGTGGCGGGTGCCACGGCGACGATGTGACGGGCGTGGGCGATGCAGAACGCCACGAACCACGAGTCGGAGGAGACGGTCACGCTCACCTTTTCGCCGGTGCCGTACGGTTCCACGCTGGCGCCGGGCAGGTTCTTGATGAACGGCAGGTCCGGCTGGTCGGTGATGAACGCTGCCGCGGTGCCGTTGTCGAAGCTCCACTTGCGCAGTTCGCCCACCGGCACGTCCGGCACGTCCACCGGCTGCTCCGGCTTGACGATGTCCGCATGCTCCACGCGTGACAGGCGCAGCACCTGCCAGTGCGTGCAGTCGCTGCCGTCCTGTGCCTTCGCGATTCGTTTCTTGGCGTCCACGGCGGTCCATACGGCCACGTAGTACAGGCCCTCGTCCACGAAGATCTTCGCGGGTGCCACGAGCTTGCTGCGGGTGCGGCCGGCGCCGTCCGTGTATTCCATGTCGATCAGGTCGCCGTCGTTGATGGCGCGACGCACCACGGCGAAGCTGTTCGGTTCGAGTTCGTAGCCGGTCAGGGACAGCCACGGGGTTTCGCCCGCCTTGACGTGCGGACGCAGCCGCTGGTAGAGCGACTGGGCCTGATCGCGCGACTGTTCGGGCAGCAACGGCGAATGGGCGAGGTAGCTCACCGATGCGGTCAGCAGGCTCAGGTACTGCGGGGAGATGCCCGCCAGGCGTTCCAGCCCCAGTGAATTCGTGGCGGAGACGATGCCCTCCGCGTCCAGCAGCGACCAGTCGATGTCGAAGAACTGGCTGCCGGCCATTTCGCCGTCGTCGGAGACGGTGGTGAGCGTGTTGATGTCCTTGTGGATCACCGCGACGGACTTCTTGAGCTCATCCTCGGTGCGCGGTCGGCCGATGAACCGTTCCGCCAGCTCGGCCAGCGAGTACTCCTCGCCCAGATGGGCGGACAGGAACAGCATGAGGCGCAGGCGGCGGTCCACTTCGGAACCGGTCTGGAACGAGCCGGACTTCTTGTGCGGCTTGGCGTGCTCCTCCGCAGCAGGGTCCTGCTTGACCAGCGGCGGGGACACCACGGTGGCGGCCGACTCTCCCTTGGCGGTGTCCGTGAGCTCACGGAAGTCCACCGCCGCGTTGAGCCTGCGGTGGAAGGCCTCGACGGCCTCCTTGGGGCTGATGATCGAGGCACCCGGATGCTCGAGCACGTACATGGCCAGATCGTCCGTGTCCCGGTAGGCCACGTTGATGTGTTCGCCGTCCACGTCCACGGTGGCGGCGAAGCGGCGCGAGTCCACGACCTTCATGAGCTGGGCGGGAATGGTCTGCGTGCCCAGTCCCGGCGCGATGGAATCGAGGCCTAGGCCCGGAATGGGGGTCTGCGGCACGCGCGGGGCCGTGCGGGAGGTCTGCTGGTGCTGCTCCTCCTCGGAGGACTGGGACATGGAGATGGAGCGTGCCAGATAGTTCGCGGCGGCGAGCACCGGCAGGTCCTCCTGCTCGAAGTGCAGGCGCACGCGCGGTTCGTCGCCGAGCTGGAGGCGGTAGGAAGCGAAGTCCTGCCCCTCGGACTTCGAGGAGTATTCGGGCTGGCGCGATTCGATGGCGATGCCCATGGCGGCCAGCTTGGCGCGGTCACGCTGGAATTGCTTGGCGAACGCGGCCTTGGCGGCCTGGTCGGCCAGCTCGCCATACGAATCGGCGTAGGCCTTCACGCGCTGTGCTATCTGCCGGGACGTGAGCCATTGCGGGAATGCCGATGACAGTACGGCCAGCACATCCAATTCGTGCTTTCCCCACTTGTCGGAGAAACGCCGCCTGCCATTCGTACCTTCTGCCATCGGTCCTCACGTCTCGTTAGTATGTCGTTCAACCGTGCGTTGCCGCACACTTCACCCCATTGTAAGGGCTTTTTGCGTGAACATCGCGCTTTTCGTCAAAATACGTGCGCAACATGCCGGGGGTTTCCGTCGTTGGCGAAATCCCCGGCATGTTGCGCACGGTCATCGGGTCAGACCACCCAGTCGTCCGGCTCCACGCCCTGCGGACCCACGAACTCGCCGTTCGGCACGTAGGACGGCTCGTCGCTGTCTTCCAGAACCGCGTCGGAGAACATCTTCACGTTCTGGCCGAAGGTCCAGTCGCCGCGGATGGTGACCGACTTGGCGGCGGCCAGGGACGGCACGTTGTACGGGAAGCGCTCGTTGAAGTCGTTGATGTTCTTGTAGTAGCGCGGGTCCAGATCCACGTTCGGGAAGATGTAGTTGCCGTCCTCCATCTCGTAGGAGTCCGTCAGGTGGAAGCGGTCGGAGCGCATGAGGAACAGGTCGTTCGTGGTCTTGACCGGCAGGAAGCGCATGCGGTCCACCTGCACGCAGGTGGCGCCTTCGAACAGGCCGATCGCCGCGCCCATGGCGGTCTCCAGCTGGATCACCTTTTCGGTGGAGGAATCCGTGGGGTCCACGGTCTTCTTGTTGCGGATCACCGGCAGCGGCAGCACGCCGTTGCACTCGGCGAGCTTGGCCTTGAGGGCGTCCACGCGGATCCAGATGGAGTTGGTGTTGAAGTACGGGTGCTTGGCGATGTTCTGGGCGTCGGCCTTGTCGTCGTCGTGCACCTGGCTCATCTCGCGCAGCATGAGGTTGCCGGTCTTGCGGTCGCGCACGATGTGCCCGCCCTTGCGATCGGCCTCGGTGCGCACGGCCACCTCCGCCATGAACGGGGCGCCGGTGTCCTCGAAGTACTGGGCCAGGGTGCGCGAGGGGCGTGCGCCCAGATTGTCCGAGTTGGAGATGAACAGGTACTTGTAGCCGCGTTCCTCGAGCCTGTCGAGCAGGCCGGACTCCCAGATGGTGGAGTACAGGTCGCCGTGTCCCGGCGGGCACCATTCGAGGTCGGGGTTGGCGGGGAAGGACGCCGGCTTGCCGGTCGCCGCGTCGATCTTCGGCTCGGCGTGCTGGATGATCTCCAGCGGGATGCCCTCCTGATGGAACTTGCGGTTGTGCTTGACCACCTTCATGGAGTCCTCCGAGGTGCGGAAGGAGTTCATGAGCGTCAGCGGCAGGTCCACGCCCAGACGCGTGCGGGCGGTGATCACCTGACCGAGGATGATGTCCAGGAAGCGCATCGGCTTGGCCTTGTGGCGGCGCACGGGCAGCAGCGACTTGGCGCAGTGCAGTCCCATGGAGGTACCCAGGCCGCCGTTGAGCTTGAGGAATGCGGTCTTGGCGAACGCCTCCACGGCCTTGTCGTGGTCGATGGTCTTGTACACGTCGTGGAAGCTGGGCACGTTGGTGAGCGGCTCGACGTCCGCTTCGCGGATCCAGCTCGAGGCCTCCTCGTTCTGCCAGACGCGGTACAGGTGTTCGAATTGTGCGATGGACAGTTCGCTCATGTTGTGGTCGCGCATCTTCTGCGCGCACGATGCGAACGGATCGGCGGTGGTCATTGGGCCCCTTTCGATTGGTGTTCGGCAATGGTCCCCAGTGTACTCGCGTACCGGCGCACCCCCTTGAAACCCCGGGAAGAATTCGTGAACGCGAGGTAAAGAACGCCCCCAGACGGGCGGGAAGACCCGTTCGGGGGCGAAATGTCACAGAACGGCACCGAGATGCACCGAATCGATCATCCCGGATGTTCGTTTCGGTGCGATCGGTGATCGTCAGTGTTCCACGGCGCCGGCCGCCGGCGTGTCGAGCTCTCCGGTGCCGAGTCGCGCGTGGCGGTAGCCGTAGCCGAAGTACACGGCGAAGCCCACCACGAGCCACACCACGAAGCGGACCCATGTGAGCACGCTCAGGTTGAGCATGAGCCACAGGTTGGCGGCCGCGATGAGGATCGGCACCCACGGGTTGCCGGGCATCTTGAATGCGCGTGGCAGCTCCGGGCGCTTGGCGCGCATGATCGGCACGGACAGGGCCACCAGCGTGAACGCGGACAGCGTGCCGATGTTCACCATGTCGGACAGCACGCCGATATCGAAGAACGCGGCCACGAGGGCCACTACCACGCCCACCGCGATCTGCAGCATGGCAGGCGTGCCGTGGCGTCCGGTCTTCGACAGCCCGCGCGGCAGCAGACCGTCGCGGCTCATGGCGAACACCACGCGCGTGAGTCCCAGCAGCAGCACCATCACCACGGTGGCCAGGCCGAGCACGATGCCGAAGCTGATGATCTTCGCCGCCCAGTTCGCGCCCACCAGCTCGAACGCGGTGGCCAGCGAGGGGCTGTCCTGCGCGGCCAGATCCTTGTAGGAGACCATGCCGGTGGTCACGATGGCCACGAGCATGTACATCACGATGATCAGCGCCATGCCCACGCCGATGCCCAGTGGCACGTTGCGCTTGGGGTTGACGGTCTCCTCGGAGGCGGTGGCCACCACGTCGAAGCCGATGAACGCGAAGAACACGAGCGCCGCGCCGGACAGGATGCCAGGCACGCCGTAGATGGTGGGCGTCATGCCGGTGACGAATTGCCACAACGGCTGCGTCATCTCGTCCGTGACGGCGGACACCGTGCCGTTCACCGCGGACGCGGGCTCGCTCGGCGGCACGAACGGCGTGTAGTTGGAGGCCTTCACGTAGAAGAAGCCCACGATCACCACGAAGAACACGATGGCGATCTTGAGGACCGTCATGGCGCCGTCCACGCGGGCGCCGATCTTGGTGCCGAACACGAGCAGCGTGGTGAAGAACGCCACGATGATGATCGGCGCAATGTCCACATGGAAGCCGCCGAGCGAGAGGTTCGTGTTGGCATTCCAGCCCATGAGCCGCATGAAGTCGTTGAGGTACACGCCCCAGTACTTGGAGATGACGGAGCCGGCCATGAGCATTTCCAGGATGAGGTCCCAGCCGATGATCCACGCCATGATCTCGCCCACCGTGGTGTACGTGAACGTGTACGCGGAGCCGGCCACCGGGATCATGGAGGCGAACTCGGCGTAGCACATCACCGCGGCGCCGCACACCACTCCGGCGATGAGGAAGCTGATGATCACCGCAGGACCCGCATGGTAGGCCGCCGCCTGCGCGCCCACCGAGAAGATGCCCGCGCCCACGGCCACGGCCACGCCCATGATGGACAGATCCCACCAGGTGAGGTTACGTTTGAGCGAACGGCCCTCCTCCCCCGTTTCGGCTATGGTCTGTTCGACCGATTTGGTGCGGAATATGTGCATGGACATTCGCTGCCCTCCTGTCTCTGCGTTGCGGCTCCTGCGGATTGGTCCTGCTCAACCATAGACGGCGTATATTACGCCACGCCAGCCGTGCGAGGCAATCCGTCCGGCGCGGTTTGCTGTACGATGCGTCTCGTGAAGCAGCCTCACGGCCGGCCTGAAAGGAATGCGGACATGACCGACGCAAGTGCACCCGAGAACCCCGGGGTAACGCCCGGAACGAAGCCGGACGCCCGGCCGGACAGGCCGCGCGTCTACCCCGAGGTCGGTGCGGCGCTGCTCAGGGCGCGGCGGGAGTGCGGGATGACGCAGCAGCAGCTGGCGGATGCGACCGGCGTTTCGCGCATCACCATCCAGCGCATCGAGCAGGCGCACATCAACCCGTCGTTCAAGACGCTGGAGGCGCTCGCGCACGGCATGGGCCGCACGCTCACCGTCAGCTTCGACGGGAAGGACTGAGGCCGCCGTACCGGGGCCATGTTTTTCGGACGCCGGGTCCCGCGCCCAAGTCGGGCACCCCTTCCCCGCCGTCAGTCGACGATCTTCAAACCTGCGATGCAGGCGATCAGTCCGCAGATAAGCAGGATGCGCAGCGGCGACGGGGCTTCCTCGCCGCTGACCATGCCGTAGGCCGCGGTGATCGACGCGCCGATGCCGACCCAGATGGCGTATGACGTGCCGATGGGGATGTGCTTCATCGCGTATGCCAGGCCACCCATGCTGGCGACGAGGCCGGCCGCGAACACTACGGTGGGAACGATTTTGGAGAATCCCTCGGAACGGTCCAGGGCGATCGCCCACACGGATTCGCATAGACCGGAAAGAATGAGAACGAGCCAAGCCATGGCCATCACGCTCCTCATGTGCATGGCAAGTCTTGTCAATCCGGGTACTTGTCCATCGTCCGGGAGTCGTTGCGGCTCTGCCGGATAGGGTAGCACATCATGGCCGGTGTTTGGGATCGGGCAGCGGCACGGGCATGCAGTTTGTGTGCGAACCGTGATTGCCGGTGCCATCCGTGGCCGAACGCGCATTCGACTGCCGCGGGGCCTGTCGGGCGTGCGATGTTGTTCGATCGGTCCAACCTATGCCGCCTGTGATGCAGGTTGGACCGATTGTGCGAAAAAACGGCCGTTTTCGGGCCCGAAAATCGCATGATCGGTCCAACCTGCGAATCCGGGCCCGCAGGTTGGACCGATCATGCAACCAGCGGCGAACCGCCGGCCGTCTTCGGCGCGCTTTCGTTGATTCAGCGCAGCAATCAGTTTTGCAGTCATTCTGGACTATTGTCAGTTTTGTCAGGAATTGTTAGAATGGTGTAAGTGCAAGGAGGAATGATGACTGCCGTACTTGAGATGCCTCAATCCAGGGGAACAATGGTTCTGCATGGCGATAGAGCGCTTGTCGATGCCGATGGTGGCGTGGTGGAGCTGAGCGCCGAAGCGTATGAGGCGGCGTTGAACGCTGCGCTCGGCGTGATGGGGCGTCGTCGCATGATCACGACCGGTGAGGCTGCGAAACTGCTGAACTGCTCGGCTCGCACTGTGGCTCGAATCCTCGATTCCGGGCAGCTCCCGTTCTCCCGCAACGGTGCCACAGGCCGCCGCATGGTGGATGTGGCCGACGTGATGGACTATCAGGGGCGTGAACGCGAGCGGATGGAGCGGTCGCTGTCGTCCATGCGCCGCGCGGCCGCTGAGATGGGGCTGTACGACGAGGATGATGCGGCCTACGTTGCCGATTTTGATTGACAAGAGGCTTTGATATGGCGAAACCCGTCGTTTTGCTTGATGCGAACATTTTCCCGGCGGTGTGGCTGCTTGACATCATGCTCACGCTGGACGAGAGGCAAGTGATCGATGCCGTGTGGTCCGAGCGCATCCTGAAGGAGGCCCGGCATGCGCTCGTCGAACGTCGTGGGCGCACGCCAGAACAGGCGGATCGTTTGCTGTCGTTCATCACGCCGATGAATCCCACCCATTGCGTGTATGGCTGGAGTCGGCTTGAGTCGACGCTTGAACTGCCGGATCCTGATGACCGGCATGTTCTTGCCGCTGCTTTGGTGGCTGATGCCGATTACATCGTTACGTACAATCTTAGGGACTTCCCGGAAGCAGGCCTTGAACGATATGCGGTGAAAGCTGTTCACCCTGACGAGTTCCTGAGCTTGGCGTTGACATATGATCAGGAAGGTGTTGTGGACGCTATGAAAGGCGTTGTCGCCAGCAAGGATAATCCGCCGCGAACCATGAAAGAGGAGTTGGAGCATCTCCGCAAACTGCGTCTCGACAGATTCGTCGAAGGCTTAGAACAGGCGATGCAATAAGTGCTATAGCCATACGTGATCATCCCAGGCGACGAGCCGTGTTGGAGGCTGCCATGCACAGACAGTCACCTGAGCTCGCGCCTCGACTGCGCGTCTTGCGTCTACCAGAACCGCTGCGGTGTTTTTGATGGTGGCCGTCTCACTGCAGTGGGCGGGGCGGACAGTCATCGATGCCCGTCCGGTGTTATCCGTGGCCGAACGCGTATTCGACTGCCGCGGGGCCTGTCGGGCGTGCGATGTTGTTCGATCGGTCCAACCTATGACGCCTGTGATGCAGGTTGGACCGATTGTGCGAAAAAACGGCCGTTTTCGGGCCCGAAAATCGCATGATCGGTCCAACCTGCGAATCCGGGCCCGCAGGTTGGACCGATCATGCAACCAGCGTCGAACCGCCGACTGTTCGTGATGCCCACCCTATTGAGAGCGATTATTTGCCTAGCAACTCGTCACGGCTGCCGGTACGCATGAACACGGCGGTGCCGTCGTCGCGTATCCATAGGAGCAGCCAATCGCCGGCATTGCCGATGTGACATTCCAACACTCCGGACAGCTCACCGGTGAGTATGTGGGCTCGATGCCGGCGCCGCAGGGTTTCCTTGGATTGCACGGTATCCTCAAGCACCAGCCGTATGACCTCCTTGAGCGGGATGTCTCGCTGGAATGCCGCGGTGTAGTCCGGTTTGAGCATGCGTCAGATTCCCAGGGAGTCGAACATCCCGTCGGCGTCGTCGAACCGCGGTTTGCCGCCGGCGAGCCGGTTCTTCGCCTCGTTGAGCGCCTGCATGGTCTCGGCCGGTATGGTCGTGTAGGAAAGGTTGAGCGGAATGCGCTTCTCGCGCACGATCTGTCTGTAGAACGCCCTGGTGACCGACGACAGGTCCAGGCCGAAATCCTCGGCGATGGATGAGGCCTTCTGTTTGGTGTCCTCATCCACTCGGACGGTGACCGATGACATGCTCATCACATACCTCCTTAAGCCTTACGTAAGACAACAGTATGTGTTTGTAAGTCGATAGTCAATACTCGTGCCGATGCGAATTGTCCCGAACATGGAGCCACAGAATACAAAAACCCGCGGAATCGTTGAAATTCCGCGGGTTATCCGTCGGGCCAGCGGGATTTGAACCCGCGACCCCTTGACCCCCAGTCAAGTGCGCTACCAAGCTGCGCTATGGCCCGATCGTTGCCTGATCACTCGGAGGCAACGAGGAGATAATTTAGCATAGGGCGGCCTGATCGCATAATCCCAGCGTGTCGCAGTGTTTCGCCGGTTGCCGGGTTGTTCCACGGCCTTGCGGGGTATCCATATCGTGAAATACGGCATTGCGGAGGGGATGTCTAGAGTCCCCCCTTCCGAATAATGTCAAATCCGTGAAGATTGCGCCGCCACGTTGATGTAGCGACGCGTCCAATGCATCTCTGGAGAGGAGAATCACCATGACCAAAGGTAGGCACGCAGCGAAGCGTGAATCACGGCGTATGGCACCGGTCGCCGTCGCCGCTACGGTTGCGGCCGCGACCCTGATGGGCGGCGGCACGGGCGCGATGGCTGCTGACAACTTGAGTGCCAACGCGAAGGCTGACTTGGAGGTCCAGACCGCGGTCGAGAAGGCGGACGGGGCCACCCCGGCAGCGCAGGCCGAGGCCAAGGCCAAGGTCGACGAGGCGAAGAAGGCAGCGGACGCGGCGAAGGCAGCGGTCGAGGCGGCCAGGAAGACCCAGACCGACAAGCAGGCCGCGGCCGACAAGGCCGGCAAGGACCTCGACGCGGCGAAGAAGCCCGCGCAGGACGCGAAGACCAACCTGGACAAGGCGCAGGACAACCTCGACAAGGCCGAACAGGCCCTCAAGGACGCCAACGACGCGGTCACCGGCCAGAAGCAGACCGTGAAGAACGCCGAGACGGACAAGGCCAAGGCAGACAAGACGGCCGCCGACGCCCAGCAGAAGGCCGAGCAGGCCGCCAAGGACACCGCCGCCAAGCAGGAGAAGTCCGACCGCAACGACTACGACCGGCTCGACAGGGACCTCAAGGACGCGACCGACGGCAAGACGGCCGCGGAGAAGACGGAGGCGGACGCCGCCGCGAAGAAGGACGCGACCGCGAAGACGGAAGAGGACGCCAAGCAGGCGAAGGCGGACGCCGACCGGCTGCTCGCCGACTCGAAGGATCCCGCCAAGGTCCAGGCCGCCAAGGACGCCGCCGCGAAGGCCGAACAGGCCGCGAAGGACGCGCAGGCGAAGGCCGAGAAGGCCGGCGCGGACGCGAAGGACGCGCAGGCGAAGGCCGAGCAGGCCGCGAAGGCGACCGACCAGAGCCGCAAGGCCGCGGACGCGGCCAAGGCGGACAACGACAGGGCCCAGGCCGCGCTCAAGGCCGCGCAGGCGGACAAGGCCGCGAAGGATCAGGCCGTCGCCAAGGCGCAGACCGAGCTGAACACCGCCTCCGGCAAGGCCGCGCAGGCCGAACGCGACGCGAAGGCCGCCAAGGCGGACGCGGCCGCGAAGGCGAAGGCCCAGAAGGACGCGCAGGCCAGGCTCGACGAGCTGACCCGCCAGCTCAACGACGCGAAGACCCTCGCGAGCCAGAAGAGCACGGGCGCGGCCGGCTACTTCAAGACCGTGAACGCCACCGACGCGTACCGTATCCTGACCGACAGGACCGCGAACGAACTGGTCAAGTACGTCAACCTCGGCGACGCGAACGACGCGACCAGCCTGGACAACATGCTCAAGGCCCTCGAGTTCATCAAGGAATGCAACCAGCTGCGCCGCGACAACGGCCTGCCGGAGCTCAAGGTCACCGACTCCCTGACCGCACTGGCCATGACCATCACCGACTACAACAAGGCGAACGGAAGCCTCAACCATGTGTGGCCCTTCGGCGAGAACATCGCGGTCGGCTACCCGGACCCGTTCAAGGGCTGGTACGACCAGGAGAAGGCCGTGTACGACCGGTACATCAAGCAGGGCCTGACCCCGCAGCAGATCGAGGAGCAGCACTACGGCGAGGTCGGCCACTACCTGAACATCCTGAACAAGGACTTCAAGTACACGGGATTCGGCTGGGCCGAAGGCTGGGCCACCCAGGACTTCGGATCCTACGCCGGCGAGCTCGCCGGCAACATCGACGTGAGCAAGAACCAGCAGGACGTGGACTCCGTCATCGGCAAGGTGAAGGCGTACAAGGCGAAGCTGGACAACGCGTCCAACCAGATCGCGAGCCTGAACAAGCAGATCGAGTCCGCCCGACAGGCCCTCGAGAAGGCGAAGCAGGCCGCCGCGTCCAGCCAGCAGGCGTACGAGGCGAAGCAGGCCGCACAGCAGAGCGCCCTGGCCGCGCAGCAGGCCGCGCAGCGCAACCTGACCGCCGCGCAGAACGCCGTCAAGCCCGCCGGCGAGAAGGTCCAGGCCGCCCGGCAGACCGCCGAGCGGACCGCGGCCGCGTACGCGACCGCCGCGAAGGACCTGGCCGCCAAGCGGAACGCCGAGACCCAGGCCCGCACCGCGAAGACCGCCGCCGACCAGCGTCTCGCCGCGGCGAAGGCCGACCAGGCCGCCGCCGACAGGACGAAGGCGGACACCGCGCAGCACGTCAGGGACCTCGCCAACGCGCAGACCATCCAGCAGAACGCCGCCAAGGCGTACGACGAGGCGAAGGCCGCCGCCGACAATGCTGCCGCGGACTACGACGCGAAGCACAAGGCCGCCGAGACCGCGCGCGGCGCGTACGAGCAGGCCAAGAGCGCGTACGACGCCGCGCAGAAGGACCTCAACGCCCTGACGGACGCGAAGGCCATCCAGGCGAAGGCCGAACGCGACGCCGCCGCGGCGAAGCAGGACGCCGAGACCAAGGCCAAGGCCCTCACGGACGCGAGGAACAAGCTCGCCCAGCTCGAACGCGACGCGAAGACCGCCCAGGACGCGGTCACGGACGCGAAGGAGAACGTTGCCACGCTCAACGCCGTCTACCAGCAGACCGTGAAGGACACGCAGCCCGCGGTCGACAAGGCCCAGCAGGCGTACGACAAGGCCAAGGCCGAACTCGACGCCGCCACCGCCGACACGGCCGCGAAGCAGACCGCGTACGACCAGGCCGTCAAGGCCCAGTCGGACGCCGAGGCCAGGCT
The DNA here is from genome assembly GCF_056357235.1 of Bifidobacterium sp. LH_389. Lineage (NCBI taxonomy): Bacteria > Bacillati > Actinomycetota > Actinomycetes > Bifidobacteriales > Bifidobacteriaceae > Bifidobacterium > Bifidobacterium sp. LH_389. Next base: position 387,040 of record NZ_JBKEVR010000001.1, read on the forward strand.
CAAGTCGCTGCAGGACGCGCAGGCCAAGGCCGACCAGGCCCAGCAGCTCGTGGACCAGGCCCTCGACAGGCAGTCCGGCACGGTACAGTCCGACGGGGCCGCGAAGAAGCTCGCCTCCACGGGCGCGAGCACCGCACTGCCCCTGACCCTGCTCGCCTGCACCCTGGCAGCCGGCCTGTGCACCAGCGCACTGGCACGCCGCCGCAACGATTAGCCGTCGAGGGGTGGATCGTCAACCGGTCCGAACGCCATGGCGGGGTCTGTCTTCGAGCGCATTGCAGCAAGTGACTCGACAACAGACCCCGCCGCTTTGCCGGGCCCATGTCCGGCGCGGTCTGCTATGTTGTGGCTGTTTTGCAGCCGTATCGCAGGGAGGAGACGGGCATGGCGTGGACGTGGCTGATGCTATTCGGGGCCATTTTCTGCGAGGTGGCGGCCACGTTGTCGCTGCGCGCCTCGGAGGGGTTCAGCAGACTCGCGTGGGCGGTGCCGGTGGTGCTGGGCTACGGTGTCTGCTTCTTCCTGCTCGCAAAGGTGCTGGACCGCGGCATGCCGACCGCACTGGCCTACGGCGTGTGGTCGTGCGTCGGCATCATCGCCACCGCGATCATTGCCCACTTCGCCTTCCGTGACCCTTTGAACTGGCGCATGTGGCTGGGCATGGCGATCATGATCGCCGGCATCGTCGTGCTGCAGTGGGGAAGCCACACGGCCGTCCAGTGATTTCAAGCCTTGAGGAAGGCGTGTTCGCCGTTGTCCCCGCGTGCCTCTGAGGATGCCCGCCACACGCTCGCCATAGATCCACGACTCATTTGCGCGTACGTACGCGAGTCCTGTCGTTTCTCTCTGCTACTCCAGGGACTACGCGGTTCGCAAGGGGCGAATCGCCTGCACGAAAGGTGATGTCCCCATGGACGATGCCGCCAAGGAGCTCATGCACGAGGTCACCGGGTACATCGTCGGCTACTGGCAGGATGCCGCGGAAGGGCATCCGTACCACGCGATGCATCATGCCGGTTGCACGGCCCGTGACATGGCCTGCTCATACATGGCCGAGCGGTACGAGGACTGGCTGAAGGACATGGCGTGGACGAAACCGGACAGACTGGAGCGCCTTGCCAGACTGGGCGAGGGTGACACCCCCGTGGAGGCGGCCATGGACGCGTGCGATAGGATGTTCGCGCTCATCTGGCCGCATGCGGCGGGCGACAAGCCGGACTATCCGTGATTCAGGACGCCTGTCACCCGATCAGATGCCGGTACAGCACCGGATCGATCGGCTCGGCAAGCCTCAGCGTGGACAGCGTGACCTTGACGTGCCCTTGCCCGTCCGCATTGGGCTTGGAGGTCAGCGTGGGATGGTCGAACGCCTTCACACGGCCGACGTAATAGTATTTGCCGTCCTTCGCCTCCGCCTTGCGCATCACGAACAGAGGCACGAAGTGGGTTGCGTCCCAATCCGGCCCCTCGCCCTCGCGGACCCATTGGAATTCCGGCGAACTCGGCGTACGGCCGTTCTTGCTGAAGTAACGCATCTCCTGCGCGTTGAGGAATTCGTCCTCGTACTGGCTGGCCGCGTACTTGACGAAGATCGGCATGGTCCCGGTCTCCTTGTCCAGATAGTAGCCGCCCACGTTCTGAGGGGTGTTCTCCTTCCTCCATCCGCACAGGCGCATCACGTCCGCCAGCGAATACTTGCGCCCGTACCGGAACGCACGGTCGAAGGCGCGCCGGCGGCCGTCCGGCACGGAGAGCAGATCGCGGCAGTTGAGCATGCCCACGCGGATCGTGTCGGCAAGGAAATCGCGGAACGTGCGGTTGGAGGACAGCTCGTCCGCGAGCCACGCGCTGGCGCGGTAGGTGTCCCCCGCCGCCTCGATGAGCGGCGTATTGCCGAATCGCTTGCGGTTCGGATCGGTGAAATAGGAGTAGTCCAGCACTCGGATGGCGGAGTCGAACTGGTCGTCCGCCGGATCCGCCGTGGGGAATTCGGCGCGGATCGCGGCCGCCAGGTCATGCCGGTCCAGGGAGCCGGCTGCGCTGTTTGCGTCGCATGCGTTAATGAGCCTGTCGAGGATGACCAGCTCGTGCGGACGCAGTCCCGGCAACAGCAGTTCCGTCGCCATCTTCAGCACGGCGTCGGCGGTCGGGGAAACCGGTTCCAGCAGGTCGAGGAACGTCGCGTTCCGCCGTCCGTCCCGCTGCTTGCCCCGTCCGATGCTCTTCTCGCGCGACCGGACGAAATCGAGGTAGTTGCTGCCCTTCGAGGCCATCGTCATCGGCAGGGACGGGTCGTGGCGGTACACGTCCTCCAGCATCGGAATGCGCCCGAGCTCGAAGCGCAGGATGCGGTACTGGTCGGTCAGACGTTTCATGTCGGACCAGTCCGCAGAGTCCAGCGATCTGAGGACGCGTTCGCGGGCTATCGGGTCGAAGCTGATGGATGACAGTCCGATCGACTTGCGTTGCATGTTCCGCCGCGCGATGTCACGGTCGCCGGTGTTGCCGTACAGGGCCACCGGAATCAGGAAGTTGTTGGCGTAGTTGCCAATGAAATCGATCACCACCACGCTGTCCTTGTGCGGGAACTTGCGCAGGCCACGGCCCAGCTGCTGGGTGAACACGATGCTTGATTCGGTGCTGCGCAGCATGACGATCTGATTGAGCGAGGGGATGTCCACGCCCTCGTTGAACAGATCGACGGTGAACAGATAGTCCAGCTCCCCGTTTTCCAGCCGTTCCACGTATTCGTCTCGTCGTTCGGGCGTGACCGGGCGGCCGTTCTCGTCGGTGCTGGTCACCGCGGCGGTACGGTACGGACGTTCAGCCTGCTGGTTCATCTGCATGTTGAACAGGCGGGACAGTTCCCGGGCCTCCTCCTGCCGGCTGCAGAACACCAGTCCGGTGACGGGCAGTCCGAACTGGCCGTATTCCTGCAGCTTGTCGATGATGTAGCGCACGCGCTCAGGGGTGGCGAGCTGGCTGATCTCGTATGTGAGCTGATGCCTCTCCTCGGCCGATGGGCCCGATGCGACGCCGATCGTACCGCCGTCCTCGGAGCCGATGTATTCCGCCACGCCGTAGTAATGGAACGGACAGAGCATGCCCTCGTCCAGCGCCTTCTGCAGCCGGATCTCGTATGCGACGTTGTGCCCGAACAGTTCGAAGACGTTGAATCCGTCGGTTCGTTCCGGGGTGGCGGTCATGCCGAGCATGAAGTCCGCGTCACGGAAATGGTCGATCACCTTCCGGTAGCCTTCGGCGCCGGCATGGTGGGCCTCGTCGATCAGTACGTAGTCGAACTCGTCCGACGCGAACTGTGCGAGCACTTCCGGGTTGCGCATCGTCTGCACGGTGGCGAACACGTAGCGGCGGTCATGCTGCTTGCTGTTGCCGGAAAACAGTCCGGTCTCGGATTCGTCGCAGCCGAGCACCCTGCGGAAGGATTCCATGGCCTTGGTGAGGATCTGCTGCTGCTGTGCGATGTACAGCATTCGCCGGGGTTTCGCCGCCCTCACGTCGAAGGCCGACAGATACGTCTTGCCGGTGCCCGTGGCCGAGATGATGATCGCCCGGTGTTCGCCCTGCCGCCGCAGATCCGCAAGGCTGCGCAAGGCCTCGCGCTGCATGGCGTTGGGTTCGATCGTGCGGGATTCCCGCTCGCGCAGAAGCTCCCGGCGAGGCGGCGCATAGTGCCTGAAATCCTCCTCGTACCGCCGGATCCATTCCTCGGTCAGCGGCTCGGAATCGGAAAGCTGGGAATCCAGCTCCTCGCGGAACTGCTCCACGAGATCGCCTTCGTCCAGCGAGGAGACGCGCAGGTTCCATTCCCGCTGCACGCCCAGCGCCGTGGAGGTGAGGTTGGAACTGCCCACGTAGAGGTTGTAGTACGGTCTTCCGTCGCGCATCCGGCGGGCGAAGACATACCCCTTCGGATGGAACGGCTGTTCGCGGATCGATTCGTCGGCGTCGGCGCCTTCCGAGGCACCGCCGTTCCACACACGCACGTCCACGCCGGCCACGTCGCGCAGATGCAGCAGCTCCCAGAACGCCTTCGGATCGTTGAAGAAGTTCTTCGTCGACGTAATCAGGCGGCTTGGCGCGCCCGTGCCGTGCTCCGACGAGGTCCGTCTGCCGTGCGAACGGAAATCCTCGAACAGGGTCAGCACTGCGCCGGCCGAGACGAACGCCACGGACATGTCGAACGCATCGCAGGAGGCGATCTCCTCGCTGAGCGCCTCCCCCATCGTCAGGCCCTCCGGACGGTTGACGATCAGCATGGGCCGGTACATGCCGGACGATTCCGGCTTCGGCCCGATCAGACCCGCGATGACGTCATCGAGCACCGATTGCGCGTCTTCGCCCGCTACTACTCCGCCCGCGCGTTCCCCCGTATCGGCTTCACTTCCCCGCACGCCGCCGTCCCGCCTTCTCACTCGTTTCTCACTCGCTTTTCACTTGGCCGCCGCGGAAGCCGGGGCGAAATGCATGGCGGAAAGCAGCCGCACGGCCTCGCGGTCCACGGGCGCCCATTCGAGGGACGGCATGTCCGCAGGGAGCAGTCAGCAGATCTCCGTGTGCTCGGTCAGGCGCGGGAGCCCGCCCGTCAGATGGCAGATGAACGTGGTGAGGCGGACGGTGCCGAACGGGTAGTCGTACTGGCTGGTGCACACCTGATCGGCCACCTCGACCTCGCAGATCAGCTCCTCCTCGATCTCCCGGTGAAGGGCCTCGCGGGCCGTCTCGTGCGGCTCGATCTTGCCGCCGGGGAACTCCCAGAACCCCGCGAGAGCCTTGCCCGGTCCGCGGCGCGCGCACAGCACCTTGCCGTCGCGCACGATCGCCGCCCCCACCACGTTGATGATCCGATGCATCTCCTGCATGCCTCTCCGCCTTTCCTCACGCACTTGCACCAGGATACAACGGAATGGAGGCGACTCCGATCGCCGTCAGTGCAGCTGGTAGCGCATCTGCAATTCAAGACGGTCGTACGGGGACAGCTCACCCAGGCACTCCCCCAACTGTTCGACGGGGACGCGAATGACGCGTTTCCATCCGACTATCGACGCCCGGTCGAAGCCCTCGTCCTCCCAGTTGCGAAGTACATAGAAGTCACTGCGGTCCGCGTACTTGTCCACCTTGCTGGTCACGTAGATGACGGCGCATCCGGCATCGTCCACTTCCTTGACGATAACGCGCCGCGACTTGCCTTGCGTATGGTCCTCCGCGTAGACAAACCATACGCGGCGTACCTGCCATGGGCGGACGGGGTCAGTCATCCTCCCACCCTTCGGGCAGTATCATGTTGCCGTCCTCGGTGAGCCGTACGTCGGGAACGCTGGCGGCCGGCAGTTTCGCTTCGTCGATGGGCAGAGGGTTGGCTTCCACCCATTGTCTGATGGTCTGCTGGGTAATGACGTTGCTGCGTCCTTTTTCGTAGGTTAGCGACCATGGGGTGCCGGGCTTATGAGTCATGCGCATGAGACCGATGGCGGAATAGTCGCGCGCGTACGTCCGGTACACGTCGCACAGGAGTTCCAACGTGTCCGGGTTGATGGTCTTCCAGTCGAACGGCTGTGCGACCTTGCTGATCGCGTCACGTTGATATCCCTTGAACGTGCGGTACACGTCCTTGACGACGGGACCATAGTCCCATGCCTCTATGGGGGCGTCGAACAGCGGCCGGCCGAATCGTTGGAGGCACGCGGCCTGGGCGAAGAACATGAGCTTGTTGAGCTTCATGTTGGTCATGCCGTCGTCCTCCTCCGGATTTCCCTCGTTGGCCGTTGCTATGAAGAAATCGGCCACGTCCATTGCGTCCATTGCGCACCTCCTTACGGTTCGATTGTACTTGGATTGTACTTGGGAAAGGGATTCTATCCATGGCATAGGGACAAACGGGGGGATCGTCTACCGTCCCGCCTCCGGGGTCGAAACGGCCGCGTGTACGGGGCGTGTGCGGCGGATGCGGCCGGCGGCGAGGCCGATGCACACGAACGCGGCGGCGTACAGGGCGACCAGCGCGAGCCCGATCAGCCATCCGCCCACGGACGTGCCGGTCCCGGAGGCGGAGCCGATGCCGAGTGCGTTGTTGATCGCCTCGCAGTACCACCAGCCGGGCAGCAGCTTGGCGAGTGTGAGCATGGCCGCGGGGGCCATGTCCAGCGGAATGGCGATGCCCGAGGTGAACATGACGGCCAGGCCGAAGATGTTCGCGAACCCGTTGGCCGCCACCTCGGAGGCGCCGCACTCGCTGAGCATGAACCCGCAGGCCACGGTCATGAGCGCGAACACGCAGGTGGCGCAGAACGTCATCGCCACGCCTCCCGCGGACAGCGCGGAGGGAGCGAGCCCGGCCGCCAGCATGAGCGCGAACGTGACGGCCAGATAGCCCGCGCACACCACGAGCGCGAACCCGCACAGGGCGGCGGTGCGCTGCAGGGCCATGGCCGACATGCGCCCGGGCGAGGCGATCAGGCGCCTGCGCACCTCGCCGGCGGTGAACGCGCCCAGAATGACCGACGAGCACACGCTCATGGCCAGGAACAGCGGGTACAGGGCGGTCTTCATGGTGTTGCCGAACCCACTCGCCGCGGCCTCGGCAGCGGTCGCCGTGCGCTCGCCATTTCCGTCGGTGCCGGCGGCGGCAGTCACGTCCGTGACGGCGATCGGACGGTTCACGTCGCCGTCGCGCGAGGAGGCGACCGCGCGGTCCGTGGCCTTGGAAAGGTCGTCGAGCGTGGGCGTGCGCAGCGAATCTTCGGGCATGGTGGCCGGCGTACCGCCCGACGGCATGCCGGGTTCCGTGGTTCCCGTGCTGCCCGTGGTGCCGGAACCGTTTTGCTGGGCCTCCAGACCGGCGCGGATCCCATCGAGCACGGACTCGGGCACATCCACCTGAACGAGCGAGCCGACCAGCGCGGTGCGCGTGAGCGAAAGGAATCCGTCGACGCTCATGCCGGCCATGGAACCTGCGCCGGACGTGTAGCTCGTCACCGTCTCCACACGCGCCTGTTCGCCCGTCTGCTCCCCCGCAGCCGCCGAATCAAGCAGCCCCTGTGCGAACCCGTCGGGGATGATCACGATGAGATCCGCCCAATGCGAGGCGACCGCCTGCTGCAGCGATTCGGGATCGTCCGGCAGATCCGTGAGCGTGCTGGACTCGGACAGGTAGGCACGCAAGCCCTGCGCGATGCCGCCGCGGTTGGAGTCGCGGTCCACCACGGCCACCACCGGCCTGCCCGGCTCGTAGGTCGGGTCGGCGTCGGCGCTCGCGGACGAAGCGTTGGAGGACAGCAAGGACCAACTCAGCGAGAACATCATGACGCTCATCAGCACCAGATAGATGATGAGATACAGCTTGTGCGCGGCCAGAATGCGCAGGGTGGCCTTACAGGTGTTCATAGCGTTGCCTCCTCAGCATAACGGTCCCGGCGGCGAGGAAGACCGCGCTCATGGCGAGCAGCGTGCCGCAGGTGCGAAGGAAGGGACCGTAACCGTCGTAGTACATGAGCGAGTAGAACAGGTTCACGACCTGCTGTGCGGGATTGATGGCGGCGAGCACGGGCGCGTGACGGGCGATCCAGTCGCTCAGCTCCATCGCGAACCCGCCGTACAGACCGGTGAACAGGGAGAGCGAGCAGCTGATCGCACTCACGAGTCCGGACTTCACGGAAGCGGAGAGCCCCGGGATGGCGCCGAGCAGGCTGCCGGCCGAACTCGCCATGAACGAGGCCACCGCGACGGCGAGCACGGCCGCCGGTTCGCGCCCGCCTATCTCCACGCCGCACACGTAGCGGGTGTAGGCCAGCGCGACGGCCAGCGCGACGAACGAGCACAGCCAGCAGGCCAGGAAGCCCGCCAGCAGCTGGCTCGAGCGGTGCAGCGGCGAAACCGAACGGCGGATGCCCAGCGCGGACAGGTTCGCCTGCGCCATGTTCACCGAGTCGGCCGCGTAGCCCAGGGCATTCAGGCAGGCCATGCCCAGCAGCGCGTAGTAGTACCTTGCCATCGCATCCGGCTTGAAGTTCGTGAGCGTCACCTCGCGGGTCATGGAGCCGGACCCGACGGCGTTCCAGAACGTCTGGCTCATCAGGGCTTGCGGGTTGTTCACGAGGGTCTGGCGGGTGACGGCGTCGGTGCGGTTGTACCGGTCGATCACCGTGTCCAGTGCGGCCAGCGTGATGCTCAGGGCCGAGCCGTTGACGGAATCCCCGGCCGAGAAGGCGGTGTCGCGGCCCAGCGTGATCCCGATGCGACCGGCGTTGTCCGCGGTCAGGTAGCCCTTCGCGGTGCCGTCCGCGAGCAGTCGCTTCGCGCCGTCCACGGAATCCGTGGCGGTGACGGTCAGGAGCTGCACGCGGGCGGTGCCGTCATCGTCCGCGTTGGCTGCGCTACTGTTGCCCGCCAGCGCGTCGACGAACATCTGCGTCGCGGCCGCCTTTTTCCAGTTCGCATCCTGCACCACGGCCATGGGCACCGGCGTGACGGAGTAGCCCTTCTCGAGGTTGCCGAACACGCCGGTGAACAGGGTGGCCAGCACGATCGGGAACAGCACCATCCAGAACAGCGCGGCCTTGTTGCGCAGATTGACCTTGAGCACGGTCAGGAATGTAGTCCACATGGCACTCCCCCGATCAGTCCCTGAGAGCCTTGCCGGTGAGCTCGAGGAACACGTCGTTGAGGGTGGGCGGGCGGCTCGTCAGATGCCCCACGTTGACGTGCCCCTCGCGCAGCACGGCGAGCAGGTCCATGAGGTTGTGCTCGCCGCGCCGGCAACGCACGTCCAGCTCGCGGCCGTCGTACGAGGCCTCGATGACGAACGGCAGCGCGCGCAGGCGCTCCAGCGTCCCGTCGGTCAGGTCCAGCGTCTCGGCGCTGATCTGCTCCCCCGCGTCGATCATGTTCTTGAGCTCGTCCGCCGTGCCGAGCGCCAGATGCCGGCCGTGGTCCATGATGAGGATCCGGTCGCAGATCTGCTCGACCTCCTCCATGTAGTGGCTCGTGTAGATTACCGTGGCGCCGTTCTCGTTGAGCCGCTGGATGCCCTCCAGAATCGCGTTGCGGCTCTGCGGGTCCACGGCCACCGTAGGCTCGTCGAAGAAGATCAGGTCCGGCTTGTGCGCAATGCCGCAGGCGATGTTGAGCCGCCGCAGCAGACCGCCGGACAGCTTGCCGGGCAGGTAGCCGCGGAACTCGCCCAGTCCCGCGAAGTCGATCGCCTCGTTCACGAGCGGCTCGCGATCGGCCTTGCGCGGCACGTACAGCGAGCAGAAGTAGTCGATGTTCTCCGTGACGGTCAGCTCGTTGAACACGGCCACGTTCTGCGGCACGATGCCGATACGCCGCTTGAGATCGTAGCTCGTGGGCGTCATGGGCTCGCCGAACACGCGGATCGTGCCCGCATCATAGGTGAGCAGTGCGAGAATGCAGTTGATCGCCGTGGTCTTGCCCGAGCCGTTGGGGCCGAGCAGACCGAAGATCTCGCCCTCGCGGACGTCGAGGTCGAAGTAGTCCAGCGCCACCATGTCGCCGTAGCGCTTGACGAGTCCGCTGACCTTGACGGCCTCCTGCGGTGCCGATTGCGTGGCCGGGGACTGTGCAGCCGGCGGTTGCGTTGCGCTATCCGGCGCGCTGTGCTGCGGTTGCGGCGTGCCTTGGCGCGGCGCGTTGCGTGTTGCTTCGTCCGTCATGACCGCTCCTTCCTTTCGTTGCGGTATCCCGTGCGTCCGCCGGCTGCCTTTTGCGTTGCGGCGATGCTCCGGCGGAATGTCCGATGACTCCATCATGCTTCCCTCATGGCCGCTGGCGCCACCGGCAAATGTCACGACGTGCCCGCAGGCCCATGACATTTGTCACTCATTTATCTTGACAAACTTTCGGGCATATTATCTGTCGGAAGGTTGGAATTCCAACCTTCGCGCGGGAAATACCCCGCAAAGTTTGTCGGTCTGGACGCCGGGCCGGATGCCGGGCACACCTCCGGACCGACTATCTGCCGTCTATCTGCGGAGTGTGCAGCAGATTCGCCACCGTGCAGAGGTCTATCTGCGTTCTGTGCAGCACTCCTTTCCCGGTCACGGCGGTATTTTCCGGCCCAAAGGAGACTTACAGGCGGGTTTGGGAGGCATTTTCGGCCGTCTTCGCTCCGGTGACTGCTGCACAGAACGCAGATAGACGTTCGCAACCGTCGGAATCTGCTGCACACTATTCAGATACGACGCGGGGTCGCGCAGCTGGGAGACAATCTTGGACGCAGTCTGGACCGATTGACGCTTACGCCTGACACGTGGGGATGAGACGCCGCATGGACTAGGCTGGACGAAAGGACGAAACGGGAGCGGACATGCGCACGATGATCGACAAGGCACTGCTGATCGCACTTGGGGCGATGCTGGCTGCGGCGATGCGCGGATTCGGTGCGGGCGGTCTTGCGATGGCAGGCCTCGCAGCGGGCGGTGGCGTCGCTGCGGAGGGCGGTCCGTGGATCACTCCGACGGACGCGCTGCTTCTCGCCGGTCTGCTGGCGGCCGTGTGCGTGGCGGGGCTCGGCGAATGGCTCATGGGATCGCGCCGCGGATGGATTCCCTCCGTCCTGTACGCGGCTGCCGCGCTGATCGTACCCGTATGGACCGTGTTCCTGCCGTCCGTCGCCTACGATGCGGCCCGCGCCCGCACGCCGGTGACGACGGGAACGCCGGCGGCGGCTTCGGCAATGCAGCCGGGAGCTCCGTCTGCAACGCCGTCGGCTGGCTCCATCGTGCGTCGCATGCTCTCCGGTCTGCCGGCGTGGGCATGGGCCGTTCCGGTTTGCGCTGTGCTGGCGAGACCGGGCGGCTTGACTGCGCTGAATCTGGTGGCGGCGATCGCGGTCTGCGTCGGCTTCGCATTCGGCACCCGTGCCGCCGCGGCAAGCCGTGTGCGCGGGGAACTGCGCGCCTTCGAGGACCGCGTGCGTGCATCCGTGCGCTCGAGCCGGGTCCGCCTCGCCGATCTGACCGAGGAGCGCGACCGGTCCGCGCGCACGGCCACGCTCGCCGAACGCACGCGCATCGCCCGGGAGATCCACGACAACGTAGGCCATCTGCTCACGCGCGCGATCATGCAGACCGGGGCGGGAAAGGCGGTGGCGGACGCGACCGGAGACGCCGTGGCGGCCCGGGGATTCACGGACGTGGCGGCCACGCTCGACGACGCGATGACCATGGTGCGTCGGTCCGTGCACGATCTTGAGGACGAAGGCACCGATTTCGCGGGACGCATCTGCGACGCGGCCCGTTCGTTCGACGGCGTCTCCCCCGGATTCACGGTGATGCTCGCCAACGACGTGACCGCCGCGCCCGCGCCCGTGGCACGCTGCTTCGCCACGGTCATCCGCGAGGCGTTGTCCAACGTGGTGCATCACAGCGATGCGCCCGGAGCAAGCGTGACGTTGCGCGACTTCCCGGCGTTCTGGCAGCTCGTGATCCGCGACGACGGGCCGGCGAAGGCCGAGGAGACTGGAAAGACCGGGGAGACCGCGGCGGGAATGAATGCGGCGGGAACGGGCACGGGCACGACGGCAGACGGGCTGCCGCGCGGCATGGGCTTGGCGGACATCGAGGCGCGCGTGCGTTCGCTCGGCGGCACCGCGGTGTGCGGTCCATACGCAGGCGGCTGGCGCGTGTTCGTTTCCGTGCCCAAGGAGCGGTGGTCGGAGTCCAAGGAGCGGCGGTCGGAAGTCCAGTCTTCTCCCGCCGGACGATAATGGGATGAGGAAGGGAGCTTTGCCATGAGAATCGCCATCGTGGACGACGATCCGATCGTCTGCCAGTCGCTGGACACCATCCTCACGGCCACCGGTGCGGCCGACGTGCTGTGGACCGCCAACGACGGGGATGCGGCGCTGTCCTCCTATTTCCGTGAGCCGGCGACCCGGCCGGACGTCCTGCTCATCGACATCCAGATGCCGGCGCGTGACGGCATCAGCGCCGCGCGCGAGATCCTGCGACGCGATCCGGCCGCCCGGGTCCTGTTTCTCACCACGTTCGCGGACCTCTCGTACATTGCGCAGGCCATGGAACTCGGCGCCAAGGGATACCTCATCAAGCAGGACGTGGCTGCGGTGGCTCCCGCGTTGCAGGCGGTGATGGCCGGGCAGGTGGTGCTGGGGTCCGACGTGGCCGGCAAGCTCTCCGGAGCCGGCGGCGAGAGCGGAGGCGCGGAGGATGCCGGCGACGACTTCGCGGATCTCAACGACCGCGACCGCGAAATCGTCGCATTGGTGGCCGAGGGGCTCGACAACCGCCAGATCGCCGCGCGCTCGTTCCTCAGCGAGGGAACCGTGCGCAACCGCATCAGCGCGATCCTCGAGCGGACGGGTCTGGCGAACCGCACGCAGCTCGCCGTCCGCTGGCTCAAGAGGCGGTGATCAGCTGTTCTTCATCACGACGCCGTCGACCACGTCCGCCACATGCTCGCAGTCGTCCGTGCAGCGCTCCAGATGCGCGTAGATCTCATGCCAGGCGAAGACCTGCAGCGGATCGCTGTCGGACGTGTGCAGCGCGCGCATCGCCTCGACGAACACGCGGTCGGCGCCCTCCTCCACCTGATTGATGGCGAACACATGCTCGCGCAATGTCTTGGAGCGCTTGAACTTCGGCAGCTCCTCGATGAGCTGCACCATGGCCTCGCAGGAGCGGACCATCATGTCCACCAGTTGCAGGCCGTCAGGACGCATGGAGGTCACGTTGTCGTAGTACAGGCGCAGCAGCACGCCCTCGATGCGGTCGGTCACATCGTCGAGCGCGCTGGACAGGCCGGCGATGTCCTCGCGTTCGAACGGGGTGATGAACGCCGTCACCAGCTCGTCCATCATGCCGTGGCGGATCTCGTCCGCCGCCTGCTCGATGCGGTGCATTTCATCCATCCGCTCATGCAGGCGCGTCGGATCGTAGTCGTGCATTACCTCGGCGAGCAGGCGCGCGGCGGACAGGGCGTGCCCGGCGCTGTCGCGGAAGCCGTCGAAGTAGAAGGAATCGTTTTTTCTTGCCATGCGTCTGGCTCCTTTCCGTTGAGAAATCACGAAAACTCGGTGGGTGCGGCCTAGAACACCACCATGAACAGGCGGGCCACCGCGTAGCTGATGATGCCGCAGCCGGGGAACGTGAACACCCAGGTGAGCATCATGTCCCGCACCACGCGCAGGTTGATGGCCGACAGTCGACGCACCGAGCCGACGCCCATGATGGCGCTCGTCTTGGTGTGCGTGGTGGACACGGGAATGCCGAGGAGCGTCATGCCGAGCAGACACAGCGCACTGGACAGATCCGCGGAAAAGCCTTGGTATTTCTCCAGCCTGACCATGTCCTGACCGACGGACTTGATGATGCGTTCGCCGCCCACGGACGTGCCGACGCCCATGATGACGCTGCACAGGAGCATGAGCCACACGGGGATGACCACGCCGGCCACGCTCGGCTGGCCGCTGCAGAACGCCATGCCGAGGAACAGGACGCCGATGAACTTCTGGCCGTCCTGCGCGCCGTGCATGAAGCTCATGGCCGCGGCCCCCACGATCTGCGCGTAGGTGAAGAACCCGTTGGTGCGGCGGCGGTCCATTCCGGCGCACGCCAGCGTGACGGCCTTGCACACGATCCATCCCATGCCGAAGCCGATGACGAGGCTTGCGGCAAGACCGTAGAGCACCTTGGCCCACTCGCCCATGTTGATGCCGCTCATGCCGCCCTGAATGGCGATGGCCGCGCCGGACAGGCCGGCGATGAGGCTGTGGCTCTCCGAAGTGGGGATGCCCAGCATCGAGGCGCCCACGGAATAGACCACGATGGAGAACAGCGCAGCGCACAGGGCGATGAGCGCCGCGTGCGTGTCCGTGCCGAAGTCGACCATGTTGCTGATCGTGGATGCCACGGAGGCATTGAAATGGGTCATGAGCAGCACGCCGAGGAAGTTGAACACCGCGGCCATGATGACCGCCGATCGCACGCGCATGCACCGGGTGGTCACGCAGGTGGCGATGGCGTTCGGCGCGTCGGTCCAGCCGTTGACGAAGATGACGCCCAGCGTGAGCAGCGTGGTTACCGCCAATGCGGGGTTCGAGAGCACCTGTTGGAGGAAATACTGAAACGTCACGTCCACGGGGCTGCTCTCCTTCTTCGTTGAGGGGGTTTCGCTTATGTTGTTAGGAAACCGTCAGGATGATTGTAGCCCATGTAACTACGTAGTTTTATCGATTGACGATGCGCTGCGTGCTATGGTGTGTCGTGGCGTCACGCCAAAAATGAAATCGCGGCGTCGTCGGAAGGGTCCGATGACGCCGCGAATCGCGTTGATTACGTTGCTTACGCTACTTGCGCTTCTTCTTCTCGCGCACGTTCACGGAGATCTGGATGGGCGAACCCTCGAATCCGAACTCCTCGCGCAGCGAGCGTTCCAGGAAGCGGCGGTAACCGTGCTCAAGGAAGCCGGTGGCGAAGATCACGAAGCGCGGCGGCCGGCTCGAAGCCTGTGTGGCGAACAGGATGCGCGGCTGCTTGCCGCCCCTCAACGGGTGCGGGTGCTCGCCCTGAATGCGACCCAGGAACGCGTTGAGCTTGCCCGTGGGAATGCGCTTGTCCCACGAGTCAAGTGCCTGACGCATGGCGGAGGCCAGACGATTGGTGTGCCAGCCAGTCTTGGCGGACAGGTTCACGCGCTGCGCCCAGGTGACCCGGTCGAATTCGGTCTTCCACAGGCGCTCGAGGCGCTGCTTGTCGAACTCGTCCATGGCGTCCCACTTGTTGAACACCAGCACGATGGCACGGCCCGCGTCCACGGCCTGACTCATGACCTTAAGGTCCTGATCGGAAATGGGCTGCGAGGCATCGAAGAGCACAAGGGCCAGCTCGGCACGCTCGATCGCCGCGGTGGTGCGCAGCGACGAATAGTATTCCGCACCGGACAGCTTGTGCAGGCGGCGCTTGATGCCGGCCGTGTCGATGAACAGCCAGTCCTCGCCGTCAATCTCAACGATCTCGTCCACCGGGTCGCGCGTGGTGCCGGCCAGATCGTTGACCACGGACCGTTCCTCGCGGGCCAGCTGGTTGAGCAGCGACGACTTGCCCACGTTCGGCCGTCCGATCAGTGCCACGCGGCGCAGTCCGGACGGGGTGAGCGTGCCGGAGGCGGTGTCCGCCTCGTCGAGCTTGCGCAGCGCTTCGTCCAGAAGGTCGCCCACTCCCCTGCCATGCATGGCGGAGATGCCCATCGGCTCTCCCATGCCGAGCTTCCAGAAGTCGGCGGTGAGGTACTCGCTGGCGTTGTCGTCCACCTTGTTCACGGCGAGCGTGACCGGCTTGCCGCTGGAGCGCAGCATCTTCACGATGCGCTCGTCACTGGCGGTCATGCCGATCTGCCCGTCCACCACGAGGATCACGGCGTCCGCGAGGCGCACGGCCACCTCGGCCTGATTGGCGATGGCGGAGTCGAGTCCCTCCACGTCCGTCTCCCAGCCGCCGGTGTCCACGAGCTTGAAGTCGCGGCCGGCCCATTCGGCGTCGTAGCTGATGCGGTCGCGCGTGACGCCCGGCGTGTCCTCCACCACGGAGGCGCGGCGGCCCAGAATGCGGTTGACCAGCGTGGACTTGCCCACGTTCGGCCGGCCCACGACGGCGATCACGCCGACTGCCTGATCCTCAGACACGTCGGCTTCGTCGAAGTCGCCGCGGCCCTCCACGAGCGCCTCGTCGGCCTCGTCCAGCTCGTAGCCCTCGAGGTTGGCCGCGTACTGCTCGTACGCCTGCTCCTCGAGTGCGTCCTCCACGAGCTTCGCCACCGCGTCAATGGTCTGCTCGAGCGTCATGTCCGAGTTGTCGATGGTGACCACGCCGTCCGCGGCGGTGGTGAAGTTGGTGACCTTCGCGTCCATCGCGTCGCGCTTCGCCACGTCGTCGGCGCCTACGTGGGCACCGGAATCGGCGGCCTGACCGGCACGGCGGGCCTCGCGCACCTCCTCGCGGGCGGTGAGCAGCACGCGCACCTCGGCTTCGGGAGCCACCACGGTGGTGATGTCTCGCCCCTCCGCCACAATGCCGGCCCCGCGTGAATGCGAATCGCCGGAGGATTCGCGGGCGATGAACGCACGCTGGGCGGCGATGAGCACGCGGCGCACCGGCAGGATGCCGGAGACCACGGAGACGTGTGCGGAGACCTCGGACGAGCGGATCGCATCGGAGATGTCCTCGCCATCGCACGTCACGGACGGGTGGTCCGGATCGACGGAGATGTCGAAATGGTCGCCGGTGAAGAACTCGCCCACCGCGGTGATGATGGCCTGCTCGTCCGGCTCCGCGGCGTCGAGGTCGATGCCCTCGTGCAGGCACCACCACGCGCACGCGCGGTACATGGCGCCCGTGTCCAGATAGGCGAGACCGTAGCGACGGGCCAGCTCCTTGGAAACGCTGGACTTGCCTACGCCTGCCGGACCGTCGATGGCGACGGTGATCACAGGCCCACCTCCTTGCTCAGGGAGCGCAGTTCGGTCTGAGACAGCACGCGGTACGAGCCGGGCTTGAGTTCGCCGAGCTTGATCGGGCCGATCTGCGTGCGCACCAGACGGCGCACGGGGAAACCGATCGCGCCGAAGATGCGGCGCACGATGCGGTTCTTGCCCGAATGCAGTACCACCTTGACGAGCGTGTGCTCGCGGTTCTGGTCGAGGATCGCGCAGTGGTCGAGCTTGATCCACCCGTCGTCCAGCTGCACGCCCTGCGTGACCAGACGGCGGGCCACCGTACCGGACAGCTTGCCCTCCACGGTGGCGATGTAGGTCTTCTCGACCTCGTACTTGGGGTGCATGACGTGCTGGCTCAGCTCGCCGTCGTCCGTCATGAGGATCAGGCCCTCGGAATCGTAGTCGAGACGGCCCATGTGGAACACGCGCTCGTACTTGTCCCCGATGATGTCGCGCAGGGTGAAGCGGCCCTTCGGGTCCTCCATGGCGCTCAGCACGCGCTTGGGCTTGTTGAGCGCGAGCGTGGTGTGATGGTCGTTGATGCGCACGCGGGAACCGTCGACGCGCACCTCCTGACGGTGGATGTTAACGCGCGTGCCGAGCTGGGTGACGAGTTCGCCATCCACCTCCACACGGCCGTCGAGAATGATCTGTTCGCACTTGCGGCGCGAGCCGAAGCCCGCCTGGGCCAGGATCTTCTGGAGGCGTTCGCCGTCGCTGCTGTGCGGGTCTTGCGCGTGATTCGCGCGGGAATACTGATGTGGCATCGTTCTCCCAACGTGGCCGGGTACATTGCTGTACGGATTCAATAAAGCAAAACGATTGTAACGGCACCTCGGGACGACAGGCAGCACTGCTAGACTCGGGAACGTCTATCCCATATCCATCAGGTAAAGGAACGTCATGTCCAATCCGAATGCATCCGTCGCCGCCCAGCCGGCCGACGACACCGCCCAGGCCGCTGCGGCCCCCGCGCCCGCGCCCGCCCAGCCCTCGCCGTTCGAGGAGACCGAGGCACGCGCCACCGTCCGTCCCGCCCGCAGCCACACCATGCCCGCCGTCAACCCCGGCCTGCTGGCGCTGCGCTGCGGAGGTGAATTCCTCGGCGTGCTGCTCGTCACCTTCGCCATCCTCATCGTCTACACGCTCAGCCAGCTGCTCTACCAGTACTCCGGCATCACGCCCATCATCCTGACCACCGCGCTGGCGTACGGCGCCGCATCCGCGCTGTTCGGCCGCCTGTCCGGCGCACAGCTCAACCCGGCCGTCACCGTGGCCGCCATGCTCACGTCCCGCACGCACTGGATCGACGGCATTGCGTACATCGTCGCTCAGGTGCTCGGCGGTATCGCCGGTGCCGCCCTCTACATGATCGTGCTGCCGACCAGCGAATCCGTGCCGGCCTCCACGTGGTTCACGATGGCCGTCAACGGTTTCGACGAGGCCTCCCGCTCCAGCGGCGCGCTGACCAGCGCGGGCATCAGCTTCGGCTCCACGTTCGCCGTGGTGGTGGAGGTCGTGGCCTGCCTTCTCGTGGTGGGCGCTTCCGTGGCCACGCTGCGCCGGGACGGTACGGCCGACGGTTCCCACGCGTGGGTGGTCGCTCTGGCGTACGGTGCCGGCGCCGCCTTCGCCTACCCGGTCACGGGCGCGGCGCTGAACCCGGCCCGTGCGACCGGCGTGGCGCTGCTTGCGCGCGACAAGGGCCTGTCCGTGGACCCGGTCTCGCAGCTGTGGGTGTTCTGGATCGCGCCGCTGTTCGCCGCCGCGCTGGTGGCCATTGGCATGATCGTGGCGCAGATGGTGGAAGCTGCCGCCAACGTCAACGCCAACGGCAAGGAAGCGGAAGTCGAGACAGAGGTGGAAGCAGAGGGCGCGGGCGTCTTCGCTGACGCCGACGAATCCGCGGCAGAGCCGGCTACGGCACCCGAGACGCCGTCAGAACAGCAGGCGAACGGAGAAGTCGAGGGCGGCCAGCCCGATGCCCAGCGCAATGCTGACGAAGGCGTCGAACGGCACTGACCGCACCTTGAAGGGGCTGCGCTCGCGCAATGCGAGCCGCAGCACCCCGCTGACGACGGCCGCGACGGCAATGATCACCGTCGCGGCCGTCGTGTATCCGCACACGGCCACCACGCCCGCAACGACGACGACCCCCAGCAGGCCCCACTCGTAGACGGGGTTACCCTCATGGGATTCCGAAACGAAGGGATGCTGGTGCATGGTCGTCGTCCTTGCTTGGCTTGTTTGGTGGCTGGTGGCTGGGTGACCGGAGGATGGGGTGGATCGGACGATCGAGCTATCGCCGCCGAGCCACCCGGTCGGATCAGTGGAAGAAGTGGCGGGTGCCGGTGAGGTACATGGTCACGCCGGCCTTCTTGGCCGCTTCGATGACCTCCTCGTCACGGATGGAGCCTCCGGGCTGCACGATCGCCTTGACGCCTGCGTTGATGAGCACCTCAGCGCCGTCCGCGAACGGGAAGAACGCGTCGGAGGCCGCCACGGAGCCCTTGGCACGGTCCACGCCCTCGCCGCCGAGTGTGTTGGCGCGCTCGACCGCCAGATGGCAGGAATCCACGCGGTTGACCTGACCCATGCCGATGCCGACGGTGGCCTGATCGTGCGCCACGAGGATCGCGTTGGACTTCACGCAGCGAATGGCGCGCCACGCGAACACGAGATCCTTGAGCGTGGCCTCGTCGGCAGGCTCACCGGCCACGAGCTTCCACGCGTTCGGATCGTCGCCGGTGGCGTCGATGAGGTCGGCGTCCTGCACCAGCAGACCGCCGTCGATCTGACGGAACTGCGTGTGGCCCTTCGGCGGCTCGGCAACCTTGAGGATGCGCAGGTTCTTCTTCTTGGTCTTGAGCAGCTCCAGCGCCTCCGGCTCGTAGTCGGGGGCCACGATCACCTCGGTGAAGATGGGGCGCACGCCGTTGGCCATGTCCAGCGTGACGGTGGTGTTGCAGGCGATGACGCCGCCGTACGCGCTCACCGGGTCGCAGGCGTGGGCCTTGCGGTGGGCTTCCGCGGCGGTGGCGCCGATGGCCAGACCGCACGGATTGTTGTGCTTGACCACGGCCACGGCGATGGCGGGCGCCAGATCCCACACCGCACGCCAGGCGGCGTCCGCATCCACGTAGTTGTTGTAGCTCATCGGCTTGCCGCCGAGCTGTTCGGCGTGCGCGAAGCCGGTGCGGTTGAGCGGGTCGACGTACAGGGCGGCCTGCTGGTGGGAGTTCTCGCCGTAGCGCAGGATGTGCTGCTTGTCCCACGTGCGGGTGAAGGTCTTCGGGAACTTCGCCTGCTGGGCGGGGGTTTCGCTGTCGTCGGCCGTCTCGGTACCGGCGGCTTCCACCGTGGCGGGCTTGGGCCAGTGCTTGGAGGTCCACTCGTTGATGGTCGCGTCGTAGGCGGCGGTGTGCGCGAACGCCTTGGCGGCGAGCCAGCGGCGCTCCTCGAGCGTGAAGCCGGTGCCGTCGGCCACGCGGGCGGCGACGAGCGCGTAGTCGGCCGGATCGGTGACGATGGCCACGGTGGCACTGTTCTTTGCGGCGCCGCGCACCATGGACGGCCCGCCGATGTCGATCTTCTCGATGGTCGCGGCTTCGTCGGCGCCGGAGCGCACGGTGTCCGCGAACGGGTACAGGTTCACCACCACCAGATCGAACGGCTTGATGCCGAGTTCGGCGAGCTTGGCGGCGTGGGCCGGATTGGTCATGTCGGCGAGGATGCCGGCGTGGATGTGCGGGTCGAGCGTCTTGACGCGGCCGTCGAGGCATTCGGGGAAACCGGTTACCTGCTCCACCGGGGTGACGTGCACACCGAGTTCGGCAAGCTTCGCGGCGGTCGAGCCGGTGGACACGACTTCGGTGCCGGCCTTGACGAACGCCTCGGCGAGCACTTCGATGCCCTCCTTGTGAAACACCGATACCAGCGCGCGTGTAATCGGACGTTGGGTGTTGGTCATCCCTGTTCCTCCTTGGAATCGTGGTCTGAAATACTGGAAATCTTGGAACTCTTGGAAGTGTCGGAATCGATGGGGTGCGGGTTGCTCATGCGCCTTGCCATCCAGCGTATCCCGAAGTACGCGCCAACGCCAACCAGCGCGCACAGCCAGGCCGCGAGCAGGCCCAGCGCCACGCCGTGTCCCGTCATCTGCGTGGATTGGGGTACGTCCACGCCTACGTGAGCGAGCCTGCCCTCCCCCAGCGAACCGTTCGACATGGCAAAGGCGACGGTCATGAACAGAGAGACGAGGGCCGCGGCAAGGCAACTGCCTGCGGCGGGATAGGCCAGCAACGGCACAATGCGTCGAGGGGTGAGCCCCTCCGGCTGCCGCCCGGCTTCGCGCATGTGGGACAGCAACCCGAATCCGGGGCGCAGTGCAATGAAGGCGAGCCCGACGAGGAATGCCATGGCCAGTGGGGTGGCCATGAGCGCCATGCGCACCGGCTCGGATTCGACGGGCCGCGGCAGCAGACCGAAGATCGGCAGCGGCGGCAGGCTTGTGGACTGGCCGGACCAGAGCGTGAATTCGGCCAGATCGCCTATGGAGAAGCCCGCCCCGGTGAGCCAGGACAGCGCCCAGAGCATGAGATTGGGCAGCCATGCGAGCATGGCGACGGTAGTGGTGATGCGCGAGCCGATCTCCATGTTGAGCAGCGTGAACAGCGTGTCCATGGCGTCGTAGTTCATCACGATCCACACGATCACGGTGACGAACGAGGCGAGGATCAGCAGTGCGATGAGCAGTATGCCCATCGCCAATCCGCGCGAGATGGTCCGACGCACCTGCGCCGAAACCTGCTGACGGGCCTGATCGCACAGCATGCGTACGATTCCGGCACGCGGCACGGCAACGATGAGATAGCCGATCGTGAAGACGAGCGCACATTTGCCGGCGATCGTCGGGTCGTTGTCCAGTAGGGCGATGCTGTGCGTTCCGCCCGCCAGATACATGTTGGCACCCACCCAAACGGCCAGTCCTGCCGCGAATCCCGGCAGTCCGGCATGGGTGCGGGCCGTCAGCGTGGCAATGAGCGCCACGAGCATGACGGTGAGCAGCAGGGGCATGATCGTGAGCGATATCGGCCCCGACGAGAAGCCGACGCCCTGCGAGAGCAGTACCACGGCTTCGGTGAGCGGCACCGTCGCATCCGACAGCGTGGTGCCGCCCTCCTCCATCGAGACGACCAGCAGCATGAGTGCGATGAAGCAACCCAGAGCCACCGCGTAGATGGCGATGGCCAGCGCTGCGGCGATTGCTCCTTCGCCCAGTGATCTGAGGGCTTTGCGCATGCTAGGCGAGCGTGGCCATGATCTCGCGCATGTACTGTGCGGTCTGGCCGGGGGTGCGGCCGACGCGGATGCCCACGCGCTCGAGCGTTTCCTTCTTGTCCTTGGCCGTGCCCTTGCCGCCGGAGACGATGGCGCCCGCATGGCCCATCTGCTTGCCTTCGGGCGCGGTGAAACCGGCGATGTATGCGACGATCGGCTTGGCCATGTGCTCGTGGGCCCACAGCGCAGCCTCCTGCTCCGCAGTGCCGCCGATCTCGCCGATCATGACGCACGCCTTGGTGGCGGGATCGGCGTTGAACTGCTGGAGCGCCTCGAGCAGGGTGGTGCCCACGATCGGGTCGCCGCCCACGCCCAGGCAAGCAGTGAAGCCGAAGTCGGACAGTTCGCCCATGAGCTGGTAGGTGAGGGTGCCGGACTTGGAGACCAGTCCGATGGGGCCGCGGTTCACGATGCCGTCGGGGATGATGCCCAGATTGACGCCGGGGTTGGCCGGATCGTCCGACAGGGTGATGAGACCGGGGCAGTTCGGGCCGATGATGCGCACGCCGTGCCGCTGGGCCAGCGCCACGCAGTAGGCGGTGTCCGCGACCGGAATGTCTTCGGTGATGACGACGATGAGTTCGATGCCCGCCTCGATCGCCTCGACGACCGCGCCCTTGGCAAAGCGCGGGGGCACGAACACGACGCTGGCACGGGCACCGGTGGCGGCCTTGGCCTCGGCGCAGGTGGCGTACACGGGGATGCTCGCATCCTCGCCGTTGCGGGCGCCGGGGTAGACGACCTCGGACCCGGCCTTGCGCGGGTTGACGCCGCCGACAATGTTGGTGCCGGCCTTGAGCATGCGGGCGGTGTGGGTCATGCCCTGATGTCCGGTCATGCCCTGAACGATGACGGGGGCGTTATGGTCGATGAAAAGGGTCATCAGCGTTCACCTTTCTGATCCGCTGCGAGCTTGGCCGCCAACTGGGCCGCCTCTTCCATGGTGCGTGCCACGTGGATGCGCGGGTTGTCCGCGCTCAGGAGGGTCCTCAGGCCCTGTTGGGCGGCGTTGCCGTCGAACCGCACCACGATGGGCTTGGCGGTGTTGATGTCGTCCAGCGCCTTGAGGATGCCGTTCGCCACCTCCACGCAGGAGGTGATGCCGCCGTACACGTTGATGAACACGGAGACGACCTGCGGGTCCATGAGTACGATGCCGAGGCTGTCGCTCATCACATCCGCGGAGGCGCCGCCGCCGATGTCCAGGAAGTTGGCCGGCTTGATGCCGGTGCCCTGATCCTCGCCGGCGCCGGAGACCGCGTCGAGCGAGCTCATGACGAGTCCTGCGCCGTTGCCGATCACGCCGACCTCGCCGTGCAGGTGCACGTAGTGCAGGCCACGTTCGCGGGCCTTCTGCTCGTAAGGATCGGAGACGATGGGATCCTCGAAGCGCTTCCAGCCGTCATGGCGGAAGGCGGCATTGTCGTCGAGGGAGATCTTCGCATCCAGTGCGCACAGCGACTTGGAGGATTCGTCGTCCGGGTCGCCGATCTTGGCCAGCGGGTTGATCTCCACGAGCGTGGCGTCGTTGGCCTTGAAGACCTCCCACATCTTGAGCAGAATCTGCGCCGCCTGTTCGACGTCCGCATGGTAGAAGCCGATCTCGGCGGCCATCTTACGGGCGTCCTCGATGCCGAAGTCGCCCAGCGCGCTGATATGCAGCCGCTTGACGGCTTCGGGGTGTGCCTTGGCGATTGCCTCGACCTCGGTGCCGCCGTTCGCGGTGGCCAGCACATCGTAGTCGCGCGACGTGCGGTCCACGGAGATGGACACGTAGTACTCGTGGAGGATGTTCTTCGCCTCGGCCACGAGTACGCCGTTGACCTTGTGACCGTGGATGGTCATGGGCAGAATCTGTTCGGAGTCGAGAATGGCCTCGTTGCGGTCCTGGGCGAGCTTGACGCCGCCGGCCTGGCCACGGTGGCCGATCTTGACCTGCGCCTTGACGACGCAGGGGTAACCGATCTCGTCCGCCGCCTCGGCGACGGCGTGGGAGTTCTCGGCGAAGAGGGAACGCGGCGTGGGAATGCCCTGTTCTTCGAGCAGTTGCTTGGCTTGGTATTCGTACAGATCCATGTGGTGATGCGTCCTTTTGCAGCGAGCAGATCGAATCAGGCGGGCATGACGGTCAGGGAGCTGACGGGCGCATTGCCTAGTGCGGCGCGGCCGTCGAGCCCCTGCAGTTCCATGACGAAGCTGAATCCGGCGACCTTGCCGCCGGCCGCCTCGATGAGTTTGGCGGCTGCCTTGGCGGTGCCGCCGGTGGCGATGAGGTCATCCACGATGAGCACGCGCTGACCGTTGCGGACGGCCGCGGTCTCGATCTCGATGCTTGCCGTGCCGTATTCGAGCTCATAGGATTCCTTGAGCGTTTGCGGCGGCAGCTTGCCGGCCTTGCGCACCGGCACGAAACCCTTGCCCAGATGGGCGGCCAGCGCCGGTCCCAGCAGGAAGCCTCGCGCTTCGAGGCCGGCCACCAGATCGATCTGATCGGCCGGCACCGGCAGGGTGAGCTCCAGGGCCTTGAGCATGAGCTTCAGGCCCTGGGCATCGGTCATGGCCGGGGTGAAGTCCCTGAAGTGGATGCCCGGCTTGGGGAAGTCGGGAATGGTGCGGATCAGCGAGACGACGTATGCGGCGTCCTCGGCGCCGAGCACGTCCAGCTGATCGATCTCGATGTCGGTGTGTTCGCTCATGGCTTCCCTCTTTGCTCGGACTGCGTTGCGACTATCTGTTGTATACCGTCACTTGGTCTGGGCGGGCGTGCCGTTCTGCTCTTCGGACGCCTTGTTTGCGGGCTCGTCGCCCTGCTCGGCGGCTTCGTCGATCGGCTTCTGGGCCTGATCGTCGTCCGCAACGGTCTCCTGCGCCTTGTCTTCGAGACGGTTGCCGTATTCGTCCACCTCGTCGTCATGCACGTAGGCCGGCACGATCGGGGGTTCGGTGAGCGCCTGAAGACGCCAGCGGGACAGGCTGCCCTCGGAATCGATGACCGCCTGCTCCTTCTCCGTGTCCACGGACACGATCTTGCCGAGCAGACCGGAGTAGGTGGCCACCTCGGTGCCGGGCTGGAGGGATTCGCGGAAGTCATTGACCTTGGCCTGCTGCTTCTTGGCCTTCTTGGACTGCCACCACATCATGCCGATCATCAGCACGAGAATGACGATCATGAACAGCGACGTGGGATCAAACGGCATAGCGGGTCTCCTTGCAATACAGGCCGTGCCTTGCACACGGCACTCAAATCCTAGAGTTTAGAACAGTGTGGTGACATCGTCTCCGGGCTGCAAACCCAAGTGTTCCCAAGCCTTTCGGGTCGCCACACGGCCCTTGGGCGTGCGCACGAGGAATCCCTCGCGCACCAGATAGGGTTCGCATACGGTCTCCACGGTCTCGGATTCCTCCCCCACCATGGCCGATAGGTTGTTCAGGCCCACGGGGCCGCCGTTGAAGTTGCGCACGATGGCGTTGAGCACGGCGATGTCCAACCGGTCCAGACCCTGCGAGTCGATCTGGTAGAGTTCCAGCGCCTCGCGTACGTCGGAGGCTTGGACGGTGTCCAGATCGTGGACGATGGCCCAGTCGCGCACGCGCCGCAGCAGGCGGTTCGCGATGCGCGGCGTGCCCCGGGAACGCAGGGACAGCTGCACGGCCGCGTCCTCGCCGAGTGTGATGCCGAGCACCGTGGCCGACCGCTCGATGAGCTTCTCCAGCTCCTCGTGGGGGTAGTAGTCCAGATGTGCGGTGAAGCCGAAGCGAGCGCGCAGCGGGGACGGCAGCATACCTTCGCGCGTGGTGGCGCCGATCACCGTGAAGCGCGGCAACGTGAGCGGAATGGACGTGGCACCGGGCCCCTTGCCCACCATCACATCCACGCGGAAGTCCTCCATGGCAATGTACAGCAACTCCTCGGCGGCCCGCGGCAGACGGTGGATCTCGTCGATGAACAGCACCTCGCCCGGCTCCAGGGCGCTGAGCACCGAGGCCAGATCGCCGGCATGCTGGATCGCGGGGCCGGAGGTGACGCGGATCGGCACCTCGAGCTCGTTGGCCACGATCATCGCCAGCGTGGTCTTGCCCAGTCCCGGAGGACCGGCCAGAAGGATGTGGTCCGGCGGCACCTCGCGTTTGCGCGCGGCGTCCAGAAACAGCTGCAACTGGGCCTTGAGCCGTGGCTGGCCGATGAACGACGAGAGCGCATGGGGGCGCAGCTCCTCGTCGCTCACCTGTTCGTCGCCCATCGGGGCCGCGGACACCATGCGCAGCGAATCCTCCATGGCCCCGGAATTGCGCTGCTTGTCCGCCACGAGTTCGCCCGCCATGGCAGGTCCTTCGTTCATGATGGCCATGTCGTTCACCTCCCCCTATCCAGCGACGCCAACGCCAGCTTGAGCACGCGCGGCACGTCCGATTCGGCGAGCGGCGGCTGAAGGCCCTCCTGCTCGCATACGGCGTCCACGGCATGCTCCGCATCCCGCTGCTGCCAGCCGAGCGAGACGAGTCCCTCCACGCACTGGCGCAGAGCTGCATCCCTCCGCAGCCCGGGTCCCTTTCCCGCGCCTGCGGTCACGGCGTCCATGTCCAGTTTGCCGGCGAGTTCGAGGATGATCTTCTGCGCGCTCTTCTTACCCAGTCCGGGTGCGCGCGACAGGGCCGCCGCATCGCCGTCCGCCACGGCCTGGGCGAGCTGCGAGGGTGTGAGCGTGGAAAGGATGGACAGCGCCACCTTGGGACCGATGCCGCTGACCTTCTGTAATTGTGCGAACAGCGAACGCGACGACTTGGCAAGGAATCCGAACAGCGTGATCGCGTCCTGCGACACGTTGAGCGCGGTATATACACGCACCTCGCGTCCGGCGTGCAGTGCGGCCAGATCCGAAGCGGGCATGCGCAGCTCGAAACCGATGCCGCCCACGTCGATGACGGCCGTGTCCGCGTCGATTTCCGCGACGCTGCCATTGAGCATGCCGATCATCGGGCGCTCCCTTCCCCGGCTGTCCGTTCGCCGGATCCAATGTAGAACAACTGTTCGAAATCCTACATGCCGCGGTCGACGTTCCGGCGGTGCTGCGCCTTCGTGGCATGTTGCGCGGCCAGCGCCCACTGCCGCTGCGCCTCGGTCAGGTGCTCCTCCCGCTCCCCGCCCTGCAGGGCGCCCGCGGGCCGCAGGGCATGGCAGATGGCCAGAGCCAGGGCGTCGGCGGCGTCGGCGGGCGTGGGCAGCGTGTTGAGTCCCAGGATGCGGGCCACCATGCGTTCCACCTGCGGCTTGAGGGCGTGACCGTTGCCGGTGATGGCGAGCTTGGCCTCGGTGGGCGTGTGCAACGCTACGGGTATGCCCCGCTGGGCCGCCGCGAGCATGGCCATGCCGGCCGCCTGAGCGGTGCCGAGCACGGTGTTGCGGTTCTCCTGGGCGAACACGCGTTCGATGGATACGGTGTCCGGAATGAACCGGTCCATCTTGGCGCACAGGCCGTCGTAGATCATCTTGAGACGCAGATCCTGCGAGATGTGCGGGTCCGAGCGGACCACATCCACGTGGATAAACGAAAGCCGGCGGTATGCGCCGGCTTCCACCACGCCAACCCCGCAGCGTGTAAGCCCGGGGTCAACGCCAAGGATGATCACGCGATGTCACTCCGCGTCGAGCTGTTCCATGACCTCGTCAGAGGCGGTCCAGTTGGAGTAGACGTTCTGCACGTCGTCCAGATCGTCGAGGTTGTCGATGAGCTTGGCGACCTTGCGGGCGTCCTCGAGACCCAGCTCGACCTCATTCTTCGGGGCCATGACGGAATCGGCGGAATCGAAGTCGATGCCGGCGTCCTCAAGGGCCTTGCGCACGGTGTGCAGGTCGGACGGACCGGTGATGACGGTGTACACGTCGCCGTCGTCGGCCACGTCCTCGGCACCTGCCTCGGCGGCCTTCTCGAACAGGTCGTCGTAGTCCACGCCCTCGGACGGCACCACGATCTGGCCCTTGCGCTCGAAGTTGAAGGACACGGAGCCGGAGGTGGCCAGCGAACCGTTGCCCTTGGTCAGGGTGGAGCGCACCTCGGCGGCCGCACGGTTGCGGTTGTCGGTCAGGCACTCGATGATCAGGCCCACGCCGGCCGGCGCGTAGCCCTCGTAGACGATGTCCTCGTAGTTGACGCCGCCGGCTTCCTCACCGGAGCCACGCTTGACGGCGCGCTTGATGTTGTCGGCGGGCATGGAGGCCTTCTTGGCCTTGTAGATCGCGTCGTACAGGGACGGATTGCCCGCGGGGTCGCCGCCACCCATACGGGCAGCGATCTCGATGTTCTTGATCAGCTTGGCGAACAGCTTGCCGCGCTTGGCGTCGATGGCGGCCTTCTTGTTCTTGGTAGTCGCCCACTTGGAATGACCGGACATAATGCTCCTAGCAAAGTCGGGAATTGACAATCAGAAGCATATAATAGGCCGTCTCGTTGACAATCGCGCCGGCCTTTCCGAAACTCCGCCCCCTGCGCCGGATAGGCGATGCCGAGTGCCCGCGCATACACGGCCAGCACACGGTCGGTGACCGTCGGCCAGTCGTAGTCGGCCGAACGCTGCGCTCCAAGCCTTGCCAGAGCCTGCCTCCCATCCCGGTCCGCCAGCAGCCCACTCACGGCCCTCGCGCAGTCGTGCCCGTCGCCCACGGCGAACAGGGACGCGGTCCGTCCGCCGTCGCTTACGGCCCGGAACGCCTCGATGCCGGACGCCGCAACCGGGCAGCCGGCGGCCATCGCCTCCGCGAGCACGATGCCGAAGCTCTCCCCGCCGGTCTGCGGAGCCACGTACACGTCCAGCGACCGGTAGAACCGCGCCTTGTCCGCATCGCTCAGACGCCCCAGAAACTCGAACCGTTCACGCAGCCCGGGATCGATACGCGTCAGGAGCGCCTGCGCCGCCGGGGCGCCGTCCCCCGCGCACAGGAACCGTGCGTACGGCCAGAGGCGCACCAGCTCGGCAGCCGCCTCGGCGAACACGCCGAACCCCTTGCGCTCCTCCCCCATGCGGCCCAGGAATCCGATGGTCGGTGCCTGCGGCGTGCCCCGCCATTCCGGGCGGATGGATGCGTTGGCGAAGAACTTGCGGTCGATGCCGTTGGGGACGACCGTCACGGGCACATCGTCCGGCAGATAGTGTTCGGCCGTCCGCTGTGCCGCCTCGCTCACGCAGATGGCCTCGCGCAGATTGCCCAGATACACCTTGAGATAGCGTTCGAAGAAGCGCAGCGCCTTGGGGTACTGGTCGAACGCCGAGTGGAACGTCGCCACGTACGGGCAGGGCCGGAACCCCGCCACGAGCGGCTTGTGGCTCAGACTCGGCGCCTCCGGCTCGTGCAGGTGCAGAATGTCGAAGTGCCCCTGACGCACCCACATGCGTGTTTTGAGCCCCATGAACCCGAAGTAGCTCAGCTGCGCCACGGAGCCGTTGTACGGTATGGAAAACGAGGTTCCGGTGGTCTCCACCCACAGGGGCATGTCCTTGGTGCGCCGACCGGGTGCCAGCACCGCCACGCTGTGCCCGCGCGCCATGAGTTCGGCGGCGAAGTCGCGGATATGGAACTGCACGCCTCCCGGCGTTTCGAACGAATACGGACTGATGATGCCGACCCGCAGTTTGCGGCCGTGCAGCGGATCGGTGGCGGGTTCGTGGCTAAGCATGAATCACCACTGTAACCGCTCTCGTCTGGCCGGAGAAGGTTATCGCGTCATTTTCCGCCACGGTGTGCGGTTTTGATGTGTGGCTTTGTCCGGTTCCGGGACTGTGCGGGCCTGCAGGTCGCGGACCCAGTCGGGCACGTTGCGCAGGCGATCGGCGTCGAGGTCGTGCAGAAAGATCGGCTGCAGCATGTGCCAGTCCTCGGGATGCGCCGCCACGCCCCGGGCCCATACGTCCACCCACGCCTGCGTGAGCTCGTGCACCGCACGGTCCCGGCCGGCGTCGTCTCGCCCTGCCATGGCGCGGTAGGGCGCCGGATCGATCGGCCCGCTGACCTCGCATACGTAGCCGTACAGGGTTCCCGCCGCCCTGCGCCGGGCCCCGCGCAGCCGTTCGCGGTGCATGTTCGCCACGTACAACGGCAGCCCGGTGTCCAGAGCCAATACGGCGGGCCCTGCGGCCACGCGGATCGCCGAACCGAAGGCGCGCACGAACACGCCATGGCGTCCCAGATCGCGGTCGGCGAGCAGCGGCACGATGGCGGGAGGCTCGGCCAACGCCTGCTCCAACCGTCCGACGAGCCCGGATTCACCCGTGAGCAGAATCCGCATGCCAAGCCGCTCCCTGAACTGTACGAACGTATGCAGCAGTTCTTCGTCGCCCAACCGTTCCGCCACGGTGGTCACGGGAGCGACCGCGTCGCGCGCCCAGAACGCGGCATAGTCCCAGTTGCCCTGATGCCCCATGGCGATCGGCGCCGAGCCCTTGGAGTCCCCGGAGGCCCTGGAGCTCGCTCCCGTGAGTGCAATGAGCGAATCCAGACCGTCTCCCCCGCCGCGGATGCGCGCCTTCAGCCTCGCCTCGCCGCGAGGGGACTCGGCGGCGGCACCGACGGTCATCGCCTCGGCGAAATACGTGAAGTACGAGCGCATGCCGGCGTGGCTCAGCCGGCGGAGTGCACGCCCGCCGCGGCCCGTCACCTGTGCGAGGTTGCGCTCCAGCTGGCGAACCCCCGGCACGCGCAGCAGCCATGCCGCGTCCGCAGCAAGCGCAAAACCGCCGCGCAACAGCGGTTCGGGAATGCGATGGGCATGTGCCGCCGTCCATGCCAGCAGACGGTCGGCTGCACTGGCGTTGCCTGTCATACGGATGCTCAGCTACGCGCCTTGCCGTCCCCGGCTGCGACCATCTGCCGGTGTACCTCGCGGATGCGCTGCCACACGGTGACTGCGCCGAGCACGGCCAACAGCACCATGAACGCCATGAGCCAGACCGGGTTGCCCGTCGCGCCGGTCAGCGCCATGCCCACCAGAATGATGACCAGACGGTCCGAGCGCGTGGCCACGCCGTTCTTCGCCTCGAACCCCACCGATTCGGCGCGGGCGCGGGCGTAGGACGTCACGAACGAGGTCATCACGGAGAACAGCGCGCATGCCGCGCCGGTCCACGCCACATAATTCGGCCCGCTCTGAGCCGTACTCGCGGCACCTGCAATGCCCGCCTCGGCCGCCACGATCTCGCGCAGGAAGTAGATGATCACGCCCACCAGCACCGCCCAGTCGGCAATGCGGTCGAGCGTGGAATCGAGGAACGCGCCGAATTTGGTGCCTCCGGTCGTCAGGGCGGCCACCGAGCCGTCCAACGAGTCGAAGATCACCAGCACCGTGAGCAGGACGGCTCCGGGCAGCAGCCAGCCGGTGAACCCGGTCGCGATGCCCACGACGACCGTGCCCACGGCTCCGGCCACCGTCACGGCGTTGGCGCTCACGCCCATCCGCACCAGCAGCACGGCGATGGGGTTGATGATTCTCTTCCACGGATTGCGCAGTTTCTCGAACACGGTTTCACCATATCAGCATTCGTCGGCCCGCCGTCCGCATTGCGGCCCGACAATCGGGCGCGCGGTGTCGGGTTCGAGCGGCCTTACTCCAGCGGCAGGCGGAACGCGGGCGCGAGCTCGGCGAACGCCTTCGCGTAGGCGGCGCGCTGGTCCGAAAGCAGAATCGGCATGGTGCGCGTCTGGGCGACGATCGGCATGAAGTTCGCGTCGCCGTTCCAGCGCGGCACCACGTGCTGGTGCAGGTGCGCGGCCACGCCGGCCCCGGCCACCTCGCCCTGGTTGATGCCGATGTTGTAGCCGTCCGGGTGGGAGACCTGCTCCATGACCTTCATGGCCAGCGTGGTGGCCTTCTCGAACTCGAAGAGCTCCGCGTCGTCTAGCTCGGTGACGAATCCGACGTGACGGTAGGGGCAGATCATGAGATGACCCACGTTGTACGGGTACAGGTTCATGATGGCGAACACATGCGTGCCGCGCCACGCGATCAGACCGTCCTCGTCGGATTTGCGCGGGCCTGCGCAG
This sequence comes from Bifidobacterium sp. LH_389, assembly GCF_056357235.1. NCBI lineage: Bacteria > Bacillati > Actinomycetota > Actinomycetes > Bifidobacteriales > Bifidobacteriaceae > Bifidobacterium > Bifidobacterium sp. LH_389. Next base: position 418,899 of record NZ_JBKEVR010000001.1, read on the forward strand.
AACGGGCACTCCTTGGCCTTGGGCTTGGTGGGGCGGTCCTCGCTGTTGCGCAGCACGTAGGTCATGCGCTGCGGGGTCCACAGGCGTTCGACGGTGTCCTCCTGGGGAGGGAACGCCGCCGGATCGTCGATACGTACGTTCGTATCACACTGTTCTTCGCTCATGGCACACTCCTTTTCCGTGCGGCATATGCGCGGACTCTACGGAAAACAAACGGGAATCATACGAAAAGGGGGGACTCCCTCGCAGCGGAAGCAGCAGAAGGAGTCCCCTTTTCGGATCAGTCGGCCAGTGCGGCCTTGAAGTCGTCCGCGGAGTTCACCTGAACGCGCTTCTTGATGGTCTTGAGGATGTCGGCCTTGGCCTCGTCCACCGGCACGCCGTTGAGCTGGCTGCCGTCGCGGAAGCGGAAGCTCACCGCGTTCTTGGAGGCATCCTCCTCGCCCACGATGATGATGTACGGCGTCTTCGACTTGGAGGCGTTGCGGATCTTCTTGCCGAAGCGATCGTCCGAGTAGTCGATCTCGCAGCGGACCATCTCGTCCTCGAGGGACTTGACGAAGCCCGCCAGATGATCGGACACGTCGTCGGAGACCGGGATACCCAGTACCTGCACCGGGGCGAGCCACGCCGGGAACGCACCCGCGTAGTGCTCGAGCAGCACGGCGAAGAAGCGCTCGATGGAGCCGAACAGCGCGCGGTGGATCATCACCGGACGCTGATGGGTGCCGTCGGCCGCGATGTACTCGAGCTGGAAGCGCTCGGGCAGGTTGAAGTCGAGCTGGATCGTGGAGACCTGCCAGGTGCGGCCGATCGCGTCGCGGGCCTGCACGGAGATCTTCGGACCATAGAACGCGGCGCCGCCCGGGTCGGCCACCAGATGCAGGCCGGACTCCTGAGCCACCTCGGCCAGCGTGTTGGTGGCTTCCTCCCAGATCTCGTCGCTGCCGACGTACTTGTGCTCGTCCTTGGTGGACAGCTCCAGGTAGAAGTCGTTGAGGCCGAAGTCCTTGAGGACCGTCAGCACGAAGGTCAGCAGGCTCTTGAGCTCGTCCTTCATCTGCTCGCGGGTGCAGTAGATGTGCGAGTCGTCCTGCGTCAGGCCGCGCACGCGGGTCAGGCCGTGGACCTCGCCGGACTTCTCGTAGCGGTACACGGTGCCGAACTCGAACAGGCGCAGCGGCAGCTCCTTGTAGGAGCGCTGGCGGGCCTTGAAGATCAGGTTGTGCATCGGGCAGTTCATGGGCTTGAGGTAGTAGTCGAAGCCCGGCTTGGTCACGTTGCCGTCCTCGTCGTACTCCTCGTCCAGGTGCATGGGCGGGTACATGCCGTCCTTGTACCAGTGCAGGTGGCCGGAGGTCTCGTACAGACCGCCCTTGGTGATGTGCGGGGTCTGCACGAAGCTGTAGTGGTGCTTGCGGTGCATCTCGCGCGAGTAGTCCTCCATGGCGTTGATCACCGCGGCGCCCTTCGGGTGGAACACGGCAAGGCCCGGACCGATCTCGTCCGGGAAGGAGAACAGGTCCATCTCCTGACCGAGCTTGCGGTGGTCGCGCTTGGCGGCCTCCTCCATGCGGGTCATGTAGGCCTTGAGGTCCTCCTTGGTGGCGAACGCGGTGCCGTAGATGCGCTGCAGCATCGGGTTCTTCTCGCTGCCGCGCCAGTAGGCGGCGGCCGAGCGCTGGATCTTGAACGCCTTGATGTAGCGGGTGTTCGGCAGGTGCGGTCCGCGGCACAGGTCCTTCCAGACCACTTCGCCCTCGCGGTTGACGTTGTCGTAGAAGCTCAGTTCCTTCTCGGCAATCTCGGTGGCGGTGGCCGGGTCGAGATGCGCTTCCTTGTCCTTGATGAGCTCGATCTTGAAGGGCTGGCCCTCCTCCTCGGCCAGGGCCTCGTCCTCGGTCACCACGCGGCGGCGGAAGGACTGGGATTCCTTCACAATGCGCTGCATGTGCTTCTCGATCTCCTTGAGATCGTCCGGCGTGAACGGCTTGGCCACTTCGAAGTCGTAGTAGAACCCGTCCTTGATGACCGGGCCGACGCCGAGCTTGGCGTCCGGGAACAGCTCCTGAACCGCCTGGGCCATGACGTGCGTGGCGGAATGACGCATGATCGCCAGACCGTCCTCGCTGTCCAGCGCGATGGGCTCGACCGTGTCGCCGTCGTGCAGCTCGGTGTACAGGTCGCGCGGTTCGCCGTTGAGACGCACCGCGATGATGTTCTTGTCGTCCGCGAACAGATCCACGCCGGTCTGGGTTGCCTCCACCTCCTTCGGTTCGCCGTTGAGTGTGATGGAGATGGTTGACTGTGCCATTGTGGTGTCCTTACTATCGTGGGTCCGCGTTACAAGGTGCAGGCCTGGACTGGTTTGTTTCAGCAACCGACACCATAGGGCGGCATGGCGACAAGCGGGCATGCGAACGGCCCGCCGCCCCGGTCCGCCGTGGTGTTCGGCGGGTAAGGGAGCGAGCGGGCCGCATGGAGTCGCTGGCCGTGTGCTGCGGCAGGCTCAGTCCTGCTTGTCCTGACCGTCCTTGGCACCCGGGTGGATGCCGCACTGGTCGTCGCCGCCGGTGCCCTCGAGGGCGGAGGACGGCGAGAAGCTCAGCAGGTTGCCGGATTCCTCGAATGCAGCGAACGCGGACGGCTTGGCCTCGGACTTCGGCGCGGCCGGGGCTGCGGCCGGCGCGGAGGCCTGCTCCAGCGCGGTCTCGTCGTCGTTCGCATCCTCGTCCACGTATGTAGTACGCCCGTAGTACAGGTCCTCGTCGAGCTCCTTCTCCGTGGCGGCCACGATCACCGCGGTGTTGGCGGCGCCGGCCACGTTCAGGGCGGTGCGGCCCATGTCCACGATCTGCGAGATCGGCTGGCTGATCGCGATGAACGGGATCGGCAGGCCGGCGGCGGCGAACAGCGAGGTGGCGGTGATGGTCGCCGTGCCGGGCACGCCCACCGTACCGATGGAGACGAGCAGCGCGAGCACCACCAGGAACAGGTACTGGGCGGGCGAGTAGGCGATGCCCTGCGCGTTCACCGCGAACACGGCGAGCAGCACGGGCCACACGCCGGCGCAGCCCGGCATGCCCAGGTTCGCGCCCAGGCTGGCCACGAAGGACGCGATCTCGCCGGGCACGCCGTTGGCGCGCAGGTTGCGCACGGTGACCGGAATCGTGCCGATGCTGCTTTCCGAGGTGAACGCCACCACGCCGGTGGGCCAGAACGCCTTGAAGAACGGCACCGGGTTCACGTGCGCCGCAGCGGACAGGATGAGCGGCTGCACCACGAACAGCTGGATGACCATGGCGATGTACGCCACCACGAGCACGGTGAGCAGCGGCAGCAGGGCGGCCACGTCGCTGTTGCTCACGGCGGCGGCGATGAGCGCGAGCACCGCGTACGGGGTGAAGCCCACCACGATCTGCGTTGCCTTGGACAGCACCACGTTGCCGGCGTCCACCACGGCCTTGAACGGGCGCACGGCGGCGGCGCCCTTGGCGGTGCGGGCCGCGGAATTGTAGGCCACTGCCACAAGGATCGCGAAGATCACCACCGGCACCACCTGGTTGGAGTACCAGTTCTTCACGAGGTTCGAGGGGAACAGGGCCACGATGGTGTCCAGCACCTCCGGCACCTCGCGCTGCTTGTAGTCGGTGGGCAGCGTGAACTGGAATCCCTGGCCGACGCGGAACAGCAGCGCAAGCCCGAGCGTGATCAACGCCGCCGTGGCGGTGTTGACGAGCAGGAGCACCACCGTCTTCACGCCGATCGAGCGTAGCTTCAGGGACTCGCCCAGGTTCGTGATGCTGGCGATCACGCTGAATAGCAGCAGCGGCACCACGATCGCCGCGATGGCGTTCGACCATACGTCGCCGAACGCGGCCACGTAGTCGGTGTGGTCCTTGAACACGATGCCCACCACGATGCCCAGCGCGGTCGCAATGAGCACGCGGGCGCTGAAGCCCGCCTTCTTGCTGACGCTGAGATACCCCAATCCGGCGAACAGTGCCACGGTGACGCCCAGCGCCACCCAATTGAGCACGGTATCCGACATGTTTTCCTCTCCTCATGCGTTCGGGTACGTTCCGCATTGCGGTGACGTCCCGGTTGGATCAATCGACTTCACAGTACCGTAAAGCACCTTACGCCTCGAGGGAAGCGTTATCGTATTTTTCGATAGGAGCTTATTGTCCGGCCGTCCTAGTGTTGGGAGTGTTGCCCGGTGCCGGCGGCTACAGTGTCAGAGGTGACTACGACGACGCAACGCACCATATTCGGCCTGCCCTTCCTGTACTGGGGCCTGTGGCTGGCCCTTCTGGTCCTGTGGATGGGCCGCTTCGTGATCTCGTTCATGTCCATCTATCTGGTCTCCGAACTGCACGTGGACGCGGGGTTGGCGGGCGCGGTCGTGGCCATGAACGGGTTCGGCGGCATCTTCGGCTGCCTGTTCGGCGGCTCGCTGTCCGATCGGTTCGGCCGTGCACCCATGATCGTCATCGGCGAGCTCGGCGCCGCCGTTATGCTCGTCGTGCTCTCGTTCGTCACCGATCCGATCGTCATGGGCGGCATGCTGCTCGTCTACGGGGCCATCTCCTCGGTGCCCACGCCGGCCATCGCCGCGTACATTGCGGACGTGGTGCCGCCGCGCTCCCAGAAGCGCGCCTACACCCTGCAGACGTGGGCCGTCAACTTCGGGTTCGCCATCGGCCCGGTCATCGCCAACCAGCTCATCCGGTTCAGCTACGAGCTGATGTTCTACGCCGAGGCGGGCGTGCTCGTGGCAGTCACCGCCATGCTCGTCGTGTTCTTCCGCCGCACGGGCGCCGCACTCCGGCCTTCTCCCGCCGCCCCAGCCGTTTCCTCCGCTGATGTGGCCTCTGATGCGGCCCCGACCACCGGCATGCTGGCCAATTACCGCCGCGCCCTGACCGACTGGCCGTTCATGTCCATGGTGGTGCTCATGTTCGGCTACACGGTCGCCTACTTCCAGATGACCAGCGGGCTGCCCATCGCCATGACCGAACTCGGGCTCGGCACCGGCGAATACTCCATGCTGCTCACCATCAACGGCGGCATCCTGTGCCTGCTGCAGATTCCTGCGATCGCCGTGTTCAATCGCATGAGCAACACGCGCGTGCTCGTGCTCGCCATGCTCGTCACGGCCGCCGGCTACACGGTGCAGATCGGCGCCGACTCGTGGCACGGGTTCGCCATCGCCACCGTGCTGTGGACGCTGGGCGAACTCGGCACCTTCCCCATCGCCGCCACCACGGTCGCAAGCCTCGCCCCGTCGCACGCGCGAGGCACCTATCAGGGCCTGTACAACCTCGTGTGGTCGCTGTCCCACGGGGTCGCGCCGCTCATGGGCGGATGGGTGATCGCCAGCTTCGGCTCGCGCTTCCTGTGGGAGGCATGCACGGCCGTGTTCCTGCTCGTGGCGCTCGGTCTGGCCCTGACCAAGGGCGCCCGCGAACGCGCCGTGGCCCGCAACCTCGCCGGCGCCTTGCACTGATTCGGGTAGCCGCAATGCCGGTCCGACGGTCCGTCATGGTATGCCCGCCGTTATTCCTGCGGCGACGCATCGGTGCCGAAATGCCGTATCGGCACGCCGTTGGGGTTTACGAAGCACAGAGAGAGCTTGAAAGCCTCGCTGGATTCGGGCTGGCTCGCGAAGTCGCCCCAATGTTCCTCCGACGTGCCGTAGAATTCCTCGCTCAGCAGCGATGTGCCCTGCACGGTGTCTGTGAACCGGTATTGCACCCGCTGCGCACGCTCGGCATACGTGGGTGCGTTCGCGGCGATGCACCGCTGGATGGCATCGAACTTGTTGCGGTCGTACCATGCCCAGTCCGCCTGACTTGAGGCAAGGTCCCTGACCGCTTCGAACGGCTTGCAGGGGGTCTCCCGTTCCTTGAACAGCCGATCTTGCGCAGCCAGCGTCGCCTTGCCTTCGTCGCTGCGCATCCATTGCGTCCATGCCTCACTGTCCTCCTCGGTGAACGTGTCCTTGCGGAAGCGTTCGGGCAGTGGCTGGTATCCCTCCACGTCCGTGTTCAGGGCCATGGAGCCTATCCCCAACTCCCAGAACGCAATGTCGAGGTCGACCAGCGTAGGTGCCGTGAAATCCGTTGTCAGCCAGGCACTGGTGATAGTCGCTGATCGCCTGCTCGGTTTCGGCGCGGCTCACCTTGCCGTCGGCGGTGATGGCGTCCGCGATGGCCTTCCAGTCGTGCGCGCCGGCCTGCGTGCCGCCGTCCACGAACCGCTCGTCAGCCGCATCGCCCCCGGAGCCCGGTCCCGTGCCTGTGCCCGGTCCCGCGCATCCGGAGATGACCAGCATGACGGCCGCCAGTGCCACCGCCGCGAGGGTCCTCACCATGTTGCCGAGTCCCGAGCGTCCCTTCGGAGGCATTGCCGCTGCCCCGGTTGCTGCCATTGCCCTGCTCATTGCCTCTGTGTTGGTCGCTGCCACTGCGTTGCTCATGGCGATCACCTCATCGTGCCGAACGTCACGGGAATCTCCCCCGTAATTCCAGCCTATCGGGCCGTAGAGGGGCGCCGAGCCACGGCCGTCATCCCCGGGACTACGTTCGTGGCCTGTCCCTTCTTTCCCTTCCCCTCCCCTCGCGTGTCGATCGGGCGGTGCAATCCGCGTTCTCCGCCGGATCGACGCCCCGCATGAGCCGACCGCACCACCCTTTGCCGGGACCGGAATCGACCGATTGGCCGGAATCACATTGGCCGGAATCTCAGCCTTCCCCCGCCGGAATGAACGCGGACAGCAGCCATTCTCCCCCGTCCGCTCGGTAATCGCACGTGCCGCCGAGCCGCTGGATCGCCCGTGCATGCCGTACCAGCCCGGTGCCCGATTCGGGCAGCCGCGCCGCCCTGCCGCGGTCGTGCCTGTGCCCATGCCCTTGACCATCGCCGTTCGCCGCTCCGTCGGCACGCAGCGCATTGGCCTCGGCGATCGTCGTGCCCTCGTCGGTCATCTCGATGCGCAGGAAGTATGCGTTCTCCCCCGCCGCGCAATGCCGCATGAGGTTCGCATACACCTCCTCCACGAGCGCGTACGCCGCCTCTCTGCGTTCCCCGTCCGGCTCCCCGCCGCCCGATCGGTCCAGAATCACGGTCTTGCCGTGGATGCCCAGATCGGCAAGCTTCGGCTCGGCAAGCCGCATGATCCCCTCGAACGACCGTTCCGACGCGGGCTCGTCGCAGGTCACCGCATCCTCGGCGTCCAGCAGTCCGATCACCCGTCTCACGCCACGCAGGGCGTCGTTCGCATTGCGCTCCACGTTCAGCCACGTGTCCATCGCCGTCTCGCCGTTGCCGTCCGTATCCTCCGATTCCAGCCGCGCCAGCTCCCGTTGCGCCAGCAGCGCAATATACGAGAGGTTCCCGGTGAGCGAATCGTGGATGTTCTTCGCGATCGTCTCGTTGCGTCGCTTGCGGGCCAGCTCCTGCTCGGCACGCAAGCGATCGGCCTGCTCGCGTTCCATGGCCCTGACCTGACGCTGCCAGCCGATCATCATGCCGATCGCGCAGCCTGCCAGAGCGCATGCACCCATCAGCATGCACGCCCACCGGAAGGTGTCCGGCATGACGAGTTCCCGCGCGCGGACGGCGTACACCAATGCCAGATACGCCAGCCATACGCCCGTTGCCGCCGCCGCGCGCTTCGGCACGGCATACGCCAGCGCGGCGATCGCCATGAACATGCCGCCGGCCGCCCACACATAGGTTTCGTAGTTCATCGCGGCAAGCCACAGTGCGCCCAGAACGAGCGTGGCATACGAGGCGATCTGCGGCCGCAACGGCATCCCGATGGCCATGACTGCGCCGAATGCGACGGCCAGTGTGAGCAGGTAGTCGTCGTAGAAGAAGCGATAGCCGCGCAGGGGGTCGGTCAGTATGCACCACAGCTCCCAGGCCAAGCCGATGCCGGCCATGGCGGCGTACCACCGGTTGGCGCGCAGCGTATCGGTGAGCCATGCCGCCGCGTTCCTTGCATTCATGAGAGCAGTCCTTCCGTCCAGAGGGCCATGAGTTCGCGACGGTTGGCTACGCCGAGCTTGCGGTACGCGCGCTGCGCCAGGGTCTTCACCGTCGACTCGCCGCAGTCCATCCTGCCGGCGATGTCCGCGAACGGGGCCAGCGTCTCGCACGTGAGGCGCACCACCTCCAGTTCGCGCGCAGACAGGGACGCGATGGCTCGCTGCGCGCCGCTCACCGTCACCTCGTCGTGCGCTACGGCCGCAGTACGGAACGTCACCGTGCGCGTCGTAACATCGCATGCCGCGGGGCCGTCGGGCGATGCGGCCTGATTGCGATCGCGGTCGCGCCCGGCGGGTTTGCCGTTCCCGCCGCTGCGGTACGGCCATGTCATGCCGTTCGCCACCGCGGACACGGCCGCCGTGATCGTTGCAGGATCGTCCTTGTTGACGATGCCCTGCGCCCCGGCGTCCCGCGCCTTGGCCGCATACACGTCCAGATTGTAGGAGGTGATGGCGAGGATCGGGATGCCTGCGGTGCGGCTGCGGATGAGCCGGCACAGCGTGATGCCGGACATGTCGGGCATCATCACGTCCGTGAGCAGCATGTCCGGTGCGGTGGCGACGTCCCCGCACAGGCCGAGAGCCGCGATGGCGGAACGTTCGGCCCATGCCACCCGGTAGCCGAGCATCCGCTCGACCACGTCGCGCAATGCCGACAGCGTGAACGGGTCATTGTCCACGATGCCGACGGTTCTCTTCCCCTGCATGCCCATAGGTCCATCGTAGGCCGGTCGGCGGGCGCGTCGGTCCCGGTTTGTCATCCGACCGACGACGGCCGTCCAACCTTGCCGGCAAACTTCCGGGCCAATTTCCGCCCTGCAGGCCGGAATTCCGCCATTCCGGAGGAAAATTCCCCCAAAAGTTTGTCAAAGGAACGGACTGACAGGCCGACGGGCCGGGCCTTGACGTCCCGTGCTGGCAACAACCCCGTCCCCGATACCCGGTCTGGTGGCAACTAGGACTGATCACCTGAAACTGATATCATATTTTCACAAATTGTTATAGAATGTTATTAAACATAGTCAAGGAGTCAGCAATGAGCGTTCAAATCGCCACTCGTATTGACGACAGGCAGGCGGAACGGTTCCGTGTCATTACCAAGCGTCTGGGCACCACGCCCGCGGATGCCGTACGCATGTTCATTGCCGCCTTCAACGAAAGCGGCGGTTTCCCTTACTCCGTCCGCATCGACCCCGGGGCGACGCCCTTCGCTACGGAGGAGGAAGCCAGCGACTTCGCCGACCATATGGCAATGGAGACCATCAATGAGACGCGGTGACATCTGGACCGTCGCCGGCGCCGGATACGCGTCCAAGCCAAGGCCCGTCATCGTTATCCAGTCGGATTCCGTCACCGGTTTCGACTCCGTGGTTACTGTGCTGCTCACCACGTACGACTCGACCGGCATTCCCATCCGCGTCCCGATCCGGCCGACGCCGGAGAACGGGCTCAATAAGCAAAGCTGGGCCATGCCAGACAAGATCGTCACGGTCAAGAGGTCGTCGCTCGGCGCCCGCATCGGTCGAGTGGATGATGCGACCATGCAGGAGATCGGACGACAGGTCGCTGCAATGCTTGGACTGTAGTGCGGCCGACCGTCGCTCGCTGTCATCCGATCGGCAATGGACAACGAAGGACCGACAACGGACGACTGCCGTCATCTGGCAAACTTTCGGGCCAATTTCCGCCCTGCATGCCGGAATTCCGCCATTCCGGAGGATAATTCCCCCGAAAGTTTGTCAGGCCTAGCGCGTCGGCCATCTCGCCTGACCCGTCTACGGCCCTGTCCGGTCCCCAGAAACGAAAAAAGCCTCCCCGAACCGGAGAGGCCTATTACGTGGAGCGGACAACGGGACTCGAACCCGCGGTCTCAACCTTGGCAAGGTTGCGCTTTACCAACTAAGCTATGTCCGCAGAGAATCCCGCCGTGAGAAGCGGGATTCAGTGGGCGATGTAGGAATCGAACCTACGACCCCTTCGGTGTGAACGAAGTGCGCTAGCCGCTGCGCCAATCGCCCGAAATCAATCGGTATTCAGTTATGCCGGTGGGCGATACAAGATTCGAACTTGTGACCCCTTCCGTGTCAGGGAAGTGCGCTACCTCTGCGCCAACCGCCCAGGTCCTTGGTCATCGGAGCGAATCATCCGCCCGTCCGAGAGGTGGGTACGAGAGTCGAACTCGTCTATACGGCTTTGCAGGCCGCTGCCTAACCGCTTGGCTAACCCACCGTAAGGTCTGTCAACTCATCGGACCTAGAGCGGACAACGGGACTCGGACCCGCGGTCTCAACCTTGGCAAGGTTGCGCTTTACCAACTAAGCTATGTCCGCATGCGGCCAGCGGAATTCCTTCCGCCGAAGCACGAGTAACTACTATAACGACAGGCTCGTCATTTGCAAAATGGGCGTGTCGTGCATGGCCGGATCATGTTTCACGCCTACGGCGGATTGACGTTTCGCGCTGTGATCATGCCGTTACACTGGACTGCTGTGAGTGAAGAACATTTGACGAAGCCCCGTTGCGTGATGGTGAGCGCCTTTGCCGGGTGGAACGACGCCTGCCAGGCCGCCACCAACGTCGCACGCCATCTCATCGACACCTACGAGTCCCGTGAGGTGGGCAAGATCTGCTGCGCCGGGTTCTACGACTACCAGACGTCCCGCCCGATGCTCTGCACGATGGACGGTCGCCGCAGCATCGTTTGGCCGGAGACCACGATCTATCAGGTCACGGTGGGCGAGGCGCACAGCCTCATCGTGGAGATCGGCCCCGAACCGAACTACCGCTGGCTGGAGTTCTGCCACCGCAGCCTCCATTTCGCCGAGGACTGCGACGCGGACATGGTGATCAATCTGGGCTCCATGTTCGCCGACTGCCCACACACCCGTCCCCTGCCTGTGGATGTGACGACCGGCGGCTACAACACCGTCGCCGTCGGCGAGGACGACTACACCGGCCCGATCGGCATCCCCACCGTGCTCGATCAGGTGGCCAATGACCATGGGTTCGCCACCGCCTCCATGTGGGTCTCCATTCCGCAGTATCTCAACGGGGACGACTGCGCGCAGGCCACGCTGGCCCTGCTGCGCGAACTGTCCGATACCCTCGGCGTGGATCTCGAGGAGGGCGATCTGCCCAAGAAGGCCGCGCAGTGGAAAGCCCAGGCGGATCTGCTCATCCGCTGCAACGACGATCTTCACGACTACGTGCATCACCTCGAGGTCGAGGCGGATACGCGCGCGCAGGCCCGAATGTCCGAAGCGACGGGCAACGACATCGCCCAGGAGGCCGAGGCGTTCCTGCGCGGCATCGATGGGGAGTGACTGTACCGATACCGGCAAACTTTCGCGGGGTTGTTCTTCCGGAGCGTTGGCATTCCGCCATCGGAGGCGGAAATAGGCCCGAAAGTTTGTCGCCGAATATGCAAAAGGGCGGATTGCCTGCCGCCGGACCATGATCGGTCCCGCGTCAGGCAATCCGCCCTTGTTATGACCGGCCGGAAACGGCTCAGGCCCCCGCGGCGGTGACCTCCAAGGGGGAGAGCACGCCGGTGAGCAGCAGGATGGCCACCACCACGGCCAGAGCGATGCGGTAGATCGCGAACGCCTTGTAGGAGAAGGTGGACACGAACTTCAGGAAGCCGATGATCACGATGTAGCCCACGAGGAACGCGACGATGGTGGCCGCGATGGTCGGCCCCCAGCCGGGGAACATGGTGCCCGCGTTGATGCAGGCTTCGGCGGCCGGGTTGTTGCCGGCGGCGGCGCACTCGTTGAGGTCCTTGACGGCGGAGACCGTCTCCAGAATGCCGGCGCCGAACACGGCCGGAATGGCCATGAGGAACGCGACGCGCACGGCGGCCTCACGAGTGTAGCCCATGGCGCGGCCGAACGTGATGGTGCCGCCGGAGCGGGAGACGCCCGGGATGAGAGCCAGCATCTGGCCGATGCCGAACACGATGGCGTCCTTGACGGTCATCTTGTCCATGGTCTTGACCTGACGGGAGCGGGCGTCGAAGATCCACAGCAGCACGCCGAACAGGGCGAGTACGGTGACGGTGATCCACAGGTTGCGCAGCGTGGTCTCGATCACGCTCTTGAACACGAGGCCAGCGATGAGGATCGGCATCGTGCCGATGATGATGTACCAGCCCATCTGCGTGTCGCGGTTGTGCGCGCCCAGACGGGACTTCCAGTCCTTGCCCTCCTTGCCGAACAGGGAGCCGAACCATGCACCGAGGATGCGGATGATGTCGTGGCGGAAGTACAGGAGCACCGCAAGCTCGGTGCCGATCTGGATGATGGCGGTGAAGGCGGCGCCCGGGTCGGAGCCGATCATGAGATCGCCGACGATGCGGATGTGCGCGCTGGACGAGACCGGAAGGTACTCGGTGAGTGCCTGAATGAAACCAAGGAAGATGGCTTGGAAGAAATTCATGACCCCTACTTGTAGTTCAGTGGTTCTTAATCGTGTCTAAGACTAGCGCCCCGCCGGGCCAAATGCACGCCGAATGCGCAACCGGATCGCTACAATCGCTTGGTGTCAGGCAAACAAGGAGACGACATGGCTCAATATCGCAAGTCGCGCGCGTTCGCGCCCAAGGGTTTCTTCGAATGCGAAGGGAGGGGCCTCAAGTGGCTCGGCGAGGCGCAGGCGCTGGGCGGACCGCGCGTCGTGGAGGTGTACGACTGGACGGAAGGCCATCTGGACATCGAACGCGTGGACCCGGCCTCCCCCACGCCGCACGCAGCCTTCCGGTTCGGTGCCGCGCTGGCGCACATGCATGACGCCGGCGCAGACTACTTCGGTTCCGCCCCGGCCGGCTACACGGGCACCTGCTACTTCGGGCCGTTGCAGGACCCGGTGCCGATGGACACCGGCGAGTGGACCGATCCGGTCACCTACTACGCCGACGGCCGTCTGATCCCCATGGTGGAGCTCGGCATCCGCCGCGGTTCGCTCACCAAGGACGATCTGGCGGTGACGCGCGAGGTGATCGCCGCGATGCCGGAGATTCTCGGCAAGGCAGCGGACGACAGGCCGGCCCGCGTGCACGGCGACCTGTGGAGCGGCAACGTGATGTGGACGCACCGCGAGGACGGCGAGACCGAGGCGGTACTCATCGATCCGGCGGCGCACGGCGGCCACCGCGAGGAGGATCTGGCGATGCTCCACCTGTTCGGCATGGCGTACCTGAGCAACATTCTGGACGGCTACCAGACCGTCCATCCGCTGAAGAAGGGCTTCGAGGACCGGCTCACGCTCTGGCAGCTCTACCCCATCGCCGGCCACTGCGTGTTCTTCGGCGGCGGGTATGTGAGCGAATACCGCGCCATGCTCCGCTCGCTGCTCGGGTAGATCCGCAGCTCGTGCAGCCTCGGCGGCCCTCTCGATAGGTACGATCGTACGCAGATGATGCGGGCTTCGTGTTATTGGTACGACCGTACACTATCGTCATGCGGCGGCATCAGGGCTCCAAAACGAAGTTGCCCGTGGTGTTATGTCGAGAAGCATAGCACCACGGGCAACGTCTTACATGCCGCAAACGGCCGAAATCCAACGGTCCGTCAGTCAAGCATCCTTCAGCTCAGGGCATCCTTCAGCTTCGAGAAGAACCCCTTCTTGCCGGCGCTCCTCGGACGGCTGCTCTGCGCCACATGACCGGCGGCGGAGTCGTGCAGCTGGCCGAACTGCTCCATGAGATCGCGTTCGCGGTCGTTGAGCTTGGTGGGGATGTGCACGGCGATATGCGCCACGAGGTCGCCACGTTCCTGGGTGCGCAGCTTGGTGACGCCCAGTCCCTTGAGCGCGACCGTATCCTCGGGCTGGCACCCGGCAGGCACCGTGATCTTCTGCGGGCCGTCGAACGTGTCGATGGTCAGTTCATGGCCGAGCACCGCCCAGCTCATGGGCACCTGAATCCAGCAGTGCAGGTCGTCGCCGTCGCGCGTGTACTGCTTGTCCGCCTTGATGCGCACGTCGATGTACAGGTCGCCGGCCGCGCCGCCGCCTTCGCCCACCTCGCCCTGGGAGGCAAGACGGAGGCGGGAATCGTCGCGGATACCGGCGGGGATGGTCACGCCCACCGAGCGCTTGGCACGCACGCGGCCGTGACCCATGCAGCCGGGGCACGGCTTCTCGATGATCGTGCCGTGGCCCTCGCAGCGTTCGCACGGGGCGGAGGTCATCATCTGGCCGAGCAGGGTGCGCACCACCTTCTGCGCGAATCCACGCCCCTTGCAGTCCGGGCAGGTGACCGGCTGGGAGCCCTTCTGCGCACCCGTGCCGCCGCATTCCTGGCACAGGGCGAACGTGTTGATCTCCGCGTGCGCCACGCCGCCGAACACCGCAGTCTTCAGGTCGATCGCCACGGAGGCGAGGGCGTCGCGTCCCGGCTGGGTGCGCGGGATGGGGCCCTGCGAGCCGCCTGCGAACCCGCCGCCGAAGAACTGGCCGAAGATGTCCCCCATGTCTCCCATGCCGGAGAATCCGCCGCCGAATCCGGCCGAGGCCTGCGGGTTGTTGGGATCGATGCCCTGATCGTACATCTGGCGCTTGTTCGAGTCGGAGAGCACCTCGTAGGCGGCGTTGACCTCCTTGAACTTGTCCTCGAACTGCGGGCCGGCGATGTCCGGATGGTACTTGCGGCTCATCTTGCGATAGGCCTTCTTGATCTCCTCTTCGCTGGCCGTGCGTTCGACGCCCAACACCTCGTAATAATCTGCCACGGTTTCTTTCCTTGTGTCTGGTGAATTCGCTGACATTCTGCCACGGGTGCCGGTCAGGCCGGCTCACCGTGCTCCTCGCGGTTCATGAATCCCGTGAGGTAGCGCGCCACGGCCCGTACGGCGGCCATCGTGGCGACGTAGTCCATATGGGTGGGGCCGATCGAGCCCACGAAGGCGACCGGTTCCGACTGTCGCTCGGAGGAGTTCGACTCGCCGTAGCCGCTGGTGACCACCGAGGCGTGCATGAGCCCCGGCGTATGGGTTTCCGAGCCGATGGCCACGCTTACGCCGCCGGCCTTGGAGGATACCTCGCTCAGGGACGTCATGAGCTTCATGAGTACCACCTGCTCCTCCAGAGCGTCGAACAGCGGGGCCAGCTCGGCGATGTCCGCCGCCTGACGTTGGGCGAGTTTGGAGGCGCCAGCCATGTACAGGCTTCCGGCCTGCTCCTGCGAGGCCATGTCCGTGAACACCTGTGCGAGCGTGGCGCCGAGGGCCTTGGAACCGTCGTCGCCGAACGCCGGGGAGGCCACGATCCTGCCGATCCGCTCCGCTGCCTGTTCCAGGGACTGGCCCTGGCATTGCTCGTTGATGGCGTCGGTGAGCTTGGCCACTGCGTCCGCGTCGGGCGCATCGGGCTGGTTCACGCTGCGCTGCGCCACGCGGCCGGTGTCGGTGATGACCACGACGAGCAGGAGCCCGGCGGCAAGGGGGACGATCTCGAGCCGGCGCAGCGTCGACCGTGCCAGAGACGGCGAGGCGACGACGGCGACCTGACCGGTGATGCCGGACAGCAGACGGGCTGCGCGCCGGAGCGTGTCCTCCAGACTGACCGATCCGGACAGGAAGGTGTCGATGCCGCGTCGCTGGGCGGCGGACAGCGGCACCACGGTCGCCAGCTTGTCCACGAAGTATCGGTAGCCCTTCTCGGTGGGAATGCGCCCCGCCGAGGTGTGCGGCTGAACGAGGTAACCTTCGTCCTCCAATGCGGCCATGTCGTTGCGGACGGTGGCCGAGCTCACGCCCAGCGCGTGACCGCGGGCAATCGACGAGGAGCCGACCGGTTCCTGCGAGCGGATGTAGTCCTCGACCACGGCGCGCAGCACCAGCATACGGCGGTCGTTCGTCATGCGCGCCTCCTTCGATAACGCAAAATGTGCGCCATGCCTGCCCGCGCGGCCGACTGCGACGCGCGCGGACGGACATGAACTGTAAATGAATTTCGTGTCCTACCCCATTGTATTAGCACTCCCGCGTTTCGAGTGCTAAGCCGTTGCGACGCCGTTCGTTACAGGCTTACAGCAGGGTTTCCCGGCATGTCCGACTGTGAACGCTAACAGCACAGAAACTCACAAAACGCGCCAAAAATGCGCGTCGAAGTCGCCATCCGCGTTTAGCATGAAAGAGCAATGTGAAGGCAAACCATGGCACGGCGCATGCCGCGTCTGTGAGCCCGAATTATTGGAAGGAAAGCAACATGACCGAATTCAAGGAGACCGAACTGGACGAGCGCGCCATCAAGCTGGCCAAGGTCCTTTCGGCCGACGCGGTTGAGAAGGCGGGTTCCGGCCACCCCGGTTCCCCCGTCTCCCTGGCGCCCATCGCCTACACGCTCTACCAGCACTTCATCAAGCACGATCCGAACGACCCCAAGTGGGAAGGCCGCGATCGCTTCATCCTTTCCGGCGGCCACGCCTCCCTCACCCAGTACGTCCAGCTGTACTTCTCCGGCTACGGCCTGACCCTGGACGACCTCAAGCACTTCCGCGGCGGCGCGGACACCCACACCCCGGGCCACCCCGAGTACGGCCTGACCCCGGGCATCGAAATGACCACCGGCCCGCTGGGCCAGGGCTTCGCCTCCGCCATCGGCTTCGCCTACGGCGAGCGTTTCCAGCGCGGCCTGCTCGACCCGGACACCAAGAAGGAAGATTCCCCCTTCTACCACAAGATCTGGGCCATCTGCGGCGAAGGCGACATCGAGGAGGGCATCTCCGGCGAAGCCGCCGCCCTTGCCGCCAACCAGAAGCTCGGCAACCTCACCGTCATCTTCGACGCCAACCGCATCCAGATCGAGGGCGACACCAACCTGGTGCTGGCAGAGGACGTGCTCAAGCGCTTCCAGGCCTACGGCTGGTACACCGATGAGTTCAGCTTCATCCAGCCCGACGGCTCCTACAAGGAGGACGTCGAGGGCCTGGCCGACGTGATCGCCAAGGCCGAGGCCGCCGCCCCGGACCAGCCGAAGCTCATCAAGGTCCACACCCTCATCGCCTGGCCGACCCCGGGCAAGACCAACGACCCGTCCTCCCACGGCTCCAAGCTGGGCGCCGAGGCCGTCGCCGGACTCAAGAAGGTCCTCGGCTACGACCCGGACAAGAGCTTCGAGATCGACGAGGAGGCCCTCGCCCACGCCCGCAAGGTCGCCGAGCGCGGCCTCGAGGCCCACAAGGAATGGGACGAGAAGTTCGACGCGTGGCGCAAGGCCAACCCGGACAAGGCCGCCCTGTACGACCGCATCAAGGCCGGCGAGCTGCCCGAAGGCTTCGACAAGGCCATCGACGACCTCGAGGCCACCTTCGAGGTGGGCAAGGGCGTCGCCACCCGTGGCGCCTCCGGCTCCGTCCTCAACGCCATCGCGGCCGTCATGCCCGAGCTGTGGGGCGGCTCCGCCGACCTCGGCGGCTCCAACAAGACCGACCTCAAGGGTGCCGCCACCTTCGCCCCCGAAGGCAACGAGACCAAGCAGTGGCCGGTCGTCAGCCCCTTCGGCCGTCAGCTGCACTTCGGCGTGCGCGAGTTCACCATGGGCACCATCACCAACGGCATCCTGCTGGGCTCCCACACCCGTCCGTTCGGCGGCACGTTCTTCATGTTCTCCGACTACGAGCGTCCGGCCGTCCGTCTGGCCGCCCTCATGGAGATCCCGAACCTGTTCGTGTGGACCCACGATTCCGTCGCCGTCGGCGAGGATGGCCCGACCCACCAGCCGATCGAGCATCTGGCCGCCTTCCGTGCCATGCCGCAGCTCGAGGTCGTCCGGCCGGCCGACGCCTTCGAGACCGCCGAGGCCTACCGCTACTTCTTCGAGAAGAAGAACACCCTGCCCACCGCCATGGTCCTGACCCGTCAGGGCGTCCCGGTGCTCGCCGAGACCGCCGCCAAGGCCAAGGAAGGCGTCAAGCGCGGCGCCTACGTGCTCGTCGACACCGAGGGCACCCCGGACGTGCTGCTGCTCGCCTCCGGTTCCGAGGTCCAGCTGGCCGTCTCCGCCGCCAAGACCCTGGCCGACGAAGGCATCAAGGCCCGCGTCGTCTCCGTCCCCTCGCTCGAGTGGTTCGAGGAGCAGGACGAGGACTACAAGGAGTCCGTGCTGCCCGCCGCCGTCAAGGCCCGCGTCTCCGTTGAGGCCGGCGTGGCCATGCCGTGGTACAAGTACCTCGGCTCCTACGGCAAGCCCGTCTCCATCGAGCAGTTCGGCCTGCAGGGCTCCGGCTCGCAGAACCTCATCGATCTCGGCATCACCGCCGAGCACGTGGTGGACGCCGCCAAGGCCTCCATCGCCGAGGTTCAGGCCGCCTGAACCGTCTCGCCATCACCCCTCGCCGCCACGCATGACGGCGAGACCGGAGGGGATCAGCGCGGTTCCGTTTGCGCGGATCCCCTCCCCCGCAAGGATTTGATCCAATAAGGTATCAAGGAGAAAAACATGACTGAAGCAACTCAGCGCACTTCCGACAACGGCGTGTCCATCTGGCTGGACGACCTGTCCCGCTCCCGCATCGAGTCCGGCTCCCTGCAGGACCTCATCGCCAACAAGAACGTCGTGGGCGTGACCACCAACCCGTCCATCTTCCAGAAGGCCCTCTCCCAGGTCGGCCCGTACGATGCCCAGCTCAAGGAGCTCGGCAAGGTGGACGTCGAGACCGCCGTGCGTGAGCTGACCACCACCGACGTGCGCAACGCCACCGACATCTTCCGTGAGATCGCCGAGAAGACCGACTTCGTCGATGGCCGCGTCTCCATCGAGGTCGATCCGCGCCTCGCCCACGAGACCGAAGCCACCGAGAAGCAGGCCGAGGAGCTGTGGGCCAAGGTCAACCGTCCGAACGCGATGATCAAGATCCCGGCCACCCTCGAGGGCCTGCCGGCCATCACCGCCACCCTGGCCAAGGGCATCTCCGTGAACGTCACCCTGATTTTCTCGCTCGAGCGCTACGAGCAGGTCATCGACGCCTACATCGAGGGCATCGCCCAGGCCGCCGCCAACGGCCACGACCTCAAGCACATCGGCTCCGTCGCCTCCTTCTTCGTCTCCCGCGTGGACACCGCGGTCGACAAGCTGCTCGAAGCCAACGGCTCCGACGAGGCCAAGGCCCTCGAGGGCAAGGCCGCCGTGGCCAACGCCCGTCTGGCCTACGAGCTGTTCGAGAAGAAGTTCGCCGAGGATCCGCGCTGGGCCGATCTGGCCGCCAAGGGCGCCAAGGTCCAGCGTCCGCTGTGGGCCTCCACCGGCACCAAGAATCCGGCCTACTCCGACTGCAAGTACGTTGACGAGCTCGTTGCCAAGCACATCGTCAACACCATGCCGGAGAAGACCCTGAACGCCCTGGCCGACCACGGCAACGGCGCTCCGTCCATCGAGGGCACCTACGAGGAGTCCCACGCCATCATCAACAAGCTGGCTGAGCTGGGCATCAACCTCAAGGATGTCACCGACAAGCTCGAGGCCGACGGCGTGGCCGCCTTCATCAAGTCCTGGGATTCCGTGCTCGCGGACGTCCAGGCCGGCATCGATCGCGTGAACGCCTGAGATCGCCTCTAGACGGAATGCCTAGCATTTCCGTCTGGCATTGTGGCCGAGGGGCCCGATCCTCCTTCAGGGATCGGGCCCCTCGTCTGTGTCTGTAGATTCCATTCCGCATGACGGTCGGTTTCCCGGCGATATGCGGACGAGGCTGCCGTCATGCCTCGCGCTGTCTGCGAAGACCGATAGGTTGGCGACTATTACCATCCGAGGCAGTAGACAGAGAGAGCCAGCATGTCCGCATCCGCACAGGGCTCGTTGCGAAGCCCATCGCACGATCATCAGCCGTCAGTCAGACCAACGTCGATCGAGCAGTCGCCCGTCAGCCCCCGAGGACTGACTGCCCGCGGACGCCTGCTCATGACCTTCACGTTCTTCTCCATGTTCTTCGGAGCCGGCAACCTGATCTTTCCGCCGTTCGTGGGTGCGCAGGCTGGTTCGGCGGCACTGCCCGCGGCCGTCGGTTTCATCGTCTCCGCCGTGGGACTGCCGATCCTCGGCGTGCTGGCCGTATCCTTCGCCGGCGGCTTCGACCGGCTCGCGGCCCGGGTCTCCCCCGGGTTCGCCACCGTGCTTGCCGTGGCGATCATCCTCACCATCGGTCCGTGCTTCGCCATCCCGCGCACCGCCACCACTTCGTTCGAAATGATGGTCGCGCCGTTTCTGGGTGGTTCCGGCGCGGCGGGCGCAGGCGTCGGTGCGGGCGGCATTGTGGACGCCGGCGGCGGCAAATGGATCGCGCAGCTGGTCTATTCGGCCGTGTTCTTCGCACTGGCATTCCTGTTCGCGCAGAAGCCGGAAAAGCTCTCGCACGTGCTCGGCCGGTTCATGGGGCCGCTGCTCATCGCGCTCATCGCCGTCATGTTCGTCGCATGCCTGATCCACGGCATCGGCACGCCCGCCTCGCCCTCCGGCGACTATGCGCAGAGCCAGCTGTCCCGCGGCTTCCTCGACGGCTACCAGACCATGGACCTCCTGGCGGCCCTGTACTTCGGCATCGTGATCTCCGCGAACATCCGCGCACAGGGTGTGGCCGACGAAGGCACGGTCCGCCGCGAGACCGCATTCGCCGGACTCGGTACGGGCGTACTGCTGGTACTCATCTACGGGGTTTTGAGCTATGTGGGCGTGGTGTCCGGAGCCATCGCCGCGATCGATCCGAGGTCGGACACCGGTGCCACCGTGCTGACGAACCTCACGTCGTCGGTGTTCGGTGTGGGAGGCACCGCATTCCTCGGCGTGGTGTTCGTCATCGCCTGCCTCAACGTGTGCACCGGGCTGATTTGTACCTGTGCCTCGTATTTCCACGAACGGTTCCGCACGGTGGCCGGGCATGGGGTGACCTACCGCGCGTGGCAGGTGATCTTCACGCTGTTCAGCTTCGCGGTGTCCAACGCCGGGCTCGCCGCGATCATCAAGGTTTCGGTGCCGGTGCTTTCCGCACTGTATCCCATTGCCATCGTGCTCGTGCTGCTGGCGCTCACCCATCGCTGGTTCGCCGCGCGGTTCGGCCGCGTGTACTTCTGGACCGTGCTGCTGGTGGGCATTGCGGCGGTGCTGGACTGCGTGGTCTCGCTGGCGGATGTATTCGGTTTCGGCGGGATTTCCGCGGTCGCCGGGCTCGCCTCCGTGCTGAATATGCTGCCGCTGAACGAGTTTTCGCTCGGGTGGGTGGCTCCGGCGGCCTTGGGAACGGCCCTCGGCATGGTCGATTCCGCGGTTCGTCGGAATTCCGGTTCACGAGATTTTTCTCGACCCAACGTGTGAATCGGGCCGCTTGTTCGTTCCGGCGTAGCCATCGGCGGAATTCTGCCGATGGCTAAGTGCGACTCTGTGCAATGATGAGCGTTTCCCGGTTCACAAGATTTTCGTCAAGTCATCGCGTGAACCGGATTTTCGCTTATGCCAAGCATAGGCGGCAAGACCTAGGCCCAACAGGAAGAATCCCAGCTGTGCAAGGGCCCACCAAGATACCGTCCCGCCCCCGATCGCGTGCCAGAGGATGCCGATGACGGCGAAAAGCATCGCGAATGCCCAGTATGCAGCCTCGCGGCCGGCACCGACGGCTGTGGCCCCGAACCGGTGCGCATATTCGCGGGGAGAGCCGAATTCCTCAACCAGTCGTGCGCCGCTCTGAGCGGCATGGGCGCGTGCCTCGTCGCAGATCCGTGCGACATGCCGGTCGGTCATGTCGTTGCGTTCGCGCAGCAGCCGGGCGAGTTCGGCAAGCCATTCGTCGTCGCCGAGCAGCAGGTCATCGGCCACGGTTTCCTCTGTTCGGGAAGCCGGCACATCCCACAACCGGGCAATGGCATAGGCGACGATGCCGTATGCGGCGGCGGCAACGGGCATCCACCCAAAGCCGATGCGCGGACCCGCGTCGGCCGTCGCTGCCACGGCCGTGCCCAACGCAACGGCACCCGCGAATGCCGTTCCCGCAGCCAACACCGCAAGCGTGAACGATCGCTCGGACAGCACACGCCGATAGATAGCCCCGACTGCCACCGTGCTCAACGCGATCAGCAGAGGCAGCAGCGGGCCGGACAGTGCAATCCATCCCTCGGCAAGCGAGTTGTCCGTCCGTGCCGCCATGGCCAAGCTTGGCAGCAACGCCCGTTGCCGCGTAGCCGGCAGAGACCAGTCCTGCACGCGGAACAGCATGAACATCCAGAACAGCATGGTGATCAGTGAGCCGAAGGCGAAACCGTTCACCAAGATGTTGCGCACGGGTTCCGGCTTGCCTTCGCTGTAGTCGAAGGCGTCGATGCCGTCTTCCCGCCATCGGGCGGCCTGTTGCGCAGCCCATTGGTCGGGTTCTCCTAGCAGCGCGGAGACCGGGAGCGCTGCGTCCGGAGTGCCGGTTTCGGTCGGCGCGTCCGAACCTTCCCTTCTTTCCCCGTCGTCCTCCCATTCGGCTCCGTGCCATGCCATGTCGCGGAATTCGGAAAGTTGCTCCGCCAATGCCTCGTGAACCTTATCGGGGGTGGCATGCTGTCGGAAACTTAGTGCATAGGCGGCGTTCATGGCCCAGTGCCGGTCATCCGGCAGACCGCGGACTTGCCCGTACGCGTCGTATAGACGGTCGTTGCTCACCATGAGCGCAATGTCGTCGCGGTTGTCGCGGTCGTTGCGCCGAGCGTTCATTGCCGAATTCCTTCCATGTGCCGTTGCGCCGGATGAGTCTCCGACGTCTGACTCGTCTGTGTCTGACTTGCCTGCGTCTGCCGAGACTCGGGGGTGACATGAGACTCGGACCTGCCCGCGACCGCGCTGCCGTCTGTTCCGTCATTGCCGACCAATGCCGACGCTAGTTCCTGCCATTGCGCTCGCTCGCGGTGCAGGCGCGCCGTACCGTCCTCGGTAAGTCGGTACACGCGTCGCCCGGGGGTTCCTTCATGCCGCTCCCATTCATCCTCGATGGTGCCCGCTGCCTTGAGCTCCTCGAGGATCGGGTAGAGCGACCCGCCCTTCGGCCTGCCGAATCCGATTCCCTCGAGCGCGAGGGCAATCGCGTAGCCGTGCAGCGGACCGGCCTCCAGACAGGAGAGAATGGCCGTGCGCATGGCCGCACGCACCCATAGGGCCGGCCACTTCGGTTCGTGCAGTATTGAATCGCTCATATACTTAAGTATACAGTCTATCTAGATAGCGGGTCAAGTAGGCGGCAAAACAAGTCAGAAGGAGGTGAGATTGGACTTTGCAATGCCGGAGGCGATATGCCGGAAACGATAGGTAATCGTCGGCAATCCGAACTCCGTTGGGTAAACGACGGAAAATCACATGCGTCACATACGTCACATGGAAAGGCGACCAAGAGGGAACGTCCCCTTGACCGCCTCATGTCCAACGCAGTGCTATGCCATGGCCCGCATGCATCCCGCGCGCCTACGATACTCCGTATGCTGCATGCAGCGCGCACACGAGCCACGCGTGTACGTCTGCGGCGTCACGTGCACTCGTGATCTCCGCACGCTCACGCGACGCGCACGTGCTCCACTTCCGTCACTGCTGATAGTAGCTCAGGAAATCGGTGAGCTTGGCCGTGGCGTCCTTGAGCACTTCGATGCGCGGCAGGTAGACGATGCGGAAATGGTCCGGCTTCTCCCAGTTGAAGCCGCCGCCGCGCGTGATGAGGATGCGCTCGTCGTGCAGCAGGTCGAGCGCGAACTGCTCGTCGTCCTTGATGTTGAACTTCTTGACGTCGAGCTTCGGGAAGATGTAGAACGCGGCCTTGGGCTTGACGGCGGTGACGCCCGGAATCGCATTCAGCGCGTTGTAGATGTACTCGCGCTGTTCGTAGATGCGGCCGCCCGGCACGATGTAGTCGTTGACCGACTGGTGCCCGCCGAGCGCGGTCTGCACGATCGACTGTGCGGGCACGTTCGAGCAGATGCGCATGTTGGTGAGCATGTTGATGCCCTCGATGTAGTCCTTCGCGATGTTCTTGTTGCCGCTCAGGACCATCCAGCCCACGCGGTAGCCGGCGATCATGTGCGACTTGGACAGACCGGAGAACGTGACGCAGAACAGGTCCGGGGCGAGCGAGGCGATCGAGACGTGCTTGAGTCCGTCCATGACGAGGCGGTCGTAGATCTCGTCGGAGAAGATCATGAGCTGGTACTCGCGGGCGAGGTCGACGATCTGCTGCAGCACCTCCTTCGGGTAAAGCGCGCCGGTCGGGTTGTTCGGGTTGATGACCACGATCGCCTTGGTCCTGTCCGTGATCTTGGCGCGCATGTCGTCGATGTCCGGGTACCATTCGGACTGCTCGTCGCACAGGTAGTGCACGGCCGTGCCGCCGGCCAGATTCACGCACGCGGTCCACAGCGGGTAGTCGGGGCTCGGGATGAGCACCTCGTCGCCGTTGTCCAGCAGGGCGGACATGGACAGGTTGATGAGCTCGCTCACGCCGTTGCCGGTGTAGATGTCCTCGATGCCCACGTTCGGCAGGTTCTTGAGCTGCGCGTACTGCATGATCGCCTTGCGTGCGGAGAACAGGCCCTTGGACGCCGAATAGCCTTCGCAGTCGGTGAGCTGCTGGGCCATGTCGTAGATGACCTCGTCCGGCGTGCGGAAGCCGAAGGGCGCAGGATTGCCGATGTTCAACTTGAGGATGTGCATGCCGGACTGCTCCATGCGCGTGGCCTCATCGACCACCGGGCCGCGCACGTCGTAGAGGACGTCATCGAGCTTGTGGGATTTCGAGAAACGACGCATGGGAGTTCCTTTCGACGGGTTGGGATCGGCGTTGACGGGGGACGAGACGGACGGAGATGATGCGGGGGCGGATTCGGGAGCCGCAATGGCAGTCGATGCCGAAGGCGAGGAGAGAGCGGAGGCAATCGTCGCATTGGCCTCTTCGCCGGCGAGCCACCGTTCATCCACGTGCAGCTCCTGTGCGAGGAAACCCATGATATCCGGCCGGGGCGTGGTCTTGCCGCTCACGTACTGGCTGATGTGGCTTTTGCCCAGATGCACACCGCGGGATACGGCTGCATTGACGAGATCCACCTGCTTGAGACCCCTGCGGCCCATCGCATCTCGTAACCGCCGCGCGAACAATTCATTGGCCATGTGCGCCTCGCATTCCCGAAGTTCAATTTCTGGTTCAGAGCATACAACACATTGAACTTGCGGAATCGTAAATTGAACTCGCGCGTGTCGTGGTTCAATTTCGTTTGGCGTCAGCTTCCCTCCAATAGGTCCGGGCCGAATCCACGAGCACGCGCATCGGGAATGCACGGATCACTCCCCCATTGAGTGCTACGGACCGCACCACATCAGCATGCCTCTTCAGGAACCGTTCGCCGAACGCCTCAAAATCGTCATACGGTTCAAGTTCAATATTGTCGAAGGAGACCCATTCGACTCCGGTCCCATCAGCCCGCCGCACCGGCGCACTCTCCCGGATGTGTGGCCGGCCGATCGTTGATTCGGCGTAATGCAGCGCTGTGCAGGTATTGAACCCGGTGCCGAGGAACACCACCGTGCCGTCCAGTTCGACCAGTTTGGCCAGCGGACTGTTCTCTCCGAATGGCATGTCGTAATCGCCGTTGCGATGGCAGTCGGCGAGCCATGCGGCGTGACGCCCCCACACGCTCATCGAGCATGTCGGGTGCCCGCTGCGCAGCGTGCCCGGCAGGCTGCGGAAATACTCCGGCGTGAGGCCTATGCCGGTGACCGGCGTGGTCTGCGGGTCGTAGGCCGGCAGTGCGTCACGCACGGCCGCCACGAGCGAGGGTTCCACCGGCGGCGCGCACCAATCGGCCGGATCGGTGATGTCGGCAGTCTGCGCGGGCATCATGATGTCCCCTTCGCGCAGCACGTCCTTCAACGCATCGACCACGGTCTGCGTGCCGCCCGGAATGAATCCGAACGCGCTGAGGCTGACGTGCACCAGGCACGAATCGCTCGGCCGCAGCCCCACGGCACGCAACGCCTCACGCAGCTGTCCTCCCGTGGTGACCGTCGTGATGGTCCGCTCATGCCATGTCATTCGTCTCGCCCTCCTCTACCGTTCGTTCCGTCGCTCATTCCACTGAGCGCTCCCGCTTCCGCTCCGGCTCTCTCGCGTTGCAAACGTAGCCGCATCTGGTGCCAAACCACTCCGCCGTGCGTGGAGCCGGACACGCCTTCGTCCACATAGCCGAACCGCTCATAGAATCCCACGAGCCCATCCTTGCAGGTGAGCACCAGACCCTTGCGGCCTGCCGCGCGCGCATCCTCGATCACCCGTCGCATGAGCCGGCCGGCGTACCCGCGATGCCGGGCTTTGGGCGCGGTGACGACGCCGAAGATCATCTGCCAACCGCCGTGCGGATCATGCATCGCGACGTCCGCATACATGTCGTCGGTGAGGTCCGGCCGGTCGGTGACCAAGCCATTGATGAACGCCAGAATCCGTTCCGCGTTCGGCTCGGGCTTGCCATTGACCGTACCGTCCGTTGTCAGCAGCCAGAAATGATCCCCGTATGCCAGAATCCGATCCCGCATCTGCCGGGGCGTTGCAGCTTCCTCGGGAGGGAAACCGGTAGCTTCGATTGCGGCAAGTCCGTCCGCGTCCTGCGGGGTGGCATGCCGGATGGTCAGAATCTCACTCACAGCGTCTCGGACTGCGCCTCGTACCCGTCGCCGCCGTCGTACCCGTTGCCGTCCGGGCCGTATTCATCATCGGACCCCATGAATTCCCGGGTGCTCACGCGGTTCACGTTGCGGGCGTCGTCCACGGCGTACTGCAGCTGCTTGCGCACGTCGAAGCCGTGAATGATGTTCTTGAGCACGATGCGCCCGCCGCTGGACTGGTCGCGCGCATCGATGACGATGGTGCTCAGGCCGAACAGCCGCTGGAGCAGCGTACGCTCTATCGTGATGTCCACGATGCGGAACAGCTTGGTGGTGTCGAAGGTCTGGCGCAGGACGCCGGTCTTCACGTCGAGCTCGTCGGCGGTCAGCGTGTAGGTGGTGAAGGTGAAGGGGGTGCGGCACCAGTTGCGCTTGCGCTGGGTCCAGATCACGTCGCCGTCTGCCATGTTCGATCCCATGAGGCCTCCTCGATCGGCTTGGATGGTTACGGTCCATTGTAGTTCCCGGCTCACCACGGTTCACCTTGGCTCGCGCAGTTCACACGATGAATTCGCGATCATCGTGTGAACCGGCAATATGTGCATATGAACATGGGGCATGCCCGGAATTCCGCCGTTATGGAAGACCGGCATGTTCGGTTTTGTGAGATTTTCCGGTTCACAAGATTTTCCGAAGTTCATCGTGTGAACCGGAAATCAGGTCGTCGATCCACTGCGCCACGCCGTCGTCGTCATTTGAGGGGCAGATCTCGTCGGCGACCTTGAACACCTCCGGATTGGCGTTGGCCACGGCCACGCCGAGACCCGCCGTGCGCATCATGGGGATGTCGATGAGGTCGTCGCCGAACGCCGCCGCCTGCGCCATGGGAATGCCCAGTCGGTCGCACACGAGCCCGAGCGAATGCGCCTTGTTCGCGAGCGGATTCATGAGCATCCACATCACGCCTTCAGAGATGCTTACCGCGAAATCGTCGGGGATCAACGCACGCAGTTCCTCCCACCGGTCACGCTCCGGGAACAGGATCAGCTTGTCGCAGGTTCCCGCGGGCACCGGCGCCGGAGCGCCAAACGCATGCCGCCCGGCGCCTTCGGGCGTATCCTGGCAGGGGCAGGCTTCGTCAGACCGTTCCTCCGTTGCGCCGCCCGCTGTGCCGTCGGTGCCGGCGAAGCGGAAGTCGGTGTAGCGCCAGGTCTGGGTCTTCCAGAAGACGCTGACGTCGAAGTTGGTGTAGCGCACGTCGTTCATGACGATGCCGCACTTGAGCCCGGGCATGCGTTCGGTGAGCATGCGGCACACCTCGCAGGCGCGCCGGGCGTCGAAGCCGATGCCGACGAGACTGCCGTCGCCGGAGATGTCCCCGCGGGTCAGGGATTCGTAAGTGGAGTTGAGCGGGTCGAAGTCGATGAGAGCACCGTTGAGGTACACGCAGGCGTCCACGGGCATGCGCTGCACGATGGCGAGTCCGGTGCTCACAGGACGCGCGGTGGACACGACGATCTTCAGGCCGGCGTCATGGGCGCGGCGGACGGCGTCGATGGCCCGTTGGCTGAGGAACCGTCCCTCGAACGTGTCCGCCCCGTGCAGCAGCGTGCCGTCCAGATCGAGGGCGAGCAGACGGATGCCGGCATGCTCGGCTGCATGGCCTTGACCTTGCCGTTGCGTCGATTGGCCGCAGACGAGTCCAGCTGCAGCCTCGGATGCGGTCGTAGAGGCGGCTTCGGGTACGGCCTCAGGCGCCGCCCCGTTCGCAGCGACGTGTGCCGTGCCGTTCGCGATGGGTTCCATTCCGATCCTGTCCCTTCTTCCCCTTCTCTGACATTGCCGATGCCGGCTCCGGCTCCCCGGCTTCCGCCGGCGGCATGCGCACGGTGCGATGCGGCGATCGGCATGAAAATGGGCTCATGACCGACCACGGCCATGAGCCCGAAGCGCTGATGTTGCCCGTGCCTGCGGGCGTTCAGCCGAATCAGATGAGGCTGAACTTGGTGAGCAGACCGAGGGCGATGATGACCGCCACCCAGATGAGTGCCACGATGACGGTGAGACGGTTGAGGTTCTTCTCGGCCACGCCGGAGGATCCGGCGTTCTGGGTCAGGCCACCGCCGAACATGTCCGACAGGCCGCCGCCCTTGCCCTTGTGCATGAGGATGAGCAGGGTGAGCAGCAGGGATGCGATGACGACGATGACCTCGAGTGCGATCTTGACAGCAACCAATGTGACCTCCACGGTATTGAACTCTGACATATCTTACCCCATCCCGGGGAGGAATGCACCAAACGACGCATAAAACGGCAGGAAATCCGACGGAAAACTTGTGCCGAGCCGGACTGCAGCGCGGACTTTCAGTGCAGGACGCAGACGCGTGGAACGACGTTCAGAACGAGCGCACGCTTTTGGCGGCGAGCCGGCAGATCTTCGCGTATTCGTCTGCGTCCAGCGCGGCGCCGCCGACGAGGAACCCGTCCACGTCCGCGCCTTCGATGAGCTGTGAGGCATTGCGCGAGGTGACCGACCCGCCGTAGAGGATGCGCATGGTGTTGGCCACGCGCGGGCCGAACTGTTCGCGGATGCTGCTACGGATGGCGTGCGCCGCCTGCTGGGCGGAGTCGGGGGTGGCGACCATGCCGGTGCCGATGGCCCACACGGGTTCGTAGGCGACGATGAGTTTGGCGGTGTCCTCGTCCGACAGGTCTCGCGTGACATCACGTACCTGTCCGACGGCGAATTCGAGCTCGATGCCCTGCCGGCGTTCCTCGAAGCTCTCCCCCACGCACAGGATCGGCTGCATGCCGGCGGCGAGCACCGCGCGCACCTGATCGACGATGTTCGCATCGTCCTCGGGATGGTATTTGCGGCGTTCGGAATGCCCCACAATCACGTACGAGCAGCCCAGCGCGCTGAGCATATCCGCGGAGACATCTCCGGTGAACGCGCCCTGCGAGGTGACGGAGACGGCCTGCGCACCGTAGCGGATCTTGAGATCGTCCGCCTCGACGAGCACCTGCACGCTGCGCAGCGCGGTGAACGCGGGCATGAGCGCCACTTCGCAGCGTCGGAAATCGAAATGCGCATCACGCAGGAGCCATGCCAGCTTCTGCACGAAGTACGTGGCCTCGAGATGGTCGAAGTTCATCTTCC
Organism: Bifidobacterium sp. LH_389; assembly: GCF_056357235.1. NCBI lineage: Bacteria > Bacillati > Actinomycetota > Actinomycetes > Bifidobacteriales > Bifidobacteriaceae > Bifidobacterium > Bifidobacterium sp. LH_389. Next base: position 448,710 of record NZ_JBKEVR010000001.1, read on the forward strand.
AATTGCCCGCCACCAGCGGAATGCGTGACGCCATGATGCCCTTCCTGCGAGTCGTGGTCTGCCGTGTCTGCCGTATGATCGCCATGCGCATACCGGCGAATCAAGAGGGGTAGACCGGCACCCGTCACCGGATGGCCGTCTACCCCTTGTTGCGTATGCGCGCGAAGACTACTCGAGCACCTTCAGGCCCGGGAGCTCCTTGCCCTCGAGGAATTCGAGGGAGGCGCCGCCACCGGTGGAGATGTGCGAGAAGCCATCCTCCGGGAAGCCGAGGTTGCGCACGGCGGACGCGGAGTCGCCGCCGCCGACGATGGTGAAGGCGCCGGCCTTGGTGGCGTCCACCAGACCCTGAGCCACCGCCTTGGTGCCGGCAGCGAACTCGGGAACCTCGAACACGCCCATCGGGCCGTTCCACACGACGGTCTTGGAATCGACGATCTTGTCGTGGAACAGCTTCTGGGAGTCGGGGCCGATGTCCAGACCCATCTTGTCGGCCGGGATGGCGTCGGCCGGAACGACCTCCGGGCTGACCGGGGTGTCGCCCGCCGGGAAGCCGGCGTTCACGACGATGTCGGTGGGCAGCACGAGTTCGACGCCGTTCTTCTCGGCGGTCTCGATGTAGCCCTTGACCTTGTCGAGCTGGTCCTCCTCGAGCAGGGAGGTGCCGACCTCGTAGCCCTTGGCCTTGAGGAAGGTGAAGACCATGCCGCCGCCGATGACCAGACGGTTGGCCTTGTCGAGCAGGTTCTCGATGACGCCGAGCTTGTCGGAGACCTTGGAGCCGCCGAGCACGACGGTGAACGGACGATCCGGGTTCTCGGTGGCCTTGGAGAGGGCCTTGACTTCCTTCTCGACCAGCAGGCCTGCGGCGGCCGGCAGATCGGCGGCCACGTCGTAGTTGGAGCCCTGGGCGCGGTGGACCACGCCGAAGCCGTCGGAGACGAAGACCTCGCCGAGGGCGGCGATCTTCTTGGCGTACGGGGCGCGCACGGCCTCGTCCTTGCTGGTCTCCTCCGGGTTGAAGCGCACGTTCTGGAGCAGCACCACGTCGCTGTCGTTCATTGCGGCGACCTTGGCCTGAGCGTCCTCGCCGTAGGTGTCCGCGGCCAGCGGCACGTCAACGCCGAGCAGCTCGCCGAGGCGCTTGGCGACCGGGGCCAGGGACAGCTCGGGGACGACCTTGCCCTTCGGGCGGCCGAGGTGGGCCATCAGAATGACCTTGGCGCCCTCTTCGCGCAGGGCCTTGATGGTGGGCAGGGCGGCCTTGATGCGGCCGTCGTCGGTGATCTCCTCGCCCTTCAGCGGGACGTTGAAATCGGCGCGGACCAGCACGCGCTTGCCCTTGAGATCTCCAAGATCCTTGAGTGTCTTCATGTGTATCCTTTCCTAACTGCGGTATGCAGGGAATGGGCTTGTTGCCAATTCGCATATTACAGGCCGTAACGAACAAACCCCGCCATTTGGACGGGGTTCGGTCACGTGTTTCACGCAGCCCTGCATGCGGCTTCTGGCATGTGCCGGATGGCTGCTACCGGGCTGTCAGGCGTTCTGCTGGGCGCGTTGCTTCTCCACCTTGGCGGAGAGCTGGAGCAGGCGACGGATGCGGCCGGCGATGGCGTCCTTGGTGACGGGCGGATCGGCGAGACGGCCGAGCTCCTCGAGACTTGCGTCGCGGTGGTCGAGGCGCAGCTGGCCGGCGGCACGCAGGTTCTCGGGAATGTCGTCGCCGAGGATCTCGAATGCCTTGATGACTTTTTCGCTGGCTTCCACGGCGGCCTTGGCGCTGCGGCGCATGTTCGCGTCGTCGAAGTTGGCGAGGCGGTTTGCCTTGCCGCGGGATTCGCCGTCGGAGCGCTTGCCGCTCCACTGGCGGGATGACTGCGTGGCGCCGAGCAGCAGAAGCATACGTTCGATGGCGTCCGGGTCGCGCAGGGTGACGCGCTCGGAGCTGCGTACCTGACGGGCCTTGACGTTGACGCCCAGACGGCGGGCAGTGCCCACGAGTGCAAGAGCTGCCTCCTGACCGGGGCAGACGATTTCCAGATAGCTTGCCTTGCCCGGGTCGGACAGTTCGCCATGCGCCAGGAACGCGCCGCGCCACGCTGCCTTGATCTGTGCGATGTTGCCGCTGACGACGTCCGCCGGCAGGCCGCGCACCGGGCGCTTGCGACGGTCGAGCAGACCGGTCTGCAGGGCGAGTGCGCCGCCCGCGCGCAGCACGCGCACCGAGTAACGCTGAACCGTGCCGGTCGGGGTCTGGCGGGAGACCTCGATCAGGTCGGAATCATGGCCGAACACGTCCTTGATCGCATCCTGCAGCCACTTGGCGGCATCCAACGAATCGAACTGGGCCTCGACGACGATGTGGTTCTGGATCAGGTGAAGTCCGCCGCCGAAACGGATCATCGCGGCGGCCTGAGCCTTCTTCGCTGCAGGCAGTTCGTTGTCGATAGCGGCAAGTTCGCTTTTGACGTCATCGAGCAGTGCCAAGGGCCAGCCTCCTACAACTGTTTTTCTCTTCTATTGATGTGACTGCACGACCGACCCGCATTCGGGTTTCCGCGCAGTCACCGAAGTTCCGTGATACCGAATCGCTTGGACAAGCGAGGTGCCTGAGGTCCGGTTTTTCGGGCAGATGTTCATATGCTGAACGGTTGGCCGTCCTCTGGGCGATGCCTGACGTCAAACGTTTTGCTTGTGGCGGTGGAGCTCACGGGCGGATACGGTCACGTTGAGACCGTGGGAGCGCAAGCGGGAGGCCAGCTCCTCGCTCATGGCCACGGAGCGATGCTGTCCGCCGGTGCAGCCGACGGCGATGGTCACGAAGTGCTTGTCCTCGCGCGCATAGCCCTTGATGGCCGTGAGGATCGCCTGCTCGTAGGAGTCAAGGAACGGTTTCGCGCCCTCGCTGGCGAGCACGTAGTCGCTCACGGGCTTGTCCAGTCCGGTGAGTTCCCTGAGCTGCGGCACCCAGAACGGGTTGGGCAGGAACCGCACGTCGGCCACGAAATCGGCGTCCAGCGGAATGCCGTATTTGAAGCCGAAGCTGAAGATGTGCACGGCCACAGTACTCGGACCTGTGCCAAGCAGCCCTTCGTACAGCTTGGTGGACAGCTGGTGGATGGACAGGTTCGACGTGTCGATGACGATGTCCGCCCGCTCCTTGAGGTTGGCGAGCAGCGTGCGTTCCTCGTTGATGCCGTCGATCAGCCTGCCGCCGCGCTGCAGCGGGTGGGGGCGACGGACGGACTCGTAGCGCTTGACGAGCACCTCGTCGCTCGCGTCCAGGAATAGGATGCGGGTCTTGACGCCTAGGTCGTCCAGATGGCTGAGCACTTGGGACAGGTCGTCGAAGTACGAACGGGAGCGTACGTCGATCACGGCGGCGAGCTTGTGGATCTTCGAGGCGGAGTTCGTCATCATGTCCACGAGGGGCACGAGCAGCTTGGGCGGCAGGTTGTCCACCACGTACCAGCCCATGTCCTCCACGCTGTCCGCCGCGTGGGAACGCCCCGCACCGGACATGCCGGTGATGAGCAGCACCTCGAAGTCGTTGGCCGGCTCCGGGCTGTTGGGATTCGTGTCCGGATTCATGTCCTGAGCCATCAGAGCACCTCCTGAAGCGCCTTACGCATCGCGATCTCCACGTGGTCATCATCCACGGTCATGTTCTGCAGTCTGTTGTCCGCGTCGCTGGGCGGATCCCCGTCCCAGACCCCGGTCATGAGCAACACCTGAATGAGGGCCTGATAGAGCAGCATCTCCTCGCCGCCTATGGCCAGTCCTCCCCTGTTGCGCCAAGCCGTCATGAGGGCGCTGGGGCGGGGGTCGTAGACCACGTCGAGCAGCCGAGCGTCCGACGCTGGCCGGATATTGCTTGCGGCGGACGCCAGCAGCTCAGCCAGCGGGTCGGCGGCACGGCCGGGAATCGTGCTGACGACGACCGCAGATCCGGCGAAGGCCTGCAGCAGGGCGTCGCCATCGTCGAGAGCGATGACATCCAGAGCGTCCCGACGCCGGAGGAACTTCTCGACCAGCGGTTTGAGCGCCGGATTCCTGTCCGGATGGCGGGCCGCCACGGTGATGTGTCCGATTTCCGGCATCATGGTGCATGCGGCCACCGCGGACGATGCCGTATTCCCGTTGCCGATCACCAGCGCCCTGCCATCCCGGTTCCCCTCCGCGTGGATGCCGGCAGTGCGCGTGGCATGGTCGAAGGCAAGCTGGATACCCACTACGTCGGTGTTGTATAGGCGAATGCGGGGCTTGGCACCGTCCGCGATCGTGCCGCGCGCGTTCCCCCAGTCGAAGACCGCGGTGTTGGCCACCTTGAGTTCGCGTGCCCACAGGTTCGATGGCGTGCCATATGGCTGGATGGTCTTCTTGAGCGGCATGGTCAGGCTCAGGCCCGCCCATGAGGGGTCGAGTCCACGAAGGAAGCCGTCAAGACCTTCCTCGCCCACCTCATGACGGTCATAGAGCCAGTCGTCAAGCCCGAGCGCCCGGTATGCGGCGTTGTGCAGCACCGGCGACAGCGAATGCTCGATAGGCTTGCCGAGCACCGCGCAGCGATGATTGACCTGGGTCATAACCCTCCTTGTTCGCTCCTTCATCCTATTGTACTGTCGGTCTCGCTGTGTGATTCCTGCGGAATCTCAGCGTGCGTCAGGAAATTTTCGACCAAGGCGATCATGGTGTCCTTCTCGCCCGGATCTGACAGGGCGATCATGAGCGTCATGGCGGCGAGGGCGTTGCCTTCCACCAAGAACGTCTCGTCACGGCGCAGCGCTTGTTGCCGTCGGAGAACGGGTGATCCTTGACGATCTGATACAGCAGGTTCGCGGCCTTCTCCTGCACGGAACGGTACAATTCCTGCCCGGCAAAGGTCTGATACAGGCCGTTGACGATGCCCTCGAAGGCACCGTTGCGCTCGCGTCCGAACAGGTCGGAACGTCCATAGAACGGCAACGAACGCACGAACGCCGAAGCGTCCTCATAGGTGAGCCTCCAGTGAGACTCCTGCCCCTTGGGCGTCGGCACGCTGCCGGTATCGTAGTCGTTCAGAAGCTCAAGACTGGGCAGATACCGTTCGAGGATCTGTGCCGTGCCCGCAATCTCGGGCTCGTCGGAACGAGCAAGCACCTGGACCACGGTCCGCAGGGATTCGAGGCGCTTGCGGTTGATGGTGTAGCCGGCCATGAGGTGTTGCTTGAGAACGGAGTTCGCCCATCTGCGGAAGTAGACGCCTTCCTTGGACTTGACCCGGTATCCGACCGAGAGAATCATGTCGAGGTTGTAGTGCTCGACCTGACGTTCTACGGTCCTGCCGCCTTCCGATTGAACTAGTGCAAAAAGTGCACCAGTTGGAATTCCTTGCAATTCCTCGTTTCTTGCGGATTTGATGTGACGTCGGATGGTTGTCACGTCACGTCCAAAGAGTGTGGCCATCTGTTGTTGAGTGAGCCATACCGTCTCCTCGTCTACCTTAACGTCCAAGTGAACGGTGTGGTCCGAGCTCTCGTAGAGGGCGATTGATCTGAGCTCGTCGTTGGTCATGGTTGTTCCCCTTCTGATCGTGTGGTCACGGGAGCCGGCGCGACCGTGCCTCCCATTCCTCGCCGGTTGCGCCGCCTTCCGTATGATTACAGTGTAGCATGATATACGAACAAAAGTTCGACAAACATATGTTCGAACTGTTTCGGCGTGTCAGAGAGCCGTTCATTCATTGGGGAATGATGCATAGCTCGGAATATATCGGTCGTAATTGTCCGATCGACAACAAACCACACCGGGGACTGTTGGCACAAGCACCTCCACAAGTCATCCTCAAGGATGAGAGAGCACCGCCGCTTGGATCGCTATCATCCCAACGCACTATGCCAAGCGCGACCGCGTATTCGTGGTCTTCGTAATTGAACTATGACGCGGTTCCGGGGCAAGGCATTCCTCGTCTTCAGACCCGCTTTCTTGAAAGGTGAGCCATGCCATCTATATCGGCAATCAATCTTTCGGTGGGGTACAAAGGTTCCCCGATCGTCAGCGGCATCAACCTGCAGCTAAGAACGGGCAGGATCATCTGTCTGCTCGGGCCGAACGGCGCGGGCAAGACCACGTTGATGAAGACGCTGCTCGGGCGGATAAGGCCCGTGGGCGGGCACGTCACCTATACCCGGACGGGTATCGATGAGATGGCCGCGGCGATAGACCATCCGAGCTACTTCCCCTACCTGAGCGGCAGACAGAACGTCCAGGTGGCCTCGGCGTTCTGGGAGCTGGACGTGGACCCGGAGTCGGCGTTGAACGGTGTGGGCATCGCCCGTGCGGCGCAGGGGCGGAAGGCGAAGGACTACTCGACGGGCATGAAGGAGCGTCTGGAGCTGTGCCTCGCCATGCTGCCGCATCCGAGGTTCCTGTTCCTCGACGAGCCGCAGAACGGTCTGGACGCCGACGGCATGATCTCCCTGACCGCAACGCTGCGCGCCTATCGGGATGCGGGGAACTGCGTGGTGATTTCCACGCATCTGCTCCACGAGATCCAGGGGGTCCCGGACGAATGCATTGTGATCCGCCATGGCCGGGCCGAGCAGATCACGGACCTGACCGGGATGAACATCGCGGATCTGTATCACGGGAGGTAGAGTCTTGAACGCCGTTTCCCCTGTCCGCGCGCTGGTCATGTATTACTGGAGTGCATGGTATTTCCTCGCCGCGGTGCTCGGGTCCATTGCGTCCCTCCTGATGGGCTCGTGGATTTCCAGCGAGGCGAACGGAACCCCGATCACCGGAGGGTACAGCTTCCTGTTCACCGGCACCCAGCCGCTGATCTGTCTGGCACTGCTCTATGCGTGCGATGCCAGGGTCGCGAAGGCACACTATGGGGGCCTGCCCCGACAGGTGTACTTCGCGTGGAGGCCATGCTCGCTCAGAACCGTATTCCGGGTGCTGGTCCTGATCGTCGTGAACCTGCTGGGCGTCCTTGGCTTCGACGTCATCATGATCCTGACGGGCGCCGCAATGCACCCGCACCTAGCCGTCGTCCTGTGCTTCGTCGTATTGCAAAGCCTGCTGATCGCGCTGGCCTACTCGATCATCGAGATCGCCGTCAATCCCACGGCCGCCGGAATCGTCTCGGGCGTCTTCTTCTATGTGTGGATCCTGTTGCCGGGCGATCTTCCCGACTATGCGGCGCCCTACGTCGCGAACGCCCTGCGGGCCGTCGGATTGAACCTGAACGGCACCATGGCCCCGCCGGCGGCAACGATAAGCCGGTTGCCCGGCGACCCCGTGATGCTCGTCCCGATCGTGGCGCTCGTTGTCGTCTACGTCCTGCTGAGCCGGTTCCGTTGCAAAGGAGTGGAAAGGAAATGAAGTATCTGTCGTATATCGAGCGGGTGGCGTTGGTCCGCTGGTCGACGCTCGCCTTCATGGCCGCGCTGGTTCTGCCGCTGCTCTTCCTGCGCTACGGCAACACGATCGCGGTGGCGCAGTCGGCGCTGTCGATCATGCTTCCCATCGCCACGGCCGGTCTTATCTTCTCCCATGCGCGGGTGTCCTCCTCGTATCGTGCCTTCAGCATCCACGATCGGCTCCTGCTCCGTTTCAGCCTGAAATCGCTATCGCTCGGCGTCGCGGTCAACGTCTGCCTGACCCTGCTGTACGGGCTTGCCATCGGATTCGTCGTCAATGAGCCGCTGTCCCTGCATGCGGCTCTGATGATGGCATTCGCCGCCGTCGTGCTTTCCCTCGCATGCTTCGTCCTGCGACTGTGGGCCAACGACCTCGCCGCCTGGAGCGTCGTCATCTTCCTCATCGTCGTCGGCCTTCCGATCGGCTCCGGCATGTTCGAGGACTCGCCGATCCTGCACACCGTCATACCAACCACATGGATGCTGAACGGGGTGAGATACGCCGCCTACGTGATCCCGGTCGGCGTCGCCATCGCCGCGGCAAGCGCATGGCTGCTGCGCAAGGCGGTCGTGTCTGGCACTGGGGTACTGAGCCATGAATGATGATTGATCATCGATCATGATGCCATGTGGTGCGCCTATAGCATCCTGCAACGGTCGAAATCCGCCCCGAAACGCAAGATAGCAAGGGAACGTCGGAAAGAAAGCCGGTATCGTGGGACCTTGTCGATGCACAGCTCATTGTCCCGCACCGAAGCCGCTATGCCGTTCGTGGCTATTCACGAGATCGTCCGCGAGGCCGACAAAACACAATCCGACACGGGACCGATGCGAAGGGGGATATCATGCCGTTGCAACTGGTCCGTCAGGACATCACCCGCATGCATGTGGACGCGATCGTGAATGCGGCGAACACGCGGCTGCTCATGGGAGGCGGGGTGTGCGGCGCGATTTTCCGGGCGGCGGGCGCGCGGCGGATGCAGGAGGCCTGCGACCGCCTCTCCCCCATCCGCACGGGCGATGCCGTCGAGACGCCGGGCTTCGATCTGCCGGCGCGATACGTGATTCACACCGCCGGCCCGGTCTGGCAAGGAGGAGAACACGGCGAGGAGAATCAGCTGCGCGCCTGCTACCGCAATGCGCTGGCGCTGGCCCTGCAGCTCAATTGCACGAGCATCGCGTTTCCGCTGATTTCCGGCGGCATCTACGGCTATCCGAAGTCGGATGCGCTGCGTGTGGCCGTCGACGAGATCCGCCGGTTCCTCGACGGTCCGCTGCCGAATCACGGCGGGTCTTGGTCTGACAGTGACGGGCTACGGCCCGGCCATGGCAGCGCGGACGGTGCCGCGGTCGGTCGGTCGACTTCCGGCGACGACCCCCGGGAAGCTCAGGAACCTCGGGAACGCGACGATCTGGATGTGTATCTGTGCGTGTTCGACCGATCCGCCTTCGCCCTCGCCACGGAACTCGACCGGCGCGTCGAGGCGTACATCGACGACCATTACGCGGCCGGGCACGAAGACCGTTCGCGTGACCTCGAACGCGAGTTGCGCGGCTTCGAAGCCGTGGACGGAGCGGGCACCGAGTTCGCCGCCGTTCCGGTCGTCACGGCAGGTCCAGCCGGCGCCGCAGCCCCGACCGCAGCGGGCTCGCCGGCCGCACCGCAGTCGCGCCGATATGCCGAAGACGACGTACTCGCGGATCTGGACGAGCCGTTCAACGTCATCCTTCTGCGACTGATCGACGCTAGGGGGTTCGACGACGTGGCAGTGTACAAGCGCGCCAACATCAGCCGCAAGCTGTTCTCGAAGATACGCTGCGGCAACGGGTACATGCCCGGCAAGAAAACCGTGCTGGCGCTGGCGATCGCCCTCCGACTGGACATCGACGAGACCGGCGACCTGCTGGCGTGCGCCGGCTATGCGCTGTCCCGCAGCGTGAAGTTCGACGTGATCGTCGAATTCTTCATCGTCCACGGCATCTACGACGTGTTCACCATCAACGAGACCCTGTTCCGTTACGATCAGCCGCTTCTCGGCCAGTGATCGCGGCGGCTCCCTAAGCCCGTCGGACCGGCGTACGGAATGTCGCCCGCAAAGCGACCACCGGCCGTTCCGATGCTGCCATGCTGATGATCGTCACCGGCAAACCCGCCGGCGACGGACCGGAAAGGATAACGACATGGCAATGCACGGAATGACAAACCACGCAGGCACAGCACACAAGGGCACATCGGATCGGGGACTCACGCAACTGGTATTCATCGTGGACCGCAGCGGTTCGATGGCAGGTCTCGAATCGGACACCATCGGCGGGTTCAACGGCATGCTCGCCAAGCAGCGTGCCATTCCCGGCGAATGCAGAGTCACCACCGTCCTGTTCAGCGACAGGGCGGAGACGCTGCATGACCACGTCGACCTGCGCAAGGTGCATGATCTGACCGGCCGCGACTACCGGGCGGGCGGAAGCACGGCACTGCTCGATGCCGTCGGTTCCGCGATCGCGCAGACGGTTCGCATGCAGCGGCATGCCGATGCGGCGTCCCGGGCGGATCACGTGCTGTTCGTGATCATCACCGACGGGTACGAGAATGCGAGCCGGAGGTATTCGTGGGCGCAGGTCAGGCACATGATCTCCTACGAACGCGAACGCTATCAGTGGGAATTCGTATTCCTGGGAGCCAACATCGATGCGACCCGGACCGCGGACGACTTCGGCATCGCGCCGGAATGCGCCGCAGACTTCCATGCGGACGGGCAGGGCGTTCGTGCCTCGTTCGCCGCCGTATCGTCCGTTGCCGCGTCCATACGAGTCTCCGCCGGGTTCTCCGGAGCGCATGCGGCGGAAGCGTTGCATTCCCTCCGCGAGGACTACAGGTCGCGTGCGGGGCACTGAATTCGACCGTCACGGGATCTGCGACGTTACCGGTGAAGCTACGGGACGCATAGGCCGCCGCGCGCCCGCGACACGGCTATGCAGATCGCGGCGCGGGCGAAAGCTACGCGCGCACGGTTCCGTTGCCTGCCGCTGCGTCCGTGGCGCCCGCCGATGCCGTTGCATCTTGCGCATGGAGGGCGTCGTAGATGGCCTTGGCCTTTGCTTCGCCGACGCCCTTGACCTGCATGAGGTCCTCCACGCTCGCCTCACGCATGGCACGCACCGAGCCGAAATGCCTGAGCAGGCGTTTCTGGTAGGCTTCGCCCACGCCGGGAATCCCGTCCAACGCGGAACGAAGGGCTCCCTTGCGCCGGGTCTGACGGTGGTAGGTGATGGCGAACCGGTGGGATTCGTCGCGCACGCGCTGCAGCAGATACATGCCTTCGGACTGGCGTTTGAGGATGATCGGGTAGTCGTCGTCCGGCACCCAGACCTCCTCGAGGCGTTTGGCGAGGCCGCAGAGGGCCACGTCGTCCACGCCGCAGTCCTCGAGCGCCTTGGCAGCGGCCATCACCTGCGGCTTGCCGCCGTCGACCACGATGAGGTTCGGCTTGTAGGCGAAGCGGTGGCGGTCCGTGTTCTGCTGCACGACCGGCTCTACGCTCTCCCCCGCGGCGGAAGCGACGGTGGTCGCCCCCGGCTGTTCGGACTGTTCAGCCTGTTCGACCCGTTCCGCCCGCCGTTCGTTGTCCATGCTTTCGCCCGTGTCTCCGGCGATGTTACCGTGCCGGAATCGTCGGGTGAGCGTCTCGTACAGGGCACTCAGATCGTCGAGCGCGCCCTGACCGTCCTTGCCGCGGATGGCGAAGCGCCGGTATTCGCTGCGTTTGGCGATGGCGTCCTCGAACACCACCATGGAGGCGACCTGGAATGCGCCGCCCACGGTGTTGGAAATGTCGTAGCATTCGATGCGGAGCGGCGCCTGGGCGAGGCCCAACGCCTTGGCTACGTCGTTCATGGCGGCGGTACGTGCGCCCATGTCACTGATGCGGCTCATCTTGGCCCGTTGCAGCGCCTGGTTGGCGTTGTCCGTGGCACGGTCCATGAGCGTCTTCTTCTCGCCGCGGCTGGCCACACGAATGGTGACGGCGGCGCCGCGCAGCCCGGACAGCCATTCCTCGAGCTCTTCGCGGCGCGCGGGCTCGACGGGCACGATGACCTCGCGCGGTACGGGAGCGATGGGAGCGAGCAGGTCGGCGCGTCCGGTCTGCTCCTGTCGCTCGTGCCGTTCGCGCGTGGCCTGCGCGCGGGCCGTGGCGTCCACGGCGGTCAGGCTCTGCGTGGATCCGATCGCATCCCGCTGCTCACGGATGGCGGTGGAGACGTCGTCGAACCGCGTTTCGTCTCGCCGGGTCGTACCGTCGGCGTCCGCATACACCTGCACGATGAGGTCCGCGATGAGTTCGGCGTCGGTCACATCCTCCACGCGATCCACGCTCCAGTTGCGTTCGCCGCGGATCGATCCGTCGCGCACGAAGAACGCATGCACGGAGGCCTCCAGCTCATCGGAGGCGAGGCCGAACACATCGGCGTCCACGTCCTGGTCGAACACGACCGCGTTCTGCTGCATGACGGTCTGCAGCATCTGGATTTCATCACGCAGGCGGGCCGCCTTCTCGAATTCGAGTTCGGCGCTGGCGGCCTTCATGTCCCGCGTGAGCTGTGCCACGTAGGATTTGCCGAGTCTGCCGGTCATCACGCCTACGAGCCGCTCGCACATGCGCCGGTGCTCGGCGGGGTCGATGCGGTTCACGCAGGGCGCCGAGCATTTGCCGATCGAGGCGAACAGGCACGGCCGTCCGGTCACCTGTGCCTTGTGGAATACGGACTGGGTGCAGGTGCGCACGGGAAAGGTGCGCAGCAGCTTGTCCAGCGACTGTCTGAGCTCCCAGACCTTCGCGTACGGGCCGAAGTACCGGGTGTCGCGGCGCTTGCGGCTGCGGGTCACCCACACACGCGGATAGTCCTCCCCCGCCGAGATGGCCAGATACGGGTAGGTCTTGTCGTCGCGGAACTGCACGTTGAACCGGGGGTCGAACTCCTTGATCCATGTGTATTCGAGGGTGAGCGCCTCCAGTTCGGTGCCGACCACGGTCCATTCGAGGCTGCGGGCGGTGAGCACCATGGTCTGCGTGCGCGGGTGCAGCAGGTAGAGCGGCTGGAAGTAATTCGTCAGCCGGTTGCGCAGGCTTTTGGCCTTGCCTACGTAGATTACGCGCCCATCGCCATCACGCCACTTGTAGACGCCGGGCAGCGCCGGGATGTCGCCGGTCTTGGGGCGGAACAGGTCGCGCGAGTCGCCGAGCAGCGGGGCGCCGTTCCGGTTCACGGCCCTGCCGACGGATCGGTCGGAGTCGGCGGTTTCGTCATCGGGCGCAGTCCCCGCCGCCACGGTTGCCTCATCGAGCGCGTCGGACGCATCGATCCCTGCGGCCGCCTTCCGCAGCCCCTCGGCGGTTTTGCGCCATGTTTCCGGAGCGTGGCGTTCGAGCATACCGGCGTTCATGGTCACCTCGATTCCCTATGGGTTCACGCGTTACGTTGCTGGATCGTCCGTCGCCGCCTTCCGTCATTACTGTCCGTCTGGCGATGCGGCATGTCAGACGAGCATGGGCTTCAGGAATTTGCCCGTCCAGGATTCGTCGCATTCGGCCACCTGCTCGGGCGTGCCCTCGGTGACGATCGTGCCGCCGCCGTCCCCGCCTTCCGGGCCGAGGTCGATGAGCCAGTCGGCGGTCTTGATCACGTCGAGGTTGTGTTCGATCACGATCACCGTGTTGCCTTTGTCCACGAGCCCTTCAAGCACCTTGAGCAGCTTGTTCACATCCTCGAAGTGCAGGCCGGTGGTCGGCTCGTCGAGAATGTACACGGTCTTGCCGTCGGAGCGTCGCTGCAGTTCGGTGGCGAGCTTGACGCGTTGCGATTCGCCGCCGGAGAGCGTGGGCGCGGGCTGGCCGAGACGGATGTAGCCGAGTCCCACGTCCACTAGGGTCTTGAGATAGCGGGAGATGGCCGGATATGCCTTGAAGAAGTCCGCCGCCTCCTCGATGGGCATGTCGAGGATGTCGGAGACGGTCTTGCCGTTGTACTTCACTTCAAGCGTTTCGCGGTTGTAGCGCTTGCCGTGGCAGGTTTCGCAGTCCACGTACACATCGGGCAGGAAATTCATCTCGATCTTGATGGTGCCGTCCCCGTGGCACGCCTCGCATCGCCCGCCTTTGACGTTGAACGAAAACCTTCCGGGCCCGTAGCCGCGCACCTGCGCCTCGGGGGTCTTGGCGAACAGGGTGCGGATCTTGTCCCATACGCCGGTGTAGGTGGCGGGGTTGGAGCGCGGGGTGCGGCCGATCGGGTTCTGATCCACGTGGATGACCTTGCGCACCTGATCCACACCCTCCACGCGCGTATGCTTGCCGGGCACGATGCGGGCCCCGTTGAGCCGGTCCGCGAGCACCGGGTAGAGGATGGTGTTGACGAGCGTGGACTTGCCGGAGCCGGAGACGCCGGTGACGACGGTCATCACGCCGAGCGGGAAGTCCACGGTGATGTTTTTCAGGTTGTTCTCCCGTGCGCCCACCACGCGCAGCCGGTGGGTCATGCGTACCTTGCGCCGGTGATCCGGCACGGCGATCCTGCGTCGCCCGGCGATGTAGTCCCCGGTGATGGACCGCGGGGCGTCCACGAGCTTCGCTGCGGGGCCGGAATAGATGACCTCGCCGCCGTGCTCGCCCGCGCCGGGGCCGATGTCCACCACCCAGTCGGCCTTCTCGATGGTCTCCTCGTCATGTTCGACGACGATCAGCGTGTTGCCGAGATCGCGCAGGTGGTGCAGCGTCTCGATGAGTCGCTCGTTGTCCCGCTGGTGCAGGCCGATGGACGGCTCGTCCAGCACGTACATCACGCCCACCAGACCGGAGCCGATCTGCGTAGCGAGTCTGATGCGCTGCGCCTCGCCGCCGGACAGCGTGGCCGCGGCGCGCGAGAGGGTGAGATAGTCGAGGCCGACGTCGTTGAGGAAGCCGAGACGCGCCCGGATCTCCTTGAGCACCTCGCCGGCGATCTTCGCGGCCGATCCCTCCAGTTTCAGCCCGTTGACCCATTCGAGCGCGCGGGATACGGACATGTCGCACACGTCCGCGATGGACCGGCCGTCCACGGTCACGGCGAGCACTTCGGGCTTGAGCCTGCGCCCCTGGCAAGCCTGACACGGCACCTCGCGCATGTACGACTCGTAGTACTCCTTCATGGATTCGGAGTCGGTCTCGTCATGCCGGCGCATGAGCGTGCGGATCACGCCCTCGAAGCCCGTGGAGTATTCGCGCAGACGCCCCCACCGGTTGCGGTACGAGACCTGCACCTCGAAGTCGCGCCCGTACATGATGGCCTTGCGCACGTCCGCGGGCAGGTCCTTCCACGGGGTGTCCATCGAAAAGCCCATGTCCCGCGCCAACCCCTCGAGGATGTGCCCGTAGTACTGGGACGTCATCTTGGTGTTGCCCCACGGTTCGATCACGCCCTGGGCCAGCGACTTCTCCGGATCGGAGATGACGAGCTCCGGGTCGATCTCCAGCTTGAACCCGAGACCGGTGCACACCGGGCAGGCGCCGTAGGGCGCATTGAAGGAGAACGTACGCGGTTCGATCTCGTCGAGTTCCAGCGTGTGCCCGTTCGGGCAGCTGCGGTGCTCGGAGAACGGCCGGCGGCGGTTCGGGGAGTCCTCCGGTTCGTCCACGAAGTCCGCGACGACGCTGCCGTTGGCGAGCTTCAGCGCGGTCTCCACCGAGTCGGTGAGGCGCTGGCGGATGCCGTCCCTGACGACGAGACGGTCCACCACCACTTCGATGGTGTGCTTCTTCTGCTTGGCAAGCTTGATGTCGTCGCCGAGCTGGTGCATTTCGCCGTCGATGAGCGCGCGCGAATAGCCGTCCGAGCGCAGCAGGTCCAGCAGCTCCACGAATTCTCCCTTGCGCCCCTTGGCCACGGGCGCGAGGATCTGGAATCGCGTGCGCTCGGGCATGGCGAGCAAGGCATCCACGATCTGCTGCGGGGTCTGCGAGGCGACCGGCTCCCCACATTCGGGGCAGTGCGGCACGCCGGTGCGCGCGAACAGCAGACGCAGGTAGTCGTAGATCTCGGTGATGGTGCCCACGGTGGAGCGCGGGTTGCGGTTCGTGGTCTTCTGGTCGATGGACACGGCCGGGCTCAGCCCCTCGATGAAGTCCACGTCCGGCTTGTCCATCTGACCCAGAAACTGCCGGGCGTAGGCGGACAGCGATTCCACATACCGGCGCTGTCCCTCGGCGAACAGCGTGTCGAATGCGAGCGACGACTTGCCGGACCCGGACAGCCCGGTGAACACCACCATGCGGTTGCGCGGCACGGCAAGGTCCACATTTTTGAGGTTGTGCTCGCGCGCGCCCTGGATGGTGATCTTGAGATCGTTGGGAATGTGCGATATGTCCGCCACGAGCGAATCACCCACGCGCTTCATGGGTGCCTTCCTGATCTCGCGCGCAAGGAACGAGTCGCTGGTCATCACGCGCTCCACCACCACGTCGCCCTTCCTGCCCGTTCGTCCGCCAGCCACGATTCCTCCCGTCGTCCGTCTCGCTGCCGTATTGCGCGGCCGCTCCGGTTCCCATCCGGCCCGGAACGTCCGAATGCATCATAATTTAGAACACCTGTTCGACAATTCTCCTCGGGCGCGTCGCTCCTGCCAGGAGCGCCCGGCCCCGCTCCACGGCCACCCCGCGCCAGAACTCCTCTCCCCATGAAATCGGACTACAGTGGCAGTCAGGAGGTACAGCATGGCGATTGACGCTCCGGATTGGGTTCGTAACGCGGCGATCCGCGCCTTTGCATACGTAGTGGACAGCGGCGTGCACGAGCGGGCGGCGAGGCTCGAACTGCCGGCCGACGTGAGGTGCGAATCTCCCGTGCCCTACCTGCCCGACGGTGACCCGTCCCACCGACTCGAGCTCATGCGCCGCACCGACGCCCCGCGGCATGCCCCGGCATCACTGATCGTGGACATCCACGGCGGCGGCTGGATACACGGCCATCTCGACGTCAACCGCTTCTACTGTTCGCGGCTGGCGGAGCACGGTTTCGCCGTGGCGAACGTGGACTACCGCAACCAGCCGGACACCGACCTTGCCGGGCAGGTGCGCGACCTGTTCGCCGCCCTGCATTGGCTTGCGGACCATGCCGCGGCGGAACGCCTTGACCTGCGCAACGTGTTCCTGACCGGAGACTCCGCCGGCGCCCATCTCGCCCTGCTCATCCACTGCGTCAACGGATCCGCGGCATTGCAGCGCATCTTCGGCGTCGAGTCCGAACCGCGGATCACGGTTCGCGCGATCGGTCTCGTCAACGGCGTGGTTGAGGGCACGTACCGTGTGGCCCCGCCCAGTCCCCTGCTCGCCATGGCCGACCGAGCCCTGCTCAAGGTGATGTGCGGCGGCGACCCGAACGCCCCGTGGCGCTCCTACCGTTCGTACGAACGGTTCGCGGCCGGTGTCGCTCTGCCGCCCACGTTCGTCATGACCGGAGTGGCGGACCCGTTCTACGACCAAAGCCGCCGCCTGCTGCGCTGGCTCAAGGCCCGGGACGTGGAAACCGAACGCATGGTCTGGCCCGACGATCGCCGTCTCGGCCACGTGTTCAACATCACCGAGGTGGATTGGGAGGAAAGCCGGCGCACCAACGACGCCATGTGCGACTTCTTCGCGCGTCACATGGCCTAGCGGCCGGAGCCGGAGTACTCTTCGAGCGTCTGCCCGCTGACGTGCATTGCCGCCGCCGCATCGACTCCGACGTACCGGTAATGCCACGGCTCGTACCCGTTGCCAGTCACCGCGGTGCGGCCATCCGGATAGCGCAGGATGAACCCGTAGCGATGCGCGTTCGCCGCCAGCCAGCGGTATACGGTCCAGTTGGCGTCGGTCGCCCTGCCCCGCGCGTTGACATCCACGGCCAGACCGATCTCATGCTCGCTCGTTCCCGGAACCGCCACCCACTGTTCCGCACGGGCCTTCGCCTCGTCGGCCGGCATGCCGCCGCCACGGTACTCGGCGATCTTCTCGTCCATCAGGCGCTGCTGCACGTCACGCGTGCGAAAGCCTGCCGTCACCTCCGGATCGAGCCCGTCCGAGCGCATGGCGTCGAACATGCGCTGCAGATCCGGGTAGATGCGCGCATCGACCTGCTGCCCGTTGCGCAGCATCGTCAACTCCGGCTTCGGGTAGCCGGAGGGAATCGCACGCCATCGGTTCACCACGATCAGATTCCACCGCGTGGAATCGTATGCGGCGGCGGACCGATCCTGCACGAACGGCGCCCAGTGCATGAGGCGACCAGCGCCCGACGCCGCCAGAACCACCGCCGCCACGCACACGACAAGCACGGCCGCGCGCTTGAGCATTGCGATCCACGCGCGGCGCATGCGGAAGACGGCGAACGACCGCACGTCGCCCCCTGCGGCGGGTCTTGCCATCGCATTCGCCGCCGCATTCTCGTTGATGTCCCGCGAGCGCATCCCGGTTCCTTTCTCTCGATCCGCCGCCTCCGTGATGCCTCCACGCTATCGGCAGTCCGCCGTGCGAGGCCATCGGCCGGCGGAATGATCCCGCCACATCCCGCCATCTGCCGCTCATCCCCGGGGATGATTCCCGCACGGGCAACGCCTGCTGCACAAGCGGCACGCGTACAATGCCCTTCGTGGCACAGACACAATCAACGCAGACGCAATCGACGTCATCAGGGCAACGGGCAACGCAGCCTGGGCGGAATCCGCAACCGGCGAACCAGACGCACTCTGGCCGCGGGAACACCGCCGGCAGGGACCTCGGCACCAAGCCGATCGGCCGGCTCGCCGTCTCGCTCGCCCTGCCCGCCGTGGTGGCGCAGGCCTGCAATGCGCTGTACACCATCGTCGACCGGCTCTTCCTCGCCCACATCCCCGGAGTCGGCAGTCTCGCCATGACCGGCGTGGGCATCTGCTTCCCCATCCTCGTGGCGGTCTCCGCATTTGCCATGCTCGTCGGCATGGGTGGCGGGCCTCTGTCCTCCATCGCACTGGGCCGCAGCGACCGCGCGCTGGCGGAACGCTATCTCGGCACGTCCGTGGCGGCGATCATCGTTATCGCGCTCGTGCTGCCCACCGTGCTGCAGATCTTCAAGGAGCCGGTCCTCCTCCTCTTCGGCGCGAGCCCCGCCACGTTGCCGTACGCCGTCGAATTCCTCACCGTCTATCTGTCCGGCACCATCTTCGTACAGCTGTCCCTGGGGCTCAACACGTTCATCACCGCGCAGGGGCGGGCGCGCGTGGCCATGGGGTCGGTGATGATCGGCGCGCTGAGTTCGCTGGCCCTCGACCCGCTGTTCATCTTCGCGCTCAATATGGGCGTGCGCGGCGCGGCGCTGGCGAACGTGATCGCACAGGGACTGTCCGCCGCGTGGGTGCTGCGTTTCCTGTCCTCCCCGTCCAGTGCGATCCGTCTCAAGGCATGCAACATACGCCTCTCCCGGCTGCTTGGCCCCATGCTGTTCCTGGGCGTTTCGCCGTTCATCATGCAGATCACCGAATCCGTGATCCAGGTGGTGTTCAACTCGTCGCTGCAGCGCTACGGCGGCGACGCCTACGTGGGCGCCATGACCATCATGACGAGCCTCATGCAGCTCATCTTCGTGTTCTCGCAGGGCATTTCGCAGGGCGTGCAGCCGATCATCGGCTACAACTACGGCTCCGGAGCGTACGACCGCGTGCGCCGCGCCTACCGCGGGACCATGGCCGTGCAGGTGGCCATCAACTGCACGATGACCACGCTGTTCGCCCTCTTCCCCGCGTTCTTCGCCTCCCTGTTCACGCAGGATCCGGCGATCGCCGGCGTGGTGACGGCCACGCTGCCCTATTACGTATGCGGCATGGGACTGTTCGGCATCCAGAACGTGGTGCAGTGCGCGTTCGTGGGCATGGGGCAGGCGAAACCGTCCCTGTTCCTGGCGGTCTTCCGCAAGCTCATCCTGCTCGTACCCCTGGCGTTGATCCTGCCCGAGCTGGGACTCGGCACGTTCGGCGTGTTCGTGGCCGAGCCGATCTCGGACGCCACCTCCGCGCTCACGGCCGGGGTGCTGTTCGCGTGGTGGTCGCGGCGGTTGTTGGGGACGGACGAACGTGCGGACGACAGTGTATCTGCGTAGGCGGGGCAGATTCGGCGTCGTGCAGCAAGCCATCTGCGTTCCTGGGGGATCTCGGCATTCGTCAATCGCGGCAGAGCCGTAAAAGAAATGCCGGAATTCCGCGGTTTCCTTCCTGCAGGGTTTCGCGATTTCATGCGAATGACGCCAATGGGCTCCCCCACGAACGCAGATAGCATGCTGCAAAAACGAAAATCTACCCCACGAGTGGAAATAGCCAACATCACATCGTCCCCTGCCACCGTCTCCTACGACCGGCGGCGACATTCGCCGCACGCGCTCCGGCCCTAGTCAGTCCGGAGCGCATCCATCGGTGCCATCCGCGCGGCGCGCCCCGCCGGGCGAAGTCCCGCCGCGACGCCCGCCAGCACAGCCACGGCCCATACCTCCGGCAGCAAAGGCCAATCCGGCACGAACGGCTGCGACGTCAGCCGTGCCGTCAGCCAGACGGTCAGGGTGCCGACGCCCAGCCCGACGGCGCCCGAAAGCCCCGCAAGCATGGCTGACTGGATGACGAATTGAAGGCGGATGCGCGCTGCGGTGGCGCCCAGGGATCGGCGTAACCCGATCTCCTCGCGGCGTTCCATCACTGCAGCCGCCATCGTGTTGGCGATGACGATGCCGCCCACCGCCAGAGAGACCGCGCCGATCAGCATGCCGAGTGAGGCGAGTGAGCCGTCCGCCTCCCCGCGCGCCTTCGACAGGTCCGCGGACGCCGTGACGGACACGACACCTCCAGAGGGATTCGCCGCGTGCGCAAGCATGCGGCGGACTGGTTCAGTCGTGCCGGGCTCCTCAGCGGCCTCGGACGTCGTGCGCACGTAGATCGCACTGATCGCATGGATCGATGCCGTCAGATCCGGATACTG
The DNA here is from genome assembly GCF_056357235.1 of Bifidobacterium sp. LH_389. Taxonomy (NCBI): domain Bacteria; kingdom Bacillati; phylum Actinomycetota; class Actinomycetes; order Bifidobacteriales; family Bifidobacteriaceae; genus Bifidobacterium; species Bifidobacterium sp. LH_389. The sequence continues at coordinate 469,120 of NZ_JBKEVR010000001.1, forward strand.
GAAAGCCGCCCACGATTCGGGGATCACAACGGCCGTGTTCAGCGCCGCAGCCTGCGGAACGTCGTCCAGCACACCCGTCACCCCATACCAGACACCATCGATGAGCACGCGGTCGCCGGCTTCGCGCACGCCCAGCCGATAGGCGGCCTGCGAACCCAGCACCGCCACGGGCAGCGCACCGCCCGGCGGGACGGATGCCTCCCAGCCATGCCCGGAGGCATAGGCCACGCCGATCGCCTCGAGCACGCCCGGGGAGGCTATGTTGACCGACAGTCCGTTGCCGTTGGTCCTCGGAACCAGATCGTTGCGGAACACCTGCATGCCCTCGGGTGCCGTGCGGAACACGCCGACCCGCTGCACGCCGGGCTGTCTGGCGAGCGTCTGCGGCGACCAGTCGGGCAGCCGCACGCTTCTGCCCGCCGCGTCCTTGCCGGGTTCGATCACGGACAGGTTCGCTCCCAAGGCATCCAGCCGGGCGAGCAGCGCGGCGCGGTTGGACGCGGCGATTCCGGACAGCGCCACGGTGGCTGCCAATCCCACGGCCACGGCGAGACCGGCCAGCAGGGACCGGGCCACGCGGCCGGATATGCCAAGCCATGCGGCACGCAGCAGATCGGTCATCTCGCTCCCCTTCCCGCCTCCCCGCAGCCGGCACTGCAGTCGGTTCCGCCGCCGGTTCCGTCATCGGAATCTTCCGAGGCCGCATCCTCCACCACGCCGTCACGGATGCGTAGCCGGCGCGGGAAGCGCGCGGCCACGGCCGGGTCGTGCGTGACGACGACCAGGCTCGTTCCGCGGTCCGCCCCGCCCCCGGACATCGCGAACAGCAGGTTCACGATCGTGCGGCCGGTGTTCGTATCGAGCGCCCCGGTGGGCTCGTCGGCGAAGACCACCTCCGGCCGTTTGGCCAGCGCCCGGGCGATCGCCACCCGCTGGCATTCTCCGCCGGACAGTTGCGACGGCCGGTGCCCCAGACGGTTTCCCAGGCCCAATCGTCCCAACGCCTCGGCGGCGAGGTCGCGCCGGCGTCTTGCGGGCACTCCCGCATATTCCAGACCAACCGTCACGTTGTCCAAGGCCGACAGGGAGTTGAGCAGATGGCCCTGCTGGAACACGAACCCGATGCGTTCCGCGCGCAGACGGCTTCGGGCACGGTCATCCATGCCCGTCACGTCCCGTCCGTCGTATCCGAGCCGTCCGCTCGTGGGCACGTCCAGCGTGCCGAGGATGGACAGGAGGGTCGATTTGCCGGAGCCGGACGGCCCCACGATGGCCAGACGCTCCCCGTGCCCGATGCTCAGGGACGTGCGGTGCAGCGTTTCGATGCCGCCGCCCGCCGGAGCGGGGAACGTCTTGGTGACATCCGTCAGTTCGATGAAGGCGCTCATGCGATCACCACCCTGTCGCCGACCGTGACGCCGTGGGCCTCGGTGAGCTGCACCCGGGCGCCGGCCACGAGGCCTATCGTCACTCACACGCGTTCGACCGTATCCCCGCGCACTACGTCGATCGCGTACCCGCCGTCCGAGTCGGCGATCAGTGCGGTCACCGGTATGATCAGCGTTTCGCCGTCGGTCTTTTCGCCCGGAACGGTGATGCCGACGGCTGCCGTGCCGTATTTCGCCACCTGCATCTGGTCCGTGAAATCGATGCGCACGGACGGTTGTGCCGTTTGCCCGTCGGCGGTCGGTTGCCCGCCCGGATCGACTGCGGCGAGCGCCACGTCGAGCGTGGCGTTGTCCGGAAGGGTGAGGGTCGCACGGTCTCCCGGCTTGAATGTGGCGGCCTGGGTGGCGCTGATCGTTGCGGAAGCGTGCAGGGCGGTGCCGGTATAGCTTGCCGGGCTGACGTTCACATCGCCGGTCTTCGCCTTCAGCATGGTGATGCGGATCGGCGCACTGGCCACGAGGACGACCGATCCCGGTCGGAAGATGCCGTCCGCGAGCGCCGCCGGTCGCCCGAGGGCTTTGCGCTGCCATGCCTTCACGGCGCCGGATGTCCGCAGGTCGTAGTGGCTGTCCGGCGTTGCGGCGAAATATCCGAGGCCTTTCAGGTTGTCCTCGAGCTGACGGATGTCCGGCCCGTCGGTGGCGTCGGCGTCGATGGTCCGCCAGAACGGGCGATCCCCTTGAAAGAGCGGTACGGGCGTGCCGTCGTTTTCGTAAACCTGTTCTCCGAGATCGATCCGGGCACCGGGGTCCGGCAGCCGGGTGATCATGCCGGTTGCCGGGGCGAGGTCGGAGGGTTCGTCGTAGGAGAGCCGGCCGTTGAGCCGGGTCTCGGCGACGAGCGATCCTCGCGTGACTTCCTGCGTGCGCAATGTACTGACGTCCGTGGCGGCGGTGCGGCCGGCTGCAACGGGGCCGTCGTGCAGGAGCGTCCATGGCCGCAGTGCGATGCCTGCGAGGGTCAGCGCCGCCGCGGCCGCGAGTGCGGTCAGCCAGGTCAGCGCCTTGCGCGTCTTGCCCCTGCCGTTCGGGGCCGTCATCGGGATGCCTCCTCAAGCGCCCTGTCGTAGTCCCAGCCGTAGTCGGTGACGCTGCCGTCGAAGCCGTAGGATATGACGCCGGTTGCGTCCGGGACTTCGCTGAGCAGGCGGCGGAATTCGCTTTCCGAGACGGTTCTGGGGATCATGATGGTGGTCGGGTTGGCGGCGTCGGGATCGGCGACCCAGGCGAAGCCTTTGCTCCGGGCCTGCTTGGCATAGTCGAGTGCGGTCTGCTTGTCCGCTTCGGGGATGAAGGGCTGGCCGTTGTCCGGTACGGGTTGCGTGAAGTCGGGATGCTCCCGTTCGCAGGCTGCGTAGTCCTCCCTTTTGGATTCGTAGGGCGAGCCGGCAAGGGACCGGGAATCCTTGAAGACCACCCATCGGGCGTTGCCCTCCACGGACACGTAGGCGGCGTTTGCGTACGGGTCGCTTTGGGCTCCCGTCTGGTCGCCGGACGAGGAGACGCCGGCCGAATCCCCGTTCAGCGTCATGGGGTTGCCGGACTTGTCGATCATGCGCAGTTCGACGGCGATTCCCGTTTCCTGTCCGCCCTGCGAGGGAACCGATGCCGCGGCACGGGCGTCGAAGCCCTTGCCCGTCAGGCATGCGGCGAAGCGCTGCGCGGTGGTCTGCGAGGAGGTTTGCGTACCGGCGCCGTTGACGGCCGAACCGTCGCCATTCGTGGCGGACGGGCCGGAGCAAGCGGCCAATGGGAGCAGGCAGACGGCCGCTACGGCGAAGGACAGGCGGGTGAGGACGGGATTCGATGCGCCCATGATGGTTCCTTTCGACAGGGCCCGCGGCGTTGGGCGGCGGGCACGGTTCCATGGAACCTCGGCATGCGTGAGCCGTAGGTGGCTTGACGCCTTACCCTCGCCTTACCTTGGGACCGGCATGCGGCGTGATAATGGGGGCGGAGGAAAGGCTGGACTGATGCGCATTCTGATCGTGGAGGACGACCTCGAGCTGGCGGCCGCGTTGGATGACGCCCTCGGCCATGAGGGATATGCGACGACGGTGGCGACGACCGGCATGCAGGCGCTGCAGATGCTGGGCGGGCAGGATACGGACATCGTGCTGCTGGACAGGGATCTGCCGGTGCTGTCCGGCGATGCGGTGATGGAGACGATCGTCGCCCAGAGCATTCCGGTCGCGGTGATCATGCTGACGGCGGCTTCGGGGATCGGCGACAGGGTCGGAGGGCTGGATCTGGGTGCCGACGACTATCTGACCAAGCCGTTCGCCTATCCGGAGCTACTGGCCCGTATCCGCGCGGTGCGGCGCAGGATACCGGCAGGACCGTCCGATGGCGGCGGGGCGGCTGGGCGCGCCGGAGTGCTGGTGCGCGGCGATCTGACCGTGGATGCGGTACGCCGGCTCGTGTTCGAGGGGCGTGACCGCAATCAGCGGCTCGTCAGGCTGACGCCCAAGGAGTACGGCATACTGCTCGAGCTCATGCGTGCGGACGGCGGTTACGTGGACGCGCGCGAACTGTACGACGCCGTCTGGCAAGAGCATGCCGCAACCGAACCGGGAGACGTGGTCAAAACGACCGTATACTCGCTGCGGCGCAAGCTTGCACACCGGGATGCGATCGTCTCGATGCGAGGGGAAGGGTATAGGTTGCGATGAAGGCACGGCGCGCATGGACACGGATGTTCACCCTAGCATGGCGTCTGGTACCGCGGACGTTCGCCGGCAGACTGACCCTGGCCATCAGTCTGGTGTTCCTCGCGTCGATGGGACTGGCCACCGTGGTGCAGACAGTGACCGCCAACGACGTGGCGGTCTCCGCGGTGAGCGCCGTTGTCAGCCGTCAAGGTGCGCAAGGAGCGCCTGCCGACAGCCCGGCAGGCGGCACGACGTCTGGTGGCGGCACGCAATCCGGGACGCCGCCCGAGGAGGCAGGCACATGCTCGTATGCGACACAGGGCACTACGGCCGACGGCACGGCGCAGCTCGGCAGCAACGTCCCGTACCGGATCGATTGGGATGCGAACGGCGCTACGGTCCTGCGCGCGCCGGACGGGTCCATAATCTGGCAGCAGGATTCCGTCGCCGCCTCGCTCCGGCTCAGTGCGGTGGCAACGTTCATGGTATTCGGCGCGGCAAGCATTCTGGCCGTCTGGATCGTTACCCTGCACATGTCCCGCCAGCTGCAATCCATCAGCGACCAAACCGCATCGCTGAACCCGTCGAATCCCGCCGCCCGCATCGACACGGGGGACGGTAGGCCCGGCCGCAGAGCCGTGGAGATCACCAGACTCGGCAACGCGATCAACGGCATGCTGGAACGCATCCAGGCCGCGTCCGAGGCCGAACGACGGTTCGTGTCCAACGCATCGCACGAGCTGCGCACGCCGATCGCCGCCGTGGAAACCAACCTCGACGCCCCGCTCGCGCAGGGACGGTTTCCCGGCGATGTGGAACCGTCCGTACGCCGGGCGCTGACGGCGAACCGGCGGGGAGCCGCGCTCGTGGAGGCGTTGCTGACGCTGTCGCGCATTCAGAGCGGAACGCTCGGCCCTGCGGATGCCGGAGGCGCGGGTCGCGCGGCGGCACGCGGCAGCACCGACCTGAACGCGTGCGTGAGCGAGGCACTCGCCGATGTCCGTCAGGCCGTCGAGGAAAGGCACATCCGCGTCCGCCTGCGCTACAGGGGCGTTCCGTCGGACGGCCTGCCCTGCACGGTCCCGTCCCCGCGCCCATTGCTTGATCTGGCCGTGGGCAACGTCATCCGCAATGCCGTGGTGCACAACGTGCCGGACGGCGGCGAGCTGAACGTGACCATCGGACGCCGTGCCGGCGCGAGCGGCGGTTCCGTCACACTCACCGTGGAGAACAGCACCGATGCGATCCTGCCGGCCGATCTTGCCGAGCTTCTCCAGCCGTTTCACCGGGGTGCGGATTCGCGTATCAGCGCTTCGCCCGGCGCGGGACTCGGACTGTCCATCGCCGCGGCATCATGCGATGCCATGAATGCCACGCTCGGGCTCTCCTCGCCGGAGCGTGGCCGATTCCGCGCCGAGATCACCTTCGGGGGCTTCGCTTCCCCACGCGCTGTCACGCACGGCCATGACGACGGCCATGCGGACTAGTGCCGCCCGGATCGCTCAATACCCGTGCGCGTGCAGGTAGTCGTCGTCGAAGCCGAAGTAGTGGCCGAGCTCGTGCAGCACCGTGGTGCGGATCTCGCCCACCATTTCGGCGCGCGTGGCGCACAGGCGCTCGTGCGGTCCCTTGAACACGGTGATCACGTCGGGCATCACGCCGCCGTATGCGCTGGTGCGCTCGGTGATCGGGACGCCTTCGTACAGGCCGAGCAGTTCGCCGTCCGGGTCGCACATCGAGGCGCGTTCCCGTTCGTTCGGCTCGTCGGCCACGGCCACGCCCACGTTGTCCAGTGCGGCGCGGAACCGTTCGGGAACCCCGGCAAGGGCCTCCCCCACCGCAGATTCGAATTCGGCGTCGGTCATGTGCATGGCGCCCATCATAGCCGCTCGCAGGCCTCACCGGCAGTGCCGTTCCGCATCGGTCGAACGGTTCGGTATGATGGACCGTTGGCATGCATGACGGCCGGAGTGTGACCGCATACGGAAACGACGGGAGTGAAGGGCGGATTATGGCGATTGAGGCACAGGGTCTGGAGATTCAGATCGGCGCGCGCACGTTGCTGCACCCCACGGACTTCCACGTCGCCAAGGGCGACAAGATCGGTCTGGTGGGCCGCAACGGCGCCGGCAAGACCACGCTCACCCGCGTCATCACCGGGGACATGCTCCCCTCCGCCGGCAAGGTGCGCGTCTCCGGCAAGCTCGGCTACCTGCCGCAGGACACGCACGCCGCGGACCCGACGCAGTCCGCGCTCGACCGCATGATGAGCGCGCGCGACATCGCCACGATCATCAGCCGCATCCGCAAGGCCGAAAAGGAGATGACCGACCCGGATCCGGACGTGATGAGCCGTGCCATGAACCGCTACGACAAGGCCATGCAGGACTTCGACAAGGCCGGCGGCTATGCGGCGCAGTCCGAGGCGATCGCCATGGCCAGTTCGCTGGGTCTGCCGCAGGAGGTCATGCAGCAGGAACTCGGCACGCTCTCCGGCGGCCAGCGCCGACGCATCGAACTGGCGCGCATCCTCTTCTCCGATGCGGACACGCTGATCCTCGACGAGCCCACGAACCACTTGGACGCCGACTCGATCGAATGGCTGCGCGGCTACCTCAAGCGCTTCGAGGGCGGCTTCCTCGTGATCTCCCACTCCACCGAACTGCTGGACGAAGTGGTGAACAAGGTGTGGCATCTGGACGCGCAGCTCGGCCAGATCGACATGTACTCTCTCGGCTGGAAGGCGTACCTGCACCAGCGCGCCGTGGACGAGGAACGCCGCCGCCGCGAACGCGAGGTGGCGGAGAAGAAGGCCGACCGCCTCATGAAGCAGGGCATCCGCCTGCATGCGAAGGCCACCAAGGCCGTGGCCGCGCAGAACATGATGCGCCGCGCGGAGAAGCTGCTCGAGAACACGTCCGAGGCGCAGAGGAAGGAGAAGGTGGCGGACATCCGCTTCCCCGAACCCGCGCCCTGCGGCCGCACACCCATCATGGCCAAGGACATCTCCAAGGCATTCGGCTCGAACATCGTCTTCGCCGGCATCAACCTCGCCATCGACAAAGGCTCCCGCGTGGTCATTCTGGGCTATAACGGCGCCGGCAAGACCACCACGCTGCGCATCCTCGCCGGCGTGGAGGATCCGGACACCGGCGAGGTCGTGTACGGTCACGGCGCGAAGATCGGCTACTTCGCCCAGGAGCACGACACCCTGGACCTCGACTCCACCGTGCTCGAGAACCTCCAGCACGTCGCCCCCGAGCTCAACGACACGCAGGCCCGTTCCATCCTCGGCAGCTTCCTGTTCTCCGGCGACGACGCAATGAAGCCCGCCCGCGTGCTCTCCGGCGGCGAGAAGACCCGTCTGGCCCTTGCCACCCTGGTCACCTCCCGCGCCAACGTTCTGCTTCTTGACGAGCCCACCAACAACCTCGATCCCGCCTCCCGCGACGAAATCCTCAAGGCCATCGCCAAGTACGAGGGCGCCATCGTCCTCGTCACCCACGACGAAGGCGCCGTTGAGGCCCTCAACCCCGAACGCGTGCTGCTCATGCCCGACGGGGACGAGGATTTGTGGAACGACTCCTACCTCGAACTGGTGGCCGAGGAATAACGGAGCGTCGGCGGCGTTGCCCTCGGTCGACGTACCTTCGTACGCCTTCCCTCGGTGCGCCTTGCCGCCGCACGCGTTATTCCTCGGCCACGGCCGGTGTCCGGATGTCGGCGGCGTTGCCCCTCGGTCGACGTACCTTCGTACGCCTTCCCTCGGTGCGCCTTGCCGCCGCACGCGTTATTCCTCGGCCACGGCCGGAGTCGGGGAGCGTCGGCGCTATTCGGTCAGTCGCCCGCCGTACCGCTCGATCAGACCGCTCTGTACACGCTCGAATTCCGGAAGGTAATCGTCGATAATGGCATCGACCAATGCAAGGGCCTTGTTCCCGTCGTAGATGTGCGCCGAGTCGTTGCGGTCGCGCAGCATGCGCAGCCACAGCGACTCATCCATGAAGTCGTAGTACTGGAATGCCGCCTTGATCACGTCGCGCGGCGATCCTGACGCGCCGACGGGGTCGCCCTCGTATGCGAGCAACGCCTTGAAGAGCTTCCACCCGAGTTCGAATTGCAGCTCGAACTTGTCGATGATGCCGCTTTGCACGAATTCGTTGGTCAGGTCCTGTTCGGGCGCCCGCCGCAGCGCAGCCAGCGCGGATGCATAGTTGTCATACTTTCTCATACAGCACCTTCCCCGTACGGGCTATCTCATCGCGGAACCCCGGATCGATGTCCGCGTCAAGATCGATCACGTCAAGCTTGAGCAGGGACCACAGATCGTCCTGTAACCTGGCCTTGAGCGCATCGAAGTCGGGGCATCCGGCCACAGCGAGATCGATGTCGCTTTTCGGCCGGTTCGTCCCCTTTGCGCGGGAACCGAACAGGATGACCTTACTCGCTCCCGCGGCGGCGGCGAACGAACGAATCTGCGCGTACACGTCCTCGATGGGAATCATGCCGGACTCCTTCGCGTTCCTCGTATCGTTCATCCTGCCGTACATCTTATCCGGTTCGCGTGGATTGCCCCGTCAGTGGTCGCCGGCGTCCGCCGTGTTTTCAGCGTCCATTGTGCCGTCTGCGGGTCTGGCGTCCTCAGCGGGTTCTGCGGTCTTCGCGGCCTCGTTGATGCAGCGGATCGCGTTGAGCGTACGCGGGTAGCCGATGTACGGCATGCACTGGGAGACCACGGCGATGAGGAATGCCTTGCCGTTGCCGACCCGGATGTTCGCGCCGGCATGCGCGGTGAGTTGCGGCTCGCACCCGCCCTGCGCCGCGAGGAAGCACAACGTGATCATTTCGCGCCGGCGCACGTCCAGACCGCCGCGCGTGTAGTAGTCGCCGAAGCAGTTGTCGGCCAGCCACCTGTTGATGTGGCGCGTCTCCTCGGGTCCGGATTGGGCGAATCCGCGCATGTGCTCGCCGAAGATGTCGATCTGCGCCTGCTCCCCGGCGGTCGCCCGGGTTTCCGGCGTGACGGTGCCCTGCGTGGGCAGGGGCAGGGACACGTTCATCGCTTCGAGCACTTCGTTGGTCTTCTTGAGGAACGGCAGGACGCGGCCGAACCCGAGGTATGCCACCGCCTGATAGACGATCTCCTTGGCTTCGACGCCGGTCACGCCCGATTCGAAGGCGACCGGGAGCATGAGCTCGTAGTCGTCGATGCCCTGGCAGCCGATCAGAGTGGCGAGGATCGCCATGGAACGGGTGGCGTCGTCCAGATCCGGATGGTTGGCGCCCGGATCGTTGACCACCTCGTCGTAGGCGAAGCGGGAGAACAGCTCCACGAACTCCGGGTCCGTCTCCTGCAGGGTTTTGTCGTTGTTCCAGAATTTGTTCATACGGGACCTGAGATCGTCGAACATGGTGTTTCCTTTCTGTGAGCGTTCCAGCCGGCTATTTCGCCGCGGCGCCGGCCTTGCCTCCCACCTGCATGCGCTTGACCTTCTCCACAATGTCGCGGTTCTCCTCGAGCAGCCGTTCGGCGTCCTCCTCACGGCTCTCGGCGATGGCCCGCCAGTACAGGGTCTTGAATGAGACGTACGCCTGCTGCATGCGGATGGCCTCGGCCTTGGCGGCGAGTCGCAGGGCCTGCGCGTCGAGCAGTTCCATCTGCCGGCGCGCACCCTCCGGCCCATCGAACCGGTTGGCGAGGTAGGCGCGCATCGCCTCGAGCGGCATGCCCGTCGCCGCAAGGCAGGACACGGTGGTCAGGGCCTCCAGATCCGCGTCGGAGTAGGCACGGTGGCCGGAGCTCGGGTCGCGGGCGATGGGGTCGATGATGCCGATCTGCTCGTAGTAGCGCAGGGTCGATTCGGGCAGGCCGGAGATCATCGACGCCTCGCGGATGGTGTGCCAGGCGGCGGGTGCCGCGGCATGCTTTGCGGTGGTCATGGTTCGTACTGTAGGAACTTCGAGCGCTTGAAGTAAATCGCCGACACGCGGAGCATCGCGAAACCGCTGTTCTATCGAGCTGTAGAACAGTCTGCCCCACTGTTATACAGTCAATCATGACAGTGGAGCAGATCCTTGGTATGCTGCGCCTCAGCGCTCGCGGTACACCTTGGTGTACGAGCCCTCGGCGCGCGGACGGACCACAATCTGGTCCACGTCCACGGTGTCCGGCTGGTCGAGCGCCCACGCCACGCACTCGGCGATGTCTTCGGCCTTCAGGGGGTCCGGCACGCCGGCGTACACGGCGGCCGCGCGCTCGGCATCCCCGCCGAAGCGCTTGAGGGAGAACTCCTCGGTCTGCACCATGCCGGGCGCGATGTCGATCACGCGCACCGGTTCGCCGATCTGCTCGAGCCGCAGCACGCGGGCCATCACGCGTTCGGCGAACTTGGAGGCGCAGTAGCCGGCACCGCCCTCGTACGGTTCGATGCCCGCCGTGGAGGAGATGACCAGCACCGTGCCGCCGCCGGGAGCCTGCTTCAGGGCCGGCAGAAGCTTCTGCGTGATGCGCAGCGTGCCGAGCACGTTGAGCTCGTACATGCCGCGCCAGTCGTCCAGACTGGCCGTGGCGACCGGATCCTTGCCGAACGCGGCGCCGGCGCAGTTGACGAGCGCCTTGACCGGTCCGCCGACCAGCACGCGGTCCACGGCGGTCTGCGTGGATGCCTCGTCGGTCAGGTCGCACACCGAGTAGCTCACGGCCGGGCCCACCTGATCGGCCAGTTCCCTGAGCCGATCCTCGCGGCGGGCCAGCGCCACCACGTTCCACCCGGCCTTCGCCAACGCGCGCACACTCGCCGCGCCGATGCCGCTGGACGCGCCGGTGACCACCGCACGCCTTGCGGACGCGGCATTCGCTTCGCTCACATCACCCATCGCAGACCTCCATTCAACTTTCAACCCCGGTTGTCGAACATGGACAGGACCATCTTGCTTGGCTCGACCGCGTAGACCGTATGCGGCAGACGCGTGCCGAGATAGACCACGCCGCCCGGCGCGAGTTCCACCTCACGGCCCTCGGCGCCGATGCGCAGGAGGCCGGAAAGCACCTGGATCATGACCGGCATCGCGGCAGTGTGCTCGGTGAGCACCTGATCCCTGTCGAAGGCGAACAGGACCGTGCGCAGCCCGTCCTCCTTGAGCACGGTGCGCGAGACCGTCGCCTCGGTCTGGATTTCGACCATCGAGGCCAGATCGGCGATGTCGACCATGTGAGGCGCGGCGGCAGCCGTCACAGGAGCCGCAGCCGGCGTCCCCTGGCCCGGCCCGTGGCCGCCATGCTCACCGTGGCCGCATCCGCATGCGCCGTCGCAGCGGTGATCGTGTTCGTTGGCCATGTCAAACCTCCTTGGAACGCGCGGGCGCGGACTGTTCCGCCCCGGAATGCTCGGAATGACCGGAATGATCCGTCCCCTGCATTGTACCGTCGGGACCGTCCGCATCGCCGCCGTCCTCGTCGGGGCAATCCTCATCAAGCCCGTCAAGCACCACCTCGCGCAGGCCGGACAGGTTCGTGTCCGGATCGCGTCGGGCGACGTACGCCTTGGTGGCCACCTCGAGGATCTCCGCGGTCTTGCTTTCCGGCGCGGATACGATCACCTGGAAGCCCAGTCGGGGCAGCACGGACAGCGCGCGCTGCGTGTACCGGCCGTCGGCCTTGATGAGCGCCTCGTCCAGAAACAGCGTGGTGTAGGTGGGTCGGCCGATCACATCGCCGCCGAGCAGGTAGATGAGCGCCGCGCCATACACGAAGCTCGTGAGCTCCTGCAGGGCGCCGCCGGACTTGCCGCCGGTGGAAGTGATGCGCTCGTCGGGCCCGTTCTCGTGGTGCACGGTGGCGTAGAACCGCGAACGGCAGCGCGGATCGAGGTTGCGCGCTCCGTAGCTCTTGATGCCGTTGGCGTCGCGCACCTGGTCGAGCTCCTCACGCAGGCGGCTCACCAGTCCCTTGCACTTGGCGAAGATCCGGCGGGCGTCGTTCGCATCGGCATGCTCCGCGTCCGCAGCCGCCCCGCCGCCCATGGCGCCACGTCCAGCCTTCCAGTCGGACAGCATGCGCATCGTGCGCCTGAGCAGGTCGGAGAAGGCGGTCTCGGGCGCGCGTACGTCGGCGCCGATGGACAGCCTGCCGTGCCGCGGGCCGAACGACTGTCCGTCGAGCATGGCGTTGATGCGCTCCAGCTGCTCGCCTATGCCCCGCGCATCCGTGTCGATCGCGCGGCCCAGCTGCGTGAAGTCCATGAGCATCTTGTCCAGGCAGTTGGCGTACTCGTCGTCGGTGGCGTTCACCGCAGTCAGACGTGCGAGGCTCTCCAGCTCGTCAAGGTAGTACTTGTAGTCCTTCACGCTGGCCGTGAGGGCGTCGTCGTCCGGCGCGTACCACTCGATGTAGTCGGCCATCTTCGATTCCACGGCCGCGCGGGCCGCATCCGTCTGCGAGCGCAGTGCGGCGATCCGCTGGCCGATCTCCGCGCAGATCGCCGCCACGGCCCGATCGGCGAACCGTTCCGTCGTGCCGTTGCCGGCGCTCGCCGCGGAGACGACCACGTGCGCTCGATCCTCTGGGTGCAGCACGCCGGCGAAGTTGCGCTCGTAGGCCTGAGCTAGATCGTCCGCCACGTCCGCGTCCGCCGTGACCGTGCCGTCGGCCGTCTGCACACCCTGCGTTTCGAGCCATGTCCGTTCGGCGTCGATCGTGCGCTCGGCGGCCGTGCGGGACAGTGCGATCCGGGACGCCTCGGTCTGCGCGGCGGTCATCGTGTCCGTCAATTCGCGCTTCATGCCCAGCAGGTCAGCGAGTTCGGGGTCGTTGCGCGCGGCGTCGATCCGCCGCCCCGCATCGGCAACGCGGGATTCGGCAGCTTCCACGTCCACCTTGTCCCAAGTCGTGTATGCAAGGGCGCCGGACAGTTCGCGCCGGGCGTGCAGCGTCTCGATCGCCGCCTTGGCTTCACAGTAGCGCTCGTCCGCCTCCTGCAGTCGTCGCTGCGCATCGTCGGCCTGAGCGCGCAGATCGGCCAGATACGCCTCGTTGGCGAAGCCGATCACCGCGGTGATGCCCCTGGTGCCGTGCCATCCGCGTTTGCCGGATTTGAGCTGGCCGTCGCGTTGGACCTGTCGGGTCTGGCGGTCGGCATCGTCGATCGCGTCCACGCATTCGGCGTCCAGACGCTCCGAGCAGGTCTGCGATCTGAGCCATCCGGCGAACGGGGAGTCCTCGCGGTATCGCAGTTTGCCGGACATCCAACCGTCGTACGGTTCGTCCTGATACAGGGCGTCGGTGTCCACGAACGTCCAAGTGCGGCGGGTCATGAGCTTCGGGTCGATGGCGCTGACCTTGCGCGCGAAGCCACGCTCGTGCCGCTTGTCCACCAGAATGGTCTGGGCCAGCTGACCGTACACCACGTTCATGGCGGCGCGCCATTCCTCGGCGTCCTCACGCACGTCCATGAGTTCGGCCGCGTACGGCAGTTCGTCGGGGGTCAGTCCGGTGGCCTTGGCGAGCAGCGCCCTTGCCTCGTCCATGGACTGGGAGATGCGCGTGCGCTGGCGGCTTTGGCGTTCGTAGTCGCGCTTGAGCGTCTTCAGGTCGCGGTCGGCCTGCGAGCGCAGGCCCACGGCCTCGTCCCGCTCGGCTTCGAGCTCGTCCATGCGACGGTCGGCGTCGGCCAGGTTCACGGCCATGCGGCTGCGGGCCTCCTGCCATGACGTCTCGTTCGTGGGCGTGGCTTCGCCGGCGTCCCGGAATCGCGCATCCATGCGCTCCCGTTGCGCGCGGGTTTCCTCCAGCAGGCGCCTCTCCTGTGCCAGCCGGGCTTCGAGCCGGGCCAGGCTGCCTCCGTCGTGTCCCTGCAGCCGCGCCTCGATCTGCACCAGGCGGTCACGCAGGTCGTCGGCCTTGCGGGCGGCGGCGCGTTCCGCGTCCTTCAGTCGGTTTGCCTCGGCCTCGTCCAGCGGCAGGCGGTCGCGCACCTCGCCGGCCATGCATTCGAACGCCCATGCGCGGATCGTCGACGCACCCGTTTCGCCGTTCGGGTCGACCGGCTCGTATGCGTGCAGCCGTTCGAGGGCGGCCGCGTAGTCGCCGTAGCGGGTCTGGATGTCCTTCAGGCGCGCGATGCGCTTGGCCTTCTCCTCCATCGCCCGGAAGTTCTCGTCGTAGCGGTCCCAGTCGTCCACCGCGGCGCGGGCGAGTTCCAGCGCGTCGGGCACGCCGAGCACGCCCTGCTTGAAGATGTCGTCCAGACGGGATGGCGCGTCGGCCGACTGGATCTTGTGCAGGAGCCTGCATGCGCCCTCGCTCAGTCCCATTGCGTCCCAGATGTGCGCGTGGAATGCGGCGGCGTTGGGGAAGGTGGTGCAGCCGGGGTATGCGGCCCTGAGCTGCGCGGGCGTGAAGTGCGTCTCGCGGAACCGGTCCATGGCCCTCGGGTCGAACGGTTGGTCCCACACCGCGTACTGGCGTCGCACGTCCCCGGGGCCGTCGCCGGCCGTCAGGTACAGGAATTTGCCGCAGGAGAGCGTCTGGCCGGTGGTGCGGTTCGAGTAGACGTCCACGATCGCGCCCCACACGGACTGCGGGGCCCCGTTCTCGTCGCGGCCCCTGAGGAAGACCGGCTTGTCCCCGTCGGCGTAGCCGAGCATGCCGCGCAGGTATGTGTAGTCGCTGCGCTCGGAGCGTCCGGAGTTGGAGGCCTTGTTGAACGGCGTGCCTGTGGGGTACAGCAGGGAGATCTGCGCGTCCACGAGCGTGGACTTGCCCGATTCACTGGCTCCGGCGAGCAGCGTGACCGGCATGGTGCGGTCCATGGACGGTTTGAATTCGTGGTAGCCCTCGTAGGAGCCCCAGTTGACGATCCGGCGGCTGGAGAGCATCCACCGGTCGGCGATCATCGCCATCTCATCGCGTTGCGCCATCGGCGTCATCCCCCGTTCCCTTGCCGTTTTCCATGCCGTCGGCCGCATCGACCGCGTCGGAACCGTCCGTATTCGCGGCGAGCCATGTCTCGGCCAGCGCGCGGTCCAGCACCACCGGCACGAGCGGCGTGATGCGGAACATGCCCTCCTCGTCGTCGGACGGATCCAGATATCCGTGGGTCGTGGCGACGGAGACGACCGCCACCACCTTCCGGGCCACGCCCTCCTCATCGTTGCGCGCGGCCAGATACCCGGCACCCGTGGTCAGGGCGGCGCGGATCTCCTCAAAGCTGACCACCCATTCGGCCGGCTGCGCGTGCACGTTCTCGTAGTCGAGCACGCGGATGCGCAGGAAGGCGAGCAGGGCGGCCTCCTCGCGGGTCAGGCTCGCACGCGTCTTGAGCGATCGGATCGGCGCGTCGGAACCGCCCGCCGGGGTGGCGTACATGACGTGGTAGCGCGTGTTCACCACCAGCTCGAGCATGTCGTTGTTGAGCGAGCGGATCACGTCGTCGCGGTTGTCCTCCACCACCTCGAACAGGTCGCCGGTGATGTAGCGGTCGCGTTTGAGTGCGATGGCGGCCATGCGTGCGGCGGCCGGCATGGCGCTGGTGTCGCCCTCGAACAGGGCGTTGGGATTGGCGATGTCGCTCATGCCCGTTCCTCCGTATCCTCGGTCGTGCCGTTGCGCACGATGTCCTCAAGTTCCTCCGTCGTGGCCATCACCGGCCGCGTCAGCCACACGCGCGGCGTGCCGTCCAGCGACACGCAGCGCCATGCCACGTAGTCGCCGCCCGCATCCACCGCCAGCCCTTCCAGGAAGCCCACGATCTCGCTTTCGCGCCGTTCCTTCGCCGCCAGCCGGTTGAAGCTCGCGGCCATGTCCACCAGTCCGCCGCGCATCACGGGATTGCGGCGGATCAGCCCCGCCATGCGCGCCAGACGCGGGCCTCCCGTCTCCAGCATGGACCGGATGTCCTCAAGCCCCTCGGCAGACCCGCCGCTGCGGTCGTCCAGCCCGGGCGGGATGTCACGGGTCAGGGATTTGGCGGGACGTGTGGGCAGTACGCCCAGACGTGCGAAGGACACATCGGTGCCGTACGGTTCTTCGGGGGCGTCCGGATGGGCGCGGGCCTCGGCGTTGAGCTTGACGAACAGCCTGTTCAGCGTGGAGAGCATGGTCCGGTAGCGGGTGTCGGTCTGCTGGCGCACGAGCCGGCTGACCGCCTCGTCGGATGCGCGCATCTGGCGGCGCACGTCCTCGATGCCGTCGTAGATGCGCGCGAGTTCGGCCTTCACCTGTCCCAGCAGCGTGCCCGGCTCGCCCGTCAGATACGGGGTGCGCGCGATGTCGCGGATGGCCTCGTCGATCTGCTTGCGGCCCTCATCGGTAACGATCACCTGAAAGGCGTCCTCGAACCGGCGACCGGCGTCCGACTCGCGGAACGAGCGGCGGTAGTCGTCATGGTAGGCGGTGAGGATGTCATCCACGCCCATGTCCCCCGCCTGCATGCGCCGGCGCAGCGCATCGCCGTTGTCTCGCTCGGTCAGGGCCAGTTCGCGCAGGTCGATCGGCACGCCGCGCAGCGTGTTGTGCACCACGGCGATGATGTCCTCCACCTGGCTTTCGTTCAGGCTGCGCTCGTCTTCGCCGTTGAGGATCCGATTGATCTCGCGCTTGTTGGCCTTGATCTCCCGGTTGAGCAGCGCGATGCGCTCCAGAGGGTCCTCGGTGAGTCGTATGCGCGCGTGCTCGATCTCCATGATGATGGAGTTGGCCTGTGCGCCAGACAGCGTGCGCGTGGTGTCCTCAAACCGGGACAGGGCCTCGATCGCGCGGTGGGCGCGGGCGGTGAGCCGGTAGAGGAACCGGTGGGATGCCACGTCGAGGGAGTTGGCGAGCCAGGCGTAGTCGCCGTCGCCCTCGCGGGTGAGCTCGGCGAGCACCCCGCGGGCCGCATCGGCCAAGGTCTGGTCGTCGCGCAGCGTGTAGTCGCCGGCGTCGATGAGGCTGCGCAGACCCTGCGCGAGCCGCTCCTCCAGCACCTCGCGCGTGAGCTCGCCGGTCAGCGGATCGAACGAGGAGCGCAGCAGGGCCACGTACATCATGGAGTTCTGCCGCAGCAGCAGACGGAGCACGCCCGTCTCGTAGACCGGCCGAAGCCGCTCCATCTCCCGTCTCACATCGGCCAACGCATCCTCTTTCCACTGCCTTGCCATTCCCGTTTTTACCTACAGCACGCTAGCATATGGGCTCCTCAATAGCGGGCTTCCTGCCTCCGCCCGCCGTCCGGACGGTTCCCGTTCCTAGGATTCCGGCTTTCCAGACCGTTCGGATCCTCCGGTCCGCCCCTCCGGTCCGCCCCCGGTCGACATGCGGCTCGGACGATTTCCGGCGGATGCTTCGTGCCGCCGGGGACATTGTGCCCATGCTGTGCACACGCCGTGGGCACACTGTCCCCAACCATCCGCGAACCTTCATGGATATCCCGACGGCATGGCGGAGTCCCCGGCCCGGGAAGCCATCCGTCCGGCGGCGGTGCCACTGTTGGACCCATGTGCAGACGATTTGCGCTCGACCTGAGTTGGGACGACGTGGCCGCGCGTTTCGGGGTGACCGCCGACGGCACGCAGGCGGACGGGGATGCGGACGGGCTGCCTGCGCTGCCGTGCTTCCGTTTCGAGCCGAAGCGGACGATCGGCGTGATCGCCCGCGGCCGCGACGGGCGCAACCGGCTGGCCGCCGCCCACTGGTCGCTGGTGCCGCGGTGGAGCAGGGATTTCGAGCTGCCCTTTCCCACGTACAACGCCCGGTCCGAATCGGCGGCCGACAAGCCCACGTTCGCGGATTCCGTGCGGTCCATGCGCGCGATCGTGCCCGCCACCGGCTATTTCGAGTTCAAGGGCGACCGTCCGTTCTACTTCCATTCGCAGGACGGCTCGCCGCTGGCGATGGCCGGACTCTATTCGTGGTGGCGCGACCCGTCCGCTGAACCGTCCTCGCCGTGGCGTCTGACAGCGACGGTCCTGACCTGTCCGGCGCTGGACGCATTCGCCAAGGTCCACGATCGCATGCCGCTGCTCGTGCCGCCGGACATGATCGGCCGGTGGCTCGACGGTTCGCAGGATGGCGCGGCGCTGCTGCGCAACCTGCGTGCTGCGGGCCCCGACCTGTCCGCTCAGCTGGACTTCCACGAAACCGCCCCCGCGGACGGCGACGGTTCGCAACTCATCGAACCCGTTACGCGTCCGGAGCACCGACCCGAAGCGGAGCAGCCGGCACTGTTCTAGCGGGCGGGCGTCCTCCCGCAACGGCGGGGAACGCTCTCAGATCAGGTCGTACGGCATGCGCCGCTTCGCCAGCCAGAACGCCGCGCACACGAGGAGCACCAGACCCGGCCACGGCGATCGCCAATGCGAGCCGAATACGATCACGTACAGCACCGCAATCCGGGCCACGTAGAAGGCCGCCCGCCGCCATCGCGTGCGCGGCCGGGTCTCGACCGTCATGCGCACGAAACGGCCGCCCAATGTCTGGCCGCGGCGCAGCCACGGCAGCACGCCCTCGAACAGCAGGAACATCACCGTCTGCACGATGAAGTACACGCCGGTCTGCGGGGCGCCCGGAGCGCTCGCACCCGCCGGTCCCGCCGGCGCGGCGGTCAGGTAAGCGCCCGCGACGTGCACCGCCAGCGCGACCGGCGCGGACGCCGCCGTGATCAGGACCATGTCGATCGTCAGTGCCACGAATCGTCGCACCAACCCGGGTTCCCTGGTGATGACCGACTCGTCCAGCACTTCGACCGGGAACCGGCGGTTGAGCATCCATGCGCCGAGCCATCCGATCACTGCGCCGGACGTGTTCCAGATCAGGTCGTCCACGTCGAACAGCCGATAGGCGCACGGGACCAGGCCAAACGCGCCGGTCAGCTGCGCGGTTTCGATGAGCAGCGAGGTCAGGAACCCCACGGGCAGCGCCGCGCGCAGCGGCCAGCGGAACGTGCGCCCCATGAAGAAGCCGAGCGGCAGGAAGAACACCACATTGAGGCCGATCTGCAGCACGGCCGTCACGCCACCGGAGCGCAGATCGTCCACGAACCCCAGCGGGTTGAGCTGCGGGGAGAAGACGTGCGCGGCGCAATAGGCGACGGGATCGTCCGGCATGGGGTAAAGCGTGAAGCACGCAAGCGCGATCAGGTACAGCACCACCAGATAGGCGCCCAGCGCGGATGCGAAGCGCAGGCGGTTGTCGCGCCGGTACAGCAGGGCGAGCACCGGCAGGGTGAGCAGCAGGGATGCGAACGGCCACATCGCCACCGCGAACGCGAACGACATGCTGAACTGTCGCACAAATGCCATGATGTCCCGAATCCTCCCCGGTCGCCGTATGTCTTACGAGCCCGTGCGTCGGGCCCAGCGACAGCCTACCGCGCCGTTCCCGAGACCGGCATCATCCTCAGGTCTGAATTCACCGGACATTGGCCGGGTACCGGCAGAGCGCCGCCCGAATACCGCCCGAGCGCAGCCCGAACGATGCCCGGGCAGCCGGCGGCATCACGCATCCGGACTCTGCATGGGAACGGCTACTCCCCGGCCTGTCCGGTATCCTCCTTCCGCCCGGCCTCCGCCGTGTTGCCGGCATGCGCCCAATCCACCACGGCCTCGACGTTGTTGCCGTCCGGATCCAGCACGAACGCCGACCAGTATCCGGGATGGTACGGCCGGGGGCCGGGAGCTCCGTTGTCCCGCCCGCCGGCCGCGAGCGCCGCCTCGTAGAACGCGTGCACGGCCTCCCTGCTCGGCGCGAGGAACGCAATGTGCGTGACCGGGCATGCACAACCGTCCGGCTGCCTGTTCGCCTCACCGGCCGGTGACACGTAGAAGTCGGAGTGCGCCGTCCCGTCGTCCACGCCGAACCCGACGGTCGGCTCGTGATGCGCCTTGGCCACGTACCCCAGCGGCGCCAGCGCCCGCCTGTAGAACTCGATGCTGCGTGTCACGTCCCGCACCCGCAACGTCATATGGTCGATCATGCCTCTACCTTCCGTTTCGTCCGATCGGTCCAATCTGCGGTCCCTCCGGCACAGGTTGGGCCGATCATGCGATTCACTCGGTCCCGCCCGCCGCAAGCCGTCGCAGCAGCGCGATCTCGTCGCGATGCGTGGTCTCGGTGAGCTCCTTGGTCTCGAGGATCATCGGCAGGCCGGCCGTGCGCGGGTCGGTGACGAGCCGGCGGAAGAACGGCAGTCCCAGCTTGCCTTCGCCGATATTGGCGTGGCGATCCTTGCGCGAGCCGAATCCGAACTGCGAGTCGTTGGCGTGGATGGCCCTGAGCCGGTCCGGTCCGACCGTCCGGTTGAATGCGTCCAGCACGCCGTCGAAGTCGTTGAGCACATCGTATCCGGCGTCGAACACGTGGCAGGTGTCCAGCGTGACGCCCACGTGGGCCCGCAGCGGGGCGTCCACCCGGTCGATGATCGCGGCGAGCTCCTCGAAGCTGCGCCCGCATTCGGTGCCCTTGCCGGCCATCGTCTCGAGCAGGACCGGCACGACCGGAGACACTGCGGAATCGTCCGCATCGGCGCCGCACAGCACCTCCCCGAACACGCGGCTCAACCCCTCGCCGATCAGCCGGATTCCTTCGTCCGCGCCCTGCCCCACGTGCGAGCCGGGATGGATGTTGACGTAGATTTCCTGACCGGCCGCACGCACCGGCGCCAGCAGCCGCAGATCCTCCGCCAGGACGCGCACCGCAAAGTCGCGTTTGGCCGGGTCCTTGGCCGCAAAGTTGTACACGTAGGGCGCGTGCACCACGATCGGCCCGTATCCCGCATCCCTGAGCGCGCGTCCGAACGCCGCTGCCCCGTCCGGCGTGAGAGCCTTCGAACGGCTGCCGTACGGCGAGCGCGGGAAGAACGCGAACGTGGTGCCGTCTTCCGCTCGGGAGCGTTCGATCAGGGCGTTCCATCCGCCCGAAGTGGACAGGTGCGAGCCGATGAGCAGCGTGTGTCCGTTCGCGGTGCGTTCCGTCATGATTGCGTTGCCTTTCCTGCGATTGCTATCTGTTGGGATTCGCGGTCCATTCCCCCATGCGTCCCCAGCCTGTGCCCCGACGCATGGGCCTGCGGCCTGGGCCGCGTCTTGGCGGTGATGCGCTCCGATTCGATCTTCCACACGGTCACGGCCCTGACCTGCGCATCGGTGAACACCACGTGCGGCATGTGCGCCTGATGGGTCATGAGCGCCTGCAGTCCGTGCCGCGCCTCGTCCAGATCGTCGACAATCGACGCGACGCCGTTGCCGACGACGGACGTGAACGCCTCGCCCCAGTTGCAGGCGGTGCGGCCTTCCGTCACCTCGCAGTCGGCGCGCATGGCGAATGCGACGGAAAGACGGTTGCCGGCGGCACGGATCGCGTCGATCTTGCGTCCACGCGGCGCCGAATGCATCCACAGCGTGAGCCGTCCGGTGCCCGCGTCGTAGTCGTAGCCGAAGTTGAGTGGCACGATCGTCATCCCCTCGGCGTCCGCGTACGCCATGTCGACGATGTCGCATCGGGCGATGATTCCGCCGATCTCCTCCGTGTCGGTGACTTCCCGGTCGGCACGTCGCATCCTGCGGCGTCCGCCCGCGACGGTTCGCTCGTCGTCCCGCCGTTTCGCGTGTTCCGTGGCCATGGTCGTCTCCTTCGGTCAGGATCGTCTCAAGGCCGGTCCTTTGCGATCTTCCGCAACCATATCCGCGCGCGTTGACTGCACGCCGTCCCGGCCAGCGCAACGGGCGACGCGACCGGCCTCATTCCGCGACCGGCACGGCCGCCCGTCAACCGATCCGTCCGGCGTCGATCACCCTGCCGTCCAGGAACCAGTAGCCGTGCGGATCCCCGCGCAGCGCGGTGAACGGGACCGGCTCCACGCCCCGGGCCGCGGCCTCCTCCAGCAGGTACCCGCGCACGATCCACGGGTATTCGAGCACGCCGGATTCGAGGTTCACGATGCGCTCCACGGTAGCGCCGTCCACGCCGAAGTGCCTGCCGACGGCCTGCGCATCCAGCCCCAGAAGCCGCATGTTCTCCCTGAATTCGCGGATGGTGGCCGCGCGCTGTTCGTTCGTCAGTGACATGGTTCGTCATTCCCTTTCCTTGGATTCGACCATCGGCATCGGACATAGGCTCGTTGCCGTCCCTTCACCATTCCACTGTACCCGCCCACCCGCGTCCCGCCCGTCGACTGTGCACTACGCGAATCTGGTTCCTCTGCGACGCAGTCCAATGTGCTCCGTGACGTTCACGCGGCCTCCGTCCGACCCGTTCGTCCGGCTATCTGCGTTCGTGGGGGAGATTTCGGGCTTTGCAAAATGCCATCTGCGTTCGTGGGGTACGGAAACGGCGATATGCCGGATATGGGGCCTGCGATTCCACGGATTTCCGGCAATCCATGGCGGCTCGTACGGCGTTGCGGCACCCCGAGAACGCAGATAGCTCCTTGCAAAGTCCAAAACCTACCCCACGAACGCAGATACTAGGCAAAAGGACGCGCCTGCGGAACACGCCGGGGGCACGCCGGTTTTGTCCACACTGCTCCGCCTATAATTCCCGCGGCCGCGCGCAAGCGGCGCAACGGCACACGAAGCGGGAGGAACGGGCAATGAACAACGAACTCTTCGAGAAGGCGCCGATCCCCAAGGCATACTTCAGCCTGGCCATGCCGGTGGTGATGAGCATGCTGGTCACGCTGGTGTACAACATGGTCGACACGTACTTCATCGCGCACACCGGGAACACCGCCATGGTGGCTGGCGTGTCCCTGACGGCCCCGGTGTTCATGGTCATGATCGCCATCGGCGACATCTTCGGCCTGGGAGGCAGTTCGGTCATCTCCCGCCTGTTCGGCCGGCACCGGTATGCGGACGGCAAGCGCCTGAGCGTCTTTTGCTTCTACGGGTCAGCGCTCATAGGACTCGCCGTGCTCGTGCTCGGCCTTGTGTTCCGTACGCCGATCCTCGCCATGCTGGGTGCCGACGAGGCCACGTGGTCCCACGCCTCCGCCTACTACACGTGGATCATCATCGGTTCGCCGCTCATCATCGTGTCCATGACGCCCGTGAACCAGCTGCGCACCGAGGGCCACGCCGTGCCGTCCATGATCGGCCAGATCGCCGGCACCGTGCTCAACATCATTCTCAACCCGTTGTTCATCCACGTGTTCGGCTGGGGCGCGGCGGGCTCCGCGGGCGCCACCGTGCTGGCCAACGTGCTGACGGACGCGTATCTGGTCTGGTTCCTGCTGCGCCGCAGCCAGAACCTGTCGGTGGACCCGCGGCTCATGTTCCGGCGGGCCGCGGGGGCGCTCCGACTGGACATCACGGGCGCCGAGCTGCGGGACATCCTCGTGATCGGCGTTCCGGCCGCCGTCACGAACCTCACGCAGAGCTTCGGCATCGTGATGGTGAACCTGTACCTGCTGCCGTACGGCAACGATCCGGTGGCGGCGATGGGCATCGCGCTGAAGGTGGTGATGATCGCCGTCGCGGTGTTCGTAGGCTTCGCATTCGGCGCGCAGGCGCTCATCGGCTACAACTATGGCGCGCGGAACATGGCGCGTCTGGCGGGGATCCTGCGGTTCTCGTACCTGTTTTTGAGCGGGTTCGCGCTGGCGATGACCGTGCTGCTCAGCGTCTTCGACCGCGAGCTCATGGGCTTCTTCATCGCGGACCCGCGCATCATCGACCTCGGCGCGGGCATCCTGCGCGTGCAGCTGCTCAGCCTGGTGTGCGTCGGCATCGTCATGGTGACCACGTGCACGTTCCAGTCGACCGGCAAGGCGCTGGGCGCGTTCGTCCTGTCGATCAGCCGCCAGGGCGTGGTGCTGGTCGCGGTGCTTGCGGTGGCCTCGCGCGTGGCGGGGTACGACGGCGTGATCGCCGCACAGGCGTTGGCCGACCTGATCACGGCGGTGATGGCGCTCGCGCTGTTGTGGTGCATGCTGCCGGAGTTGCGTAGAGGCCGGACCGGCTCCGGCAACGGCCCGGCCTCCACGATGCGGACCGCCACCGTGGACTGAACACGGTGTTGACTTCCTGTTACCGCCGGACATAGGATACCGGGAGCGATACGCGTTCACCGACGCTGGAACGGAGTCACCCAAGGAGGGCCCCATGGCACGCAAACGCAACACCGGCACCGAGGCGAAGATTAAGTCTGCCTTCACCCAACTGCTCAAGGAGAAGGGCTTCGACGCCATGACGGTGAGCGACATCGCGCGCATCGCCGGCATCAACCGCGGCACGTTCTACATGCACTACATGGACAAATTCGACCTTCGCCAGCAGCTTCTGGACAACGCGATCTTCGACCTGCACCGCATTCTGGGAGCCAATCCGCCGAGCATCTCTTCGGACGGTGCACAGCGCGCCAGCGTGCTGGACGTGATCGCCCCGCAGGCCACGTTGCAGGCATTGCTGTACATCCGCGCCGACGCCGCCTTCTTCGACGCGGTCACGCAGAGCGGCCAGAACATGAAGATGTACAACGAGACGAAGAAGATCCTCAAGAAGCTCATCGCCGAACGCGCGCAGGCCATGGGCATCCACCCCTCGCCGGGCGGCATCCCCGCGGAGTACAGCGGCGAGATCGTCGTCTCCGGCATCACGTCGATCATCTGGCTGTGGGCGCGCCGCGGCTTCAGGGAATCCCCCGAGGAGATCACCCGCTACATCGAGATCAGCAAGCGCATGAGCCCGATGGCCCTCATGCGCTGACGGCGACCCCGGTGCCGCGTGCCCCTCGCCGGGTCCGCCCTTTGGACCGCGCTTGGCTATAACCCGATGCGCCGACCATGCCCGGTGGTATAAATACACCTTATGACACTGCTGCAACTGCGCTACATCGTAAAAATCGTCGAATGCGGGTCCATGAACGAGGCCTCGCACGAGCTGTACGTCTCCCAGCCGGCGCTGAGTTCGTCGGTCAAGGAACTGGAGAACGAACTCGGCATCGAGATCTTCACCCGCCACTCGCAGGGCATCGCGCTGACGGTGGACGGCGCCGAATTCCTCACCTACGCCCGTCAGGTGCTCGACCAAGCCGACCTGCTCGAGGAACGCTACAAGCACGCCAAGCCGCGCAAGCAGCTGTGCACGGTCTCCACGCAGCACTACATGTTCGCCGTCGAGGCGTTCGTGGAGATGATCAACTCCATCAAGTCCGACGAGTACGAATTCACCATCCGCGAGACCCGCACGCGCGACATCATCAACCAGACCGCCAACATGCAGTCGGACCTCGGCATCATCTACCTGTCGGACTTCAACAAGGACGTGATCGGCAAACTCCTGCGCGAGAAGCACCTCGCGTTCCATCCGCTGTTCCGCGCCCCGCTGCACGTGTTCCTGGCTCGCACCAACCCGCTCGCCTCCAAGAAGCGGCTCACCATGGCGGACCTCAAGCCCTACCCGTTCATCCAGTACGAGCAGGGCGAGGAGGGCAGCTTCTACTTCTACGAGGAGGCGGTCTGGCCGGACTACTCCCCCAAGCAGATCAACGTGACCGATCGCGCCACCATCCTCAACTTCATCATCGGGCTCAACGGCTACACCGTGTGCACCGGCATCGACAACGGCGACCTCAACAACGAGAAGATCGTCACCGTCCCGCTCGAATCGGACGAGACGATGCTGGTGGGCTGGATCACCAACGAGCGCGCCAAGCTCTCCGCAGCTGCGGAAACCTACCTCGGCAAGCTCCGGTCCGTCGTAGCCGACCACGGCTACACGCTCATCGACTGACTCCCGTCTCCGGGGCCCTGCAGACAAAACTACAACCATATTTCCGATTCGTGTGGTGGTTTTTCGCGATCCCGCGAGTAAGGACACCGCCGTTCCCCCGGTTTCCCAAAGGGTCTACCCGGCCTCCCGTCCGAAAACCACCACACGAATCGAAAATGCGAACGGGCCCGACCTCCCGGATCCGCCATGATCGCAGATCATCACTGGGAACAACGTAGTTTTCGGCCATGCTGTTCCAAATTGCGTTTGGCACGCCACTGAGCGCGTCATAGATTATTCCGATAATCGCCACGGGCGTATCCGTCGTGTCGGAATATCTCATTATGATATGTTTCTTCATGGAAGGTCCGCCGCACGGCGGGCATGGAAGCCCCGGCACAGGCCGGGAGACACCCATCAAGGAGACATCATGTCCAAGAAGATCGTGTTCATCGTCGGCTCCCTGCGCGAGAAGTCGTTCAACAAGGAGCTGTCCGTCTTCGCCGCGGACGCGCTGAAGGCCAAGGGCGCCGAGGTGTCCTACCTCGACTACGCCGACGTCCCGCTGTTCGATCAGGACGACGAGTATCCGACCCCGGCCGCCGTGGCCCGCGTGCGCGAGGAGGTCAACGGCGCCGACGCGATCTGGATCTTCTCCCCCGAATACAACTACAGCTACCCGGGCGTGCTCAAGAACCTGCTCGACTGGCTGTCCCGCCCGCTCAAGGAGTACGACTTCGGCGGCCCGACCGCACTGAGCGGCAAGACCGTGGCCCTCGCCTCCATCGCCGGCAAGTCCAAGGGCGCCGGCGTGCGCGCCAAGCTGGCCGAGATCTTCAGCTTCGAGTTCACCCACAACACGCTGGTCGACGGACAGGGCACCGGCGCCGAGCTTGCCCCCGAGGCCTTCACCACCGGCGTGAACACGTTCTCCGAGGAGACCAAGCAGGAGCTTGCCAAGCAGGCCGACGACCTGCTGGCCGCCATCGCCGACTGATTCATTCCATCGGTCGTCGTGCCTACACCGGCCGTGCCGAGTCCGGTGTAGGTACGACGGTACGCGCCAGCCCGGCACTTGACTTGAATTGCCCCGGAGCCGCAGTCGTCCGCCGACCGGCTCCGGGGCAATTTCATAGTGTGGGCAATTTCATAGTGTGGAAGAGTGAACCGCTCGCCGCTTCTGCATCACCGTCGCCCCCGGACCGTCGGCACGCTCGTCGGCCGGCTCCGCGGCAGCGTCATATTATATGGGGGAATATGGGGGAAGGAGATTTCCGCTTCCCCCGGCCGGCAGATGCACCCGGAGAAGCGCCTCAGGCCCCGTACTGCGCGAGGTATGCGTCGGCGGCGGCCCTGATCTCCGGCGTCACGTACGGCTCGCCGGATGCGGTGGCGATATGCTCGCCGGCCTCGAAGATCTCGCGCACGTTGGCGATGGCGAACACCGGGAAGCCGAACTCCGCCTCCACGGCCTTCACGGCGGAAACGTCGGAGTCCTTCGTCTTCTCCATGCGGTCCACGGACAGCACGAGACCCACCACCTCGACGTCCGCTTCGGCCTTGAGCTTGGGGATCACCTCGCGCACGGCGGTGCCGGCGGTCATCACGTCGTCCACGAGCAGCACCTTCATGCCGTCCTTGAGCTGGGTGCCCACCATCATGCCGCCGTCGCCGTGATCCTTCCTTTCCTTGCGGTCGAACGTGTAGCCAACGTCCATGCCGTGCGCGGAGGTGAGCGCAATGGCGGTGGACACGGCCAGCGGGATGCCCTTGTAGGCCGGGCCGAACACGGTGTCGATGTGCGCGGGCAGGTTGCCGGCGGCGATCTCGGCGGCGATCTTCTCCGCGTAGAACGCGCCGAGCGTGGCGATCTTGCGGCCGTCGTCGAAGGCGCCGGCGTTGATGAAGTACGGCGACTTGCGGCCGGACTTCAGAGTGAATTCGCCGAACTTGAGCGCCTTCGAGGCGAGCAGGAATTCGGTGAAGCGGTGGTCGAGGGATGCAGTGGTCATCTGCGGTGGTTCTCCTTAACGTTCGGGTGGATGGCTCGGATGGATGTACTCAGATGGTTGCGCCGGCTCAGCGCCAGGTCTTGCCGGCGGCGAGCTTGGCGGCGAGCTCCGGACGGTCGTCGAGCAGGTCGTCGAGTTCGCGGGCCACGCGCAGCGGGGCGACGGGGTCGAACAGGGCGGCCGCGCCCACCTCCACGGCGTTGGCGCCGGCATACAGGTATTCGAGGGCCTTCTCCCCCGAGTCGATGCCGCCGAGCCCGATGATCGGGATGTCCGGCAGCGCGGTGCGCACCTGCCACACGCGGGCCAGCGCGATGGGCAGCACGGCCGGTCCGGACACGCCGCCGGTCACGTGGTCGATGATCGGCTTGCCCGTGCGCGTGCTGATGCGCATGCCGACGATCGTGTTGATGAGGCTCAGCGCGTCCGCACCCGCCTCCACGGCGGCCCGGGCCGGCAGGGTGATGTCGGTCACGTTCGGGGTGAGCTTGACGATCATGGGCTTGTCGGTGAGCGCGCGGAGGCGGGAGATGAGGCGGTACAGGGCGTCCGGGTCGGCGCCCACGCTCATGCCGCCGTGGCTCACGTTGGGACAGCTCACGTTGATCTCCAGCATGTCCGCGGGCGAGTCGGCGAGCTTTTCCACCACTTCGGCGTAGTCGTCGTCGCTGTGGCCGGCCACGTTGGAGATCACGTTCGCGCCGATGGCCTTGAGCTTGGGCAGGTCGTCCACGAGGTAGTGGTCCACGCCGGGGTTCTGCAGGCCGACTGCGTTGATGTTGCTGCCGGGGCCCTCCGCGGTGCGTACGCCGGGGTTGCCCTCCCATGGCACGGGCGAGACGCCCTTGGTGCATACCGCGCCAAGCTGGGAGACGTCGTAGAACCAGCGCACGGCCGCATACTGGAAGGTGCCGGACGCGGTGCCGACCGGGTTCTTCCACTTCACGCCCGCCACCACGGTCGGATGCTTCCACTCGTGGGGTTCGTACAGGTTGATCGCCGGCTTCTCCATGGTTGCCGTCGAGGTCACGTTCGCCATTGCCGTCACTCCCATCCCAGTCGTTCGCGGGTGAATACGGGTCCGTCGGAGCACACCTTGAGCCGGCTGTCCACGGTGTCCACCGTGCACAGCACGCAGGTGCCGTAGCCGCAGCCCATGCGTTGCTCCATGCTCAGCTGGCAGGGCAGGTCACGCTCGGAGGCCCAGTGCGCGACGGCCTTCATCATGGGCAGCGGACCGCACGAGAGGATCGTCACGTTCCCCGCGGCGCCGAGCAGCGCCTCCTCGTGCCGGTCGAGCAGGGTGACCACGTTGCCGTCCGCGTCGCTGATGGACAGCGTGGTGTCCGCATACCGGCCCACGTACCGATCGGCGAATCGCTCGTTGCGGTAGCCGAACACGGCGGTGCAGGTCACATCGTCGCGGGAGGCGAGCCGCTGGGCCGTGTAGATGAGCGGCGGCACACCGAGTCCGCCGCCCACGAGTACGTAGTGGGCGGGCGCCTTGACGTCGAACGGGCGGCCGAGCGGGCCGAGCACGTCGATGCGGTCGCCGGCCTCGAGCGCCGCGAAGTCCGCGGTGCCCTTGCCGATCACGGCGAAGATCACGCTGACCAGATCGCCGTCCACCTCGCTCACGCCGAACGGCCGGGGCATGGGCTTCAGAGGATCGGGGCTGAACAGGTCGACGAACTGGGCGGGTCTGGCGTGTGCGGCCACGTACGGGTCGCGGAACGTGAGGCGCACCACTCCCGCGGTCAGTTCGGTCACGTCGGTCACGTCGACCGGGTGGCGCGGCGGGAAGAACCCGGCGGCCACGGCCTGCGCGACGATGTCGGTCGCCGGCGCGGCCTGTGCGGCCCGCGCACCCGGCGCGGTTGCAATGGATGTCATGTGTTTCCCTTCTCGAAAAGCGGTTGCGAGCGGTGGGACCGGCCATCCGAGCCGAGACTCAGACAGCCGAGACTCAGGCAGCCGGACGCTCAGCGGTAGACGGCGGCCCTCAGGTCGTCGCGCATGGCCTCCGCGGCGGCGCGGGCGGAGGCAGCGACGAGGTCCAGCGCTTCGTCCGCGCTCATGGATTCGCGGTATTCGCCGGACTTCCTCCACGCGCCGATGATCCCGCGCGACGAGTTGACGATCGCGCCCGTGCCGTCCGGGCCGAACATGCCGGCCACGTCGGCCGCGGTGCCACCCTGGGCTCCGTAGCCGGGCACGAGGAAGAACGTATGGGGCATGCGTTCGCGCAGGGCGCGGCCCTCCTCGGGATGGGTGGCGCCCACGACCGCGCCGACGCGCGAATAGCCGTGTTCGCCCACGGTTTCAGCACCCCAGCGTTCCACGAGGTCCGCCACATGCTCGTACACGCGGCCGCCGTCGGCGAGTTCAAGCTCCTGCAGTTCGCTGGACGACGGGTTGGAGGTGCGCACCAGCGCGAAGATATCCTTGTCCGCTGCCGCGGCGGCCTCCACGAACGGGGTGATGCCGTCGGTGCCGAGGTATGGGTTCACGGTGACGGCGTCCTCGTGCCACGGGTCGAAATCGCCCACGCCGCTCAGGTGGCGCGCATAGGCGGCGGCGGTGGAGCCGATGTCCCCGCGCTTGACGTCCCCCAGCACGTACAGGCCCTGCTCGGCGGCGTACTCGCACGTCATGGCGTACACGTCCACGCCGTTGGTGCCGAGCGCCTCGTACATGGCGATCTGCGGCTTGACGGCCGGCACGATGCCCGCCACGGCGTCGATGATCGTGCGGTTGAATTCGTAGAAGGCGACGGCGAGCTGTGCGGCCGGGATCTCCTCGGGGGTCTCCACTTCGTCGCGCACCTCATCGGCGAATCCGGCCACCACCTGGGGCGGCACGAGCGCCTCGGTGGGGTCGAGGCCCACCACGCTGGGGTTCTCCTTGGCGTTGATCGCTTCGATCAGACGGTCCATCTCGGTTCCTTTCCTCTGCTCCGCGTATTCGAATTGACGTATCTTGCACTGCCGCCGGGCCACGGCATGGCCGGGCCGCCGCGCTCGCTACCGCAGCCGGCTGAAGACCACCCGGGATCCGACGATCGTGGCGAGGGGCCGACCGGTCACGTCCCACCCGCCGAACGGCGTGTTGCGCGCCTTGGAGTGGAAGCGCTCCGGGTCCACCTTCCAGGCTTCGTCCGTGCCGAGCACCACGAGGTCCACGGCGTCCGGGTCGTCCACGCGGGTCAGGTCCAGCAGGCGGTTGCGTCCCTGCGTCGCGTTGCCGTCCGGGGCGTCGGTCTCGTTGGGCGCGGGCTCGGAGAACGCCTCCACGAGCGCGGCCACGTCGGTGGCCTCGTGGCCCATGAGCCGCTCAGGCGCCACGGACATGAGCTCGATGAGCCGGCGGTCGGAGATGTGCCCGCCGTCCACGAGCACCCTGTGGCACACGCCGTACGCGCATTCCAGTCCGATGATGCCGTTGGGCGCCTCGAGGAATCCGCGCTCCTTCTCCTCGAGGGTGTGCGGGGCGTGGTCGGTGGCGATCATGTCCACCGTGCCGTCGGCTATGGCCTCGATGGTGGTCAGCCGGTCCTCCTCGCTCCTCAGGGGCGGGTTCATCTTGGCGAGCGTGCCGTATTCGAGGAGCGCCCGGTCGCTCAGCGCCAGGTAGTGCGGCGCGGTTTCGCAGGTGACGGGCAGCCCTTCGGCCTTGGCCTTGCGGATCGCGTCGAAGCTCACGGCCGTGCTCACGTGCTGGAAATGCACGTGCACGCCGGTTTCGCGCGCCTTGGCGATGTCCCGCGCCACGATCTTCAGCTCCGTGTCCTCGGGGATGCCGGGCACGCCGAGTTCGCGGGAGACGGGTCCTTCGTTCACGGCTCCGGTCTCGTGGTGCTCGCAGTGCTCGATGAGCGGCAGACCGGATGCCTTGGCCAGCGCGAAGACCGCATCCAGTGTCTCCGGGGTGACGGCCGAACCGTCGTCGCTGATCGCGGTCACCGGGTGGGCGAGCTGCGCCGCATCCTTGGACGCGTCGTCCGCGCCGGACGGATCGCCGGGCATGTAGCGGCGCCAGCGGTCCAGCTGGGTGGCCTCGTGGCCGGCGCGGCCCTTGGAGGCGCACACGCACAGGTCGTAGCGCACCGGCAGCTCGCCCGTGCCGTGCGCCTCGGCGTAGTGCTGCAGGTAGTCGATGACCGTCCCGTAGCCGGCGTCCAGCACCTCGTTCGCTCCGGGTTCGCCGGCCGTGACCGGTTCGCCGTCCATCGCGGGCACGGTGTTGGGCATGATGAGCACGTTCGTGTACCCGCCGGAGACGGCCGCCCGTGCGCCGGTGACCATGGTCTCCTTGGTGGTCTGCCCGGGGTCGCGGAAGTGCACGTGCGGGTCGGCGAATCCCGGGGCGAGCGTCAGGCCCGTGGCGTCGATCTCCACCGTGGTATCCGAGCCGGCGGCGAGGGCGGCGGCCAGCCTGCCGGTCTCGTCGATCAGTTCGCGCCCGGAGCGATCGGCGGGTGTGAGCGGGAGCGCGAGGTCGATCACCTCGTCCGTATCCCATACCTTGATGTTGCGCAGGGTCAGCATGCGTTCCTCCTTGGGCTTCGGGTGCCTGCCCGGACGGCGTTCGGCCCGCGGGCCTACAGCTTGGCTTCCTCGTCGCAGTAGTCGCAGCGGTACTCCTGCTTGGCGGTGTGGGCGAGGTGGAACATCTGGTCGATGCCGCGTTCGGTCTTGGTCACGCAGCGCGGATTCACGCAGGTGATGACGTTGACCATGTGCTCGGGCAGGTTCGGCTTGATCTTCTCCACGATCCTGCCGCCGCGCACCACGTCGATGGTGGCCTGGCGCGCCACGAAGCCGAGCACGTCCAGATTCACGTCCTCGGCGTCCTCGATCTTGATGATGTCCTTGGAGCCGTACAGCTGGCTGTCGGTGTTCATGATGAGCGCCAGCTTGGTGGTGGCCGGGTCGATGTTGAGGTACGCGAGCACCTTGAGCGCGGTGCCGGCGGGCACGTGATCGATGATGATGCCGTTTTGGATGCTGGTGACTTCCATCAGGCCTGAACCTCCTTGGGCGTGAGCGGAACGTATCCGGGCAGCTCGTCGCCGAGCAGCGAGCTTTCGAGCGCCATGCGCATGAGCATGCCGTTGCGCACCTGCTCGAAATAGGCGGCGCGCGGGTCGTTGTCCACTTCGACGGCGATCTCGTTGATGCGCGGCAGCGGGTGGAGCACGGCCATGTCCGCCTTGGCGCGCGAGAGCTTCTCCTCGTCGAGGATGTACGTGTCCCTCAGGCGCAGGTAGTCGTCCTCGTTGAAGAAGCGCTCCTGCTGCACGCGGGTCATGTACAGCACGTCCAGATCGCCTATCACGGCGTTGAGGTCGCGCACCTCCTCGTAGGAGCAGTTCGGCGTGGCCTTGATGCGGTCGATCACGTACTGCGGGGTCTTGAGCTCGTCCGGGCTGATGAGCACGAAGCGCACGTTGCCGAAACGGCACAGGGTTTCGATGAGCGAGTGGACCGTGCGGCCGAAGGTGAGGTCGCCGCACAGGCCGACGGTCAGGTCGGTGATGCGCCCGAAGCGGCTCATGATCGTGGCGAGATCAGCCAGCGTCTGCGTGGGGTGCATGTGGCCGCCGTCGCCGGCGTTGATGACCGGCACGCTTGCGGCGCGGGAGGCAACCAGCGCGGCGCCCTCCTTGGGGTGGCGCATGGCGACGATGTCCACGTAGTTGGACACGGTCTTGAGCGTGTCCGAGATGGATTCACCCTTGGAAACGGAGCTCAGCTGGGCGCCGGCGAAGCCGATCACGCTGCCGCCGAGGCGCAGCATGGCGGTTTCGAAGCTCAGGCGCGTGCGGGTGGACGGCTCGTAGAACAGTGTGGCCAGCACCCGCCCGTCGCAGGTGTGCGCGACTTCGCGGCGATGCGAGTCGATGTATGCGGCCTTATGGAGCAATTCCTCGATCTGATGGGTAGAAATGTCGTCAAGAGTGACCAGACTGCGACCCTTGAGCGGGACCTCAGGTTGTTCTGACA
The DNA here is from genome assembly GCF_056357235.1 of Bifidobacterium sp. LH_389. Classification (NCBI taxonomy): domain Bacteria; kingdom Bacillati; phylum Actinomycetota; class Actinomycetes; order Bifidobacteriales; family Bifidobacteriaceae; genus Bifidobacterium; species Bifidobacterium sp. LH_389. The sequence continues at coordinate 502,917 of NZ_JBKEVR010000001.1, forward strand.
CGGCTCACCTTTCAGTTGTGTTGTTCACAAATGTGTTGTTCACAAGGCGGCCACGTTGATGTGACCTTGTCAAGGATACGCTACTTGCCCGACATGCGCCGTTTACCCCGGCGTCGCATCTCTGCGACGCCGGGGTAAACGGTTCCCGCCTCTTGCTACCGCGCGAACCGCGAGTACCGCCGGCCGGGGCGTACGGACAGCACGCGCGGCGGTACCTTCGGCTCGGCGGGCTTGGTCTTGGAGATGCCGTAGAACAGGCGTTCCACCACTTCGCGGCACTTGCGCATGGCACCCATGAGCTCGTTATCGAACTGCTGGCCGCGGTGGGCGCTGTGCCCGAGGTACACGGCTATGCCGCCGAGCGAATACATGTCATCCGGCAGCACGTCCGCCTGGTTCGCCCGCCCGTTCCACAGGTAGTTGCCGTTGCGGGCGGCCGTGCACATGCGCCACGCATGTTCGAGGATCTTCGCGTCGCCCTGCTCGAGGAATCCGAGCTTCACCAGCTGGCCGAGCGCCTCGAGCGTGCCGCCCACGCGCAGCGACGCATGCTCGCCGGCGTGCTGGAGCTGCAGGAGCTGCACGGTCCATTCCACATCGGACAATCCGCCCTTGCCAAGCTTCAAATGCCGGTCCCGGCGCACGCCGCGCGGCAGGCGTTCGGCCTCCATGCGCGCCTTGAGCTTGCGGATGTCCGACAGCTGGCCCGCGGTGAGCGGCGTGGCCGCATAGCGCAACGGGTCGGCGATCTGGCGCAGGAAGTCGCGCCCCAGCGTCTCGTCGCCGGCGGCGAACCGGGCGCGCAGCAGGGCCTGACGTTCCCACGTGCTGGCCCAGGACGCGTAGTATTCGCGGCAGGAGGCGAACGAGCGCACGATCGGCCCGTTCTTGCCTTCGGGGCGCAGGTCCAGATCGAGTTCGATCTTCGCCTCCACGGTGACGGGTCCGGAGAGGATCTGGCGCATGTCGTCCACCACGGCCTTGGCGAACGCGCCGGCATCCGCATCCGCCGCCTCGCCCTGCGGCCGGTAGACAAGGATCGCATCCGCGTCGGAGCTGAAGTTGACCTCTCCGCCGCCATAGCGTCCCATGCCGATCACGGCGAGCGCTGCCGGAGCCTGGGAACCGGAAGAAAGCCCCAGCTCGCGCATCCGGTGGCCCACGGACCATTCGAGTGCGGACTGAATGATCGCATCATATACGTCGGTCATGCCCGTAAGGCTCGTCGCATCGTCGATGAGCCCGTTCATCCATCCCAGACCGATGCGCTCGATCTCATGGCGGCGCATGGCGCGCAACGACGTGGCAAAGTCGTTCACGGCGTCCGCGTAGCGTTCCAGCGTGGCGGTGCACTGCGTGTCCAGACTGGCGCGCCCGCGCGCGTTGAGCGCCTCGTCGTTGCCGAGCCAGGTGACCGATTCGACGGACTTGCCCAGCGCGTCGCCCAGATAGCGCGAGTTGGACAGCACGTGGCACAGGCGCTGCGCGGCGTTCGGCGAGTCTCGCAGGAAGCCAAGGTACTCGCTTTCGGTGCCGAAGCGCTCCTCGAGCCTGCGCCAGCCCAAGAGGCCCATGTCCGGGTTCTGGCCGTTGCCGAGCCATTCGAGCACGGCGGGCAGAATGATCCGGTTGATCTTGGCCGCGCGGGACACGCCGCTGGTCAGCGCCTCCACGTGGCGCATGGCCGCGTCCGGGTCCGCGAATCCGATGGAGGCGAACCGCGTCTTGGCGGCGGCGCTGCTCAGCGAGATCTCGCCGGAGTCGAGCTGCGCGCTGATGGGCAGCATGGGGCGGAAGTAGATGTCCTGATGCAGGTGGCGCACCTCGCGGCGCACTGCGTCGAAGCGGTCCACGAGCTCCTCGGGGTGCATGCCGAACGCGTGGGCGAGCCGGCGCAGCTCCGCGTTGCTCTGCAGGGCCTCGCGGTCCACCTGCCGTTTGCGTTCCATACCGCCCGCGTTGCCGGCGGAGCCAAGGTCCGGGAACAGGTGGGTGCGTTTCAGGGCCCACATCTGCTGGCGGTGTTCGAGCACACGCTCGAACCGGTAGTCCTCGGAGAGCTTCGCCGCCTGTTTGCGGGACACGTAGCCGCCGTCGGACAGGGCCTGCAGGGATTCAAGTGTGGACGCGGTGCGCAGCGATTCGTCGGTGCGCCCGTGGACGAGCTGGAGCATCTGCACGGTGAACTCCACGTCGCGCAGACCGCCGCGCCCGAGCTTGATCTCGCGGTCCTTCAACGCCGCGGGGATGAGGTCCTCCACGCGCTTGCGCATCTGCTGACAGTCGTACACGAAGTTCTTGCGCTGGGAGGCGGACCAGACGAACGGGCGGGTCATATCCCGGTAGGCGAGGCCGAGCTCCCGGTCGCCGGCCACCGGACGGGCCTTGAGCAGGGCCTGAAACTCCCAGCTTTCCGCCCAATGCTCGTAATAACCCTTGTGCGAGTCGAGCGTGCGCACCAGCGGGCCGTCCTTGCCTTCCGGGCGCAGGCCGCCGTCGATCTGCCACAGGGTCGGTTCCGCGCAACCCATGATGACCGACTGGCACACGCGCTGCAGCAGCGTGCCCATCTTCGTGCCCACGCGGATGAGCATCTGGTGGTCGATCGCGGCCTCGCCCGTGCCCGCGGCCTTGACCGGTTCGACTACGTAGATGAGGTCCACGTCGGACACGTAGTTCAGTTCCTGCGCGCCCAGCTTGCCCATGCCGATGATCGCGAACCGGACGCGATCGGCACCCTCCACCTCGTGCCGGGCGACGGCCAGCGCGCCTTCGAGTGCGGCGTCCGCAAGGTCGGAGAGCATGCGGCTGACGGCCGGCTGCACGTACAGCGGGTCCTTGGCGGTCACGTCCATGGCCATGATCGCGGCCAAGTGGCGGCGGTAGGTGCGCCGCAGTTCCGTCGTGGCGTCCGCAAGATCGAGCGCGGCCTCGGGCGCGGACGCATCCGGGTCCGCGCCGACGGCCCTGAGGATGCTCGCCCGTCGCTCGGCTGCAGTGAGCCGGCTGCTGCGGCACGGGTCGGCGGCCGCGGCGGCCACGAGCGCAGGACGAATGCGCATGAGCTTGCCCATTTCGTCGGAGGCGCCGAGCACGGCGATGAGCCGGCGGCGGTCCTCCTCGCCGGGGGCGAGCTCCTCCAGCGACGTACGCCGGCTGGGCAGCGCGTCCACGATGCTCCTGAGGTTGCGCAGGGCCACGTCCGGGTCGCAGGCGCGTTCCAGCGCGGACAGCACCACGGCGAGCTGGTCCGGGGTCATGCCCGCCTGCGCGAGCTGGTCGAACTGGCGTTTCGCCTCGTCAAGATCGAGGAGACCGGCATGGATGAGTTCGCGCGCGCTGACCGCGCCTTCGTGGAATTGGGGCATAGTCTCACATGGTACCCGAAGCCGTCTCAGCGCGTGAACAGCGGTCCCACATTCTGCCATATGCGGCGGGTGCCGCCCGGATGGTTCATGGTGTACAGGTGGATGCCGTCCACGCCGTGGGCCACCAGATCGGTGATCTGCCCGGACGCATAGTTGATGCCAGCCGCGCGCAGGGCCTCAGCGTCGTCCGCCCAGCGATCGAGCATGCGGTCGAGCCCGGCGGGGATGCGTGAGGCGTTGCGTTCGGCCATGCGGCGCACGGACTTGGCGCCGCGCACAGGCATGATGCCCGCCTCGATCGGTACGTCGATGCCGGCCGCGTGCGCCTTGTCGAGGAAGCGGTAGAAGTCGTCGTTGTCGTAGAACAGTTGGGAGATCAGGTGGCTCGCCCCCGCGTCCACCTTGGCCTTGAGATGGACGATGTCCTCGTCCAACGACGCGGCCTCGTAATGGCCCTCCGGGTAGCAGGCGCCGAAGATCTTGAGATTCGGGCGCTTCTCGCGGATGTAGGCCACCAGATCGCTGGCGTGCGGGAACACGCCCACGGGTTCGCGGTCAGGCAGTTCGTCGCCACGCAGGGCGAGCACGGCCGTGACGCCCGCCTCGTCGAACATGTCCAGCGCATGGTCGATCACCTCCCGATCCGCGTACAGGGCCGTCAGATGGGCGACGGTGGGAATGCCGTACTCGGTGCGGATGGTGTGGGCGATGCGCGCAGTGGCCGTGCGGTCGGACGCGGTGCCGTGCCCGTAGGTGACGGAGATGAAGTCGGGCTTGAGGCCCTCGAGCCCGTCGAGCGTGTCATAGATGGTGCCGACGGGCGCGTTGCGCTTGGGCGGGAAGACTTCGAGGGAAAACATGGGGGTGGTCATGGTGCTGCTCCTTGGAACCGTGCTGGACTGTGCTGGACCGTGGAAGCCAAGGGCGGCTCCCTCACTCGGAAGGAACCGCCCTTGCTGCTTGGATGCGTTGGTTACTTGGCGAGCTTGGCGCGCACGGCCTTGGCGGCGGCCACCAGATGCTCGAGGCTCGGCCAGGTCTCCGCATCGCCGCGGGTCTTGAGGCCGCAGTCGGGGTTGATCCAGACCTTCTGCACGTCCATCTTCCTGAGGATCTCGTAGATGCGCTCCTCGATCTCCTGCTCGCTGGGGATGCGCGGGGAGTGGATGTCGTACACGCCCGGACCGGCCTCGGTCTCGAAGTTGGCCTCGTGGATGGCGTCGAGCACCACCAGATCGCCACGGGACGCCTCGAAGGAGATCACATCCGCGTCCATCGCGTCAATGTCGCGGATGATGTCGTTGAACTCCGAGTAGCACATGTGCGTGTGGATCTGTGTGGTGGGCTTGACGGCGGAATGCACCAGACGGAACGCGGGGACGGCCCAGTCGAGGTACTTGGCGTGCCAGTCGGACTTCCTGAGCGGCAGCTTCTCGCGCAGGGCGGCCTCGTCGATCTGGATGACCTTGATGCCGGCGGCCTCGAGATCGAGCACCTCGTCGCGGATGGCAAGGGCCAGCTGCTGGGTCTGCTGCTCGTGGGTGATGTCCTCGCGCGGCCACGACCAGTTGAGGATGGTGACCGGGCCGGTGAGCATGCCCTTCATCACGTGCTCGGTGCGGCTCTGCGCGTACGCGGACCACTCCACGGTGATCGGCTTGGCGCGGGAGACGTCGCCCCACACAATCGGGGGCTTCACGCAGCGGGTGCCGTAGGACTGCACCCACGCGTTCTTGGTGAACAGGAAGCCATTGAGGTTCTGGCCGAAGTACTCGACCATGTCGTTGCGCTCGAACTCGCCGTGGACCAGCACGTCGAGGCCGATCTCCTCCTGATGCCTGATGCACGCGTCGATCTGCGCCTTGATGAACTCGTCGTACGCTTCCTTGGTGATCTCGCCCTTGCGGAACCGGGCGCGTTCGGCGCGGATCTCGCGCGTCTGCGGGAAGGAGCCGATGGTGGTGGTGGGCAGCAGCGGCAGGCCGAGGGCCTCGCGCTGGAGCTTCTGGCGCTCGGCGCGGGCGGGCTGGCGGGTGAAGTCGGCGTCGGTGAGCCCCGCGATGCGCTCGGCCACGGCCGGATCCGCCAGGGTGCGGGTGCCGTCGAACAGCGCCTGGTTGGCGGCCAGCGCGGCGTCGGCCTTGAGCGCCTCGTCGTCCTCCTCGGCCAGGGCGGCGATCTCCTTGAGCTCGCCGAGCTTCTCCACGGCGAACGCGAAGTGCCTGAGCTTGTCCTGGTCGATGCCGGTCTCGCCCTCGGTGCTGAACGGCACGTGCAGCAGAGAGCTGGCGGTGGCCACGGCCACGTTGGCGGTCTTCTGCTTCAGCGCGTCGATGAGCCCGAGGCTCACGGCATAGTTGTTACGCCAGATGTTGCGGCCGTTGACCACGCCGGCGAAGAGGGTGGTGGCCTCGTTGACGCCGAAGCGCTCCACGGCGGCGAGGTTCTCCTCGCGGCCCTCGTTGAGGTCGAGGCCCACGCCGTCGAAGCCGAGCAGGTTCACGGTCTCGTACACGTCGGCGATGTGGCCGAAGTACGTGTTGAGCAGCAGCCTGACGCGCTTGCCGTCGGACTCGCGGGCGGGCAGGATCTTGGCGTACAGAGTCTTGAAGAGCTCCACGTCGCCCGGCTCCTTGTCCAGCACCAGATACGGCTCGTCGAACTGCACCCATGCGGCGCCCAGCTCGGCGAAGCGTGCAAGCACCTGCGCGTACACGGCGGCCACGGCCTGCACAAGGCCCTTGTCGAACTGAAGCTCCTGCGCCTCGGAGTTGCGGGCGAGCTTGAGGAACGTGTACGGGCCGATGAACACCGGCTTGGTGTCGATGCCCAGCGCCTTCGCCTCGGCGAACTCGTCGAACGCCTTGGTTGAGTTGAGCTTCACGTCGGTGGCGGCGTCGAATTCGGGCACCAGGTAGTGGTAGTTGGTGGTGAACCACTTCTTCATCGGCAGGGCGGTCACGTCGCCGGCCTCGCCCTGGTAGCCGCGGGCCATGGCGAACAGGGTGCCCTCCTCGTCGAGACCGAGGCGCTGGTAGCGCTGCGGGACCACGTTGAGCAGGGTGGCGGTGTCCAGCATCTGGTCGTAGTAGCTGAAGTCGTTGCTCGGAATCAGGTCGATGCCGGCTTCCCGCTGCAGCTTCCAGTGCTTGGCGCGCAGCTCCTTGGCGGTGGCGCGCACGGCGTCGATGTCGTTGGCGCCCTTCCAATAGCCTTCGATGATCTTCTTCAGCTCGCGGTTCTGGCCGATGCGCGGGAATCCGGAAACCGAGGTGAGAACGGACATGCTTCCTCCTGAACGAACAGTCTTAACCCGGCTAACCTACCACGGATGGCCGAACTGCCGCTCATCAGACGAACTTGCATGTCGGTATAAGCATTGCTTATACCAAGCCGTGCCGCCACCGTTGGAATCATGCCGTTCCCTCACGGCAGTCCACTCTAAGTGCACTCTATTTCGGAGTGATACCGTCAATCTACCCCGAACCATGCAACGGAAAAGCCGACCCTCTCCCGTCGGTCAGGCGGGTTGGATGCTGATGCGGCCGCCGAGCGCGTGGACGACCTTGAGGATGGTCGCGAAGCTGGGGTTGCCGTCGTGGCTGAGGCTCTTGTACAGGCTTTCGCGCCCGACGCCGGCTTCCTTGGCGATCTGGCCCATGCCGCGGGCCTTGGCGACGTTGCCGATCGCGACCTGCATGAGCTTCGGGTCGCCATATTCGGCGACGGCGTTGAGGTAGGCGATGGCGTCCTGCTCGTCCTCGAGGTATTCGCTGGTGTCGTAGTCGGTGAATTCAGTGCTCATTGCTGCTCCTTGTAGTCGCCGAGGATCTCGTGCGCCCGCCTGATGTCGGTCTGCTGGGTGCTTTTGTCGCCGCCCGCGAGCAGCAGCATGAGCACCCTGCCCTGCATGGCGTAGTAGACGCGGTATCCGGCTCCGATGTGGAACCGCATCTCGCTGACCGGCCCTCCGACAGGCTTGATGTCGCCGACCGGGCGTCCGGCGAGAATGCTGGCGTCAAGACGGGCGGCGATGGCGGCCTTCGCCTGCCGGTCCCTGAGTTTGCGGAACCACTTGGCGTATTCGGCGGACTGCTTGATCTCCATGACCCCTATTGTATCCTATGGAATACAATAGGGCAAGAGATCGCCAGCAAGGAACGGGAAGACCATTCCGGAACCATCTCGCGCCCTCACTCTTCCGAGATGCATTGGTCGGATGCGGACGTTCGCCTCGATCCACCGTCTCCGGCCGGTCGCGGGGGCCGGGTCAATCCCCCTCGTGCCCCTGAACGCGCCGCCCCACGCCACCGCACGTCCGCCCAGTCAGTCGGCTCAGTCGAAGTCCTTCGGGTTGAGCACCGCCAGCAGTTTGCCCGAATGCACCTGCCACTGGTCGAACGGCTTCTCCGCTCCGAAGATCGCCAGTCCCGCCGTGGGCATGCCAAGCGTGAGCAGGTCAAGCCGTTCCGAGTCGGAGTCCGAGGAGGCAAGCCACTGGCTGCTGATCGACACGGTCGGCTCGTGGCCGAGGACCATGAGCACGCGGTCCTTGCCGTGCGTGTGGGCCAGCTCGTCGAGCACGGCCTGCACGCCGCCGTCGTACAGGCTCTGGCGGTTGTCCACCTTGGGCTTGTCGCCGAAGAGCTTGAGCATGGGTTCGAGCGTCTGCTGGGCGCGCGTGGCCCCGGAGACGGCTATCCGGTCGGGCACCAAGCCGAGTTCGGTAAGCCCGCGGCCCACGGTCTTCGCCTGCTTGACGCCCTTGTCCGTCAGTTCCCGTCCGCGGTCGCCCTGTGCGCTGAAGGATTCGGCCTTCGCGTGGCGCATCACGATCAGGATGTACTTGTGGTCGGCCACCCTCTTGGCGAGTTTCTTGAGATTGACGCCCATCGTCGGTCCCCCTGCCTGTGCGATTTTTACCCTTCCAGTGTAGTCGCTGCGGCATCGGCACGGCAGGAACCGCCATCGTCCGGGCGTTGCGCGTCCGATACGCGGACCGTCGGATCGCCGGACGCCGCTGAAGGTGAGGGCGCACCGGCGGCGGAGTCAACGGTACCGGCGGCGCCGACCGCGGCCACCTGCCGGTCGAGGTCGCGAATCACCTTGGACAGCTTGCGGTCGGAGATGTCCCGCAGTTCGAGCTCCATGAGGTCGCGCTGCTCGGCGGACTCGGAATCCACATCGGTGTACGTGTCCTTGGTGGCGCGGTCCCGCTTGCGCAGCGGCTCCACGCCGTCCGCCATCGCGCGGGAGACCAGCAGGAATCCGGTGTGGCCCACCATCGTATGGTCGGGCCGCACGGCAAGGCCCTGCACCTTCCACGTGCGCTCCAGCGTCTCGGTCACCTGCGGCTCGGTCCATTGAAGGCTCTCGCGCAACGCCTCGGCCATGCGGCTCAGCTGCGTGGTGGTGGTCACGTACGCCACGAGCACGCCGCCCGGGGCAATCACGCGATGCGCCTGACCGAGCCGGTTCCACGGATCGAGCATGTCCAGCATGATCCGGTCGAACCAGTGTTCGGGCAGCGTGGCGGCCACCGAGTCGAAATCGCCGGTTTTCAGATCCCACCAGTCCGGCATGCCGCCGAAGTACACGGTGGCGTTGGCCTGCGCCACATGCGCGAACTGCGGACGCAGCTCGATGGTGGTGAGGTTGCCCTTCTCCCCCACCGCGTCCAGCAGATGCAGGCTCATCGCTCCGGAACCCGCTCCGGATTCGAGCACGCGCATGCCGCGGCGAATGTCACCCAGCGAGAGCACCTGCGCAATGTCCTTGGGATACATGATCTGCGCGCCGCGCGGCATGGACAGCACGTAATCCGCGAGCCGGGGGCGCATGACCGCGTAGTCCCATCCGCCGATCGCCCGCGCCGACTTCCACGGCTTGCCGGCGTCCCGCTCCGGATGCTCCGGGTTCACCTGTGCCTCGCGCTTGGCGTGCACGGTGGTCACCACCACGCCCTCGGTCCGCCCGATCACCTCATCGTGCAGAATGAGCCCGTGCTCGGTCTGCGTGGAGCCGCCGGGCACGAGCTGGTCCGTGATCATCTTGCCCCTGCGGTCGGTGAACTGCACCTTCTCGCCCGCCGTAAGTGGTCCGCGTCGCATGTTCGCCCCGGTTTCCTTCCCCGCATTCGCTGCGTGACGTCCTGTAAAATCCTGCAAGTCCTGCAAACGGGTGAAGTCTACCATTCGGGTTGCATTTGGCACTGCGCGAAGCCGAACGTCGCGAAATCCGAAATTCCAAGCGTCAATCTATCGCCTCAGCGATCATTTGACGCTTAGAATCGCCAAAAACGTAACGTTCGGCTCGGCAGGCGCACGGCAGCACGCTCTCAGCCGCAGCATTCCTTCAGCCGTCGTTGCAACGCCGGATCCACCGCAAACAGGAACAGGCCGTGCACGCCGCGCTTGAGCAGCACGTTCAGTTCGTGGCGAAGATTGTCCTGCGAGAAGTCGCCGAGGTCCCTGCGCCTGTTCGTCGCCAGTTTGTTCTCGCTTGCGGAGGGATCGAAGACCAGACGCCCCTCGCGATACTTCACGGACGGCCCGATGATGACGCCGGCATAGTTCAGGTCGAATCCCTGAATGGTGAAGGTCGAGCCGACCTCGTTGACGGTGTGGGGCTTCTCTGCCCAAGCCAGATCCTTGTCGATCCTACCGGAGTCGGCGTCCGGCAGCTGGTAGTTCCATGGCAGGCAGAATCGGTCGGGATCGGCTGCGGCACCCGGATCATAGCCGCGACTGTCTCTCTCGTCCAATCCCATGCACCAATCGCCCTGTGCATCACAATGCAACGCCACGTTCCAGTATCCGTGCGGATCCTCCGGATTTTTCGCTTTGGAGGAATAGTGCCAGTCGTAGGTGGCCAGCAACCGGGAAAGACCGACGCCGTTCCACCCGCCGGACTCGGCCGTCGCCTTCGCACGAATGGCATTCCACAGATCCACAGGCGAATCGAACACCTTGACCTCGTAAGGTCTGCGAGAGAACGTGTTGTCGGGGTTCCGCTCGCCGCGGTCCTCGGGTAGCACGCCGATTCCTCGCCCTGCCGTGAAATCGTCGAGCCATTGAATGACCTGCTCGCTGGCCGCGATGCGGAACTGCCTGTCCAGCCGAATGTGCGCGACATCGCATTCGACGGGTTCCAGACCGTCCTCTCCGCCCAACTCCACCGTGCGGAAACCATCGATCGCGCCGGCCTCTGAACCATGCCCCGAAAACCCTTCGGGGAACAGCCTTTCCAGCACATCCGGCCGCCACTGCTGCCGCGTCTGCAGAATCTGTTCGGGATCGAACACCGCGATCACCATGCGCGCCCGGCGCAGGATGTCGTACAGCTGGTTCTTGCCCGAATAGCCCTGATTGCCCTGGGTGGCGAGCAGATGGGCCTCGTCCACCATCACGATGTCGGCGCATCCCTGGGGCCTGTCCGGAATGCCGCGGCCGCGCCCGTTGGTCTCGCTGTACCGGTTGACGAACTGGCTGGGAAGCATCACCACTTCCCCGGACTCTTTCTGCAGGCCGAGCTTCGTGGCGATCTGGTTGTAGACGTTCACCTGCTCATTGTGATTGACCAGAATGTAGGAGGCCAGACCAGATGACACGGAGTTCGGGGTCTCACGGGTGTCCGGCTCGCCCAACTCAGTGGCGATCCGGTAGAACAGGTGGCTGAGCAGTACGGTCTTGCCGGTTCCCGCGGCTCCCTGCACGAAGATCAGTCTGGGTCGGTCGGCCGCCGTCGGATGCGCGGACAGCGCCGCGACCTGCGTCAGGACGGCCTCCTCGGCATCGAGCTGCCCCGGGCCCAACCTATGGAACGGGGACGCCTTGAACAGTGCGGAGTCCCGGATGATCTCCTCCGCCGGGAACAGGGCCGGATCCTCCCTGTGCAGTTCCAGCCAGATGTCGGAGAAGATGCCGTCGAACCGGTCCGACGTGTAGTACTCGCCCTGCGCGTTCGTTCTACGGTTGTTGAGCCTCTTGACCGATTCCACGCTGGACATGTAGTGCATCAGCCGGTTCTCCACATCCAAGGTCATCGACTTGTTGAACAGCGGATGCCCGATGACAAACTGGCAGAACGCGTCAGGATTCCGGATGACCGCATCGGCGACAACCTTCCAGTCCTCGCGCGTGCGGGGGTCGATGTCCAGATGCTGTGCGGTACGGCGGATGATGTCGTTGGTCTCCCCGATGTACGCCGTATACTCGGCGCATTTCGAATAGCGGTTCTCCGCATTGGAATACACCACATACACCGTCGGATAATCGATGACGTATTTCAATGCGGATTTCCGTGTGAAGTCCAACGTCTCCCATTCGAGGTACGTCATTCCGCGACCCGCATCCGACTCAGGATCCGACCCGTTATAGGCAATGCCGTACGCTTCAGCGAAATCCCTGAAGGAATGCTTGCCGTATGGCAGGTTGATGACGATCGGTTCAGCCGCTGTGCTCATGGCCCAACCATACGTGCCGAAGCGGACCGACCAATCTACGTTGCCATGGGGCCAACTATGCGGTCCTCGGCCGCCACGGACGGGCGGGACGATTGTATTTCCGAGTTGTGCGGTCGATTCTGCGGGTACCCCCAAGTATCGTCATTGCAATAAGGCCGGAATGAGAAGCCTTATACTCGGTCACTCCGCGGAAATCGACCGCACAACTCGGAAATATGGGACGTAGTTTTCTCCGAGGCCCGGTTTTCACCCGCACTGAGCGGGAGAAAACCGTTCATTTTTCAATGATCAGCCCGCGCAGCCGTTCCCGAAGCGCGTTGTCGATGCGCTTGGACTTCATGGCACGCCGCAATGCCGCGTTGTGGATTTCCTTCGGCAGCATGTGCTCCTCGAACAGCGGGATCACCGCATCCGGGACTTCCACGAGCTTGACGCCGAAGTACCATTCGCGGGCGAGCTTCACGTCGTTCTCCACATCGGAGGTCGACGCGTCGTTGCCCAGCGTCACGCCCGCCACGAGCCAGGCCTGGGCTACGTCGAAGTCGGTTCCCTTGAATTCGCGCATGAGCGTGATGATCGCGAAACGCACGGTGTACGCCCGGGCGGAGAAGATCCATTGCTCAATCCTCCGGTACGTTGCGGCCAGGTCTCGGTGCAATGCCGGAACTTTCAGGCATTCGCAGATTTTGCGGTTGTTGACGTACGGCAGGAAGGCGTCAAGCATGCGGAACGCCGTGTCCGGGTCCTTCGCCATGCGGCCGATGAGCATGGCATGCAGTGCATTCTCCTCGAAATAGAAGTGCGGCAGATCGGCGAGGAAGTCGTCGCGCATGCGTGCCAATTCGGGCCGTTGCCCCGCCGCAAGATCCTTGGCGAAATCCTCCAGATCCTTGCGTTCGACGCCCATGATTGCGTAAGGCTTCACACGGGGAAACACGTCGAAGGCGAAACCGTAGCTCGTCGGGTCGGCGATCATATCCAGTCGGTCGAGCCACGGGCGCGGATGGTCGGGGGCATGCCGGTACGCGGCAATACGCTGCTGTCCCGCAAACGCTTCGTTGGGGCTCAATCCGTCCAGCGCACGGTGTGGCAGCACATTCCACAGATCCGTGAACAGGGAGGTGAAATCACGGAATTCACGTTCGCCGGCAAAGGGCAGTTCTTCCTTGCCGTTACCACCGTTGCCGAACAATTGCCGGAAGACATCCATGGGCGGTGTGCGACCGTCCTCTTCTCCGATGGCATCGAATACCTCAATCCATTCGGGAAGCTCAGGGTATCGCGTCCGGTATTCCAAATACCGCATGCGCAGTCGGTTCTTGAATTCGACGAGGGCCTGCGGCGTCATGGACTGGATGGTTTCGTAGGACGTGCCCAGCGCGCCCGAAGTCCCCGACGTCCCTGAAGTCTCCGAGGCATCCGACTTACGGCCATACCGTATACGAATAAGATCCATGAAACTCATGGGATGCCCGCCGCGGCCACCGTCTTCCCGCAGAGTCTGCCTCATACGTTCCGTGGGCTTGACGGGCATTTCCGTCACCGGATTGCCGGCCATGTACCATCGGCCGCGCACGTGCACCAGACGGCAGGCGATCATCCCGTCCGAGCATCCGTCGAGCCTGCCGCTGGACGCCACGTCGTACACGTCGTAGCGCTCGCCGGTTTCGATGTTTTCCAGCGTCACCAGATGGGTGGCCGCCGATGCGCCCACGACCCAGAACACGGCCGTCACCTGCGAGTGTGCCGCCGCTGCCAGATCGTCACGCTGTTTGCGCGTCAGTCCCATCGCTCGCCCGCCGTCCACGCCGGCGGCGAACTCGAGAGGCGTGCGGCCGTCCCTGAGCCGGTAGTCGAAGAGGAACCATTCGTGGAACAGCATCTGAAGATGGTCCGCCTCCGACGTGGGAGCGGTCGGGTCCACCTCAGTGCGCAGCTCGTCGAAGAACCGTTCGGTCGCGGCATGCAGTTGCGCAGGAGAACGGTCGTAGAACCATCCGATGATCGCGGAATACTGCATGAAGGGGCGATCGTTGCTCATGGCACCCATGGTAGCGGCAAATCGGTGGCGGCGGACATCGCGGTGACGATGCGCATCTGCCACTCCCGCCGGACTCTGCCCGTCAGCGTTGCCTGCGTTCCCTACCCCTCACACCGCATACGCGGCCCAGCGGCCGTGCGAGTGCTCCACTTCGATGGGCATGCCGAACAGGTCGGAGAGGCGTTCGTTCGTTAGGCCGCCGGCAAGGTCGCCGCGGTAGACGATGGTGCCGGCGGAGGGATTGCCCATTGCGTCGATGCCGTCCGCCATGAGGCCGGTCCCGGCCCCCGCGCCGATCGTCTCGATGCCGCCGGGCACGATGCCGAGGCCGGACGCACTTGCGGAACCGGGCACGCCGCCGGATGTTCCCGCGCCGCCGTCACCGCCAGACACGCTGCCGGGCACTTCCCCGGTGGCGTCCTCCACGCTCACGGGCTTGCGGCCCATGATGGCGATGTGGTCGAATCCGGCGGGAATCTCCTCGAGGCGGTGGGTCACGAGCACCACGGCACGGCGGGAATCCTCCGAGCCGATGCGGCTCAGGGTGCGCATCACCTGCTCGCGCCCGCCCAGATCGAGACCTGTGGTGGGCTCGTCCATGATGAGCAGCTCCGGGTCCCCCATGAGCGCGCGGGCGATGAGCACGCGGGTGCGCTCCCCCTCCGAGAGGCGCCACATCTGCTTGCCTTCGAGGTAGCCGACGCGGAAGTCACGCAGCAGCTGGCGTGCACGGTCGTACTGCTCCGGCGTGTAGGTGTCCTGCCAGCGACCGGTCACGGCGGTGAGCCCGGTGACCACGGCGTCGAGCGGATCCTCGAACGGCGGGAACTGGCGGGCCAGGTCCGCGGAGGCGAGCCCGATGCGCGTGCGCAGCTTGAACACGTCGTACTTGCCGAGCTGGTGACCAAGAATGAACACGCGGCCCTCCGAGGGAAACGTGCGCGTGGCGAGCATGCCCACGGCGGTCGACTTGCCGATGCCGTTGGGTCCGAACAGCACCCACCGCTCCCCCGCGCGGATCGTAAGGTTCACGTCGGTGATGATCACGCGGCGGCGACGGCGGAATTCCACGTTCTCGAGCTGCAGGACGACGTCGTTCACGAAAAGGGTTCCTTTCAGACGGATAGGTGAAAGATGGGAAACGGTGAGAAAAGGGGAAGGAAAGGGGCTTGCCCCATTGCGGGGAAAGCCCCTTTCCGTCGCAGTGCATCGCGGTGCGACGTGATGAGACGCGGTGAGACGCAGCGCGACGCACCCGCCGTATGCACCTGTTACTTGCGCGGCGGGCCGTCCGCAGCCCGGCACATCTGTCCCGAGCGCGGCGTCGGCCCGACGCAGACGTCGGCCGTCGGCTACTTGCGCTCGTCGAGCACGGACTGG
Source organism: Bifidobacterium sp. LH_389 (assembly GCF_056357235.1). Taxonomy (NCBI): domain Bacteria; kingdom Bacillati; phylum Actinomycetota; class Actinomycetes; order Bifidobacteriales; family Bifidobacteriaceae; genus Bifidobacterium; species Bifidobacterium sp. LH_389. Next base: position 518,170 of record NZ_JBKEVR010000001.1, read on the forward strand.
TAGACCTTCACGGTCTGGTCGGCGATGGACTCCCAGCTGAACTTGTCGCGGGCACGCTCGTAGCCGGCCTGTCCCATCTTCTTCGCAAGCTCCGGATCGGCCATGATCCTGTCGATCGCAGCGGCCATGTCGTGCACGAACTTGTCCGGGTCGGTCGGGGTGCCGGTACCGTCGTGCAGCTGGTCGATCGGCACGAGGTAGCCGGTCTCGCCGTCCACGACGACCTCGGGGATGCCGCCGGTGGCGGAGGCGACGACGGGCAGGCCGCTCGCCATGGCCTCGAGGTTCACGATGCCCAGCGGCTCGTAGATGGACGGGCAGATGAACGCGTCGCAGCCGTGCTCGAGGGCGTTGAGCTCCGGGCGGGGCAGCATCTCCTCGATCCAGATGATGTTGCCGCGCTCGGCGTCCAGCTTGGCGAACGCGGTCTTGACCTCCTCGGCGATCTCCGGGGTGTCCGGGGCGCCGGCGCACAGCACCACCTGAATGTCCTTGGAGATGAGATGGAGCGCCTTGAGCAGGTAGGGCAGGCCCTTCTGGCGGGTGATGCGGCCCACGAACAGCAGGGTGGGCTTGGAACGGTCGATGTGGTAGCGCTCGAACACCTTCCAGCCCGGATCGTCCGGGGCGGGGGTGGCGAACTCGGACATGGTGATGCCGTTGTGCACCACGACTACCTTGTCCGGGTCCACGTTCGGGTAGGCGGCGAGAATGTCTTCGCGCATGCCGCCGGAGACGGCGATGATGCGGTCGGCGTGCTCGTAGGCGTCACGCTCGGCCCAGGAGCTCAGGTTGTAGCCGCCGCCGAGCTGCTCGCGCTTCCACGGGCGGAACGGCTCCAGGCTGTGCGCGGTGATGACCAGCGGGACCTCGTGCAGCTGCTGCGCCAGACGGCCCGCCAGGCACGCGTACCAGGTGTGCGCGTGGATCAGGTCCGCGTCCACGTCGTTGGCCACCTGCAGGTCCACGCCGAAGGTCTTGAGCGCCGGGTTCGCGTCGGTCAGCTCGGCCGGCACGTCGTAGCCGACAACCTTGAGGCTGCCCTTGGCCTGCTCGGCGTTGGGGATGGCCGGCACGTCGGAGGCGGTACGGGGGCCGTCGAACGCGCGCACGGTCACGTCGATGCGCTCGGCCAGCACCTTGGACAGTTCCTCGGCATGCACGCCGGCACCGCCGTAGACGTGCGGCGGGTATTCGCGGGTAAGAATGTCAACCTTCATCGGCCACCTCTTTGCTTGAATGGTTCAGTACGTTCAGTACCACTACCAACTGTAGGGCACCGACTGGGCAACACGCGGCATTGCCCGGTCCACAGGACGAACGGCACCGGCTCACGCCGACGCCCTACACTGGAGGCATGAGCACTTCGCCGTCCCACGCCACCCTGCGCAACTTCGAAACGCTGTTCGCCGCCACGCCGCAGATTCTCGGGCGGGCGACGGACTATTGGGCGAACGGGCGGATCGTGGAGGTCATGGCGGCAGCATCGGAGCCGCTCCATTACCGCGCGACCGTGCTGGGCAGCGGGGACGCCGTCTACACGGTGGAGGTCCGGCTCGAGCGGTCCACGAACGGCGACGAGCTCGGCGACGGCGGCGATTCCGCGGTCACGGACACCACGATTGCAGACCTCGCAATCGTGAGCACCTCCTGCGACTGCCCGTACGAGACGACACCCTACTGCAAGCACATCGGCGCGGTCCTGTATGAACTGCGCGAACGTCTGCGCGGCGACATGCCGGACGATGATGGCCGCAACCACCGGACAGCACCGAGAACCACGGCAATCCCCCGGTACGTCCTCGCCCCCATCATGGAACGCATCGAGCAGGAGGTGAACGAGTCGAACGGGCGGCACGTGCTGTTCTTCTGGTCGGTCAACTGCGTCGACTACGCCGATCATCTGCGTCTGATCGCCCCGCAACCCGAGGTGCCGATCATTCCGGCGCCCGAGGCCGGCCGCATGATCCTCGGTCCGATGGAGGAATACCGTCGCCTGCACGCCAGCGACACGGAAGACCCGGACGATCCCGACGCACCGGGCGCCCCGAATCCGTTTCCCCTCGACGCCCTGCATGGCGTCAACCCGTTCGACCAAGCGCTTTCCGGCCTCAACGCAGTGGTGGAGAACGCGCTGCACTCCACGGATTACGCGAACGCCTGCCTCAATCTGGCCGTGGCCATCCGGGCGCTGGCCGCGTTCACGAACGCCACGCGCGACGACCGGCACATCCTCTCGAACGCGAACGACGTACTCGTCAGCCAGATCCGCTGCGCCATGGAGAACGTGGCCTCCGACGCCGACTCCCCCACCGCCAGCATGGCGCTGGACCGCATCGTGGAGGCCGCATACAGTCCGGACATCCAATTCTACGATCCGATGAACGCCGCCATGCTGCTGGCGTCCGCCCTGGCCTTCGCCCGTCACGACGACAAGACGATATGGGCGTACGACGTGATCGACACTGCCCTCGAACGCTTCTCCCCCGAACACGACGGTGAATTGCCGCTGGACGCGCTGGCCACCTCGCGGCACGTGCTGCGGCATTACCTGCTCATGGTGGCGTACGATCTGCGCACTCTCGCCGGCGACCGTGACGGGCGGGACGATCTGTTGCGTGCATACCCGACGTTCGCGCCGCTGCAGCTGGTCCGCGTGGTCGAGCTCATGCGCGCAGGCCGCTTCCGCCGGGCAGAGCTGATGATCCGATCGTTCCTTGCCGACGCGGGGCATGATGGCGGCGAGACCGAGATCGGCCGGGGCGGCCTGCTCGACGGCCTGCTGCCGCACGGCTGGCTGACGCTGCTGGAATGCTGCGCGGAGGGCACGGATGATGCGGACGCACTGGCCTCGCTCTACCGGCGTTACATCGTTCACGCGAACGACCGTGCGGACGCGGTCTACGTGGACCGCCTGCGCCGGCTGCTGCGCGTGTGCGGGCAATCGGACGACGATTGGACTGCCACCGCGCTCGGGCTGGCACGCGACTGTGCGCGCAACATCGCATGGCGCATCAAGCACCGGCCGGAGATGACGGGCGACGACGGCAGCAGTTCCCGTCACAGCGCCTGGCGCAATCCCGCGTACGAAAAGCTGATCGTGGACGAAGGGCTTTCCGACGATGCGCTCACCTACTGCACCACGGTGGACTATCCGCCGTTGCCATTGCTCAGGACCATGGCCATCGGTCACCCGGACCGCGCGCGCGACGTAATCTACGCCGCCATGCCGCCGGGTACGTTGCCTGACGGTTTTTATGGCGACACCGGGTTCGGGGACGGCCTCAACCTTGACGCCCGCCGTCCCGTCTACCGGCAGATCGCCAAGCAGCTCAAACGTCTGGCGACGGTGTTCGGCGAGGACGAGGCCCGGCAGCTCGCGCGGTTGGTGGTGGACAGGTATCCGAACCGACCCGCATTGGCCGAGGAGCTGCGGTTCATGCTGTAGGAGGGAACCGATCCCCTCGCGTACGGTTTCGTATCAGCCGATACGATTTACGCCATCTGGCCGCCCCAGATGTCCGTTTTCGTATCGGATAGCCGCCGAATCGGACAATCGCCGCATCACACCCGCGTCACACCGCAGTGCCGTGCGCGTCCACGTTCGGATTTTCGCGCGGAGACTTGGCCGCCACGAAGAACAGGCTCAGCACGCCGACCGCGAACACGGCGGAAACCGTGATGATGACCCACATGGGTGCGTCCGGCAGCCACATGACCACGAAGAACCCGATGATGGACAGTGCGATGAGCGTCCAGCTGATCGCGCGCAGCCAGCCACGCGCGCTGGCGGGGGCGCTCAGTCCCTTGGAGGGGTTGCGGTAGTCGGGGTTGACGGCCGCGGAGGATTCGGCCGCATCGTCCTCGATGTGAGCGGTCGGCTTCCACGGGCCGGAGTCGTCAATGCCCTCCTGCAGACGGCGGGACTTCTCCTGCAGCGCGTACTCGTCCACCATGTTGGCCCGTCCCCTGCCGCGGGTCTGGTCGTATTGCTGCGGAATGCCGCGCTTCTCCCTCTTGGCGGCGGCGCGGCGCTCGGCACGATTGGGCATGGAAACTCCTTTGATTCATAGGAAAAAGGTCCTGCGGACTACTGTACCGCAGGACCTTCAGATTCGTCGGATGCTCTCGCGAGGCGGATTGGCGTGCCGGATCAGCCCAAGCCAAACCCGCCCGGGCCGGATCCGAGCAAACCGACTCAGCGCGGCAGCATCATCGGCCGCTGGGAGGCGGTGATGGGCGCCGGCAGTTCGGTGGAACCGGTGAGGTACCTATCCACGGCGGCCGCGCAGGAGCGTCCCTCGGAGATGGCCCACACCACGAGGCTCTGGCCGCGCCCGGCGTCGCCGCAGGCGAACACGCCGTCCTGCGATGTGGCGAAACCGTCGTTGCGCGCCACGTTGCCACGGCGGTCGAGCTCCACGGGCAGCTGATCCACGAGCGTGGAGGTGTCCGGGTGGAGGAAGCCCACGGAGATGAGCACCAGATCGGCGGGCAGCACGCGCTCGGTGCCGGGTTGGCGGGTGAACGGGCCGTTCTCGCCGGGAGCCACGTTCACCACCTTGAGGCCGGTCACGTGACCGTGCTCGTCGGACACGAAGCCCTCGGACGCGGTGGAGTTCTCGATGTGCACGCGCGCCTGCTCCTCCTCGGAGCCGATGAAGTTCACCGAGTCGGTGCTGTACACGTAGGTGCCGCCCTCCTCCATGGAGGAGGTCTTCTGGTAGAGGCGCGCGAATGTGGGCCACGGGGCGTTGTCCGGGCGGCTCGACGGCTCCTTGGGCATGATCTGCAGGACGGTCACGTCCTTGGCACCCTGACGAATGGCGGTGCCGAGGCAGTCGGAGCCGGTGTCGCCGCCGCCGATCACGATCACGTGCTTGTCCTTGGCGGTGATGTCATGCACGGGTTTGACACCGTAGACGCGGCGGGTGGCGTCCGGCAGGTACTCCATGGCGAAGTGGATGCCGTCGAGCTCACGGCCGGGAATCTTCATGTCGCGCGGCACGGTGGAGCCGATGGCCACCACGACCGCGTCGTAGCGGGAGCGAAGGTCGTCCCAGGAGATGTCCTTGCCGATCTCCACGCCGGTGCGGAAGCGGGTGCCCTCGGCCTCCATCTGCTTGACGCGACGGTCGAGCAGACGCTTGTCGAGCTTGAAGTTCGGGATGCCGTAGCGCATGAGTCCGCCGATGGCGTCGTCGCGCTCGTAGACGACCACCGTGTGGCCGGCACGCGTGAGCTGCTGCGCGCAGGCGAGACCCGCGGGCCCGGAGCCGACGACCGCCACGGTCTGGTCGGTCAGGCGCTGCGGCGGCAGGGGCTTGACGTAGTCGAGGTCCCACGCCTGATCGATGATGGTGACCTCGTCATTCTTGATCATGGTGGGCGGCTGGTGGATGCCGAGCACGCACGCCTGCTCGCACAGGGCCGGGCAGATGCGGCCGGTGACCTCCGGGAAGTTGTTGGTCATCGACAGGCGGTTGTAGGCGTCCTCCCACTGCTCCTGACGCACGAGATCGTTGAACTCGGGGATCACGTTGCCCAGCGGGCAACCGGACATGCAGAACGGGGTGCCGCAGTCCATGCAGCGGGCCGCCTGCTCGGTGGTCCACGGCTGCAGGCCGGATTCGGCGTGGACGTCAAGCCAGTCCTTGATGCGCTCAGCGACCGGACGTTCGGCCAGCTCGCGACGGGTGCGGACCTTCAGGAATCCTCTGGGATCTCCCATGTCAGTGGGCTCCTTCCATGACGTGTTCGTAAGTCTTCTCCCACACGCCGGGCGCGGAGAAGTCGAGGTGATTGGCTTCGGCGTCCGCCAGCGCCTCGAGCATGGCGACGTAGTGGGCGGGCACCACGTGGGTGATGCGGCGCACGGTGTTGGCCCAGTCGTCCAGCAGGCTCTGGGCGAAGGCGGATTCGGTTTCCTCGGCGTGCTTCTTGACGAGCGCGTGGACCAGCTCCTCCTCCTTGCCTTCGAGCGGCTGGAAGAGCAGGGAGCCGTTGTGCGCGGCCTCCGGGTTGACCTGCTTCATGTCGAGGTCGAGCACGTAGGCGTTGCCTCCGGAGAAGCCGGCGCCGAAGTTGCGGCCGGTGGGGCCGAGCACCACGACGGTGCCGCCGGTCATGTACTCGCAGCCATGGTCGCCCACGCCCTCCACCACAAAGGTGGCGCCGGAGTTGCGCACGCCGAAGCGTTCGCCGGCCCGGCCCGCAATGAACAGTTCGCCGGACGTGGCGCCGAAGCCGGTCACGTTGCCCGCGATCACGTTGGTGTGCGGGTCGAAGGTGACGCCATCCTCCGCGCGGACGATGAGACGGCCGCCGGACAGGCCCTTGCCGGCGTAGTCGTTGACCTCGCCGTAGACGCGCATGGTTTCGCCGCGCGGAATGAACGCGCCGATGGACTGACCGCCGGAACCGTGCAGGGTCATGTCGATCGTATCGTCCGGCAGACCCTCGGCGCCGTAGCGACGGGTGATCTCGTAGCCGACCATGGTGCCGAGCGTACGGTTCACGTTGCGGATCGGCACTTCGATGCGCACCGGCTCCTTGCGCTCCAAGGCCGGCTCGGCAAGGCGGATGAGTTCGTTGTCGAGCGCCTTCTGAAGCTCGTGGTCCTGGCCTTCGGTGTTGTGCAGAATGGTTCCGGGCACCGGGCCGGGCTGCATGAGCACATTGGACAGGTCGATGCCGTCGGCCTTCCAGCGCTTGATCGCCTCGTTCTGGTCCAGGCACTCGACGTGGCCCACGGCCTCCTCGAGCGTGCGGAAGCCCAGCTCGGCGAGGATCTCGCGCACCTCCTCGGCAATGTACATGAAGAAGTTGATCACGTGCTCGGGCTTGCCGCGGAACCGGGCGCGCAGCTCCGGGTCCTGGGTGGCGATGCCCTGCGGGCAGGTGTTCTTCTGGCAGGCGCGCATCATGACGCAACCCTCCACGATCAGCGCCGCGGTGGCGAAGCCGAACTCCTCGGCACCCAGCAGCGCGGCGATCACCACGTCGCGGCCGGTCTTCAGCTCGCCGTCGCACTGCACGACGATGCGCGAACGCAGGCCGTTGAGGATCAGCGTCTGCTGGGTCTCCGCCAGACCGATCTCCCACGGGGTGCCCGCGTGGCGAATCGCGTTGAGCGGGGCCGCGCCGGTGCCGCCGTCGTAGCCGGAGATGAGCACCACGTCCGCATGGCACTTGGCCACGCCGGCGGCGATGGTGCCCACGCCGAACTCGGAGACGAGCTTGACGTGGATGCGCGCCTTCGGGTTCGCCATCTTCGCGTCGTTGATGAGCTGCTTCAGATCCTCGATGGAGTAGATGTCGTGATGCGGCGGCGGGGAGATGAGCTCCACGCCCGGAGTGGCATGGCGGACCTTGGCGATCCACGGCGGCACCTTCGCGCCGGGCAGATGACCGCCCTCGCCGGGCTTGGCGCCCTGCGCGAGCTTGATCTGCAGGTCGGTGGCATGCATCAGATAGTCGGAGGTGACGCCGAAACGCGCGGACGCGATCTGCTTGATGCGGCTGTAGCGCAGCGGATCGTTAATGCGATCGTCCGATTCGCCGCCCTCGCCGGAGTTGGAGCGCGCGTGGAGCGTGTTCATGGCGATGGCAAGCGTCTCGTGCGCCTCCTGCGAGATGGATCCGTAGCTCATGGCGCCGGTGGAGAAGCGCTTGACGATCTCGCTGGCCGGTTCGACTTCGGAGATGTCGATCGGCTTGCGGTCGTGCTTGAACTTCATGAGGCCGCGTAGGGTCATGAGACGGTTGGAGGTGTCGTTGATGTGGTGCGAGTACTTCTTGAACATCTCGTAGTCGCCGCGCTGGGTGGACTGCTGGAGCAGGAAGATGGCCTCCGGATCGTTGAGATGGTCCTCGCCGGTGCGACGCCACTTGTATTCGCCACCGATCTCCAGATTCATGTGCGGGGTGGCGGTCCACTGGTTCGGATAGGCCACGCGGTGGCGGATGGCCACCTCCTCGGCCAGCTCGTCCAGCCCCACGCCGCCCACCTGGGAGACGGTGCCGGTGAAGTACTTGTCCACCACGTCGCGGCTCAGGCCCACGGCCTCGAACAGCTGGGCGCCGCGGTAGCTCATGATCGTGGAGACACCCATCTTGGACATGATCTTGAGCACGCCGGTGGACAGGGCCTTGGTGAGGTTCCTCACGGCGGTGGGCGCGTCCACCTTGAGGTAGCCGGCGCGTGCCAGATTCTCCACGGATTCGAACGCGAGGTACGGGTTCACGCAGGCCGCACCGTACGCGATGAGCAGCGCCACATGGTGGATCTCGCGCACGTCCCCGGCCTCCACGGCCATGGAGATCTGCGTGCGTGTGTGGCGGCGCAGCAGGTGGTGCTGGACGGCCGCGGTGAGCAGCAGCGACGGGATGGGTCCCCACGTATGGTTGGAGTCGCGGTCGGACAGCACGATGAAGTTGCTGCCGGATTCGATGGCCCGGTCGACCTCGGCGAAAATCTCCTCGAGACGCTCCTCGAGGGCCTTGCCGCCGCCGGCCACCTGATACAGGCCCTTGACGACGAACGGCCGGTAGTAGCCGCCGAGCACCTTGGCCTTGTCCAGCCTCTTGAGCTGGGCCATCTCGTCCGAGTTGATGACGGGCAGCGGAATGAGGATCTTCTTGGCGTGCAGCTCGGTGTCCTCCAGCAGGTTCGGCTCGGGGCCGATCGCGGATTCGAGCGAAGTGACGATCTCCTCTCGCTCCCAGTCCAGCGGCGGGTTGGTGACCTGCGCGAACTTCTGGTGGAAGTAGTCGAAGAGCATGCGGCTGCGCTTGGAGAGCACGGGCAGCGGGTTGTCGTTGCCCATGGAACCGAGCGGTTCCTTGCCGGTGTTGGCCATGGGGGTGAGCAGGAGCTTCAGGTCCTCCTCGGTGTAGCCGAACGCGCGCTGGCGGCGCTGCACGGACTGGCCGGAGTGGCTCACGTGCTCGCGTTGGGGCAGGTCGCTCATCTCCACGGAATTGCCCTCCACCCACTGACGGTACGGGTGCAGCGCGGCGAGGGACTTCTTGATCTCCTCGTCCGGGATGATGCGGCCCTCGGCGGTGTCCACGAGGAACATCTTGCCCGGCTCGAGGCGGCCCTTGGCCACCACCTTGTCCTGCGGGATGTTCGGCAGCACGCCGGCCTCGGAGGCGAGCACCAGATAGCCGTCGGCGTCGAGCTGCCAGCGGCCGGGGCGGAAGCCGTTGCGGTCGAGCAGCGCGCCCACCTGGGTGCCGTCGGTGAAGATGATGTCCGCCGGGCCGTCCCACGGTTCGATGAGCGTGTTGTTGTACTCGTAGAACGCGCGCACGTCCGGGTCGAGCGACTCGTTCTTCTCCCACGCGGGCGGCAGCATCATGCTGATGGCGTGCGGCAGGGAACGGCCGGCGAGGTGCAGCAGTTCGAGGCATTCGTCGAACGTGCCGGAATCCGAGTAGCCGGGCGTGGCGATGGGCAGCAGTTCCTTGAACTCGCCGAGCAGCTTGGAGCTCAGGCGGCCCTCGCGCGCGGACAGCCAGTTGCGGTTGCCCTGGATGGTGTTGATCTCGCCGTTGTGGGCGAGCAGGCGGAACGGCTGGGCGAGCGGCCAGCTGGGGAACGTGTTGGTGGAGAAGCGGGAGTGCACAATGGCGATGCGGGCCTTCATGCGCTCGTCGGAGAGGTCCTTGAAGAAGGGCGTGAGCTGCATGGTGGTGAGCATGCCCTTGTAGGTGATGGTGCGCGCGGACAGGGATGCGAAGTACACGCCCACCTCGTGCTCCACGCGCTTGCGGATGCGGAAGGTCTTGCGGTCCAGCTCGATGCCGGCCAGATCGCCGTCCGGCGAGGCCACCACGAGCGTCTTGAAGCTCGGCATGGTGGCGAGCGCCTGCAGGCCCAGACCGTCCGGGTTGGTGGGCACCACGCGCCAGGCGAGCACGTCGAGCCCCTCCTCGCGCACGATCCGCGCGATGGCCTGCTCCTGCTGGCCGGAGGTGGCGATGTCGCGGTCGAGGAACGCGATGCCGGCGGCGTAGCGGCCCTCGGCGGGCAGGTCCACGCCCACCGTGGCGCGCATGAACTCGTCGGGCATGCTCATGAGGATGCCCGCGCCGTCGCCGGTGTTCTCCTCGGCGCCCACGGCACCGCGGTGGTTGAGGTTGACGAGTACCTCGATGGCGTCGTCGACGATCCGGCGCTCGGGGCGCTTGTTGAGGGTAGTGACCATGCCGACGCCGCATGCGTCATGCTCGCTGTTGGGGTTGTACAACCCTTGGGAATCATGGATCGTGAGATCTAGCGGGGCGTGGAAAGTCACCGAAACCACCTTCGACTCGTTTTGGCGGCGTCTTGGCAAAGCCTTGGCGAAGTTCGGCAAAGGTCTTGACAAACCGCGGTTCTTTGGATAATGCGCTAGTCAGCGTACAACCCGGGTGTGTCAAACACGTTTCGGCGTCCATATACCGAGTCAGGGCAAAAGTCAATACCCTGTCCGCGGCACGCCCACATCAAGCAGCTTGTGGATCAGACGGCCGGGATACAGCGTATCCTCGAATTCGAGCCGTGCGATGGCGGTCACGCCCTGCGCGCGAAGGTGATCCTCGCGCCGCCGCTCGGCATGCACGGCGGCCTGCACCAATCTGCGTTCGCCGGAGCCTTCCCGGGATCGCTCCCCGGCACCCGACTGCGGCATCGTGTACTTTGCCATGCCGTCGTATTCCGCAACGACGATGCCGTTCGGCAGTTCCCAGCTGAAATCGCTGCGGTACGGCCCGAGCGGGTTGTCCGGATTCTCGAATCGGCGTTGCAGCCGGGGTTTGAGGAACCTGTTGCCGATCATCAGCGCACGGACCTTCGACTCGCCGCCGTTCTCGCTGCGCCCGTCCGCGTGTTCGCACAGTCGTGCAATACGCGGAGCATCCACGCCGCCCGCCCCCTGACTGCACGCGGCCGCCACGGCGTCCATGCCGATCCCCCTGCGCGCGGCGGCATCGAAGATGGCGAGCATCTCCTCGAACGGGAACGCACTCCCGCAATCCAACAGCGTCCGCACCGGATCCGTGACCCTGAGCCCGTCGACGGTCAGAACCTGCGGACCGGTCATGCGGATGCGGCGCAGCTTTCCCGAATCGCAGGGTTGAGCCGTGCGCGGACTGGCGATGGTGACGGTCCCGTCGTGCAGGGAATGGGAATGGTCATAGCCGTGGATGGTCGCCGCCGTCAGCCCGGCGAAGATCCACTCGGGATGCAGCATGGCCAGCGACCTCGCAACATGGACGGTGCGCTGCATGACCGTCATTGCACCCCAATAGGCGCGGCGCACATAGAGATTGCGATACGGACTGAGCAGCTCACCCGCGGCGACGCGACGGGCCAGCGCCCTTCGATCGGCATCGGTGAGCCCGACGGCGCAACGGCGTTCATGTTCACTCTCGTCCAGCAGGCGTTCGATTCTCAAGTTTCTTCGCATGGTTCGACCGTATCGACGCGGCTCGCAGCTACGCCAGCCGAACGGGCGATTGTGGTCGGACGTGGCCCCCTAACGGGTGGCTTCGGGCGTGTCCTGCACGAAACGGTGCATGGCATGGTGGATAACGGTCCCGCTGTGGTCGGACGTGGCCCGCCCGTGTACGAAATCATATCGGCCGATACGATTTACGCCATCTGCACGGGCCAGATGCACGGTTTCATATCGGGCGATACATTTTGCGCCATCTGGGGCTTCCTCGCGTACGGTTTCATATCAGGCGGTACGAAACCGTACACGAGGAACAACCGTGCCCGCATACAGCCTACAATGCGACGGACGGTGCATGGGTTCTCCCTATTTTTCTCCGTTCCCAGCTCATTCCACGGACTTCAATGCGCCGAGCATGTCCACGTCCTTGAGACGGCGGTACACCACCCAGCCGAGCATGGCGAGCACCACGACCACCACGGCGAGCGGCACGGCGAACGCGGGCCAGGCGAGGGCCGGGTCGAACATGACCTCGTCCGGTGGCACCTCGGAGACGATGTAGCGATGCAGCAGCGCGCCGAAGCCGTAGCCGGCCAGCACGCCCAGCGCGGACAGTACGACCGTTTCGCGATAGATGTACATGGTCGTTTCCCCGGTGTGGAATCCGAGCACCTTGATGGTCGACAGTTCGCGGATGCGTTCGGAGATATTGAGGTTGGTGAGGTTGTAGAGGACCACCACGGCCAGCAGCGCGGCAACGAGGATGAGCACCTCCATGATCTGGTCGAGCGAGTCGACGATCGTGGCCACCTGGTTCTTCATGGTGGTGTTCTGCACCACGCCCCTGACCCCGTCCACGGCCATGAGGTCCGCCCCCTGCCTGTTGGCGTTGTCCACGGAGGAATCCTTGAGGCGGACCATGTAGGCGTTGGACTGGTAGTCGGCGCCGAACGCGCGACCATAGCCCCCGGAGGACATGAACATGAAGTGGCCGATGTACATTTCGGTCACGCCATCCACGCGCACCCGGCGCTCCACGCCGTCGGGATCCGTCACGGATATGGTGTCCCCGGCCTTGGCTCCGAGCATATCCGCCATACGTTCGGAGATGATCGCTCCTCGGTCGGTCAGGACCTGCGGGTCACGTGAGACGCGGTCGCGCAGGGTGATGTAGTCGCCGAAGTTGTAGGCGTCGTCGGTGACGATGAGCGTGATCGTCTGCTTGTCGCCCTGTTTGCCGGCGGCGGTGGTGAGCTCCTCATAGCGGATCGGAGCGGATCGGCCGATCTCCCCGTTGCCGTCATCCCCTGCCACCGGCGCGACGGCCTTGGCCACGGCGTCGCGCTGGTCGGCGTTGTTGTCCGATTTTTCCGCCACGATCAGGTCGTAGTGGATGATGTCGCCGAACTGGCGCTCGCCGATCTGTCCGATCGACGCCTGCACGCCCAGCCCCGCGGTGAGCAGCGACACCGCGCCGGCCACACCGAAGATGGTCATGAAGCCGCGCGACTTGTAACGGAACAGGTTGCGGGCCGTGACCTTGCGGGTGAAGCTCAGATGGTCCCACACAGGCGTGATCCGCTCGAGGAGAATCTTCGAGCCCTTGGCGGGAGGTTTGGGCAGGAGCAGCGCGGCGGGTTTCTCCTTGAGCTCGCGGGACGCGGCGATCCACGCGGGAGCCACGGCGCTCGCCCATGCGAGCAGGAACGCGGCGATGGTCACGCCCGGATGGAAGTGCAGCTCGATGCGCGGCATGGTGAATCCGGAATCATAGGCGTGGTAGACGATAAGCGGCAGGATGGTGTGCCCGGCCGCCACGCCCAGAACCGTGCCGGCCGTGGAGGATGAGAAGCCGTAGACGAGGAATTTCTTCATGATGTCCGCGTTCCCGTATCCCAGCGCCTTGAGGGTGCCGGAGTTGGCACGCTCCTCGTCCACCATGCGGCCCATGGTGGTGAACGTGACCAGCGCGGCCACGAAGTACAGGAAGATCGGGAAGATGCGCGCAAGCTTCATGACGATGTCCGCGATGATCTCGTACACACGGTATCCCTCGGAGGTGAGTCCCTCGCGCCGTCCGTCGATCGAGTACGCGGGCACTTCGAGAGTGTCCACCTTTTCGCTCGCCATTTTGATCTGACGCTCCGCGTCGGCGATCCGCTTCTCGGCCTCGGGCTTGGCATCGTTGAATTCCTTGAGCTTCTGGTCGTATTCGTCCTCGGCCTTCTCGAGGTCGCGCTGGCCTTGGATCATCTGCGCGGCGCCGTCGGACGCCGATCCGGATGCGGCCGTGGAGACGGCGTGCCCGAGTTCGATCTGCTTGGATGCAAGCAGTTTTTGGGCCTCCGCGATCGCGGCCGCGTTCTGTTGGTACTCCTCGGATCCCTGATCGAGCTTGGCGGTCCCTTCATTGAACTGTTCAAGGCCGCTGTTGTATTGGCCCAGCATGGCGTTGTACGTGTCCGCGGCCGTGTTCCAGTCGGCGAGCGCCTGATCGTACCTCCCTTTGAGACTTTGGTACGCCTTGCCGGTTATCCCGTTTTTCTCCCATGAAGCGAGGAGACGGCCGGTGGCGTCGAGAGCGGTCTTGGAGGCATCGAGCGCCGCGCGGACCACGGTGAGCTGCTTGCCGGCCTGATTGAGCTGCATCCAGGCGAGTCCGAGACCGCCCTGACCCTGATTGAGCTGCTGGGCGCCGGTGGTGAGCTGGGTTTGGGCGGCGGCGAGCGTGGAGTTGGCGGAGGCGATCTGCGAGGTGGCGCCGGCGAGCTCGGCGGCCGCGGAGGATGCCTGGTCGACGGCGTCAAGCTGGCCCTGGGCAATCCGGTCCTTGCCGGATTCGATCTGCGCCTTGGCGTCGTCAAGCTGGGCTTGGGCGTCCGCGAGCTGCTGTTTGGCGTCGTCCACCTGCTCCTGCGCCTCGGCGATCTGCTCGCGACGTTCGGAACGGATGGAGTCGCGTCGGGCGGCGGGCTGGTTGGCGAGCCGTCGGGAGAGCGTGGTCTTGTGATCCTGCACGCGGTCGCGGTAGGCGTCATCCCAGTAGCTCAGTCCGGCTGTGTCCTCAAAGGTGACGCGGCCGATCATCGCCACGGACGAATCGAAGGTGTCCGGGACGACCACGGCGTATCCGTCGAGTTCGCCGGATCCGGCGGTGGACTGTCCCATGTTGAGGTTGGAGACGGTGTCGCTGGCCTCCACGAAACCGACCACGGTGAAGTCGGTCCGTCCGAGCACGGTGTCGCCGGCGATGTCCGGCAGTTCGGTCACGCGGATGGAGCTGTCCACGGCAAACCTGTCGCGCTGGCCGGAATCAAGGGCGATCTCGCCGTCGGCCTGTGGCAGCCTGCCTTCCACGACTTCGTAGGTGGAAACGGTCTGGGGCAGGGAATGGACGCGCAGGCTGTGGTCGCTGCCGGCGATGGTCACGTCCTTGAAGTAGCCGAATTCGGCGTCCTTCACACCGGCTGTTCCGCGGATGATCGCCTCGTCGTCGGCGGTCAGGCCGTAGTCGCTGATCACGGTCACATCGGCGAGGTTGTGCTCGTTGTAGAAAGCGCGGGCGGTAGAGCGCATGTCCGGCACGGTGGCGAACAATCCCACGAGGGCGAACGATCCGAGCGCCACGAGGCTCACGATGGAGACGAAGCGGCCCCTGGATTTGGCGAGGGTGACGCGGACGTCCCGCCACAGCATGCGTTTGCGGGGTTTGGGAAGCGTCATTGCGATCACCACTCCAGATCCCCGATGTCCATCGGGTGCTCGTTGACCTCAATGGCCTTGACGCGCGCGTCGTGCATGTGGATCACGCGATCGGCGATGGGCGCGATGGCGGAGTTATGGGTGACGATCACCACGGTGGCGCCCTTGATACGACTTTGATCCTGCAGGATCCGCAGCACCTGCTTGCCGGTGTTGTAGTCGAGCGCGCCGGTCGGCTCGTCGCACAGCAGGATCTTGGGGTTCTTGGCCACGGCGCGCGCGATGGCGACGCGCTGCTGCTCGCCGCCGGAAAGTTGGGCCGGGAAATTGTCGATGCGGTCCTTCAGCCCCACATCAGTGAGCGTCTTGACGGGATCCTGCGCATTGCGCACGATCTCGGAGGCAAGTTCCACGTTCTCCCGGGCGGTGAGATTGGCCACAAGGTTGTAGAACTGGAACACGAACCCGATGTCGGTGCGGCGGTAGTCGGTCAGCTGCCGCGCGGTGTAGTTGGAGATGTCTTTCCCGTCGATGATCACCTGTCCCTCGCTGTTGGTGTCCATGCCTCCCAAAATGTTGAGCACGGTCGATTTCCCTGCGCCGGACGATCCGAGGATGATCGCCAGTTCTCCCTTTTCGATGCCGAAGTTCACGTCATTGTTGGCGACGATGGTGGTGTCACCCATGTGGTACCGCTTGTAGCTGTGCACCATTTCGATGTAGGCCATGCCGTTGCTCCTTGTCGGACACTTGACTGAAACACGACACATATTTGTTTTACAACACATGTCGCTTTATGCCCTATCATTATGAACAACGCCGGAAACGCGGCGCAACAACCAATTGCCGCGACTTACGATGGATAAACGACACCGCACGGGCAGAATGTGAGGTAAGAATCATGCCGGACGAAACCGTCCTCTCCAAGCCGCTCGACCGGCGATCCCGCCGCACACGGACCATGCTGCATAATGCGCTGCTGCAGCTTTTGGAGATAAAACCGCTCAACAAGATCACGATCACCGAGCTCACCGCGCTCGCGGACGTGAACCGAGCCACCTTCTACGCACACTACATGGACATCTACGAAATGTTCGATGAACTCAAGCTCGAGCTCATCGAGTCCATCAAGGAGATCATCGCCCGCCACGGCGACGAGATCGCCGCCAACGACTTCGGCCCCCTGACCCGCGAGATCTTCCAGTTCTCGGACAGCCACGAGCACATGTTCTCACTCATCGTCGGCAGCCAGGGCGACGCCACGTACGCGGACATCATCAAATCGATCGACGAGTACTGCACCCGGACCATAGACCCCGTCTCCATCGCCAGTCCCGTGCCCAACGCGGACCGCGAAACCGTCGAACTCGTGCGAAGCTACCAGTTCTCCTATATTGCCGGGGGCATCGTGAGCGTACTGCGCGAATGGTTCGCCAACGGCCGCAAGGAACCCGTCGAGCTTATGGCCGCCATCACCGCCAACACCACCAGCATGGCCGGTATCAGCGCGCTCGGCCGCAACCTGCGCATTGCGGCAACAATGCGCAGGTAACCACTTCCCGCACCGCACCATGCGGCAACCGGCCGCAACGGCGGACTGCGAGGATCAGGCGATCAGCGCGTCACGGCGGGCGATCAGCGCGTCGATCGCCTCCTGCCCCTCGAGCACGGTGAACGTGACGGTCTTGCGCTCGCTCGTCTGCGGGGCGATGGTGTGCAGGTCGCCGCGCTCCTCGTGCCAGCCGCGTCCGAGCACGCTGGAGTTCGACGGCTCGAGGCCCACCACGTAGTCCCCCGCGCCCATCGACTTCCACTCCATGAAATACGGGAAATCCGCCGCAGCGAACTCGATCTTCACGCCGAGCCCCAGCTTCCGGTTCACCACGCCGGCGAAGCTGCGGCCGTCCGCGTCCGCCGCGAGCTCGTGCAGGTATACGCTCTCCGGCTTGTTCTCCACGGGCGCGCCGATCTCGTTCCACGGGGTATCATCCGCGGCGGTCGTCTCGTCGCGCGGGGTGGCCTTGCGGCTCGGGATCACCACCTCGGCGCCCTCGTCCAGCAGGGGCCAGCCGAAGTTGCAGTGGTACATCCACATGAGCGGCTCCTCGCGGAAGGACTCGTTGGTCACCTCGTCCTCAACGATGATGGACGGCGTGCCGTACACGCTGGTGATCCGCCGGCGCAGCACCATGTTCTCCCCGAACAGCTCCGCCTCGCGCATCTCGCCGGAGATCTCCAGCACGTAGCGGCCTTCCGCGTCCCAATAGGCATCCGAGGACACGTGCTCGGCGGGCGTGGTGCGGATGCGCCCGTGCATCGGGTAGCTGCCGGCCGGGTAGCGCGAGCCCGCCGGGGTGACGTACGGGCCGCAGATGTTCTCGAAGCCGCAGGTGAAGAACAGACCGCCCATGATGGATCGCTGCGCCTCGAGGCCGTTGGTGTCGAACTGGTTGCGCCCGTTGAGGCCCGGCTTGGACAGGAACGTGAGGTTCTCGCCGCGGTACTCGAACTGTGCGATGTCCAGCGCGCGGTCGGCCATGGCCATGAACCGCATGGGTCCGTTCTTCGCCTCGATCGCCCTCAGGCCGTGGGCGCGGCCCTCCTGGTATTCGATCGGACGCACGTAGGCGGCCTGCTGCACGCTGCCGGTACGGGCGAGCATGGCGGCTCTGGCTGCGGTGTTGTTGCGGTTGTCGATCGGCATGACGGTCCTCCTTGATTCCTGCCGGGAAACGAGCACATTCGACGGGCGAACGCGCATATTCGCTGAACGTACAGTATGCACTCTACCCCGCCCGACCCCATTATGAAACCGGTTACACGCCGGTCGCGGCCACGCGCTCACGGATCGAGACATAGCATATGCGCTATACTGTAGACCATGAGAACGATCGGGGAACTGCGGAACGAACGCATCCGCCTAGGGGTGACGCAGCGTGCCGTCGCCGAGGCAATGGGCACCACGCAATCCGCGCTGTCACGGGCGGAGAGGGACGGCAATCCCACTCAGACGTTCCTCGAACGCTACGAGCGAGCCCTGAATGCGAGAGCCGGCACCCATGCACGGGCGTTCCACGCAGAAAGCGTTCCGGAAATCGCAACGTTGCGGGTCATCGCCGCCGAGATAGCACAACGTCACGGCGTGCAGGACCTGTACGTATACGGTTCCGTGGCGCGAGGCGAAGCGCACGCGGATTCGGACGTGGATCTGCTCTACCGCATGGCTCCGGGCAGCCCCCGCACTATGACGGTCATCCAGACATTACGCGACGACCTCGAATGCGCGCTCGGGCACCGGGTGTCCCTGACTTCCTACGATTCGCTGATACGCGACGCGGAAACCAGTCGCGCCGGCAAGCGCTTTCTGTCCCACATCCGGCCGGACCTCATCAAGGTGGCCTGACCGGCATGGGCACAGCGACGGCCATACACGGCGATCAGCGGTTCCGCGACGAAACCACCCTCATCCGTCTGCTGGAACATCTCGACCATGCCATGGAGGATCTGACGCATGCGCACGACGCCGACCATCTCGCGGCCGACCGTATGCTGCTCAACTCGGTCGCCATGGAAATGACGCAGGCGCAGGAATGCGCACGCAGACTCTCCGACGCGTGCCGGGACGCCATGCCCGGGCTGCCCTGGCATGAATTGCGGGCGCTGCGCAACGCACTGATCCATGATTACGCCGAAATCGACGTGGAGCAGCTCTACGACACGGTCTCCATCGACGTCCCGAAGCTGGCCGAAGCGCTGCGTCCGGTCGTGGCGGACTTCGAAGACTGAACGACCGGCGCCACGCCGCTCAGTTCGTCCCCTTCAGCCCGGTGTACAGCGTGTAGTACCGGCCTCGTTGGGCCAGAAGCTCCTCGTGGGTGCCGCGCTCCACGATCCGCCCCGCCTCGATGACCATGATGCAGTCCGCGTTGCGGATGGTGGACAGGCGGTGGGCGATCACGAACGTGGTGCGTCCGCGCATGAGCTCGTCCATGCCGGCCTGCACGAGCGCCTCGGTGCGGGTGTCGATGGAACTCGTCGCCTCGTCGAGGATCAGCGCGGGCGGATCGGCCACGGCGGCTCGTGCGATCGCGAGCATCTGGCGCTGCCCCTGGCTGAGCGAGGCGCCGTCCGCGGTCAGCTGCGTGGCGTACCCGTCGGGCAGCCGCTCGATGAAGGCGTCCGCGTTGGCGAGCTTCGCGGCGGCGATCACCTCCTCGTCGGTGGCATCGAGACGGCCGAAGCGGATGTTGTCCATGATTGACCCGGAGAACAGGTGCGTGTCCTGCAGCACCATGCCGAGCGACCGACGCAGGTCGGCCTTGCGGATGCGGGACACGTCGATGCCGTCGTACGTAACGGTGCCAGAGTCGATGTCGTAGAAGCGGGTGATGAGGTTGGTGATCGTGGTCTTGCCGGCGCCGGTGGAGCCGACGAGCGCGATCTTCTGGCCGGGCTTGGCGAACATGGTCATGCCGTGCAGCACGGTCTTGCCCTTCACGTAGCCGAAGTCCACGTGGTCGAGGCGGATATAGCCGCGCAGGGGCACAATCCGCGGGTCGTTGCCGTCGCCGGACGCCCCGCCGGACGCTTCGCCGGACACCTCGGCGGGCAGCTTCCAGCCCCACCGGTCGGTGCGCTCGTCCGTCTCCTCGAGCGCGCCGGTGGACGGGTCCTCGCGTACGCGCACCAGCGTGACCCGCCCCTCGTCGGACTCCTCCGGCTCGTCGAGCAGCCGGAAGATGCGGTCCGCGCCGGCCAGACCCATCACGATGGAGTTGAACTGCTGGCTCACCTGACTGATGGGCATGGTGAACGACTTGACGAACGTGAGGAAGCTCACCAGCGCGCCGAGCGTGAGCCCCGTGGCACCGGTCACGGCGAGCGCGCCGCCCACGAGCGCGCACAGCACGTACGCCACGTAGCCGAGCTGGTTGTTGATGGGACCGAGGAACCCGGAGAACTTGTTCGCGTTGTTGGAGGCCTCGTACAGCTTGCCGTTGAGCTCGCGGAACGCGGTCTTGGCCTCCTCCTCGTGCGTGAACGCCTTGACGACGCGCTGGCCGGTCATCATCTCCTCCACGTACCCGTTGAGCGCGCCCACGGACCGCTGCTGGCGGGAGAAGTACGTTCCGGACTTGCCTGTGAGCACCTTCGTGGTCCACACCATCACGCCGCAGACCGCGAGCGTGACGAGGGTGAGCGGCACGGACAGGTAGACCATGCTCGCCAGAACCATCACGATGGAGATGATCGAGTTGATGATCTGCGGCACGGCCTGGGAGACCATCTGACGCAGGGTGTCGATGTCGTTGGTGTACAGGCTCATCACGTCGCCGCGCGAATGCGTGTCGAAGTAGCCGAGCGGCAGGCGCTGCATGTGCCGGAACATGCGGTTGCGCAGCTTCATCATGAAGCCCTGCGTCACGAACACCCTGAGCACGGCGCTGACGGCCGCCGCCGCGATGCCTGCCGCGTAGATGGCGGCCATCGTGCCGATCGCGCCGAGCAGGGGGCCGAAGTCGCGGCTGCCGGAGCGCATCATGGGCGTGATGTAGTCGTCGATGAGCTGTTGGAAGAACAGGTTGCCGCGCACCTGCGCGTAGATGGTGACGACGATCAGCGCGATCACCGCCGAGTACTGCAGGGGGTACATGCGCAGCACGAAGCCGATCAGGCGCAAGAACGTGCGGAACGGATGGTCGAGTTCGCGGGCGGCCTTGGCGCCGGCGGCGGCGCGGGCGGCGTTGGCGCGGGATCCGGGAGCGGGCATCAGCGGGCCTCCTTTGTGATGGACTCGGCGGAATCCGCTGAGCCGTCGGACTCGACGGAGTCAACGGATCCGACCGCGTTGGCGGCGACGCTGAGATCCGATGCGGCGAGCGCGGCCTCGTCGAAGTCGCCGCCGCCCCTCACCTGCAGTTCGTGGATGCTGCGGTAGATCGCGTTGGACGCCATGAGCTGGGCATGCGTGCCCACGCCGTTCACGCGGCCGTCGTCGAGTACCACGATCATGTCCGCGTCCTGAACGCTGGAGATGCGCTGGGCGATGATGATCTTGGTGACGCCGGGCATGTCCTGCGCGAACGCGCGGCGGATTCTCGCGTCGGTGCCGGTGTCCACCGCGGACGTGGAATCGTCGAGGATGAGCACCTTCGGGTCCCGGAGCAGGGCGCGGGCGATGCACAGTCGCTGCCGCTGGCCGCCGGAGAAGTTCTGGCCGCCCTGTTCCACCCTGGACTCGTAGCCGTCGGGCAGGCGGTCGATGAACTCGTCGGCGCAGGCGATGCGGCAGACGCGCCGGCAGTCGTCCAAGCTCGCGTCCGGATTGCCCCATCGCAGGTTCGAAAGGACCGTCCCGGAGAACAGCACGTTGTTCTGCGGCACCACGGCCACCTTGCCGCGCAGGACGGTCCGGTCGTAGTCGCGCACGTCCACGCCGCCCACCTTGACGCTGCCGGCGGTCACGTCGTACAGCCGCGGAATGAGGCTGACGAGCGTGGTCTTGGACGAGCCGGTTCCGCCGATCACACCCACCACCGCGCCGGAGGGGATCGCGAGGTTCACGTCCGTCAGCGCGTTGGTCGGACGGCCGGTTCCGCCGTCACCGCCGCCGGAGCCCCTGCCGGTAAGCCTGCGGACGGCTTCGGCGCGACGGCGGGCCGCGGGATCGTTCGCGGAGAGCGTCACCTGCGGGTAGGCGAAGTCCACGTGGTCGAAGGTGACGGATCCGTCGCGCACCTCGGTGACGGGACGGGCGGCGGCCGGCATGTCGTCGCGTTCGTCGAGCACCTCCACGATGCGGCGCGCGGACGCGTCGGACATGGTGATCATCACCACGGTCATCGACAGCATGACCAGACTCATCAGGATATTCATGCAGTACATCAGCAGGCTGGTCAGGTCGCCCGTGGTGAGCCGGTCCTGCACGATCAGGTGCGAGCCCACCCAGCTGATGAGCAGCAAGCAGCTCCAGATGGTGGTCTGGATGATCGGGTCGACGGATGCCAGCACCATCTCGGCCTTCATGAACAGGTCGTAGATGCGCCTGGACGTGGCCCTGAACACGCGGGTCTGCATGCTCTCGCGGGCGAACGCCTTCACCGCGCGCATGGCGGTCACGTTCTCCTCCACGGATTCGTTCATGGCGTCGTATTCCGGGAACGCACGGCGGTAGTACCGGGCCGCGATGGACATGAGAATGCCCAGCACCGTGCCGAGCGCCACCACCGCACCGAGGTAGATGAGCGCCATGGTGCCGGAGACCACGAACGCCATGCACATGGCGATGATGAGGCTGGAGAACGCGCGCGGCACCATCCTCAGGATCATCATCGTGGCGTTCTGGATGTTCATCACGTCCGTGGTCAGGCGCGTCACCAGACTCGGCGTGGTGAAGCGGTCGATGTTCGCGAAGGAGAACGTCTGGATGTTGTCGTACTGGTCCTGCCGAAGGTTGCGGGCGAAGCCGGTGCACGCGCGCGAGCCGAACACCGAGCCGAGACACCCGCACGTAAGACCGACGCACGCGACCGCCAGCATGATGCCCGACGTGCGTCCGATCACGCCCATGTCCCCGCGTTCCACGCCCCGGTCGATGAGCGTGGCCATGAGCAGCGGGATGATCATCTCGCATGCCACCTCGCCGACCATCCACACCGGCGTGAGGATCGCATCCCGGCGGAATTCGCCCATGTGCCGCAGCAGTTCCCTAACCGTCCTCACGCAACGCTCCCCGTCATTCAAGGTCAAACAGTGCAATCCTAGCGCCATCGGGCGGCGGTTGCCTTCCACCGGCATGCGCCGGGTTTCGACGAAGGAAGCCGTATGACCGTAGTATGGATGCCATGGATGGAATGCGAGATCGTCACAGCAGGCAACGCGGTGCCGGCGATGGCACGCCGACGCTGGTGGCGGCGGTGGACAACGACGGCATGGCGCTGATCGCACTGAGGGGGATCCTGCCGCAGCTGCTGCCGGGCGCGCGATGGCTGTGGGGCGTGCAGGGTGCCGGCGAGGCGGTGCGCATGGCGCTCGACCCGCAGACGAGGCCGCGTCTGCTGCTGGTGGACATGTCGCTGGACGACGGGACGGGCGTCGGCGTGTGCGCCCGAATTCGCCGGCGTACCAACCGCGTGGCAATGCTGGCGGTCACCGCGTTCTCGGTCGACACCTATGCGCGCAGGGCGGCCGAAGCGGGCGCGCAGGGCATTGTGTCCAAGGCGGATGTGCCGGCCATGGCCGCGGCGCTGCGGACCGTGGCCGAAGGCGGTACGTACTGCCCGCCCGGCGCCGGGAACATACCGTTCGAGACCGCGGCAGAGGCGCACGTGCGTCTGGAGGATGCCGGGTTTGCGGACGATGCCGGCAGGACCGGAACGGACCGGCCGAAGCTGGGGGCCAAGGAGTCGGATACGCTGCGCATGCTCGCGCAGGGGCTGAGCTACGAGCAGATCGCCGCGCAGTGGGGCATCGCGCCGGCCACCGTGCGCACCCATGCTCATCGTGCGGTGGACAAGCTCGGCGCCAAGTCGCTGGCCCACGCCATCGCCATCTATCTGAGCCGCTGAGCGCGCGGACTGTCAATCGCATTCGCCGCGCTGGCCGTCAATCGCGCTGGCCGCGCCCTCTCACTCATCGCATGATCGGTCCAATCTGAGCCCCTGTTTTCGCAGCTTGGACCGATCATGCGAAAAAAAGACCGTTTTCGGAGCGATTTTTCGCGCAATCGGTCCAAGCTGCAATTCAGGCCGCACATGTTGGACCGATCATGCGAAAACGCGCCACGATCACACGATCACACCGCCAGATAATCGAACGAACGATCGAACGCGACACGCGCGGACCGCCAGACCGGGGGGGCACGTTCGTGCACATGGCCCCGTACGGCTTTACGAACCGTGGTGAAACTGCATACCGTTGCCGCATGAGTCATGACCAACGAATGAATGCACTGCTCGATAAGGCGGAGCGCGCGGGCCGGTGCCTGTGGGCACGCAACGCGCAGAGCCGCCGCGTCCTGCACTACCGCGCCGCGCAGGGCGAACTGACCGCGGTGAGACCCAATCTGTTCGCGCGGCCGGCATACTGGTCGTCGCTATCGTACCGCGAACGCATCATGCACATTCTGCGAGCGGTCGCCGCCATGTACCCGGGCCGAACGCTGGCGCAGATCAGCGCGGCGGCCGTCTGGGAGCTCAACGAAACCTACCGCATGCACGATCTCGTTCATTTCGCCACCGATCTGAACACGCACAGCCGCGATCACGGCTACTTCACCTTCCACCTGATCGCGGAACCATCCGCTACGACCCACTACGGACTGCGCGTCACGGGGCTCATGCAGACGGTGTTCGACTGCTCGCGCATGCTGCCGTTCCCGCAGGCCCTGGCGATCTGCGACGCCGCCATGCGGGTGCACGGCATCACGCGGGACGAACTGGAATCCTTCCTCGCGCAGCATCGCGGGTTCAGGGGCATCGGCGCGGCCCGAAAGGTGGCGGCCCATGCGCAGCCCCGCAGCGACAACGGCGGCGAGTCGATCGTGCGCGCGCTGCTGATCGAATGGGGCTACGAGACGCCTCAGCTGCAGCAGTGGATCACCGATCCGGTCACCGGCCGGCGGTACCGGGTGGATTTCCTCTGGATATTTCCGAACGGCGACATGATCGTGCTGGAGCTGGACGGCCGCGAGAAATACAGCAACCCGGACATGCTCGGCGACGGCGACGGCGTGGATGCGCTGTTGGCGGAAAAGGAACGCGAGGACAACATCCGGCTGCACGGCAACATACGGTTCGTGCGCGCCACCTTCGACGAATTCATGCACGAGCCGAGCAAGGTACGGTTCAAGCTCGATCGCGTCGGCGTGCCCAAGGCGCACTGAGCCGCTGAGCGATGTCCTCACCGGTCACGCTGGCCAATCATCGCATTGGTCACTCATTGCATTGGTCCCGCTGGCAGACACTCGCACTGCCAATCATCGCACTGACCAGTCATTGCGCTGGCCGAGCCCGCTCACTCATCGCATGATCGGTCCAACCTGTGCCCCTGTTTTCGCAGCTTGGACCGATCATGCGAAAAAACGACCGTTTTCGGAGCGATTTTTCGCGCAATCGGTCCAAGCTGCAATTCAGGCCGCACAGGTTGGACCGATCATGCGAAAAGTGACATGGAAGCGCAGGACCACGCCAGCTCGGTGAGCTTCGAGAATACGGAAACGCGCGAACGCAGGAAGCAAGTCGAGGCCGGAGCGCGCGACTAGACGAGCGGAATGCTGGCGGCGACGGTCCAGCTGCCGTCCTGCGCGGTGGCGTTGAGTGTTCCGCCCAGGGAGGCGATCGTTGCGCGCTGCTGCTCCAGTCCCCTGCCGTGACGGGTGCCACGGACGGCCGCGGACGTGCCGTCGCCGATCGCGTTCACCTCGGCGATGCGGATGCGACCGCGTTCCACGGTGACGAACAGACTGTAGGTTTGGGCGGCATCGTCGGCGCGGCCGTCGCTGCCGGTCCCGTCGCTGCCGGCGCCCGGCCATGCGGCGTGGCGGACCACGTTGGCATACAGCTCCTCCACCAGCCCCAGTACTGCGCGGCGCACAGGGGCCGACGGCTCGCACGGGGTGCCATCCGTTACGATGCGGGAGACGCCGGGCATGCCGATCATGGCCATGACGCGGTCCTGATCCTCGAGGTAGCGTTCCAGTTCGACGGTCAGGTCAGCGGGGTGCGAATCCTCGCTGGACCCGTTCGCCTCGTCGTCCGCGTCATCGAGCGCGCGCTTGCCGTCGAGGATGTCGATCACCTCGTGCACGCGGTCGAGCGCATGGTGGGAGCGCGCGTAGATCGCGTCGAGCACGTCGGCCAGATCCGCCGTGGCAGCGCCGGCACCCGCTTCCACGCCAACCGCGCCGCCGTTACCGGTCTCGCCGCCGGCCGCGAGCGTTTTGTCATCGGCCGGCAACCCGCTTCTGGCCCGCCAGGCGAGCATGGCGATCACGGACATGTCGTTGGCCACCGAATCGTGGATCATGTGCGCGAGGCGCTGCTCTCGAGCGAGCCGGCCGACCATCGCCTCGCTGCGGGCGAGTCGTTCCCCCGCCGCCGCGCTGCGCCGGAACGCGTGGCCGAACAGGGCCGCGAATCCGCCGAGCATCGCGGACAGCGCCGCACCGAACGCCCAGAGCATCACCGCGGGCACGTCCGCAGCCGTAATCGCACGCCCGTCCGCCGTCATGCCGTCCACGAGCATGCGCAGCACCTCGATCGCCCCGCTGCGCGCACCCCAGCCGCTCAGCCAGACGGCGCACGAGGTCTCCGCCATGGCATACCCGACCGCGAGCGCGGCGGCGATCCGCCCGTCGCAGGCGTACCCGGCCGTGAGGAACACGGCGAACAGGGCGACGGCCACGAACGCCAGCGCTCCCCCGCCCGGCACGAAGCCGCAGGCCAGCGCCACGGCCAGACCCGCCGGAACCGTCACGCGCGGGGAAACGGGCAGCAGCGCGATCACGGTCAGCATGGCGAATGCCGCGAGAGCAGACCATGCGTCATGCGGCCGGACGGCGATCAGCATGGCCAGCCACGCGCCCGCGCCGGCCAGTCGCGTACGGGCGAGGAAATGCGGTTCGCGGCGCCACATGCGCCATCGTTCACGCAGCCCGCCCATCGCGGGACCGGCGGAGCTGGAAGAACCGGAAGAACCGGAAGAACTTGCGCCACGCCGCGAGGGTTCGGCGTTCACGGCGTTTTTGCCGCCCATGGCATTCACCTGCCGTCGGCGCGGCCGGCGCGCGGGCCGTCGAAGCGCACGCCGCGAGGGTTCGGCGGAAGAATGAACAGCACGATCTCGCTCAGCAGGTACGCCACCACGAGCAGCACCGTGGTGAGCAATCCCACGGCCGCGCCGGTGGAGCTGCCGGAGAGCATGGCCACGCCGATCGAGGCGACGTAGCCGATCTGGAAGACCAGCGGCAGCAGCACCCACCAGCCGCGCAGGTTTGCGTCGTGCAGGCGTCGCACGGACACGGCAAGCTGCGGAACGATCAGCGCCACGAGGCAGATGAGCGAGGTCCATGAGGCGATCGGCCCCTCCTCGTCCCCGGCCACGTGCAGCAGCGCAACATCCGCTGCCGAGGCCGCCGCATTGCACGCGAACAGGACGATGAGGCAGAACAGTTCGCTCCACCAGTATTCGCCGCGCGACGCCCTGCCGCTGTACACGAACGCCTTGCGCCAGAAACGGGAGACGGCCTTGCCGAAGCCGATGCCGTAGTACGGGTCGCTCAGCGGCGGTTCACCGCCCTGCATAAGGCCCGGTTTGGCGGGCCGGTAGCTCACATACGGATTGGGATTGGGGCCTGATTGGTTGATGTTGCTCATGGTCGCTCCTTCGTTGGCGATTCCTGTCGATGCCGGACGCTTCCCGTCCATGCCGAAAAGCCCGACGATGCCATGCAACCGCGGTTCGCCGTCTGCCGTCCAGTATTGCGCCCGGCCTGTCCACGGGCGTGTACCGGGCGGCGTCGGGCAATGTCGACGCCGGTATGGTGAACAGCATGGACAATACTTCTCACTCCGGCTGGCATGCATTGCCGCGCCGCGTCACGCGGGTGTGGACGGTCAACGCCGTCATCGAATCGCTGATCGTCTGGGCCGTGTGCGGCATCATCGCCGCCGTTGCATGGAGCCATGACTGGTGGGGCATTTGGCCGTGGCCCGCGGTCGCATTGGCCGTCGTGGTGGCGTACGGCGTGATCGGCCTGGCCGCGCAACCGTTGCAGAACCGGTACGGATATGCGTTCAGCCGGTTCATGGTGGGCGAACGGGAGCTGCGAATCCGCAAGGGATGGCTGTTCAGGTCCGTCACCATCATCCCGTTCAACCGCATCCAGCACGTGGACACCACGCAGAATCCGGTGCTGCGGCATTACGGGCTGACCAAGGTGGTGGTGCACACGGCCGTGGGCGAGCATGAGATCGAGGCGTTGGAGACCGCCGAGGCGGATCGCGTGGCGCAGCTCGTCACCGATCGCGTGGCGCGTTCCCGGGAGGACCTGTGATGGAACGGGGCACGCACGCGCAGAAACAGACGCAAGAGCAGGCGCACGGGCAATGGCGGCGGCTGCACCCGGCGGGGCTTGCGGTGGCGCTCGCCCGGTCGGCGAAGTCGTTCGTCGGCGTGATCGTGACGGTGATGGTTCTCGTGGGGCGCGAGATGACGAGACCCGGCGGCCATGATGCAGGCGGCTTCCTCGGTCTGCCGCCCAAGGTCGCGGCGTTGGCTGTCGTCGCCCTGCTGGCGGGCTTCGCGGTGGTGCTGGTCCCGCCGATCGTGCACTGGATGACCACGCGCTATATGCCGGGCGAACGGGAACTGGCCTGGCGCAGCGGACTGTTCTTCCGCAGGAGCCGTTCACTCGCCTACGATCGCATTCACGCCATAGACAGCGCGCAGCCGTGGTACCTGCAGCCGTTCCATGCGGTGACGGTCAGGGTATCCGCGGGAGGCACCGCCGAGACGGACATCGTGCTGGATGCGGTGGACGAGGGCGTGCAGCTCGAACTGGAACGGCTGCGGACGGAGGCGTTCCGGAACGATAGCGGCGACGGTGATGGCAACGACCGGACCGGGCATGCGAACGCCGTCGTATCCGCCGTCCCGAGCACCGGAGTCGAAGCGCCCGGCACCACTCAATCGAACATGTTCGACACCGCTGCCGGAAATGCGGCAAAACTGATCGAACCGGTTCGCTCCGATGGTGCGCACACAGCAACGCCAGCGACCGCCACGAACGCCGCCACTCGTGCCGACGTATCTCGTCCCGCTATGCCGTCGGCCGCGGCAAACGCCGCCGACGCCACCGCATCCCCTGCTGCCACAGCCGCCGAGCCGATAGGCGAACCGGTCTTCCGCGCCACCGGCCGCGACATTCTGCTCTACGCCCTGAGCGACATCGCGTTCCTCGCCTCGGCACTGGTGCTCTGGGGCTTCTGGCAGAAGCTCAGCGACGTCTTGCCCGCCCGTCTGATGCGGGGCGCCGCCGATTCGGTCATGGGCATTCTCGCGCAGGGGGCGATGGCCGTCATCCTGCTGGCGCTGTTCACGCTCATCGTGCTGCTCATGGTGAGCGTGGCGAGTGCGATCGTACGTTTCCACGGATTCACGGTCTGGCGGCGCGGCGACGATCTGGTGGTTTCGCGGGGCCTGTTCACGCGACGCGTCTCCACCATACCGGTCAGCCGCATCCAGACCGTGGCGATCCGCAGCAATCCGCTGCGCCGCTTGCTCGGCCTGCGCTCGGTGCGGCTGGGATTGAGTACGAATCCCGCTGCCGCCGATGATGACTCCAATGACGCTCAGACCGGCGCGGACGTGCTGCCGGTGATCGCCGCGGACCGTCTGTGGCGCGTGCTGCCTCGCATGCTGCCCGAATGGGGGCTCGAGCCGCCGGACGCCTCACGGGGATTCACGCGCACCGGCCGCAGTCTGGCCCGCTACTACAGTACGATTCCCGCACTGGCGCTGATCGCCGCATCCGCACTTGCCGCCGGAGCCGTTGCGAATCTCACCTCCCCGTGGCGGTGGATTGCACTCGCGGCACCGATCACGGCGGCGGCGTGGCTGGGCTCACGCCTCATGAAGTGCCGCGCAGACGGGTTCGTGCTCCTGCCGGACGGCGACGGCCTCCTGCCGGGACGCATCATGACGACCGGAACGGCCGGCCTGACCTGGCAGACCCTGTTCACCCGCCGATCGCGCGCGCAGTCACTCACCCGATCGGCTCCCCTGTGGCGCGAACGGCTCGGCGTGGAGCGTGTCACGCTGCCGCTGTTCGTGCTCAACGGCACCGACGAGATCACGTTTCTGGCGCTGCACCGCGCGGACGCCGAGCGCTTGGACGCATGGTTCGAACCATCTCGGTAATCCGGCAGTCCCGGCACCGCTCGCGAGCGCATCGTCCGCACTCCTCGTCGTCACCCAATCGGTCCAACCTGCGCACCCTTTTTCGCAGCTTGGACCGATCATGCGAAAAAACGACCGTTTTCGGGGCGATTTTTCGCGCAATCGGTCCAAGCTGCAAAATGGGCCGCACATGTTGGACCGATCGTACGATGCAGATCACGCAATGCGGGTCAGCTTATGCACAGCACGAACCAGCTCGCAGCACGAGTCACCGCGCGCTGCGAGCCAGCCCTCAGGCCGCGGATTCCCCGTCCGCGGCACCGTCCACAACCTCCAAGCGGTAGCCCATGCCGGACTCGGTCTTGAGGTACTTCGGATGCGCGGGGTCGTCCTCGATCTTCTTGCGCAGCTGCGAGATGTACAGGCGCAGATAGCCGGTGTCGTTCACATGCTGCGCGCCCCAGATCTCGGTCAGAAGATCCTGCCGGGTCACCAGTTTGCCCGCGTTGCGCACCAGCGCCTCGAGCACCTTCCATTCGGTGGGCGTCAGTCGCACGCGCACCTGCCGCGCCCCGCGCCCGCGGAACACGGCCCGGGCCACCAGATCCACGGTCACGTCGCCGAAACTCACCGAGGAGCGTTCCTCGGTGGCGCTTTCCTGCTGAGGCGCGCGGCGCAGCAATGCACGGATGCGGGCCAGCAGCTCGTCGATGGAGACAGGCTTGGTCACGTAATCGTCCGCACCCGCGTCGAGTGCGGCCACTTTCTCACGTGCATCGGTGCGCCCGGACACCACGAGGATCGGCGCATCGGTCCATCCGCGCACGCCGTGGATCACGCCCATGCCATCCATCTTGGGCATGCCCAAGTCCAGCACGAATAGGTCGGGATGTTCGGACACCGCGACGGTAATGCATTCCACGCCGTCGCGCGCGGTCACGATGTCGTAGCCCTGCGAGTGCAGGGTGATGCGCAGTGCCGTGAGGAACTGCGGATCGTCGTCCGCCACTAGAATCTTCATCGTTCCTCCTTGTCATTCGCCCGTTGCGGGCCGTCGTTGCGTACGGAATCAGAGTCCGTGCCGCCGTCTGCCGCGGCACCCGCGGCACCTGCGGCACCCGAGACCGAGCCGGACGCTTCGTGAGCGGGGACATCGTCGCCTGCCTCGTCCGGCCCCGGCTTGGCGGCATTCCCGGACGGGGAGTCCGGCTCGTCCGCCCCGCGCATGATCCCGTACGTGATGAACCGGTCCAGCCCGCGCTCGTCGGACGGTCCGCTGCCGGGCAGCGGCAGGATCACGTCGGACACCGCACCGGACACGCTGAGCGTATCCTGCTCGAGAATCTTGGCCGGGTCGGGCCTCTCGCCCTCCGGGATCGGCTGGCCCACGGCGAGCGCGGGGTTCGCCGCCCGCAACGTGATCACGATCGTCAGTCCGCCGCCGGGCGTGTCCTCCGGGCTGATCGATCCGCCCATGGATTCCACGAAGCCCTTCGACAGGGCCATGCCGAGTCCGAGCCCGGTGGTGTTGTCCGTGTCCCCCAGCCGGTGGAACGGCAGGAAGATCTCGTTCTTGCGCGCGTCGGGCACGCCGGGGCCACGGTCCACCACGCGGATCTCCACGTAGCCGGCCAGCGTGGATGCGGCGATGCGCACACGCTTGCCCTTGGGCGTGAACCGCAGCGCATTGGACACCACGTTGGTCAGCGCCCGGCGCAACAGGGGCGGGTCGGCCACCACGAGCGGCAGATCGGGCGCGATGTCCAGATCGAAGCTCCAGGGGGCCACGTTGAGCTCGTCGAACAGGGGGACGATGGCCTCCCCCACGTCGGTGGCCACCAGCGAGATCGGCAGCGCGCCCTCCCTCAGGCGGGAGACGTCGAGCAGGTCGCCCACCAGCTTGGTGAGCTGCCTGAGGCTGTTGGCGGCCACGTCGCGCAAGGCGTTGCGGTCCTTCTCGCTGATCGTGTCGCCCATGCGCTGCAGGCCGGACACGGCGGCCGTGGCCGCGGCGAGCGGACGGCGAAGATCATGGCTGACGGCGTTGAGCAGGCCGGTGCGCACCTTCTCCGCGGCGGCGAGCGGCCCCACTTCGCTGGCCTTGCGGGCCAGATCGTTATGTTCGAGCACAGTCTGCACCTGAGAGAGGATGGCCACCAGAATGCGCTGGTCGGAAGCTTCCACGGCCCGGCCGTACAGTTCGAGCTGAGGGCCGTGCTCACGCAGGGTGACCGTGTCGTGCTCGGCCATGGCAATGTCTCCCACGGCGTTGCCATCGCCCTTGATGGGCAGGCCGAACAGGCCGGGTTCGCCGTCGGAAACCACCACCTTGCCGTCCTGGACCACGCGCACGCAGGTGAAGCCGAACGCCTCACGCGTGCGGTGCACGATCGCTTCGAGCGGATCGTCACTGCGCAGCACGGCGCTGGCAATGCTGGTGAGCATCTCCGATTCGGCGGAGGCACGCTGCGCCTGACGTGCGCGCGCATCAGCCCGGTCCACCACGGCGGAGACGATCAGACCCACCACCACGTACAGCACGATGGTGACCATGTCGCGCATGTGCAGCACATGGAACGTGCCGATCGGCTCGGTGTACAGGAAGTCAAGCGCCAGACCGCTCAGCACGGCGGCGAGCGTGGCGGACGACATGCCGCCGATCACGGCACCCACCACCACGAGCAGCTGCAGGATCAACGCGTCTCGCTGGGCCGAGGAGGGATCGGAGAACATGAACAGCAACCAGCTGGCCAACGGCACGGACAGGAGCGCGAACAGCAGTCCGCCGATCTTGCGGTTGATGGATATGGACCGCTGGAACCGCGGCAGCCGGCGCAGGCCGCGTCCCGCCGCGAACGAATGGGTGACGATATGCACGTCGATGTCGCCGGACTTCTCGACGATGCCCGTCGTGGCGGACGGCCGGCCCAGCCAGCGGCTCAGCGCGCTGCGCCGGGAGACGCCGACGATCACCTGCGTGGCGTTGTTGGCGCGCGCGAAGTCCAGCAGCGCCTCCGCCACGTCCTCGCCGATGATCTGATGGTACGTGCCGCCGAGCTTCTCCACCAAGTCGCGCTGCTTGATGAGCAGGGTGGGGTTGGAGCTGGCGAGCCCGTCCTCGCTGGTCACGTGCACGGCGATGAGGTCGCCGCCGCCGGACGCACGGGCCACGCGGGCGCCGCGCCTCAGGAGCTGGTCGCCCTCGGGGCCGCCGGACAGGGCGACGATCACGCGTTCGCGGGTCTCCCACTTCGCGTTGATGTGGTGCTCCTCGCGGTACTCCTTGAGCGATTCGTCCACGCGGCCGGCCAGCCACAGCAGGGCCAGCTCGCGCAGCGCGGTCAGGTTGCCCACGCGGAAGTAGTTGCTCAGGGCCGCATCCACGCGGTCCGGCTTGTAAACCAGACCGGCGGCGAGACGCTCGCGCAGACCTTCGGGGGGAAGGTCGACGAGCTTGACCTGCGTGGCCGAGCGCAGCACCTTGTCCGGCACGGTCTCCTTCTGCGTGCTGCCGGTGATTTCGCGTACCACGTCGTTGAGCGACTCGATGTGCTGGACGTTGATGGTGGTGATGACGTCGATGCCCGCGTCGAGCAGGTCCTCCACGTCCTGCCAGCGCTTCTCGTGCACCGAGCCGGGCACGTTGGTGTGGGCCAGCTCGTCCACCAGGGCCACGTCCGGGTGGCGTTCGATCACGCCGAAGAGATCCATCTCCTCGAGCCACATGCCGCGGTAGCGCATGCGACGGCGGGGCACGACCTCCAGTCCCCTGGCCGAGCGTGCGGTGCCCTTGCGTCCGTGCGTCTCCAGCAGGGCGACGACCACGTCCTTGCCCTCGGTCTTGAGCTGCCGGCCCTCCTTGAGCATGGCGACGGTCTTGCCCACACCGGGCGCGGCGCCGAGCAGCACCCTGAACGATCCGCGTGCGCGAGCCATGAATGAACCCCCAGACGGTCGAAATGGCGTACAACGATATACTTTGCGAACCCGAAATTCCTTTTTCGGGTTCCGGATTTCAGGCTTTCAGTGTACCCCGACAGAGTAAACGCCCCGGTTTCCCGCTCATGGCCGCACACTGCAGGCGCATGGCGAGGAGCCGGGGCGTCGGGTCCGTCCGGGGCGGGCGGACCCTGATCAATCGGAGCTACTTGAGCGCGTCGAGATCGCGGTTCAGCGTCACCACGTTGACCACGTCCTCGCCGATGAATCCGAGGCCGCGATGCGTGGTGTTCTTCTCCACCAGCTGCTCGACCTGATCCTCCTTGAGACCGCGCTCATCGGCCACGCGCTTGACCTGAATGGCCGCGTAAGCGGGGCTGATGTTCGGGTCGAGACCCGAGGAGGAGGACGTGGTGGCGTCCGCCGGAACGTCCTTGACGCTCACGCCCTCACGCTCGGCGATGGCTTCGCGCAGGTCGGTGACGGACTTGATGAGGTCCTCGTCCTGATGACCCTTGTTGGTGCCGGAGGAGGCGTTCGCCGCGTAGTTCACGTTGTCGGTCTGGTCTTCCGGCAGGTTGGGGTCGGAAGCCGCGGACGGACGGGCCTGGAAGTACTGCGGCAGGGCGTCGCCGTTGGAGTCGACGAACGACTGGCCGATCAGGGAGGAGCCCACGACCTCGCCCTGGGCGTTGGTGATCATGGAGCCGTTGGCCTTGTCCGGCATGCCGAGCTGGCCGACGCCGGTCATGAAGAACGTGTACACGATCACGATGACGGTGAACACGATCACGGCCTTGAAACCGGCCCAGTAGCTGCGCAGGTTCAGAGACATTGCGTTTTTCATTGCTTGCACACTTTCCTTCGCTTGGTACCGATCAGAAGCCCGGGATCAGGCGGATGAACAGATCGATGATCCAGATGCCGATGAACGGCGCGATGATGCCGCCCAGACCGTAGATGCTGAGGTTGCGACCCAGAATCTTCTCGGAGGCCTCGGCACGGTACTTGACGCCCTTGAGGGCGAGCGGGATCAGGAGCACGATGATGATCGCGTTGAAGATGATCGCGGAGAGCACGGCCGAAAGCGGGCTGTGCAGACCCATCACGTTGAGCACGCCAAGGCCCGGGAACTGGGTCATGAACATGGCCGGAATGATGGCGAAGTACTTCGCGATGTCGTTGGCGATCGAGAAGGTGGTCAGCGCACCGCGGGTGATGAGCAGCTGCTTGCCGATCTCGACGATGTCGATGAGCTTGGTCGGGTCGGAGTCGAGGTCGACCATGTTGCCGGCCTCCTTAGCAGCGGAGGTGCCGGAGTTCATCGCCACGCCGACGTCGGACTGCGCCAGGGCCGGGGCATCGTTGGTGCCGTCACCGGTCATGGCCACGAGCTGGCCCTTGGCCTGCTCCTTCTTGATGTAGGCGAGCTTGTCCTCGGGCTTGGCCTCGGCGATGAAGTCGTCGACGCCGGCTTCCTTGGCGATCGCGGCCGCGGTCAGCGGGTTGTCGCCGGTGACCATGACGGTGCGGATGCCCATCTTGCGCATGTCCTCGAAGCGTTCGCGCAGGCCCTTCTTGACGACGTCCTTGAGCTGGACGACGCCGAGGACCTTGGCCTCGCCGTTCGCATACTGCTCGGCCACGACGAGCGGGGTGCCGCCCTGACCGGAGATGGAGGCCACGCGGTCGTGCAGCGCGTCGCGCACCTCGGTGCTCATCACGCCGCCTTCCTTGGCGATCCACTCCTCGACGGCGGAGGTGGCACCCTTGCGAATGCGGTCGCCGTTCGGCAGGTCAAGGCCGGACATGCGGGTCTCGGCGGTGAACGCGACGGCGGTAGCGCCGGGGACGTCCTGCACGTCGAAGCCGTCCTCCTTGGCGAGGGCCACGATGGACTGGCCTTCGGGGGTGGAGTCCGCGAGCGAGCTCAGCGCGGCGGCCTTGACGATCTCGTCGTGGTCGACGCCGGGCAGCGCGTGGAATTCGGACGCCTGACGGTTGCCGTAGGTGATGGTGCCGGTCTTGTCGAGCAGCAGGGTGGTCACGTCGCCGGCCGCCTCGATGGCGCGGCCGGAGGTGGCAAGCACGTTGCGCTGGACCAGACGGTCCATGCCGGCGATGCCGATGGCAGACAGAAGGGCGCCGATGGTGGTCGGGATGAGGCAGACCAGCAGGGCGATGAGGACCGTCAGGCTCACGGAGGAGTCCACGGAGGAGGCCTGCGGGTTGATGCACAGCACGACGACCAGGAAGATGATGGTCAGCGAGCTCAGGAGCACGTCGAGGGCGATCTCGTTCGGGGTCTTCTGGCGGTTGGCGCCTTCGACCAGAGCGATCATCTTGTCCACGAAGGACTCGCCGGGCTTCTGGGTGATGCGCACCACGATGCGGTCGGACAGCACGCGGGTGCCGCCGGTGACGGCCGAGCGGTCGCCGCCGGACTCGCGGATCACGGGCGCGGATTCGCCGGTGATGGCCGACTCGTCCACGGACGCGATGCCGGAGATGATGTCGCCGTCGCCGGGGATGAGCTCGCCTTCGGAGACGACCACCACGTCACCCTGCTTCAGATCGGAGCTGGGGATCTCCTGGATGGTCGCCGAGCCGATGCCCTTTTCGGGGCCGCGGGCGTCCGGATCGTTCTGCTCGTCGTAGCCCACGACCACGCGGGCCGGGGTGGTGGTACGGGTCTTGCGCAGCGCGTCGGCCTGCGCCTTGCCGCGGCCCTCGGCCACGGCCTCGGCGAGGTTGGCGAACAGCACGGTGAGCCACAGCACGATCGCGACGATCCACGTGAAGAACACGGGCTCGCCCTGCGCGAGGTCGGCCGGGTCGAACAGCTGGGCGATGCCCAGCAGGGTGAGGAACGCGGCGCCGACCCACACGATGAACATGACCGGGTTGTGCCACATGTTGCGCGGGTCGAACTTGCGGCACGCGTCGGGCAGGCTCTTGATGAGCATGGCACCGAGGGATTGGTTGTTGGACTTCTTGACGTCCTTGATGACGTCGTTGGAATCTGCGTTAGACATGACAGCTGACATTTCAGGCCACCAGACCTTCCAGACCTTCAGCCAACGGGCCAAGGGCGAGCGTCGGGAAGAAGGTGAGCGCGGAGATAATGAAGATAACGAACACGAGCAGGAACACGAACAGCTTGTTGTCGGTCTTCATCGTGCCGGAGGTCTCCGGAACGATGTCCTGCTTGGCGAGCGAGCCCGCCAGGGCGATCACCAGAGCGATCGGCAGGAAGCGGCCGAGCAGCACGGCGAGACCCAGCATGGTGTCGAGCCACGGGGTGTCGGCGGTGATGCCGGCGAACGCGGAACCGTTGTTGTTCGCGGCGGAGGTGAACGCGTACACGACCTCGGAGAAGCCGTGGTTGCCGCTGTTGTTGAGCGAGGTGTCGAAGATCGACTCGCGCGCGAACGGCACGGCGAAGCTCAGGGCCACGCCGGCGACCACAGTGATCGGCATGACGAGGAAGTACAGCGAAGCCATCTTCATCTCACGAGGACCGATCTTCTTGCCGAGGTACTCGGGCGTACGGCCGACCATGAGGCCGGCGATGAACACGGTCACGATGGCCATCACAAGGATGCCGTACAGACCGGCGCCGACGCCGCCGGGGCTGACCTCGCCGAGCATCATGTTGAGCATGTACATCATGCCGCCCAGAGCGGTGTAGGAGTCATGCATGGAGTTGACGGCGCCGGTGGAGGTGCTGGTCGAAGTGGTGCCGAACAGGCCGGACCACACGATGCCGAAGCGGTTCTCCTTGCCTTCCATCGAACCGCCGGTCAGGGAGGTGATCGGGTCGGAAGAGAAGGACTCGGCGGTCACCACGCAGGTGAAGCTGATCGCGAACAGGACGACCATGGCGCCGAGCAGCGCGTAGCCCTGGCGGATGTTGCCGACCATGCGGCCGAAGGTGCGGGTCAGCGCCACCGGGATGCACAGCATGAGCAGGATCTCGATGAGGTTGGTCCACATGTTCGGGTTCTCGTACGGGTGCGACGAGTTGGCGTTGAAGAAGCCGCCGCCGTTGGTGCCGAGCTCCTTGATGACCTCCTGCGAGGCCACCGGGCCCTGCATGATGGTCTGCTCGTTGCCGGCGATGGTGGTCACGTGGACCCAGTCGGCGAAGTTCTGCGAGACGCCGAGCGCGATGAGCATGATGCCCACCACGATGGAGATGGGCATGAGCAGGCGCAGGGTGGCGCGGGTGAGATCCACCCAGAAGTTGCCGATGGTTTCGGCCTTGCGCCACGCGAAGCCACGCACGAGCGCGATGGCCACCGCGATGCCCACGGCCGCGGACACGAAGTTCTGCACGGCCAGACCGGCGAACTGCACGGTGTAGCCGAGCGTCACGTCAGGCGAATAGGACTGCCAGTTCGTGTTGGTCACGAAGGAGGCGGCGGTGTTGAAGGCCAGCGGGCCGGGGACGTTGTCGAAGCCCATGTTGAACGGCAGCCAGGTCTGGATGCGCTGCAGCAGGTAGAGGAACAGCACGCTCATCAGGGAGAAACCGAGCACGCCGCGAAGGTAGGCCTTCCAGGTCTGACCCTTCTTGGAGTCCACGCCGATGATCTTGTAGATCCACTTCTCGAAGAAGAGGTCCTTGTCGGACGTGAACACGTTGTACATGTAGTCACCCAACGGCTTGTAGATGGCCGCAAGGATGATGGCAATCAGAGCGAATGCCAGAAATGCGAAGATATATACCATCGGAACACCTCAGAACTTCTCGGGGCGGCACAGCGAATAGATCATGTATCCGATGCCGACGAGACCCAGAACGACGCCAAGGGTGGTGAAAACGGTCATCATAGCTTATCCACCCACTTTCCGAAGAGGTCGACCACGACGAAAAATGCGATCGTGCCGACCACGTAGGCAACATCAACCCACCAGGGCATGTTTTCTCCTTCAGTCAAACAAAATCCGACGAAGTTGCCTTCGCCGGACCATTGCGGTTTCACTCTAAAGGCGATTTGAAGGTTGTGTGACGGTTTTAACGGTTCCCATATGCCGCCGCCCTACTGCGATGGCGATTCCCTAACGGTTTGCTAACACTGTTCACCGTGAGGCAACGGTTAGCTCGGGCACAGGCCTCCGATGCCTCCGCGCGCCCGCCGAAACCGTCCTTCGGCAGCACCGTGCGCACGGCCATGCGTCCCGCACGCACAGCAACCAAGCGATGGCGTATCCGCATCATACGGGATCCGCTGCGACCGCCCTGCACACGCCGCAGTGCGCGCATTCCCCCGCCCTGCATGTCGGCATGCCCCGTTGGCAATTGCCGTACCGGACGCCCCGAGCCCTCACCGGACGTCGGCATATGGACGTACGTACATATACGTGCATATGACATAGGCAAACAACGTAACGTCAGACTGACATCAGCAAGACCACGTAGCTACGTACCGCGTCGGATCCGTCCGAAGGTCGACGGCCGGCATATTTCCGATTTGTGTGGTGGTTTTCCGGCGGTACGTCCGATAAGTACGGTCCGATTCCGGTCATTTCACGCGGAGCCTACCGAAGCGGAGGGCGAAAAACCACCACACAAATCGGAAATATGCAGGGCGGCACGCCATGTAGCAGCGTAGATAAGGTCTCACACCCCCGCAAGGTCGAAGAACCGCTCGATCACGGCGTCGTTGAGCAGGCGGCCCTTCAGCGTGGGCACTACGCGGTCGCCCGCGTCCCCTGCGCCGGGCGTAATCACGATGAGCCCCTCCCGGACCATGCCCTCCAGCGCCGTGCTGTCGATCGCACGTCCGCCGGCCGACTCGACGCGCTTCAGGTCCAGCCCCTCGCGCAGGCGAAGCCCTAGCATGATGAGCTCCTCGAGGTTCTCCCCCGCATCGATCTCCTCGCTGCCGCCCCACGGCACGCGACCCTCGCCGATCGCCACGCCCCACAGGCGCGGGTGCGCGATGTCCCACGCGCGCAAGGCCTTGCGGGGATTACCGTGTGCATCCGTGCCTGCGTTGACGTGCGAATGGGCACCGGGGCCGAGGCCCGCCCAGTCCACGTTGCGCCAATAGCCCAGATTGTGTCGGCTCTCGTATCCGGGCCGTGACCAGTTGGAGATCTCGTACCATTCGAGGCCCGCCGCAGACAGCAGTTCGTCGGCGATCTCGTACTTGGCGGCTTCGTCGTCGTCATCCGGTTTGGGCAGCGTCCCGGCGGCGATCCGCCGGCCCATCTTCGTGGTCGGCTCCACGGTGAGCGCATAGGCGGACACATGATTCGCACCGAGCGCCACGGCGGTGCGTACGCTCGTACGCCAGTCGTCGAGGCTCTCCCCCGGCGCCCCGTAGATCAGGTCCACGCTGGAGCGCAGACCGGCAGCGTCCGCAGCGCGCACGCCGGCCTCCACGTTGGCGGGCGTGTGCGTGCGGTCGAGCGTATGCAGCACGTGCGGCACCGCGGACTGCATGCCGAAGGAGATGCGCGTGAACCCGCCGTCCGCCAGCTCCTGAATGTAAGCCACATCCACGGTGTCCGGATTCGCCTCGGTGGTAATCTCCGCGCCCGGAGCCACGCCCCAGACCTCGCGCACGGCGTCCAACAGAGTCGTCAGGTCATGCGCAGGCAGGATGGTGGGCGTGCCGCCGCCGAAGAACACGGTGGATGCAGGCGGTTCCTCGATGCCATGGGCGAGCTGCCAGTCGCGCACCAGACGCATCTCGCGAATCGCCATGGTCGCGTAGTTGCCGCGCGAGGCTCCCCCGCCCAGATCCGTGGCCGTGTAGGTGTTGAAGTCGCAGTAGCCGCAGCGCCGTATACAGAACGGCACATGAACGTAGACCTCGAATGCGGACAACGTCAGCCTTCGGTCTTCTGCGCGGCACGGATCTTGTCCTTCGTGTCGCGGTCGTTGCCGGAGTCTCCGGTGGACAGCGCGGCGATGAACGCCTCCTGCGGCACCTCCACGTGGCCGAGCATCTTCATGCGCTTCTTGCCGGCCTTCTGCTTTTCGAGCAGCTTGCGCTTGCGCGTGATGTCGCCGCCGTAGCACTTGGCGAGCACGTCCTTCCTCAAGGCGCGGATGTTCTCGCGGGCGATGATGCGCGAGCCGATGGCCGCCTGAATGGGAATCTCGAACTGCTGGCGCGGAATCAGTTCGCGCAGCTTCTTGGTCATCATCACGCCGTAGCTGTACGCCTTGTCCCGGTGCACGATCGCGCTGAACGCGTCCACCTTCTCACCCTGAATGAGAATGTCCACCTTCACCAGATCCGCCGCCTGCTCGCCGTCCTCATGGTAGTCGAGCGAGGCGTATCCCTTGGTGCGGCTCTTGAGCTGGTCGAAGAAGTCGAACACGATCTCCGCGAGCGGAATGCGGTAGTGCATCTCCACGCGGTCGGTGGAGATGTACTCCATGGTGCCCATGATGCCGCGATGGTCCTGGCACAGATCCATCACCGAACCGATGAACTCCTTGGGCGTGATGATGTCCGCCGCGACCATCGGCTCGACGATCTTCTTGATCTTCCCGTCCGGGAACTCGCTCGGGTTGGTCACGTGGTGCACGGTGTTGTCCTCCGCGGTCACGTCGTACGGCACGTTGGGCGCGGTGGAGATGAGGTCGAGTCCGAATTCGCGTTCCAGGCGCTCGGAGACGATCTCCATGTGCAGCAGGCCGAGGAAGCCGCAGCGGAAGCCGAAGCCCAGCGCCACGGAGGTTTCCGGCTCGTAGATCAGGGCCGCGTCGTTGAGCTTGAGCTTGTCGAGCGCGTCGCGCAGTTCGGGGAACTGGGCGTTGTCGATCGGGAACAGACCGGAGTAGACCATGGGCTTCGGGTCGCGGTAGCCGGGCAGCGGTTCAGTGGCCGGGCGGGCGGCGGAGGTCAGCGTGTCGCCCACCTTGGACTGGCTCACGTCCTTCGCGCCGGTGATGATGTAGCCGACCTCGCCGGCGCCGAGCGCCTTGGTGGGCGTCATGTCCGGGCTGATCACGCCGATCTCGATGGGCTCGTGCGTCATGCCGATGCCCATCATGTGCACCTTCTCGCGGGACTTGAGTTCGCCGTCCTCCATGCGGATGTAAGTGACGATGCCGCGGTACGAGTCGTACACCGAGTCGAAGATGAGCGCGCGCGCCGGGGCCTTCGGGTCGCCGTGCGGGGCGGGCACCTCCATGACGATGCGGTCGAGCAGGTCGGCCACGCCCTCGCCGGTCTTGCCGGAGACGCGCAGCACGTCGGACGCGTCGCAGCCGATGAGCCCGGCGATCTCCTCGGCGTGACGATCCGGTTCGGCGCTCGGCAGGTCGATCTTGTTGAGCACGGGAATGATGGTCAGGTCGTGGTCGATGGCCATGTACAGGTTCGACAGCGTCTGCGCCTCGATGCCCTGCGTGGCGTCCACGAGCAGCACCGCACCCTCGCAGGCGGCGAGCGCGCGGGAGACCTCGTAGGTGAAGTCCACGTGGCCGGGGGTGTCGATCATGCCGAGCGTGTACTCGGTGCCGTCGAACGTCCACGGCACGCGCACGGCCTGCGACTTGATGGTGATGCCGCGCTCCTGCTCGATGTCCATGCGGTCGAGGAAGCGATCGCGCATCTCGCGTTCGGGCACGATGCCGCTCAGCTGCAGAATGCGGTCCGCCACGGTCGACTTGCCGTGGTCGATGTGCGCGATGATGCAGAAGTTGCGGATCAGCGACTGATCGGTATACCCGGGCTTGTTCCTCTGCTCAACCACCTGACTCGGCTCCTTCACTTCACAAGGTTCAAACGAACCAAGTGTAGCGTCCGGCATACCCTACGTGCCGAGACTCACGGGCATTTTCCCCGAATTCCCCGCCAATTCGCAAAACACGGCACCGTTTGGGGTGAACCTGTGTTATCATGTCAGTTTGTATGTCCTTGTAATACACGTTTACGTCGTTTGGAGTAGATAGTGGCTAACATCAAGTCGCAGAAGAAGCGCGTGCTGACCAACGAGAAGGCGCACCAGCGCAACGTTCAGGTCAAGTCCGCCGTGAAGACCGCCATCCGTCACACCCGCGAGGCCATCGCCTCCGGTGACAAGGCCGCCGCCGAAGCCGCCTATCAGGTGGCCGCCCGTCGTCTGGACAAGGCTGCCAGCAAGGGCGTGATTCACAAGAACCAGGCCGCGAACCGCAAGTCCGGCCTCGCCGTGGCGATCAACGCGCTCTGATCCTGACCGTTCAGGGTCAACCTTCGGAAAGTCCCGCAGTCCCGCACAGGGGTTGCGGGACTTTCCCCTTTTCAGGGCATTATTGCAAGGCACTATTTCAGGGCATGCCCTTCGGCCTGCGCATCGCCGGAATGCTCCCCGCCGTCCACTGTCTCCCCGTTATCCGCATCCGTCCCGTCAGTCACGCTCCTGCGATCCACCGCACCGGGCAGCGTGAGGTTGCAAGCCACGGACACCATGCGCAGCGTGAACACCACGATCACGATCACCACGTCCAGAATCATTTCCGCCTGCATGCCGATCGCGGACGCCCGCACGCCCTTGTACACGAGCACCGTCAGCACGCAGCCCACCAGCGAGGGCACGGCATACAGGTGCCGGTCGCCGATGATCATGGGCACCTCCCCCACCATGAGGTCGCGGAACAGTCCGCCGGCCAGCGCCGTGGCCATGCCGAGGAACACAGCCGTCATACCGGACGATCCGAACGCCAGTGCCTTCGCGGTGCCGTTGACGGCGAACAGGCCGAGCCCCAGCGCGTCGATCGCCACCATCGTCCACTTGAACCGGCTCACTTCCGGATGCGCAACGGCCACGATGAGACCTGACACCAGACAGGTGAGGATGTAGCCCTTGTCGGTGATGCCCACCGGGGGCAGGTCGCCGAGCAGGGTGTCGCGCACGAGACCGCCGCCGAGCGCCGTCATCCACGCGCACATGAGTATGGAGAACAGATCGAAGCCCTTGCGCACGGCGGACAATCCGCCGGACAGCCCCCACACGAAGATAGCCAGATACTCGATCCCCACGAACACCGCGTTCGACTCCAGCGCCACCGTCATCGTGTGCCCTCCCTCGTCCGTCGCATGCCCGCCGGTCGTCCGGGCAGGTCGCCGCGTGCCAGCATAGCCACTCCCCTGCTCAACGGCCGTCCGCGGCGCGCCCGAGGTCACGGCCCTTACATGCCACAATCGGAAGAACCCAAAAACCTCCATAACGCCAAAGGACAACGGAAAAGCCTAGGCAACGATGGCACCGCCTAGGCTTCACGAAAAACAAGGGGGCACGGAACCGCCGACTAGCCGGCCGGCCATTCACGGCCGAACCGGCACGACTCCAACTCCCCGTGCGTACAGATACGCGCCAGCAGCACATGCTTGCGCGTCACCCTGTACACCAACAGCACATCCGGTTCGACGTGACACTCCATATACCCGGAAAAGCATCCCCGAGGATTGACCAGCGCATGCGGTTCGCACGACTCGGGAACCCCGCCGTACACGGTAAGATGGTTCTCGATCAGATCGAACACGGATTCCGCATACTCACGACGGAACCGTTTCAGGCGACGCAGATCGGCATCGAACGTCGGCGTATCGACATAGTCGAACACGCTACTCGCCGTCCAGCACCGAACGCAGATGCCTCAACAGCCCATCACGCGTGCGGAACACCATCGCACCCTCCGGCAGCGCATCGGATTCATCCGCATACCGGGCGACCACCTTGTTCAGCTCGGCCTCCAACGTCGTGCCCTGCAACGCGGCACCGCGCATCGCACGCACGTACGTGTTCCGGTTGAACGAAACCACATGCGGACGCCTGCCCCTGACCTTCACCATGGCAATCACCCCGATCCGTCGGATACCTACAGGATACAGCATCACGCCGCCTCGACCAGCGAATGTAGTCATAATGACCTCACTCCCTTGTGAGGCATGCTATAATAGACATGCCTCACTGAATTGGTTTGATATT
The DNA here is from genome assembly GCF_056357235.1 of Bifidobacterium sp. LH_389. Classification (NCBI taxonomy): domain Bacteria; kingdom Bacillati; phylum Actinomycetota; class Actinomycetes; order Bifidobacteriales; family Bifidobacteriaceae; genus Bifidobacterium; species Bifidobacterium sp. LH_389. Next base: position 563,094 of record NZ_JBKEVR010000001.1, read on the forward strand.
TATTTAGCTAGGCATGAGCCCACGTAGGTGCAACTACGTGGGCTCACTTTTACCCCAGCTTCAGCGCGTCCGATCGGACACGCCTAGCGCCCAGACGTCCCCATAAAGAGCACGCCTAGGCTTGAGTCGGATTACCCGCCGATTCCTCGGGCGAATCATCATCCAGCAACTTACGCGGATTAGACACACGTAAGGCATCACATAGCTTGATAGCCATGCCCAACGTCATATTCTCGATCGGACGACGTCCAGTCTCGTAATCACCAACGTTGCCTCGGGACATGCCAACCTTGCCGCCTAATTCTGCTTGGCTCCATCCGCGCTTCAGCCGTAGACTCTTCAAACTCATGTGACTCACCTACCTCTGGTGAGTCCGATTCTACTCACGCAACGCGAGGTCCCAGCCGAGTTCACCGACCAGGCACCGGAACCATGCCATCCTCGCATCCATCGCACCGCTCGCTCCACGAACTCACGCGCGCGGATTGAGCGAAATCCGTGCGTAGCACGGCAACCCCTGAGCCACCCACCTCATCACGAAAACCAACGAAAAAGCCCCTTGCGAATACCGCGATTCGCAAGGGGCCTCAAAACAGGCTGGCAGTAAGCCTGTCAGCACACCTTCCACATCCAGTTGTGCGGATCCTCGCGCTCGCCCAGCTGAATGCCGAGCAGCTCGTTGCGCAGATCCAGCGTGAGCTCGCCGGATCCACCGTCGCCCACGGTCACGTCGAATTCCTTGGACTTGAAGCGGCCGATCGGGGTGATGATGGCGGCGGTGCCGCAGGCGAACACCTCGGTGACGTCTCCGGACTTGATCTGTTCGAGCAGGTCGGTCAGCTTGATCATGGTCTCCACCACGTCGATGCCGCGGTCCTGCATGAGCTGGATCAGCGAGCGGCGGGTGACGCCGGGCAGGATGTTGCCGGTCAGGGACGGGGTCTCCACGTGACCGTCCTTGTGGACGATCATCATGTTCATGCCACCGAGCTCCTCGAGGTACGTCTTGGTGGCGGCGTCCACGAAGCACACCTGCTGGCAGCCGTTCTCAATGCCCGTGTACTCGCCGAGCAGGGAGGCCGCGTAGTTGCCGCCGCACTTGGCGAAGCCGGTGCCGCCGGGGCCGGTGCGGAACCACTTGTCCTCCACCCAGATGCTCACCGGCTTGACGCCGCCGGGGAAGTACGGGCCGGACGGGGAGGCGATCACGCAGTAGTCAACCTCCTGCGGGGCGCGCACGCCCAGGAACGGTTCGGAGGCGAACATGAACGGACGCATGTACAGCGTGTATTCGCGGCGGGACGGCACCCAGTTGGCGTCGCGCTTGACGAGCGCGGCCACGGAACCGAGGAAGTCGTCCACGGACAGCTCGGGCAGGTACAGGCGCTTGGCAGAGTTCTGGAAACGCTCGGCGTTCGCGTCCGGGCGGAACAGCCAGGTGGAGCCGTCCGCGTGACGGTACGCCTTGAGGCCCTCGAAGACCTCCTGCGCGTAGTGGAGCACGGAGGCACCCGGATCCAGCTTGAGCGGCGCGTACGGCTCGACGCGACGGTCGGACCAACCTTCGCCCTTGGTCCAGGTCATGTGAGTCATGTTATCGGAGAAGACCTGTCCGAACGCCGGCTTGTCGATGAGCTCCTGACGCTTGGCGTCGGAGGCCGGGTTGTCGTTGGGCAGGACGGTGAACGCTTCGGTGAGCTTGTCGAGCGCCGCCGGATCGTGATGAGATGCTTCAGTCATATTCTTGCTTCTTTGATGGGCGCCGGCCGGCGGATGGAACGTCGCGGCAGACGCTGATATGGTCAAGATGCCTTGCGCTTGTGGCGTTCGGCCTAGGAGGCACTATCGCACATTCGGACGCCGGCGGCGTGACACGGTTCACATTATGAAAGATCGTCGCGCCATGCCGCCCGGGAAGCCCGGAATGCCGAGGATGCCCGGAATGCCAGAACGGGGAGCCCGCGTGGCGGCGGACTCCCCGTTGCTCAGGGGTTCTGGACCGATCGGAGGGATCAGGCCTTGGCGTCGGCGGCCGGAGCGGCGGCATCCGCGGCGGGAGCGGCGGCCGGGGTCTCCGGGGCGGCGTCCTCGGGAACCTCGACGGACACGACGGAGGTATCCGGATCGTCGATGACGAGCTCGGAGCCCTCGGGCAGCTTGACGTCCTTGGCGAGGACCTTGTCGCCGTCGGCCAGGCCGTTGACGTCGATGACGATCTTCTCGGGCAGGTTGGCCACGTCGGCGCGGACCTCGAGGTGCTGCAGGTCCACGAACGCGACGGCGGCGCCCTTCGGCAGGCCTTCGACGAACACCGGCACGGTCACGTTGACCTTCTCGCCGGCACGGACCTCGTAGAAGTCGATGTGCTCGATGATGCGCTTGATCGGGTTGTGCTGCACGTCCTTGACGATGGCCATCTTGCTCTGGCCGTCGAACTTGATGTTGAACAGGGCGTTGCGGTTGCGCAGCTCGTAGGTGGTGGACTTGAGCGGCAGCTTGATGAAGGTCGGCTCGGCGCCGCCGGCGTAGATGGTGGCCGGAATCTGGTTGGCGACGCGCATGCGGCGGGCAGCGCCCTTGCCGAACTCGTTGCGGACTTCGCCCTCGAGCACGATGGTATGTGCCATGATGTTTTCTCCTTGAAATAATTTCAGTTTGCTCCGTCCCGGCGCCACGACGCGCCGCGAAACGACCCAAGGAGCCGTACCATCACGTCGAGTCGATAACGGAAGCGGACCGGCCGCATTCCCTCGCCAAGACAACAGTCCACCAGTATACCATCACGCTGGACAACCCGTGCCCCGCCCGGGTTCTAAATAGAAGCGCAACACCCGCTCTAAGGTTGGAAGTGTTCAAGTCCACAACCGAAGAGAAAGTGTCGCGCTCATGACGAAAGTGTATTCCCACCTGTCGGCCGAGGAAAGAAACCGCATCGACGAGCTAAGGAACCGCGAGGGACTCGGCGTGCGC